>NZ_JBIAUY010000005.1:0-286180 GCF_042893475.1 Streptomyces sp. NPDC001604 | reverse complement strand
CATCACGGCCGCGCGCGGCGGGGGTGCAGGGCCCCGGTCCGGACCGGTTCCTGGCGCCCGATCTGGCCGCCGCGGACGCGTTCGTGCGTGAGGGGCGTCTGGTGGCAGCGGTGGAGCGGGTGACGGGTCCGCTCGCCTGAGCGCTCCGGCAGGTATGGGGGCCGCCGCTGTCTCCCTCCGGCGGCGGCCCTCCGGCCCGCCTGTCAGGCCGCATCACGGCCGCGCGCGGCGGGTGTGCAGGGCCCCGGTCCGGACCGGTTCCTGGCGCCCGATCTGGCCGCCGCGGACGCGTTCGTGCGTGAGGGGCATCTGGTGGCAGCGGTGGAGCGGGTTACGGGTCCGCTCGCCTGAGCGCTCCGGCAGGTATCGGGGCCGCCGCTGTCTCTCCCCGGCGGCGGCCCTCCCCGCAGGTCAGCTCTGGGCGAGCTTGGTCGCCTGCGCCTTGACGATCTCGGCGGGGACGCCGTACTTGTCCTGCTTGCCGGCCAGGGCCGCCAGGCTGATCGAGTAGTAGGTGGCGACCGTGGAGCCGTGCCGCACCACCTCGGCGTGCACCGTCGTCGTGCCGCCGTCGGCCTTGCCGGTCACGGCGAACGCCACCGACTCGTCACCACTGCCGGAGGCCTTCTCCTCTGCGACCTTCGTGAACTTCTGCGTGTCCTGGCCCTTGGCCGAGACCGTGAAGCCGTTCGCGCAGCCGCTCACCGCGTCCGACACGGACTTCATCGTGTCCTGGGTGCCCCCGCCGTCGTACGAGGACAGCGAGACGATCGTCAACTTGGACTCCAGGACGTCCTGGAGGCCGTTCATCGCGGCGTCGAGGTCCTTGTCCGAGGTGCCCGTCGGTGTGGGCCTGTCGCTCTTCTCCGTGGCCATCCGGTTGACGTACGCGCTCGTGTCGCCCGGCGCGAACCCGGTGAGGACGTAGGCGAGCGGTGCGCACTTCGCGTCGGCCACCTTCACCTGGTCCTTGGACGCGGCGAACTTGCCGCCGCTGTCCGCGGACTTGACGTCGTAGCCGTCGAGGTCCGCCCCGCTGATGATGAGCTTGTTCAGCTCGGCCGCGCTGAGCGCCTTCGCGGCCGCAGTCGACGAGGAGGACGAGTCCTTGGAGCCGGAGCCCTTGGAGTCGTCCGCATTCCCGCCGCAACCCGTGATGAGGGCGAGCGACAGCACGCTCACGGCAGCCGTGGCGCCCGCACGCACCCTCGATGATCTCTTCATGGGCGGACTATGAAGGCGACGTCAAGGAAGCGTCAAGCGAATTCAAAACCCGAGGCGCTCCCGGCGCACCGAATACGCCACGAATCCCGCGCCGATCCCGAGGAAGACGGTGCCACCGACGACGTAGGGAGTGGTGTCGGGGCTTCCCGTGTCGGCGAGTTGGGCCTGGGCGCCGGAGCCGTCCGTGCTCTCCGAGACGGCCCGCGCCTGCGCTGTGACCTGCGAGGTCGGGGCCGCCGACGACGCTCTTCCCGCCGGTTCTTCCCCGGTCGCCTTGGCGGAGGGAACGAACCACAGGGCGCACAGGACGGTGCCTGCGGCGGTGGCGGTCAGCAACGGACGTCGAGCGGATGACACGGAATATCGATCCCCTTGTGGCGCTGGCGAATTGGCCGTGTGGGG
Organism: Streptomyces sp. NPDC001604; assembly: GCF_042893475.1. Classification (NCBI taxonomy): domain Bacteria; kingdom Bacillati; phylum Actinomycetota; class Actinomycetes; order Kitasatosporales; family Streptomycetaceae; genus Streptomyces; species Streptomyces sp. NPDC001604. Next base: position 284,554 of record NZ_JBIAUY010000005.1, on the reverse strand, counting down.
CGATGTTAGTGAAAGGCGCGGGTCACAGGAAAGTCACGGGAGCCCCTAGCCTTACGCTCCGGGCATGAACACTGAAGAGACATCACGTTTTGTCCGCCTTCGAGTGGAACTCGTCCTCGAAATCGAGGACCCCGGCGAACTGACCAAGGCGGCGCTGCGGCGCCTCGCCGACGACACCGACCTGCCGGCCGACGAGCGGGCGCACGCCGAGGGTGCTGTGACGGAAGACACGGCGGAGGCCCTGGCATCTCTCATCGACCCGTTCGACCTGGTGAGCGAGGTGCCGGGGGTCGACCTCGCGCAGGCCTCCTGGTCGAGCGAGCCCATCGACTACGACCCCGATTCGCCGGATTGGGACCTGGACGAGGATGATGTGGACGAAGACGACGAAGACGAGGGGGCCGGCGCCGTCTCCTGAGCGGCTTGGGAAAACGTGACCCCGGGTGGCGATCGCCGTCCGGGGTTTCTTCGTCTCCGACGTGGTGTGCCCCACACCTGCGGCATATGTGGAACGGGACCGACCGGCCGTAGCGTTGAAGTTCGTTGACGGTGACTCTCGGGGCTTTTTGGGGATACGGCGACAATGGAGAAGCGTGTGATGACGAACAGTAAGCGGCGCAGGGGCCTGACGGTCGCGTCCGCACTGCTCGGCGGGGTTCTGGTGCTCTCGGCCTGTTCCGGCGGCGGTGGCGGCGACGACGCCTCCGGCGACAAGGGCAAGGACACCTCGCAGGCCAAGGCCGACGAGGCCGCGGCCCAGAAGGCGTCCGAGGCGGACATCAAGATCACGCCGAAGGACGGCTCCGACAACGCCTCCATCAACAACTCCGCGGCCGTCACCGTCAGCAAGGGCACGCTCACGAACGTGACCATGACGACCGAGAGCGGCACCGCCGTCTCCGGCACGCTCTCCGCCGACAAGACCAGCTGGAAGCCGAACGCCCAGCTGGAGCGCTCGACCACCTACAAGGTCGCGGCAGTGGCGAAGGACTCCGCCGGCCGCGTCGCGCACGAGAACGCCTCGTTCACCACGGTCGCCCCGGCCCACAGCTTCATAGGCAGTTTCACGCCGGAGGACGGCTCGACCGTCGGCGTGGGCATGCCGGTGTCGATCAACTTCGACAAGGCGATCGCCAACAAGGCCGCGGTCCAGAAGGGCATCACGGTCTCCTCCAGCAGCGGCCAGGAGGTCGTCGGACACTGGTTCGGCGCCAACCGTCTCGACTTCCGCCCCGAGAACTACTGGAAGGAGAACTCCACCGTCACGCTGAAGCTCGCGCTCGACGGTGTCGAGGGCGCCTCCGGTGTCTACGGTGTGCAGCAGAAGACGGTCACCTTCCACATCGGTCGCAACCAGGTCTCGTACGTCGACGCCAAGACCAAGCAGATGAAGGTCACGCAGGACGGCAAGGTCATCAAGACCATCCCGATCTCGGCCGGTTCGCCGGAGCACACGACGTACAACGGCATCATGGTGATGTCCGAGAAGTACAAGCAGACGCGCATGAACGGCACGACCGTCGGCTTCACGGACAACGACGGCAAGGCCGAGTACGACATCAAGGACGTGCCGCACGCCATCCGCCTCACCAACTCCGGCACCTTCCTGCACGGCAACTACTGGGGCGCGAAGTCCATCTTCGGCTCGGTGAACACCAGCCACGGCTGCGTGGGCCTGTCCGACACCAAGGGCGCCAACGACACCAGCACGCCGGGCTACTGGATGTACAGCCACTCGATCGTCGGTGACGTCGTGGTCGTCTCCAACACCGGCGACAAGATCGTCCAGCCGGACAACGGCCTCAACGGCTGGAACCTCAGCTGGGCGGACTGGAAGGCCGGTTCGGCCATCTGACCCACTGTCGGTTCACAGCTCTCCGATGCCGCCCCCAGGGGCGGCATCGGTGTTTTCCGAGTCCTTCCCGGCTGCGCCACAGCCTTCTCATGCATCTCTTATCAGGGCCTTATCGAGTCATCACGGGGCGTCCCTAGCTTGCGGCGCATGTTCTTCACCTACCTGAGGCGCGAACTGCGCCGCCGCAGAAAGGCGGCCCTCGTCGTCGCCTCCGGTCTTGCCCTCGGCATCGCGCTCGTCATCGTGGTCAGCTCCGTGTCGTCGGGCATGGGCAGGGCGCAGGACAAGGTCCTCCAGTCGCTGTACGGGCTGGGCACGGACATGACCGTCACCAAGGCGGCGACGCCGACGGCGAGCAACTCCCAGCGTCCGCGCTTCCAGTTCGACGCGCGGGGCACCGGCGACGACTCGACGCAGAGCAGCGACCGGGTCCTGGTGCAGGGCTTCACGACCCTGGCCGCCTCGACCGTCAGCAAGGTCGCGGACCAGAAGGGCGTCTCGTCCGCGGTGGGCGGGCTGAGCCTCAACGTGGTGAAGGTCAACGGCCAGTTCACCCAAGGGCGGTTCCAGCAGAACCAGAACTCCGCGGGCGGCAGGGGCGGCGGCACCGGGCAGCCGCAGGGCGAGGTGCGGGGCGGCGGTGCCGACTTCGACATCAACCAGTACACGGTCTACGGCACCGACGTCACCAAGACCGCGCTCGGCCCGCTGACCTCGTCGAAGATCACCAGCGGCCGTACCTTCAAGACGACCGAGACCGACGCCAAGGTCGTGGTGGCGGACTCCGCTTACGCCAAGGAGAAGAAGTACAAGGTCGGTTCGACCGTCACCATCAAGAACGTCAAGTTCACCGTGATCGGCACAGCGACCGCCGACAGCGGGGACGCGGCTGCCAACCTGTACATCCCGCTGCAGCAGGCGCAGACGCTGGCCGGCGAGAAGAACAAGATCACCACGGTCTACGTCAAGGCGACCGACTCCCAGCAGATCGACTCGGTCAAGTCGACCATCCAGAAGAACGTCCCGGGTACGACGGTCACGACGTCCGCCGACCTCGCGAAGACGGTGTCCGGGTCGCTGTCCACGGCGTCGTCCCTCGCCACGAACGTCGGCAAGTGGCTGTCGATCGCCGTGCTGGTGGCCGCGTTCCTGGTGGCGGGGCTGCTGACGTCCGCTGCCGTTTCGCGACGGGTGCGGGAGTTCGGCACGCTGAAGGCGCTGGGGTGGAAGTCGGGGCGGGTGACCCGGCAGGTCGTCGGCGAAGCCATGGTCAACGGGCTGTTGGGCGGTGCGCTGGGGATCGCGCTCGGTCTGGCGGGGGCGTACGTCGTGACCAGCGTCAGCCCCACGCTGCAGGCGCAGTTGGGGGGTGGTGGCGGTACAGGCGGTCCCGGCGGCTTCGGGGGGCCCGGTCGGCAGGCGGCGAGGACGCTGGAGGTTGCGCTGACGGCGCCGGTGAGCGTGACGACGATCGTGCTGGCGGTGGCGCTTGCGGTGGCGGGCGGTCTGATTGCCGGTGCCTTCGGAGGCTGGCGGGCGTCGCGACTGCGTCCGGCGGATGCGCTTCGCCGCGTCGAGTAGCTGAACGTCGGCTGCGGCTGGGGAACGGCGGGTGCGCTCGTCCCGCGCTTGCGGGGTGCCGCTGCGCCCACCCGTGCCGCCCCAGCGGCACGACTGCCCGCAGCTACGCCAGGGACACGGTGCCGACTGCTTGGGTGGGCGTCGCCCCAGCGGCACGACTGCCCGCAGCTGCGGCAGGGACACGGTGCCGACTGCTTGGGTGGGCGTCGCCCCAGCGGCACGACTGCCCGCAGCTACGCCAGGGACGCGGTGCCGACTGCTTGGGTGGGCGTCGCCCCAGCGGCACGACTGCCCGCAGCTACGGCGGCTTTTGAGGGGCGCGGGGAACTGCGCGACCAGCCCCCACCCACCCGCGGCCGAACAACGACACGCACCACCCCGAACCCCACCCAGGAGTCACCTCATGTATGAGTTGAGAAACCTCACCAAGCGCTACACCCGAGGCAAGGACACCATCCACGCCCTCGACGGAGTCGACCTCTCCATCGCCGACGGGGACCGCCTGGTCATCCAGGGCCCCACCGGCGGCGGCAAGTCCACCCTCCTCCAGATGCTCGGCGGTCTCGACCGCCCCACCTCCGGCGAAGTCGTCCTCGACGGCACGGACCTGGCCAGGCTCTCCGAGGCCAAGCTCACAAGCGTCCGCAGCGAGAACATCGGCTTCGTCTTCCAGTCCTTCAACCTCATCCCCACCCTCACCGCCCAGGAGAACGTCGAAACCGCCCTCGTACCGCTCGGGGTGAAGGTGAAGGAGCGGCGCGAGCGGGCCGCCGAGGCGCTGACCTCGGTCGGTCTCGGCGAGCGGCTGGGGCACCTGCCCGGCGAGATGTCCGGAGGACAGCAGCAGCGCGTCGCCATAGCCAGAGCACTCGTCAAGCAGCCGAAGGTGCTGCTCGCCGACGAACCCACCGGAAATCTCGACGAGTCGATGCGCGACGAGATCATGGAGGTGCTGGAGCGCATGTGGAAGGAGCTCGGGCTGACCTTCATCATGGTCACCCACGACTCCGCGATCGCGAAGAAGGCCCCGCGGCTGGCGACGATCCGCAAGGGCAAGCTCACCGTCAAGGAGAACGCGGGCGCGTAACTGCCCGGGAAGGTAACGGCTTTGGGGCCGGCTCGTAACAGTCCCCAGGGCTGCCTCTTACCTTCTTCTCATCTATTGAGGTGCCTGATCACCCCCCGGCATACTGCGTGTTCCGGGGGGTGCACGCGTTCATGTGTGCGGGACCGCCCCCGGCCGGGTGACAGGGGAAAACGCCCGGTACTTCATCTCCAGGGGGAGACTTGCGCAGACAAGTGAAAAGAGCGTGCGCGGCGACCGTTGCCACGGCGGCCGCCGTGGCCCTCGCGGCGGGCATGACCAGTCCGGCGTCCGCGAAGCCCGAGCAGTCGACGACTGCTCCGCAGACTCAGCTCACGTCCAAGCACCGCATCACCCTGATCACCGGCGACCGCGTGGTCGTCGACTCCAAGGGCCGGGTCGTCGGCCTGGAGCGGGCGAAGGGGCGCGAGCACATACCCGTTCAGTTCCGCAAGGCAGACGGGCACACGCTCGTCGTACCGGCGGACGCGGCCCGGCTGGTCGCCACCGGCAAGCTGGACCAGCGGCTGTTCGACATCACCGAGCTCAACAAGTCCGCGACCCGCAAGTCCCAGGCCAAGGGCCTGAAGGTGATCGTCGGCTACCAGGGTGCGGCGACCGCCGCGAAGGCCGACGTCCGTGACGCGGGCACCCTTCGCAGGACCCTCAAGTCCCTGAATGCGGACGCCGTCCAGACCCCGCAGAAGGAGACGCCCGAGCTCTGGGACGCCGTCACCAACGGCGGGAAGGCCGCCTCGGGCATCGCGCACGTCTGGCTCGACGGCACCCGCAGGGCCAGCCTCGACAAGTCCGTCCCGCAGATCGGCGCACCGAAGGCATGGGCCGCCGGCTACGACGGCAAGGGCGTCAAGATCGCCGTACTGGACACCGGTGTCGACGCCACCCACCCGGACCTGGCGACCCAGGTCATCGCGTCCAAGAACTTCTCCACCGCCGCCGACGCCACCGATCACTTCGGGCACGGCACGCACGTCGCCTCCATCGCGGCGGGCACCGGCGCCAAGTCGGGCGGCAAGTACAAGGGTGTCGCGCCCGGCGCGAAGATCCTCAACGGCAAGGTCCTCGACGACACCGGCGCCGGTGACGACTCCTCCATCCTCGCCGGCATGGAGTGGGCGGCCGCGCAGGGCGCCGACGTCGTCAACATCAGCCTCGGCAGCCGGGACGCGCCCGGCATCGACCCGCTCGAGGCCGAGGTCAACAAGCTGTCCGAGCAGAAGGGCATCCTCTTCGCGATCGCCGCGGGCAACTCCGGCCCCGAGTCGGTCGGTTCGCCGGGCAGCGCCGAGGACGCCCTCACCGTCGGCGCGGTCGACGACCACGACAAGCTGGCCGACTTCTCCTCGACCGGTCCGACCTTCGACGGCGCCATCAAGCCGGACGTCACTGCGCCCGGCGTGGACATCACGGCGGCCGCGGCCAAGGGCAGCGTCATCGACCAGGAGCTCGGCGAGAACCCGCCCGGCTATCTGACCCTCTCGGGTACGTCGATGGCGACCCCGCATGTGGCGGGCGCGGCGGCGATCCTGAAGCAGGAGCACCCGGACTGGAAGTTCTCCGAGCTCAAGGGCGCTCTGACCGGCTCGGCGAAGGGCGGCAAGTACACGGCGTTCCAGCAGGGCGCGGGCCGTATCGCCGTCGACAGGGCCATCAAGCAGACGGTGATCGCCGACCCGGTGTCGGTGAGCTTCGGTGTGCAGCAGTGGCCGCACACCGACGACAAGCCGGTCACCAAGAAGCTGACGTACCGCAACTTCGGTACGAAGGACATCACGCTCAACCTGTCCGCCGCCGCCACGAACCCCAAGGGTCAGGCGGCCCCCGCGGGCTTCTTCAAGCTCGGCGCGACGAAGGTGACCGTCCCGGCGGGCGGCAAGGCCTCCGTCAACCTGACGGTCAACACCAAGCTGGGCGGCACGCTCGACGGCGCGTACTCCGCGTATGTGACGGCGACGGGCGGCGGCCAGACCGTGCGGACCGCGGCCGGTGTGCAGCGCGAGGTCCAGTCGTACAGCGTGACGTTCAAGCACATCGGGCGTGACGGGCAGCCGACCGGGAACTACAACGACATCCTGGCCGGCTACTCGGGCCTGGCCGAGGGCCGCGCGTACCCGGTGACCGTCTCGGACTCCGGTACGACGACGATGCGCCTGCCGAAGGGCGACTACCTGCTGGACGTCTGGATCGCGAAGGACCCCGTGCACTTCGAGGGCGGCCTCGACTGGCTGGTCCAGCCGAAGCTGAGCGTCACCAAGAACACCACGGTGACGATCGACGCCCGCAGGACCAGGGCGGCCGACATCACGGTGCCGGACGCGCAGGCGAAGCAGCAGCAGGCGACGATCAGCTACAGCTATGACCCCGCGGGCGGAGTCGCCTTCGACGCGAAGTCCTTCGCCGACATACGCATGGCGCCGCTGGGCGGCGAGGTGTCGGGCCTGCACCAGACCTGGAACGGCCAGTGGACCAAGGGCGACGACGCCGAGTACGACGTGGCCACCACCGCCAAGGTCAGGAAGATCCAGGGCGACAAGGTCCGCCACTTCAAGGCGGGCGAGCTCGCCACGGTGAAGAACAACCTCGGCTCCGGAGCCCCCGGCAAGACCGGCGTCCTGCAGCCCATCGGGCTGTTCCCCGAGGACGCCGTCTTCGCGAACGGCATCGAGCAGAAGCTGCCGGGGGCACGCACCCTGTACCTGTCGACGTCCGACAAGATCCAGTGGACCTGGGACTTCGTGCAGATCAAGGGCCATGACGCGAACGGGCTCCCGATCGCGGAGGCGTCCGCGACGCTGGGCGACCCACAGACCTTCAAGGCGGGCCAGAAGTACACGAAGACCTTCAACACGGCGGTCTTCGGCCCGCACCTGAACAAGTACTTCGGTCTCTTCCGCGAGGGCAACAGCATCTACGGTTCCCTGCCGCTCTTCGCCGACGGGGCCGGCCACGCCGGCTTCTCGGACCTCACCGCGGTCGCCACGACCCTCTACCGCAACGGCACCAAGGTCGGCTCCAACGACGACCCGCTGTTCGGTGAGAAGGAGTTCAAGGTCCCGTCCGGCGAGGCCGAGTACAGGCTGACGACGTCCGTGAAGCGCAGCGTCCGGGTCGCCGAGGCCTCCACTCGCATCGACGCGAGCTGGACGTTCCACTCGAAGAAGACGTCCGATGTGGCCAACCTGCCCGCCTCCATGGTCCGCTTCAACGCGACCACCGGCCTGGACAACAAGGTGGAGGCCGGCAGGACGGTGACGATCCCGGTCACCGTCGAGGGCTCCGCCAAGGGCAGCAACCTCAAGTCGCTGTCCGTGTACGTGTCGTACGACTACGGCCAGACCTGGACGAAGCTCGACGTCGTGGGCGGCAAGATCAAGGTGAAGAACCCGGAGAAGGGGAAGGCCATCTCCTTCCACGCCAAGATCACCGACAAGCAGAACAACAAGTCGACGATCTCGATCTACAACGCGTACTACGCCAAGTGAGCCGCAGGTTCGCTGAGCGCTGAGCGAACCGCCCGCCGGAAGTGCAGCTTCCGGCGGGCGGTCCGTGTTTCCGTGGGCGCATGACCACACAGACCGTCGAGTACATCCGCTACCGCATCCCGGAAGACCGCTCGGCGGAGTTCCTCGCCGCCTACACACGGGCCGCGGGCCGGCTGGCCGCGGCACCGCAGTGCGTGGACTACGAACTCGCGCGCTGCGAGGAGGACTTCGAGCACTACGTCCTGCGCATCACCTGGACGTCGACCGAGGACCACGTGGAGGGCTTCCGCAGCTCGGACCTGTTCCCCGACTTCCTCGCGGAGATCCGCCCGTACGTCGGCAACATCGAGGAGATGCGCCACTACAAGCCGACGACGGTACGCGGTACGGGATCCTCGGTGCCGACGCTGTACGACTGGGCCGGGGGCGCCGCCGCCTTCACCCGTCTGACGTCGGTCTTCTACGACAAGGTCCTGAAGGACGACCTTCTCGCCCCCCTCTTCGCCGACCTCGCGGCCGAGCACGCCGAACACGTAGCCCTCTGGCTCGGCGAGGTCTTCGGCGGCCCCGCCACCTACTCCCGCACCCAGGGCGGCCACGGCCACATGGTCGCCAAGCACTTCGGCAAGCACATCACCGAGCCCCAGCGCCGCCGCTGGGTCAACCTCATCCAGGACGCGGCGGACGACGCAGGCCTCCCGACGGATGCCGAGTTCCGGTCGGCGTTCCTGGCGTACGTGGAGTGGGGGACGAGGCTGGCGGTGTACTTCTCCGGCCCGGACGCGAAGCCGCCGGCGGAGCAGCCGGTGCCGCGGTGGACGTGGGGGGCTGCGCTGCCGTACCAGGGGTGACTTTCAGCCCGTCCGGCGTTCATCGGCGTGCCGACGGCCGGGCACGGCTCAGGAAGACGGCGCCGACTGCCCCGCCCGGGTGGCGTCCGCCCCCCAGCTGGCCAGCAGCCGCAACGCCTCCGCCGAGGGCGAGCCGGGTTCCGCGTGGTAGACGATCAGGCCCTGATCGCTGCCGTCGGTCACGGGGAACGACTCGTAGTTCAGCAGCAGGTCGCCGACCAGCGGGTGGTGCAGATGCTTGACGCCGTGGCTCTTCTCCTTGACGTCGTGCATGGCCCACAGCCGCCTGAACTCCTCACTCTTGACGGAGAGCTCGCCGACCAGGGCGGACAGCCGCGGATCGTCCGGATAGCAGCCCGCCTGCATGCGCAGCAGGGCGACCACGTCGGACGCCTTCTCCTCCCACGCCACGAACAGCTCGCGGTACGCCGGATTCAGGAACACCAGCCGGGCCCAGTTCCGCTCCTGCGGCGCCAGCTCCCCCCAGTCGCCGAAGACGGCCGCGGCCATCCGGTTCCAGGCGAGAATGTCCGAGTAGCGGCCGCCTATGTACGCCGGCACCGAGTCCATCGTGTCCAGCAGCTGCCGCAGCGACCCCCGCACCTGCTGAGACCGCGCCGCCGGCTTCTTCTTGTGCTGCTTCGGCTTCGCGAGGTGCGTGAGGTGTGCGTGCTCGGCGTCCGTCAGCCGCAGCGCCCGCGCGATGGCGTCGAGCACCTCCGCCGACACGTTCCGCCCGTTGCCCTGCTCGAGGCGCGTGTAGTACGCCACCGAGACGCCCGCCAGCTGTGCCAGCTCCTCGCGGCGCAGTCCGGGCACCCGCCGGTGCCGGCCGAAGTCCGGCAGCCCCACGTCCTCCGGCTTCAGCCGGGCGCGCCGGGTGCGCAGGAACTCGCTGAGCTCGGCACGCCGGTCCAGCGCCCCCGCGGGCTCGGGTAGGGGATGGGGCTGTTCGTCCATGCCTCAAGTATTCACTGTCGTACGCCCACCATCCTGACCCCGCCAGTGGTAGGCACAGCGGACGTATGCAGAAGCGTGGGCTGGGTGAAGCCCCTGCGCTCCGGCATGCTGAACGACATGCCCGGCCAGAAGGCAGCCGGGCGCGTAACCACAGCTAGGAGACCCCTCGGCATGACCACTGTTGCCGCTTACGCCGCCCCCGCCGCGAAGGCTCCGCTGGAGCGCACCACCATCGAGCGCCGGGAGGTCGGTGAGTTCGACGTCCTGATCGACATCAAGTTCGCCGGTATCTGCCACTCCGACATCCACCAGGCACGGGAGGGCTGGGGCGAGGCGATCTTCCCGATGGTCCCGGGCCACGAGATCGCGGGCATCGTCTCCGAGGTCGGCGCCGGCGTCACCAAGTACCGGGTCGGCGACCGGGTGGGCGTCGGCTGCCTGGTCGACTCCTGCCGGGAGTGCGAGAGCTGCAAGGCCGGCGAGGAGCAGTACTGCACCGGCGGCAACGTCGGCACGTACAACTCGATCGGCAAGGACGGCGAGCCCACCTACGGCGGCTACTCGGAGAAGGTCGTCGTCGACGAGAACTTCGTCGTCCGCATCCCCGACGCCCTGTCGCTGGACGTGGCCGCGCCGCTGCTGTGCGCCGGCATCACCACCTACTCCCCGCTGAAGCACTGGAACGCCGGCCCCGGCAAGAAGGTCGCGATCCTCGGCATGGGCGGCCTCGGCCACATGGGCGTCAAGATCGCCCACGCCCTCGGCGCCGAGGTCACGGTCCTGTCGCAGTCCCTGCGCAAGAAGGACGACGGCCTGAAGCTGGGCGCCGACCACTACTACGCGACCAGCGACGAGCAGACCTTCAAGGACCTGCAGGGCTCCTTCGACCTGATCCTCTCCACGGTCTCGGCCCCGCTCGACTTCGGTGCGTTCCTGTCGCTGCTGAAGCGGGACGGCGCGCTGGTGAACGTCGGCGCCCCCGAGGAGCCGATCGCCCTCAACCTCTTCTCGGTGATCGCCGGCCGCAAGACCCTCGCCGGCTCCATGATCGGCGGCATCGCCGAGACCCAGGAGATGCTCGACTTCTGCGCCGAGCACGGCTTCGGCGCCGAGATCGAGGTGATCAGCGCGGACCAGATCAACGAGGCGTACGAGCGGGTGGTGGCGAGCGACGTCCGCTACCGCTTCGTGATCGACACGGCGACGATCTGACAGGTCTTAGAGGGGCTTGGAGGTCTGACAGGCCTGACGAGCAGGGCCCCGGCGGAAGACGACGCCGGGGCCTTTCGCTGCTCGGAGTATCTTGGGCGTGAGGAGGCCCACACGATGAACGTGCAGCTGAACCACACCATCGTCGCCGCCCATGACAAGAAGGCGTCGGCCCAGTTCCTCGCCGACATCCTGGGGCTGGAGCCCAGCCCGCCGTTCGGTCCCTTCATCCCCGTCCAGATCCCGAACGGCGTGACCCTCGACTACATGGAGACGGACGGCGAGATCACACCCCAGCACTACGCGTTCCTGGTGTCCGAGGACGAGTTCGACACCATCTTCGGCCGTATCCAGGACGCCGGGCTGACCTACTGGGCGGATCCGTACCACCACCGCCGCGGCGAGATCAACCACAACGACGGCGGGCGGGGCGCGTACTTCGACGACCCCAACGGACACAACTTGGAGATCATCACCAGGCCGTACGGCAGCGGGAGTTGACCTGCCGGTTCACTCGGCTGGAAGGAACTCGCCGGCTCCGTAGGACCGGACGAGAACGCCCCCGTCGGCGGACGGTCGCACGGAGTGTGCGCGCCCGAGCCCCGAGACCCGGGCGCGTCCGTCCGGGCCGACCTCCAGGACCGTGTTCTCGTCGATCGCGACGCCGTGCGGGAGTCCGTGCCTTGCGACCGCGGCGATCAGGCGCGGCAGCGTCCCCCACTGCGCGGCGTGCACCTCCACGGAGAAGGGCACCAGCCCCAGCCCGGGCCGCACTTCGATCTCCTCCAGGTCCTCGGCGGTGTCCTCGTGGCACACGGGTACGCCGTCGTCGAGCCATCCTCCGACGAGAGCGTGCCGTGCGGCGACCGCCGCCCCGGCGGAGAAACCGGCGTACGGAAGGCCGAACTCGGCGAGAGCGGACCGCAGTCGGTCCAGGCACCCGGCGAACGCGTCCTGATACGCGGGCGTCAGCCCGCCACAGACCACAAGCCCGTCCAGCTCCCGGAGGAGGTCCGCGGCGAATTCCCCGCCGAGCGGCACCCGCAGCGGTACGGGGCTGCAGTCGGCGACCTTTCGCAGTACGGCGTCGTACCGGCCGAACTGCTCGCCGCCGTCCCCCTCGTCGAGCACGACGCAGCCGATGCGGGGCCCGGTGGCCGCCCGTAGGAACGGCCCGTAGACGGCGTGCGCGGCCGTCGCGTCCCAGCCGCCCCCGATCAGGAACGTACGACTGCCACGGCTGCCCATCACTGCCCCCACTTTCTCCCGTCCGCCCGTCAGGCCCGCAGTCCCACGAGACCGTCGTAGACGGACATGACGATCTCCAAACCCCGGTTGTCCTCGGCGGGTTCGCGCATCTGGTTCGTCACGTACGCCACCACCATCCGGGCCTCGGGTTCGATCATCACCATCGACCCGCCCCAGCCACCCCACCCGTAGGTGCTACCGAAGAGCCCGTAGCCCAGGCCCCAGCGCACCGGCATGCCCAGCACCCGGTCGTCGCCGCTGAACTGCTCCTCCCAGGCGCGCTCGCACCCCGCCCGCGACAGCAGCCGCACTCCGCGCAGTGTCCCTGAGCAGGCCATCGCCGACTGCACGAGCGCGACCGACCGGGCGTTGCCGAATCCGCTCGCCGCGGGGATCTGCGCACGGCGCCAGGCCACGCTGTTGCCGTCCCGGACCCGGATGGCGGTCCCGGCGGCGGGCGTCGAGCCCCGGCCGGGCGCGCTCGCGGTGTACTCCTCGTCCCGTCCCGGCGGCGGCACCGTGAGCGCCACGCGCCGGTCGTGCTCGGCGGCCAGCCCGATGTGGAAGTCTGCCCCCAGCGGCCCGGCGATCTCCTGAGCGAAGAACTCGCCCACGCTCCGCCCGCTGATCCGCCACACCACCTCGCCCACGAGGAACCCCTGGGTGAGCGAGTGGTATCCGGCCGCGCTGCCCGGCTCCCACTGCGGGGCCTGCGCGACGAGCCGTGCCGTGGCGGCCGGCCAGTCGTAGATCTCCTCGACCGGCCCGTCCCAGTCGGGCAGACCGGCGGTGTGCGAGAGCAGGTGCCGCACCAGGACCCGCTCCTTGCCCGCCGCGGCGAACTCCGGCCAGTACCGGGCCACGGGTGCGTCCAGGTCGAGCTCGCCGCGGTCGGCCAGGACGAGCGCGCACAGCGCCGTCATGGTCTTGGTGACGGAGAAGACGCCCACGATCGTGTCCCGCTCCCACGGCACGGTGCGCTCGGCGTCGGCGAACCCGCCCCACACGTCCACCACCGGCTCGCCGTCCACGAAGACGGCCACCGAGCCGCCCACGTCCCCGGCGTCCAGCAACTCCGCCAGCCGGTTGGGCACCGCGGTGAACAGACCGTCGTACGAGCCCCGGATGTCAGCCATGGGTGGCATTAGCCCGCATCGGCACGCGACGCGGCAACCGAATTAGCGTCCGTCCGCTGTCCCGCCGACGGACGCAGATGGGCCAGGAGTCCGTCCGCCGCAGGGTAAGGGCGCTCTGGCGGAAGCAGCCGGGCCGCCGAGTCGAGGTTCCCGTTCCCCACGTACGCATGTATCTGCCGGGCCAGCGGGGTCACATCCCTGATGGCGACCGTCCACTCGTCCGCGTAGCGTCGTACGGCCTCGCCGGAGAGCCCGAGCTGCAGGGACCGGTACGGCAGCGCCTGCAGCCGCAGATCCCGCTCGGGATCCCACTGCACCCGAGCAGGCGCCGTCTTCAACGCACCCTGCCAGGCAGCACGGTCGGCATGCACCCGGGGTTCGTAGCTCGACAGACACGCATGCCGCAACGCCCACTCGAAGCCGCCCCGGCTGATCTCGACGGCGAGCACGGTTTCCTGCCCCGCCTTGGTGCCCCAGCCGCAGCGGTACATCATCCACAGGAACGACGGCTTGATCCACGTCATCCGGTCCCGCTTCCACGCGGCCGGGAAACGTCCCGTGCGGGCCGCGGGCCCGCCGATCTCCGGTGGGTAGGCCTGGTAGACGGTGATCGTGGACTCTGTGTGGACCGCACGGATGCCGCGCTGTGGATCTTCCATGGCATACAGCGTGGGGGACGGCCGCCCCGCGCGGCGACCGGTTTTACCTCGGGGGGCGGGCCGGAATCGCCCGGGACCCTCGCGCGTTGAGGGGGGTGGGCACGGGATGCCGATGGTGCGCGAGCAGCGTCGTCCCAGTGACCGAGCTGACCGATATGGGAGGACTGCAATGGCTGCGCAGACGCAGAGGGCCGTGCTGGCGGGCGGATGCTTCTGGGGGATGGAAGAGCTGATCCGCCGGCTTCCGGGCGTGACGGCGACCCGGGTGGGATACACCGGAGGTGACGTGCCGAACGCGACGTACCGCAACCACGGCACGCACGCGGAGGCCATCGAGATCCTCTTCGACCCCGAGAAGACCGACTACCGGACGCTCCTGGAGTTCTTCTTCCAGATCCACGACCCGAGCACCAAGAACCGCCAGGGCAACGACATCGGCCTCAGCTACCGCTCGGCGATCTACTACGTGGACGACGAGCAGAAGCGGATCGCCGAGGAGACGATCGCGGACGTGGACGCCTCCGGCCTGTGGCCGGGCAAGGTGGTCACCGAGGTGGAGCCGGTCGGCCCCTTCTGGGAGGCCGAGCCCGAGCACCAGGACTACCTGCAGCGTTACCCGGACGGCTACACCTGCCACTTCCCCCGCCCGGGATGGCGGCTGCCCGCCCGCACGGAGGGCTGACCACCCCGTCGCCTGCTCAGTGCGGCAGCGTCGCCGGACTGCCGCCGTTCGCCTCGTAGCCCGCCACCGCCAGCGCCCGGTAGACCGCGAACTCGGCTGCCGGGTCGGCGGACAGGGTCCAGGGGAGCGCGCCGACATGGCCGTCGATGTGTATGAGCTGGTGCATGGCCTCCGCCCAGCGCTCGGCGCGCACCAGGAAGAAGACCAGCAGATGGCGTACGTGCGCGAGCATCGGGTCGTCGGGGCGGGCCGAGTGGACGGCGTGCAGCGCCCCGTGGATCGCCTTCGCCACGGTCTCGCTCTGGTAGAAGCTGCTGACCAGGTTCACCTCGGGCAGGTGCTCGAAGACCGCGAAGAGGGGCATCGCGGCGAGGAGGGAGCCCTGCGGTGCGCGCGCCGCTGCCGCCTCCGCGAAGGAGTACGCCAGCTCGCGCGAGCCGTGCCACTTCTCGCACCAGTAGTGCAGGGCGGCCAGGTGTGCGCCCATGTGGGCCGGGGCGCGGTCCAGGATCCTCAGCCACAGCTGCTCGAACTCCGGCTGCGAGTAGGCCAGCCCGCGGGCCACCGACAGCTCGATGATGTACGGGACCGGGTCACCGGGGGCGAGCAGCGCCGCATCGCCGCACGCCGCCTTCGCCTCCTCCATGATGATCCGGAACTCGTCCGTGCCCGGCGTCGACGTCCGCCACGCCTGCTGGACCAGGAACTCCGCGTGCACCGCGGCGCCGCCCGCGTCCTTGGGCTGCTCGGCCCGCCACACCCTCAGCCACTGACCGCCCGGGGTCTCGCTGACCCCGCCGGGCCGCTGCTGCAGCTCCAGCGACGCGGCACCCGCGAAGGCCTGCACACGCTGCCAGCGCAGCTCGCCCTCCGCCTCCGTGCCCGCCAGCAGCTGGGAGGCCGCGCGGTGCTCCTGCGTGCGCTGCACCAGGTCCAGGACGTCGAGCAGGTCCTGGTCGGGGCCGGGCATACGGACGTCCAGCTCCTCCTCCCGCACGAATCCGTAGTTCGCGGGGTCGGCGGCGTCCGGGTGGCCGGCCGGGACCTGCTCGATCATGCCCCGCCTGCGCCGCAGGACGGGAAGCAGCACGAAGCCCAGCATGACGGCGGCGATCAGGACCCAGAGAAATTCCATGGCTCAAGCGTTCCAGACGCCGGTGACAATTGGCGAACCCGGCCGGCGACCTGTGGAAAACTCCCCGAACCGGTGCCGGAACCGAGGGAAAACCCGGCAGTACGGCCTCCCGCGCCCCGCCGTCCGGCGCGCGCCCCGCGAGCGCACTACCCTCGGTGCCCATGAGCGACAGGCACATCAGTCAGCACTTCGAGACCCTCGCGATCCACGCGGGCAACACCGCCGATCCCCTCACCGGCGCGGTCGTCCCGCCGATCTACCAGGTCTCGACCTACAAGCAGGACGGCGTCGGCGGTCTGCGCGGCGGCTACGAGTACAGCCGCAGCGCCAACCCCACCAGGACCGCCCTGGAAGAGAACCTCGCAGCCCTGGAGGGCGGCCGTCGCGGCCTCGCGTTCGCGTCCGGACTGGCGGCCGAGGACTGCCTGTTGCGTACGCTGCTCAGCCCCGGCGACCACGTGGTCATCCCCAATGACGCGTACGGCGGCACGTTCCGTCTGTTCGCGAAGGTCGTCGCCCGGTGGGGGGTGGAATGGTCGGTCGCCGACACCAGCGATCCGTCCTCCGTACGGGCCGCCATCACCCCGAAGACCAAGGTCGTGTGGGTGGAGACCCCCTCCAACCCGCTGCTCGGCATCACCGACATCGCCGCGGTCGCCCAGATCGCCCGGGACACGGGTGCGAAGCTCGTCGTCGACAACACCTTCGCCACGCCGTACCTGCAGCAGCCGCTGGCGCTCGGCGCGGACGTCGTCGTGCACTCGCTGACCAAGTACATGGGCGGCCACTCCGACGTCGTCGGTGGTGCACTGGTCGTCGCCGACGAGGCGCTCGGCGAGGAGCTCGCGTACCACCAGAACGCGATGGGCGCGGTCGCCGGCCCCTTCGACTCCTGGCTGGTGCTGCGCGGCGCGAAGACGCTGTCCGTGCGCATGGACCGGCACAGCGAGAACGCCGGCAAGGTCGCCGACATGCTCACCCGGCACGCACGCGTGACGCGCGTCCTCTACCCGGGCCTGCCCGACCACCCCGGTCACGAGGTCGCCGCCAAGCAGATGCGGTCCTTCGGCGGCATGGTCTCCTTCCGGGTCGAGGGCGGCGAGGAGGCGGCCGTCGAGGTCTGCAACCGCGCCAAGGTGTTCACGCTCGGCGAGTCCCTGGGCGGCGTCGAGTCGCTGATCGAGCACCCCGGGCGGATGACCCACGCGTCCGTGGCCGGCTCGGCCCTGGAGGTGCCCGCGGATCTCGTACGCCTCTCCGTCGGCATCGAGAACGTCGACGACCTCCTGGAGGACCTGCAGCAGGCGCTCGGCTAGCCGATCCGCCCGCTCACCAGCCCGTGTACGGGGGAGTCGTTTGAGAGGGCGGCTCCACCCACGGGCGGGCCATCATGGCCCACACGAGGAACGCCACGCTCGCGGCGCACAGCAGCAGCCATGTCAGGCGGCGCGCGAGCGTCCTGCGGCGCAGGCTGCGGGCACCGCGCCGCACGACCTCCGCGTACAGGTCCGGCGGCACCGGCGGCGGCACCTGCTCCATGATCCGCCGTGCGGCGGCCTCGCGCTCGGCCCGGTTCATGCGCACCCTCCGCCGGCGCGCCTCATGACGGCGCCACCTTCGCCCCGCCGACCGCCGGTGCCGGGCTGCGCGGCGGATGCAGCAGCGTCGCCGTGGCCCGGTCGCAGATCGCGCGGACGCGTTCCGTCGGCAGGCCGAGCAGCGCCGCCGTCTGCTCCTCGCCGACCCCTTCGTACAGCCTGAGGACCAGGATCAGACGCTCCTGCGGTGCCAGCAGGGCCAGCGGACTGCCCGGATGCGGGCGACCCCGCCCGAAACCGCCGTACTGGTGCCAGGCACCGCGCGCGAAGCGGCTCGCCAGGTACTGGCGGGCGTGGTCGTACGGGTCCTCCCCGCGCAGCCGGTCCCAGCACGCGTACGTGTGCGCGAGGGCCAGTGTCAGCAGGCGCCGCGCGCGCGGGTTGTCGTCGGGGGCCTCCGCCGTGAGCAGCGTGGCGGCATGCAGCAGCCGCCCTGCCGCGCCCGCGACGAACGCCTCGAACTCACGGGCCCGGCGGGCACCTTGGAACACCTGCCGCTGTCGCACCGCGCCTCCCGCCCTGACGCGACCCTGACCGAACGGACCCGGCCGCGCACGGGGTGCACAACCGCGTACGGCGGGCCCGGTCTCATCTGAGGCCAGGGGTGGCCTTTCGGTCAAGAGCTGCGCGGCACGCGCGCGTACCGAACAGGGCGGGCGCGCGTGCCGAGGGCGGCTACGAGGCCGACGACGCCTCCGGCGCCGGTACCCCCTGGGCCGCCATCCGGGAGGAGAGAGCGGTGTTGAAGCGCGTCAGGAGCGTGCAGAACGCCTCACGCTCCTCCGGCGCCCAGTCGTGTGTCAGCTCGGCCATCAACTGACGCCTCGAGGAGCGCACTTCCTCCAGCCGTGACTGGCCGCGCGGGGACAGCTGGAGCACCACCGCGCGGCCGTCCTCGGGGTGCGACGTGCGCTTGACGAGCCCGGTGTCCACGAGCGGAGCCACCTGCCGGGTGACCGTCGAGGAGTCGATGCCCATGCTCGCCGCGAGCGCCTTGACGCCCATGGGGCCTTCCTTGTCGAGCCGGTTGAGCAGCAGGTATGCGGCGCGGTCCATGGAGTTGCGCACCTGCCCGACGCCGCCGAGCCGGGTCTGTTCGGCACGGCGGGCGAAGACCGCCACCTCGTGCTGCAGCGTGTCGAGGAGACCGGTGTCACCGACGGTCGTCATGTCCATCGACATTTCAGGTGTTGTGGGCATGGCCGGAGGCTCACTTCATGAAGGGGGGCTGTCTGGAATGGGGGACAGAGTACGCGGCCGGGGGGCAAGCCGTACCGGCGCTGCGCAAACCAGTCTCGGACGTTGGTCACAGCGACCGTGCGCGCCTGTGAACTGCGATGCTTGGGTCATGAGCTACAGCACGGCTGACTCCTTTCGGCCCGTGACCCTCGACGACGTGCGGGGCGCCCAGAAGATGCTCTCGGGCGTGGCGCGGGTGACGGCGATGGAGGGCAGCAGGCATCTGTCCCAGCTGGTGGGCGCGCCGGTGCACTTCAAGTGCGAGAACCTTCAGCGCACGGGTTCGTTCAAGCTGCGCGGCGCCTACGTCCGGATCGCCGGGCTGCTGCCCGAGGAGCGGGCCGCCGGGGTGGTGGCGGCCAGCGCCGGCAACCACGCGCAGGGCGTCGCACTGGCGTCCTCGCTGCTCGGCGTACGCGCGACGGTGTTCATGCCGAAGGGCGCCCCGCTGCCGAAGATCAGCGCCACCCGCGAGTACGGCGCCGAGGTGCGCCTGCACGGGCAGGTGGTCGACGAGACGCTGGCCGCCGCACAGGCGTACGCGGCCGAGACCGGCGCGGTGTTCATCCACCCCTTCGACCACCCGGACATCATCGCGGGCCAGGGCACGGTCGGGCTGGAGATCCTCGAGCAGTGCCCGGAGGTGCGCACCATCGTCGTCGGCATCGGCGGCGGAGGACTGGCGGCCGGTATCGCGATCGCGGTGAAGGCGCTGCGGCCGGACGTACGGATCGTGGGCGTGCAGGCGGAGGGCGCGGCGGCGTACCCGCCCTCGCTCGCGGCCGGGCGCCCGGTGTCGGTCGAACACCCGGCGACCATGGCCGACGGCATCAAGGTCGGGCGGCCCGGCGACGTGCCGTTCGACATCGTCCGCGAGCTGGTCGACGAGGTCCGCACGGTCTCCGAGGACGCCCTGTCCACCGCGTTGCTGCTGTGCCTGGAGCGGGCCAAGCTGGTCGTCGAACCGGCCGGTGCGAGCCCGGTGGCGGCGCTGCTGAGCGAGCCGGGAGCCTTCGAGGGCCCGGTGGTGGCGGTGCTGTCCGGCGGGAACGTCGACCCCCTGCTGATGCAGCGCGTCCTGCGCCACGGCATGGCGGCGCAGGGCCGCTACCTGGCCGTACGGCTGCGCCTGACGGACCGGCCCGGGGCCCTCGCGACGCTTCTCGGGGTGTTGTCAGTGGTGGACGCTAACGTCCTCGATGTGAGTCACGTACGGACCGACCCACGGCTCGGGCTCACGGAGGCGGAGGTCGAGCTGCACCTGGAGACCAAGGGGCGGGAGCATTGCGCCGAGGTCGGCAGGGCGCTGCGCGAGGCGGGCTACACGGTCATCGACTGAGTCGCCCGGCGACCGGGGACCAGCAGAAACCCCAGGTCAGAAGCTCTTCGCCATTCGATCCGGTAAATGCGTTGAGAGACGCGATACATCGCGTTATGGTGTGTGTCCGTGACAGTCGCCTGACACGCCACCCGACAGGCGGAACAAGTGCGCAACCCAAGGCTTTCCGAAGAATTCCCGACGACGTGGAGACTCATATGCCAGGCGCCATCTATGCCGAAGGCCTGGTCAAGACCTTCGGCGACGTAAGGGCTCTGGACGGCGTCGACCTCGATGTCCCCGAGGGCACCGTGCTGGGCCTGCTCGGGCCGAACGGCGCGGGCAAGACGACCGCGGTCCGCTGTCTGACCACTCTGCTGCGCCCCGACAGCGGCAGGGCGGTCGTGGCCGGCCTCGACGTCCTCAAGCAGCCCAACGAGGTGCGGCGCTCCATCGGCCTGTCCGGCCAGTTCGCCGCGGTGGACGAGTATCTGACCGGCCGCGAGAACCTGCAGATGGTCGGCCAGCTGTACCAGATGAAGGCCAGGGCCGCGAAGGCCAGGGCGGGGGAGCTGCTGGACCAGTTCGACCTCGCGGACGCCGCCGACCGGCCCGCGAAGACCTACTCCGGAGGCATGCGCCGCCGACTCGACCTCGCGGCGGCCCTGGTCGTCTCGCCGCCCGTGATGTTCATGGACGAGCCGACGACCGGCCTCGACCCCCGCAACCGCCAGCTGCTGTGGGAGGTCATCAAACAACTCGTCTCCGGCGGCACGACCCTGCTGCTCACCACCCAGTACCTGGAGGAGGCCGACCACCTCGCGCACGACATCGTGGTCGTCGACCACGGCCATGTCATCGCCCGCGGTACCTCCGACCAGCTCAAGGCCCGCACCGGCGGCGAGCGCGTCGAGGTCGTGGTGCACGAGCGCGAACACATGTCGACCGCAGGCGAGATCCTCACCGGCTTCGGCAAGGGCGAACTCACCGTCGAGGAGCACACCCGCAAGCTCACGGTGCCCGTCACCGGCGGCGCGAAGCTGCTCGCCGAGGTCATCCGGGAGCTGGACACCCGCGGCATCGAGATAGACGACATCGGCCTGCGCCGCCCCACCCTCGACGACGTCTTCCTGTCCCTGACGGGACACGTGGCGGAGGTCAAGGACGAGGAGACCGGCACGCCGGCGGAGACCAAGGACCGCAAGCAGAAGAAGGAGGCAGCCAAGTGAGCGCCGTCACCGACGCCGTGCGGGTCGCACCGCCCGCGAACCCGGTCAGCCAGTCGATCCGCGACTCGCTGGTCGTTGCCAAACGCAATCTGATCCGGATGTCCCGGATCCCCGAGATGGTGATCTTCGGCCTCATCCAGCCGATCATGTTCGTGGTGCTGTTCAGCTATGTGTTCGGCGGCTCCATGAACATCGGCGGCACCACGGACCCCCAGGTCTACCGCGAGTTCCTGATGGCCGGCATCTTCGCCCAGACGGTCACCTTCGCCACCGCGGGCGCCGGGGCGGGCATCGCCGACGACATGCACAAGGGGCTCATCGACCGTTTCCGCTCGCTGCCCATGGCACGCGGCGCGGTGCTGACCGGGCGGACGCTGGCCGACCTGGTGCAGACGGCGCTCACGCTGTTCGTGCTGGCCATGGTCGCCCTGCTGGTCGGATGGCGTACCCACACCAACCTGGGTGAGGTGCTCGGCGCGTTCGGCCTGCTGCTCCTGACCGGCTACGCGTTCACCTGGATCGGCGCGGTCATCGGCCTGTCGGTGCGCACGCCCGAGGCGGCCACCTCCGGCGGTCTGATCTGGCTGTTCCCCGTCACGTTCATCTCGAACGCGTTCGTGGACTCCAGCCGCATGACGCCGTGGCTGCGGCACATCGCCGAGTGGAACCCGTTCAGCGCGACCGTCCAGGCCTGCCGCAAGCTCTTCGGCAACCCCGGCGTCTCGCCCTCGGACGCCTGGCCCATGGCGCACCCCGTGTGGGCCTCGTTGATCTACTCGGTCCTGATCATCGTCATATTCAGGACGCTGGCGGTGCGGAAGTACCGCTCGGCGACGGCGTGACCGACTGAACGAAGGCGCCCCCGGCGTCACCAGGACGCCGGGGGCACCAAAGGACGTGCAGACCGGATCAGCCGGTGTAGGGCTCAGCCTTCAGGATCCTCACCGAGGCCTTCTTGCCGTTGGGCAGCTCGTACTCCGCGTCCTCGCCGACCTTGTGGCCGATCACACCGGAGCCCAGCGGGGACTGCGGCGAGTACGTCTCGATGTCCGAGCTCGCGTACTCGCGCGAGGCGAGCAGGAAGGTCATCGTGTCGTCCTCGTCGCCGTCGAAGGCGATCGTCACGACCATGCCGGGGGCCACGGCGCCGTCCGCCGAGGCCGGGGCCTCGCCGACCTTGGCGTTCTCCAGGAGCTGGGTCAGCTGGCGCACACGGAGCTCCTGCTTGCCCTGCTCTTCCTTGGCCGCGTGGTACCCGCCGTTCTCACGCAGGTCGCCCTCCTCGCGCGCGGCCGCGATCTTGGCGGCGATCTCCGTGCGCGCAGGACCAGACAGGTACTCCAGCTCGGCCTTGAGCTGGTTGTACGCCTCCTGGGTCAGCCAGGTGACGTTCTCGCTGGTCTGGGTCACAGGTGCTCCTCGTAGGTACTGGGAATACAAAGCATCGCCCTACCCAGAAGAATGGTCCTTCACGGATGGGCGAAACCACGAGCCTAACAATTCAGCGGCTGAAGGGGGAGGACATAAGCCATCAGAATTGCATCAATGCAGGTCACGGCTTGTGTATTTCCGGCTGAGGTCAGTCGGCGTGGCAGCCGAGCAGTTCCGCCGTGGTGCCCTCGGAGGTCGTACGCAGCGTGACGACCCGGTCGATGCGGGTGGCGTGCCCGCCGAAGCGGAAGTCGGCCCGGCCCACCTCCGTCCCGTCCTTCGACTGGGAGCGGATGGTGCAGTAGCCGGAGGCGTCGGCGTCCTTGCGGACCTCCAGGTGCACCTTCACCGAGTCCTTCTGCGCATCGAAGGTGATCACCTCGGCGCTGATCTTGTTCTGGGCGACGTAGTGGTAGGCGAAGTAGCCGATCAGCGCCAGCAGGAAGGCCCCGAGCACAGCCCCGGCGATCTTGAGCTTGCGGTCGGCGCGCTCGTCCGAGGAGCGGCCGTAGCGACCCTCGGGCAGCCGCGTGCTCGCCGTACTCATGATCGTCCTCTCCGAAACCGGACCACGGAATTTTTCTCCCCCGGATTCGGTCACTATAGAAGCCGCCGATCGCGCCGGTTCACACCGGGCGCCGACTTACCGAGGATTGAGTCTTGACTGACCAGCTGCGACTGATGGCCGTGCATGCCCACCCCGACGACGAGTCGAGCAAGGGCGCGGCCACCATGGCGAAGTACGTGTCCGAGGGGGTGGACGTGCTGGTCGTGACCTGCACGGGCGGGGAGCGCGGCTCCATCCTCAATCCCAAGCTGCAGGGCGACAAGTACATCGAGGAGCACATCCACGAGGTACGCAAGAAGGAGATGGACGAGGCCCGCGAGATCCTCGGCGTCAAGCAGGAGTGGCTCGGCTTCGTCGACTCCGGTCTGCCGGAGGGCGACCCGCTGCCCCCGCTGCCCGAGGGCTGCTTCGCCCTGGAGGACGTCGACAAGGCGGCCGGCGAGCTGGTGAAGCAGATCCGTTCCTTCCGTCCCCAGGTGATCACCACCTATGACGAGAACGGCGGCTATCCGCACCCCGACCACATCATGACCCACAAGATCTCGATGGTGGCGTTCGAGGGCGCGGCGGACACCGAGAAGTACCCGGAGTCCGAGTTCGGCCCCATCTACCAGCCGCTCAAGCTCTACTACAACCAGGGCTTCAACCGCCCCCGCACCGAAGCGCTGCACAACGCGATGCTGGACCGCGGCCTGGAGTCGCCGTACGGGGACTGGCTCAAGCGCTGGAGCGAGTTCGAGCGCGTCGAGCGCACGCTGACCACGCACATTCCGTGCGCCGAGTTCTTCGAGATCCGCGACAAGGCGCTGATCGCCCACGCCACGCAGATCGACCCCGACGGCGGCTGGTTCAAGGTCCCGATGGAGATCCAGAAGGAGGTCTGGCCGACGGAGGAGTACGAGCTGGCGAAGTCCCTCGTCGATACCTCCCTCCCCGAGGACGACCTCTTCGCGGGCGTCCGCGACAATGCCTGACATGAGCGCAAGCGTGAGCCTGGCAATGACGCACCTCGTCCCCCTCGCCAAGGAGGTGGACGAGAACAAGGTCACCCCCGGCGTCCTCGGCTTCATCGTCTTCGCGGCGATGGCCCTGGCGGTGTGGGCCCTGATGAAGTCGATGAACCGGCACATGGGCAAGGTGAAGTTCAAGGAGCCGGCCGACGCGGACGCCGGGTCCGCGGAGTCCCCGGCCGACTCCGAGGCGCGCCGGAGCTGACGCAGTGGGAGCGGGGGTGGCCGGCGGTCAGTGACTGGCCGGTACCGCCACCCCCATCACCTCCCGCGCATGCCGGCTCGGCACCATCCCGAGCCGCCAGGCCTGCCAGCCCTCCTCCAGGTTCACGCCCCGCTCCAGCAGCAGCTGATACGCCTCCACGTAGTCGTCCAGCTTCCGGTCCCGCAGGGGATGGCCGGTGCGGGAGAGCTGGGCCAGTTCCTCCTGGGCGACCGCCGTGCCGATCTCCACGCCGCCGGGAGCCGCGTAGGGGAGCAGCGTGCAGCGCAGGAAGCGCGCCCAGTCCGCGCCGCGCTGGTCGCCGTACGAGGTGAACAGGTCCACCGCGTCGTCGCACAGCGCCAGTGCCTGCTGGTTGCGGGCATTTCCCGCGTCCACGACCGCGAGTTCCAGGCAGGTCCATGCCTCGCCGTGGGCGACGCCGATGCGCTGGAAGTCGGCCCGGGCGTCGACCAGGAGCTGGCGGGCGAAACCGGAGTTCCTGAGTGAGCCCGTCTGGGCGGCGCGCTGGTCGCGGGTGACTCTCGCCGAGTGGTGGCGGGCGCAGGCCAGGCCGTAGACGTCGCGTATGCGGGAGAACATCGTGCGGGAGCGTTCCAGTTCACGGACCGCTTGGTCGAGGTCGCCGGTCTCCTCCAGGGCCTGGCCCAGGTAGTAGACCGTCCAGGCCTCGCCGCGGGCGTCCTCGTTGTCCCGGTGCCGGGCCGCCGCCTGCCGCAGGCCGTCCACCGCCTGGGACGGGTCGCCGGCGACCAGGCGGGCGCGGGCCAGCTGGGTGAGCGCCCAGGCCTCGCCGCGGGCGTCGCGGGTGCGGCCGTAGCGGTCGAGGGCCGCGTTCAGCTCGGACTCGGCGCGCGGGACGTCACCCATGCGCAGGGACAGCTGGCCGAGCTGGAAGTGGGCCCAGGCCTCGCCGTGCACGGACTCGCCGGCCCGGTGCAGGACCAGGGACTCGGCGAGCAGGCGCAGGGCCTCCTGGACATGGCCGCGGTCCCGTTCCACCGCGGCCAGGGCGTGCATCGTCCAGCCGCGGTCCGTCGCCAGTTCGGGGGCCGCCTGCAGCTCCAGCGCCTCGCGGAGCTTCGCCGCCGCCTCCGTGAGATTGCCCTGGTGGTGCAGGGTGATGCCGAGGGAGCACAGGGCGCGGGCCGCGCCCGCGTCGTGGTGGGCCTCCATGTACAGGTCGACCACCGAGGTCAGGGTCGTCCGCGCCTTGTCCAGCTCACCCAGCTGACGGGCCGCGATGCCCGTGCGCCACTGCACCGAGCGGACCAGCAGACCCTGGTCGACGGCCTGCGCCAGCTCGCTGATCTCGCCCAGGCGGTAGAGGTCGCCGCGCAGCAGGCAGTAGTCGCACAGCGCGCCCAGCAGGTTCAGCACCGCCGCCTGGTTCACGCCCTCCGCGTGCCGCAGCGTGGAGGTGATGAAGCTCGACTCGTCGTCCAGCCAGCGCAGCGCCTCGTCCAGGGAGGTGAAGCCGTGCGGGCTGAAGCGGTCCGAGCGGGTCGACATGTTGCCGTCGACCAGCCGCAGCACCGAGTCGGCCAGGTCGGCGTAGTTCACGATCAGGCGCTCCTGCGCGGCGGTGCGCTCGCCCGCCTCCTCCTCGTCCAGCAGCCGGGCCTGGGCGAAGGCCCGCACCAGGTCGTGGAGGCGGTAGCGGCTGCCGCGCACATGGTCGATCAGGCCCGCCCGGGAGAGCGCCACCAGATGGCGGGTCGCCTCCGTCTCGTCCGTCGCGAGCAGCGAGGCGGCCGCGGCGGCACCGAGGGAGGCCCGCCCGGCCAGCGCCAGCCGGCGCAGCAGCCGGCGGGCCGCCTCCGACTGGTCGGTGTAGCGCAGCCACAGCACGCGCTCGATCGGCTCCACGGGTCCGTACGCCGCCAGATCCGTGGCCAGCTGCCGCGGCGAGCGCGGGCCCAGCGACGATCCGGCGATGCTCAGCGCCAGTGGCAGCCCGCCGCACAGCTCGCGGATCCGGTCCGCCGCATCGGCGTCGTACGGCCCCGAGCTGTCCTGTGCCGCCGCGTCCAGCAGCTCCTCCGCGCCTGCCGCGTCCAGCGGCTCGACCGGCAGCTCATGGACATGGGCCTGCAGGTCGGCGGGGAGTTCCAGGGGCTCGCGGGCGGTGACCAGGACCAGGCTGTCGGAGCGCTCGGGCACGAGCGTACGGATCTGCTCGGGGTCCGAGGCGTCGTCCAGGACGACCGTGACCGGCAAGCCCGTCAGATGCTGGTGGTACAGCTCGCTCAGCCGCTTGACCTGCTGGTCCGGGGAGGAGCGCTCACGGAACAGCAGCTGTTCGCGGGGCGCGCCGAGCCGGTTCAGCAGGTGCAGCAGGGCGTCCCGGGTGGACAGCGGCGCCTCCTCCGGGCTGCCGCCGCGCAGGTCGACCACGCAGGCGCCGCGGAAGTAGTCCTTCAGGTCGTGCGTGGCGCGCATGGCAAGGGTCGTACGGCCGCTGCCGGGTGCCCCGTGCAGGATCACCACCGTGGGGCGGGTGTCCGTGCTCGCGCGGGACGCCTGCACCCACTGCCGGATCCGCGCCATCTCCTGCCGCCGCCCCGCGAACGCGCCCGCGGGCTCCGGGATCTGGGCGAACGACTGCGCCAGAACGTTCCGCCCACGGGCCGCCGCGCTCTTGTCGGTGCCGCGCAGCTGCGGTCCCGGCTTCTTCGGGCCGGTGGATGCGGCGCGCACCCGCTGCTGGTCGAGGAACGGCCGGATGCCACGCACCTCCAGTGCCGTCAGCCACTGCAGCCGCAGCTGTTCAGGACCGCCGGGCTGGTTCGCGGCGCCGGCCCGGTGGTGTGCGGCGGGCAGATGGGAACCGGCCACCTTGATCACGGTCGCCGCGGCGCCGGCCACGCCGGCCGTCACGCCCACCCCCACCGCCGTACCGGTGTCCGTGCCGAAGGCCAGGTCGGCCACCGCCGCCGCGACCGCCGCGACGACCGCCACCAGCAGGGGAGTCCCGGCGCCCTCCTTCGCGTAGCGCTGTCCGAAGGTGAGCCGGTCGCCCTCCGCCTCGTCCAGCGCGCGTGTGTAGGCCTCGTACTCCTCGGCGGCCGTCTGAGCCATCGCGTCCAGCGCGCCGCGCGACCGTGACAGCAGCACCGCCCCGTCGGTGCGCCCGCCCGAACGCCGTACCTCTTCCTCCACGGCCCGGGCCAACAGCCGTTCGGCATCCGCCCGATGGCTGTCCCGCATGTCGCATCCCCCTCCGGCGGCAACTCCTTTGCGTACGAGTGTCCTTCGGGGAAGGCGTCAGCGACAGAGGGCGGCGATCACCGGCGTCCGGGAGATGCCTGGCGCGTGCCGCCGGGGGTACTGCGGCAGGATGGACCTCATGCCGAACCGACTGGCTCACGAGACGTCCCCCTACCTGCTCCAGCACGCGGACAACCCCGTCGACTGGTGGCCGTGGTCGGCCGAGGCCTTCGAGGAGGCGCGCAAGAGCGGCAAACCGGTCCTGCTGAGCGTCGGGTACTCCAGCTGCCACTGGTGTCATGTCATGGCCCACGAGTCCTTCGAGGACCAGGCCACCGCCGACTTCCTCAACGAGCACTTCGTCAGCGTCAAGGTCGACCGCGAGGAACGCCCGGACGTGGACGCCGTCTACATGGAGGCCGTCCAGGCCGCCACCGGCCAGGGCGGCTGGCCCATGACCGTGTTCCTCACACCCGACGCCGAGCCGTTCTACTTCGGCACCTACTTCCCGCCCGCCCCCCGCCACGGCAGCCCCTCCTTCCGGCAGGTCCTGGAGGGCGTCCGCTCGGCGTGGTCGGAGCGGCGGGACGAGGTCTCCGAGGTCGCCGGGAAGATCGTGCGGGACCTCGCCGGACGGGAGATCTCCTACGGCGACGCACAGGTCCCGGGCGAGGAGGAGCTTGCGCAGGCGCTGCTCGGGCTGACCCGTGAGTACGACCCGCAGCGCGGCGGTTTCGGGGGCGCACCGAAGTTCCCGCCGTCCATGGTGATCGAGTTCCTGCTGCGCCACCATGCCCGCACCGGCGCCGAGGGCGCGCTGCAGATGGCCGCGGACACCTGTGAGCGCATGGCCCGCGGCGGCATCTACGACCAGCTCGGCGGCGGCTTCGCCCGCTACTCCGTGGACCGTGAGTGGGTCGTCCCGCACTTCGAGAAGATGCTCTACGACAACGCCCTGCTGTGCCGTGTGTATGCGCACCTGTGGCGGTCCACCGGCTCGGAGCTCGCCCGCCGGGTCGCGCTGGAGACCGCCGACTTCATGGTGCGTGAACTGCGCACCGCCGAGGGCGGGTTCGCCTCCGCCCTCGACGCCGACAGCGACGACGGGACGGGTCGGCACGTCGAGGGCGCTTACTACGTGTGGACGCCTCAGCAGCTGACCGAGGTCCTCGGTGAGGAGGACGGCCGGCTCGCCGCCCACTACTTCGGCGTCACCGAGGAGGGCACTTTCGAGCACGGCCAGTCCGTTCTCCAACTCCCGCAGCAGGACGGCCTGTTCGACGCCGCGAAGATCGCCTCCATCCGTGAGCGGCTGCTCGACAGGCGGAGCGAGCGCCCCGCTCCCGGCCGCGACGACAAGGTGGTCGCCGCCTGGAACGGTCTCGCCATCGCCGCCCTCGCCGAGACCGGCGCCTACTTCGACCGCCCCGACCTGGTCGAGGCCGCGGTCGGCGCCGCCGATCTCCTCGTCCGGCTGCATCTGGACGAGCAGGCCCGTCTCGCCCGTACCAGCAAGGACGGCCGGGCCGGCGCCAACGCCGGGGTGCTGGAGGACTACGCCGATGTCGCCGAGGGCTTCCTCGCGCTCGCGTCCGTCACCGGCGAGGGCGTCTGGCTCGAGTTCGCCGGGTTCCTGCTCGACCATGTCCTCGCCCGCTTCGTCGACGCCGAGTCCGGCAGTCTCTACGACACCGCCGCCGACGCCGAGCAGCTGATCCGCCGGCCGCAGGACCCCACCGACAACGCCACGCCGTCCGGCTGGACCGCCGCCGCGGGCGCCCTGCTGGGCTACGCCGCCCACACCGGTGCCCCCGCCGCGGCAGCGGCTAATGTCAACGTCCATCGGGCCGCCGCGGAACGGGCGTTGGGCGTGGTCAAGGCGCTCGGGCCCCGGGTGCCGCGCTTCATCGGCTGGGGGCTCGCGGTCGCCGAGGCCCTTCTCGACGGGCCGCGCGAGGTCGCGATCGTCGGCCCTGCGCTGGACGATCCCGCCACAAGGGCCCTGCACCGCACGGCGCTTCTGGGCAGCGCCCCGGGCGCGGTCGTGGCCGTGGGGACTCCGGGGAGTGACGAGTTTCCGCTCCTCGCCGACCGGCCGCTGCAGCAGGGTCAACCTGCGGCTTACGTCTGCCGTAACTTCACCTGCGATGCTCCGACCACCGATCCGGACCAGTTGCGCACCGCGCTGACCAGCTGAAATGCCAGCAGGCAAGGGGCAGTTACGTAAGCGGTGTTCCAATTGTTCACTCTCGGGACCCGTTGTGAAGAAATGCGTTCTTCATTGAAACGGCCTGCGGACTTCACAGACCACCCTTAATGTCTACACAGTTCCGCGACAGATGTGACGTGTTGTCGCGGCAGGGGGCATTGGGGATCTGGGGGGATCTGTTGCTGACGTCTGTCTTCATCGCTGCCGTTTCACTGGCCTTGTTCTGGATGGCGGCCTTCACCCTGTGGTGGCAGATGCACGCGTGGCGAACGCCCGAAGTGCTCGCCTCCACCCGGTTCAGCAGTCCGGACGGGGCCGAGCACGTCTCCTTCTCGCTGCTGCTGCCCGCGCGGCACGAGCAGGCCGTGCTGGACCACACGATCCAGCGGCTTCTGGAGTCCACGCACACCGACTTCGAGATCATCGTGATCGTCGGGCACGACGACCCCGACACCACGGCGGTCGCCGAAAAGGCGGCCGCGCGCGATCCACGCGTGCGGGTCGTCGTCGACACCCACGAGAAGAAGAACAAGCCGAAGGCCATGAACACGGCGCTGCCGCACTGCCGCGGCGATGTCGTCGGGGTCTTCGACGCCGAGGACCAGGTCCATCCCGAGCTCCTCGCGCACGTCGACCACGCCTTCCGTACCACGCACGCGGACGTGGTGCAGGGCGGCGTCCAGCTCATCAACTTCCACTCCAGCTGGTACTCCCTGCGCAACTGCCTGGAGTACTTCTTCTGGTTCCGCTCCCGGCTGCATCTGCACGCCCAGAAGGGGTTCATCCCGCTCGGCGGCAACACCGTCTTCGTACGGACGGACGTCCTCAGGGAGGCGGACGGCTGGGACCCCAACTGCCTGGCCGAGGACTGCGACCTGGGCGTACGGCTGTCGTCCGTCGGCAAGAAGGTCGTCGTCGCCTACGACTCCGACATGGTGACCCGCGAGGAGACACCCGGGAGTCTCATGTCGCTGCTGAAGCAGCGCACCCGCTGGAACCAGGGCTTCCTGCAGGTCTACCGGAAGAAGGACTGGAAGCAGCTCCCGGGCTTCGGGCAGCGGCTGCTCGCCCGGTACACGCTGATGACCCCGTTCCTGCAGGCCTTCTCCGGGGTGATCATTCCGCTCAACGCGGCGGTCGCGCTCTTCCTGGACGTGCCCGTCGCAATCGCCTTCCTCACCTTCCTGCCGCTGGTCACCGCGGCGGTCACCTTCGTCTTCGAGGTCGTCGGACTGCACGACTTCGGCAAGCAGTACGGGCTTCACGTCCGCCTCGTCCACTACCTCAAGCTGGTCGTGGGCGGCCCCTTCTACCAGGTCCTCCTCGCGGGGGCCGCGATCCGCGCCGTATGGCGTGAGCAGCGCGGCCGCAACGACTGGGAGCTGACCAGCCACGTCGGCGCACATCTCAACGACACAGCGGTACTCCGAGAGGACGTCCCTGCGTGACCTCCACACTTCCCGCGGCGACCACTCCGAAGGTCCCCGCGCAGCGGCAGCCTGCGCCCAAAACCGGCTCGACCGGCCCGACGGCGCCGCCCAGGCGCCTTCGCTCCTCCCGCCCCGACCTCCTGCTGTGCGGCGCGCTCCTCGTGGCGATCCTCGTCGTGCAGGGCTGGAACATCGCGGACTACCCGACGCTCAGCGACGACGAGGGCACCTACCTCGCCCAGGCCTGGGCGGTCCAGCACGGCAGGGGCCTGGCCCACTACACCTACTGGTACGACCATCCGCCCCTCGGCTGGATCCAGATAGCCCTGCTGACCTGGATCCCGTCCTGGCTCAGCCCCGGCTCGATGACCGTCGGCTCCATGCGCGTCGTGATGCTGATCGTCTCCGCGGTCAGCGCGGTCCTCGTCTACGTCCTCGCCCGCCGCCTGTCCCTGCCGCGCTGGGCCGCCGGGCTCGCGATGGCCCTCTTCGGGCTCTCGCCGCTCTCCGTCGTCCTCCAGCGCGAGATCTTCCTCGACAACCTCGCGGTGATGTGGACGCTCCTCGCCTTCACCCTCGCCGCCTCCCCGAGCCGCCACCTCTGGCACCACTTCGGCGCGGGCCTCGCGGCCGCCACGGCGGTGCTCACCAAGGAGACGATGCTCGTCGTCCTCCCGGCGCTGTTCGTCACGATGTGGCGGCACAGCCACCGCGACACCCGCAAGTTCGCGGTGACGGGAGCCGTCACGGCCTGCACCCTGATCGGCCTGAGCTATCCCCTGTTCGCCCTGCTGAAGGGCGAGTTGTTCCCGGGCGGCGGGCACGTCTCGCTGTTCGACGGCGCCAAGTACCAGATGACCAGGCCGGGTTCGGGCTTCATCCTCGACCGCGGCTCCGGCTCCTGGGGCGTCCTGCACTCGTGGCTCTACTACGACCGCGTCCTGCCGCTCGGCGGCCTCGCCGGCGCCCTGCTGCTGGTGGCCGGCTGGCGCTGGTCGGTCACCGCGCGCGCCCTCGCCGGACCGGCACTCGCCGTCGCGATCCTCACCGCGCTGGCTCTGCGCCCGGGCGGCTATCTGCCCGCGATGTACGTCATCCAGGCGCTGCCCTTCCTCGCCCTGGTCCTCGCCGGGGGCACCGCCTCCGTCGCGCAGGCAGTGCTGCGCAGGTGGCGGCGCCCCGACGAACCGCGCTGGACGACGTACGGCCGCTACACCCTCGCCGCCGTGCTGGCGCTCGCCGCCGGCGCCTACGTCGTCCCGAAGTGGTACGACGGCGACCGCACCGCCGTCACCGCCGACGCCAACGCCCCCTACCGGTCCGCCTCCAAGTGGCTGGCCACCGAGGTCGCGGACCCGAAGAACACCCGCGTCCTGGTCGACGACGCGCTCTGGCTGGACCTGGTGCACGACGGATACCGGCCCGGGCTCGGTGTCATCTGGTTCTACAAGGCCGACCTCGACCCGGCCGTGACGAAGACGATGCCGCACGGCTGGAAGGACCTCGACTACGTGGTCGCCTCCCCGACGGTGCGGCGCGACGCGGTGGACCTGCCCAACGTCAGGGCGGCCATCGAGCACTCCATGCCGGTCGCCACCTTCGGCACCGGCCCCGACCGCATCGAGATCCGGCAGATCCAGACCGCCTCCGGAGGCGTCCGATGACCCACGAGTACACCGCCCCCGGAGAGCTCGACGATCCCGCAGTACGCGGCACCGAGATCGCCGAACCCGGCGCCGTCACCATCGTCATACCGACGTACAACGAGTCCGCGAACATCCGCCGGCTCCTGCACCAGATCACCGAGTCGGTGCCCTCCCGCCTGCCCTGCGAGGTCGTCTTCGTCGACGACTCCACCGACGACACCCCCGAGGTGATCCGCGAGGCAGCCGAGGACTGCCCCTTCCCGGTCACCGTGCTGCACCGCGAGGAGCCGGTCGGCGGGCTCGGGGGCGCGGTCGTCGAGGGGATGAAGGCGGCCGGGTCGGACTGGATCGTCGTCATGGACGGCGACTGCCAGCACCCGCCGTCGCTGGTACCGGAGCTGGTGGCCACCGGCGAGCGCGCGAACGCCGGACTGGTCGTCGCCTCCCGCTACATCAAGGGCGGCAGCCGCGCGGGCCTGGCCGGCAGCTACCGGGTGGCCGTCAGCCGCGGGGCCACCTGGCTGACGAAGTCCCTGTTCCCGCGCAGACTGCGTGGCATCAGCGACCCGATGAGCGGGTTCTTCGCGATCCGCCGCAGCGGCATCACGGCGGACGCCCTGAGGCCCCTCGGCTACAAGATCCTCCTGGAGCTGGCGGTCCGCAGCCGCCCCCGCCAGGTCACCGAGGTGCCTTTCGTCTTCCAGGACCGCTTCGCGGGGGAGTCCAAGTCGTCCGCGCAGGAGGGCTTCCGTTTCCTGCGCCATCTCGTCGGACTGCGCACCGCCTCGCCCGTCGCCCGCATGGTGGCGTTCGGCCTGATCGGCGCGAGCGGCTTTGTGCCGAACCTGGTCGGGCTGTGGGCGCTGACGGTCGCCGGCCTGCACTACGTGCCGGCGGAGATCCTCGCCAACCAGCTCGGCGTCGCCTGGAACTTCGTGCTCATCGAGCATCTGCTGTTCCGCGACCGCCGCGCCCACCGGCGGTGGTGGGACCGCCTCGGCCGGTTCGCGCTGCTCGCCAACGCCGACCTGGTGCTGCGCATCCCGCTGATCGCACTGTTCGTGCACCGGTTCGGGATGGGTGCGCTGACCGCCACCGCGCTCGCGCTCGTGACGACCTTCGTTCTGCGCTTCGTCGGGACCGAAGCGCTGGTCTACCTCCCGCGCAGGGGCCGCGGGAAGAGCACATCAGCAAGGAGAGCCGTGTGAACCGATTCCGCAGGAGAACCGCACTGGTCGGGGTGGGGGCCCTGACCGCCGGTCTGCTCCTCACCTCACCCCAGTCCGCCGAGGCCGCCAACCTCGTCAAGAACCCCGGCTTCGAGACGGACGGCACGGGAGGGATGCCGTACTGCTGGGAGAAGTCCGGCTGGGGCGACAACGACTTCACCTTCGAGACGACGAGCGACGCCCACAGCGGGTCCAAGGCGATGAAGGTGTCGCTCACCCGCCGCGTCGACGGCGACCGCAAGGCGCTGATCACCGAGTCGACGGACTGCGCGCCGGTGGTGACGGCGGGCAAGCAGTACGACCTGTCGCTCTGGTACAAGACGACCACACCGGACGCCAACATCACCCTGTTCCGGCACGACACCACGGCCGGCTGGCAGTACTGGACCGACCTCAAAACCCTGCAAATGCAGGGGAGTTGGACGCAGGCGACGGTCCGCACACCCGAGGTCCCGACCGGCACCGACCGCATCACCTGGGGCGTCTCCGTCTACGGCACCGGCTCGGCGACCACCGACGACTACACGATGGACCAGGTCCCCGACGTCACGCCGCCCGCCACCTGCACCGGCACGGCGGACCAGTGCGCCAACGGCCGCTGGGACGTGCTGCCCACGCAGAACCCGGTGCGCTCCATGCACTCCGTCGTCCTCAACAACGGCAAGGTGCTGCTGATCGCCGGCTCAGGCAACAGCGAGGAGAACTTCAACGCGGGCACGTTCACCAGCGCCGTCTACAACCCGGCCGACGGCTCCTACAAGGTCATCCCGACCCCGAAGGACATGTTCTGCTCCGGCCACATCCAGCTCCAGGACGGCCGGGTGCTGGTGCTGAGCGGCAACAAGGCGTTCCCGGCGGCGGACGGTTCGCACGGCTACGAGGGCTACAAGGACTCGTACATCTTCGATCCGAAGACCGAGACCTACAGCAAGACCAACGACCTCAACGACGGCCACTGGTACCCCTCGGCGACCGAACTCGGCAACGGTGACGTCGTCTCCTTCGGCGGTCTGCGCGAGGACTCGACCGGCTCGGTGACCGCCGAGTACTGGTCGAACGCCCAGCAGAAGTGGCTGGCGCTGTGGCAGGTCAACCAGACCTGGTCGTACTGGGGCCTGTACCCGTCGATGATCCTGATGCAGGACGGCCGTCTCTTCTACTCGGGCAGCCATGTCTTCGGCAACAACATCCCCGGCACCGGCTCGGCGATCTACGACTACAACGCCAACACGGTCACGCAGGTCCCGGGCCTGCAGAACAAGGACCAGCGCGACCAGTCCGCGAGCGTGCTGCTGCCCCCGGCGCAGGACCAGAAGGTCCTCACCCTCGGCGGCGGCAACATCGAGTCCAACCCGGACGCCAACCGTCTGACGGACGTCATCGACCTCAAGCAGGCGAACCCGTCCTACGTCGCCGGGCCCCCGATCCCGCAGGGCACGGTCGACCTCGGCAACGGTCCGGTGGCCGAGACCGGCAACCAGGGCAAGATGTACGTCTCCGCGGTCCTGCTGCCCGACGGCAAGGTGCTGGAGACCGGCGGCGGACTGCACAACCGCGCCAACCCGGTCCACGAGGCCTCCCTCTACGACCCGGACACCAACACCTTCGACCCGGTGGCCGCCGACCCCGAGGCCCGCGGCTACCACTCCTCCGCGTTCCTGCTGCCCGACGGCCGTGTGATGGCGACGGGTGACAACCCGGGCAACGGCACGTGGAACCACAACGTGTCGATCTACACCCCGCCCTATCTGCTCAAGGGCGAGCGCCCGACGATCACTTCGATGATCAACACGGAGTGGCACTACGGCGACACCCAGCGGATCACCGTCGACCACCCCGTCGTCAAGGCCGAGTTGATCCGCCCCGCCGCCGTCACCCACTCCTCCGACCCGAACCAGCGGTTCGTCGACCTGCCGCTGTCCGTCGACGGCAACAACGTCGACCTGAACGTGACGAGCAACCCCAACGTGGCCCCGCCCGGCTGGTACATGCTCTTCGCGGTCGACGCCAACGGGGTTCCCTCGGTGGCCAAGTGGGTGCACCTCCAGGGCCCGCAGGCCCTGAGCGCCACCACCGCCGACGCCCACGTCCACTCCTTCGCCGACTCCCTGTCGGGCAAGGTCGCGGGGCCCGGCAAGAAGCGCACCTCGGTGAAGGTCCCCGTCACCATCTCCGGCTGCGACCGGCACTACGGCTCGGTCAACGTGTGTGTGCCGACCGTGTTCCCGCCGGGCGTGAAGGCGACGACCAAGTCCCGCTGCACCTGGCTCAAGCAGAACCACTACGGCCGCCTGAAGGTCAACGGCAGCGACGACCCGCTGGGTCTCGACCCGAACAAGGACGGGCTGGCCTGCGGAAAGGCGGACGTCAGGCGCCGCTGAGGATCAGCAGGCCAAGCGTGAACTGAAGAACCCACTGCAACACCACGGCCCCGGCCCGGGCGGGCATCGCCCGGTGCCGGGGCCATGCCAGTACCGCCACTCCGGTTGCGGCGGACGCGTAGAACAGGGCGTAGAGCAGGCTGCCG
Organism: Streptomyces sp. NPDC001604; assembly: GCF_042893475.1. Taxonomy (NCBI): domain Bacteria; kingdom Bacillati; phylum Actinomycetota; class Actinomycetes; order Kitasatosporales; family Streptomycetaceae; genus Streptomyces; species Streptomyces sp. NPDC001604. Next base: position 247,784 of record NZ_JBIAUY010000005.1, on the reverse strand, counting down.
GGAATCTGCGAGCACTGCTCGCCGTACTCCAGGCAGCGGCTGCCTCGCTCGCCGGCGAGCACGGCGAGCCAGGCGAGGCCGACGGTCGGCAGGAGCAGCACGAGGCCGGTGACGGACAGACCGGTCAGGAGCCGGCCGGCGGACTGCTGCTGCGCTGTGTACATGCCGCCATCCCATCGCGCCGGCCGGGCCGCGGTGATCGGTGCGGCTACTCAACCCTCCTGGGTACGCATGCTCAACGCACGCTCCACGATGGCCACCAGCTGTTCGTGGTGCGCGCCCTTCCAGTAGGCGCGGCCGCAGTCCCGGCACTGCGCGAAGACGTCGTACGACCGGTGCGTGCCGCCGTGCAGCTGGTCGGCGACCTCTTCCTTGGTGGCCTCCTTCAGCAGCCCGTTGCAGGCGGTGCACCGTGTCCAGGGCCTGAGTTCGGGCCGGAACCGGTCGAGGACGTCCCGGAGTTGGTCCTCGGGCCGGGTGCTGTAGACATACGCCCCGGCCCACAGCTCGCGGCGGCGCAGCAGGCCCCGGTCGCGGCTGAGCATGACCCGCTGCTCGGCGGCCGAGCGGGCGGCGAGTGCCGGGTCGCCGATGTCCGTCGACTCGTACGCCGTGTCCACGCCGAGCAGGCGCAGCCGGCGGGCGAGCGTGCCGAGGTGGACGTCGAGGAGGAAGCGCAGGGGAGCGCCGGGCACCTGCTGGGGGCGCTCGACGGTGCGGACCTCCACACGGTCGCCCTCGGCGGGGACGTACGACGTCGGCACCTCGCGGCCCTCCACCCACAGCGTCCCGACCTCGGTGAGCGGGACGCCGGCCGACTCGACGACATGGCCGAGGGAGGAGACACCGTCGGTGGCGAGCCTCCGCTCCAGGTTGTGCTGGACGAACACGGCCAGGCCGGGGGCGAACTCGACGTGGATCTCGGGACCGTTCACCCGGTCAGGATGTCATGCGTCGGGGCCGCGGGCTCAGGGCTTTTCGGTGGGGAGGCCGTGTTCCAGGACGTCCAGGGCGCGGTTCATGAGTGTCCCGAGGTCGCCCCCGAAGTCGTTCTCCGCCCAGTACATGTTGACCTCCATGAGCGCGCCGATGAGGGACATCGCGTAGACGCGGACCTCGAGGCCGTCCGGGTCCAGGCCGAAGCGCTCGGCGATGGCCCCCCGCATCAGGCGCCCGGTCTCCGACATGCTCTCGTACATCCTGGAACGGACGGCCGGGACCTGGACCCCGAGCTGTGCCCGCAGCCGGATCACCTCGGGGCTCTCCTGCGCCATGAGGTCCAGCGCCTTCTGCATGATGTGCCGCACCGACTCGATCCACGACTCGTCGGCGGGCCGTGCCCGCAACTCCTCCAGCATCAGCGGGTCGTACTCGTCCGTGAGGACGATGTCCTCCTTGGTCGGGAAGTACCGGAAGACGGTCGAGGGCGACACCTCGGCCCGCTCGGCGATCTGCTCGATGGTGGTGGCGTCGTACCCCTGCTCCCCGATCAGCGCGTAGGTCGCCGTGCGGATCGCCTCACGCGTCTTGATCTTCTTGCGTTCGCGCAGGCCGAGCTGGGAGCGGTCGGCGGGGGAGAGGGGGGAACGTGCGGCCGTCATGCGGCTCATTGTCGGGCATCGGCCGCCGGGGCGACCATGTCCGGGGTGCCTTCCGCCGGTACGGCGGCCCGGCCGGCCCGGGTGTTCGGCAGGAACGCCGCCGCCAGCAGCGCCGATACCAGCGCCGCGGCCCCGCACACCAGCAGTACCAGGCCCATGCCGTGGACGTACGCGCTGTTCGCGGAGGCGGCCAGGTGGGCCGCGATGTCGGGGTGTGCCTTCTCGGCGACGATGTGCGCCGCGACCACGGAGTCCCCGGCGGTGTCGGCGGCCGCGGCGGGCAGCCCGGTGACGTCGAGCCGGTCGCGGAAGGCGCCCGCGAGCAGGCTGCCCAGCAGGGCGATACCGATCGCGCCGCCGACCTGGCGCAGCGTCATGAGCAGTCCGGAGCCGCTGCCGGCGCGGTCGCGGGGCAGGGCGCCCAGCGCGTTGCCCATTGCCGGCATGAGCGAGAAGCCGAAGCCGAGGCCGGTGATCGAGAGCCACAGCGCGGTGTAGCCGTAGCCGGAGTCGACCGTCGTACGGCTGCCGAGGAACGCGGCGAACGCCAGGACCACCAGACCCGCGCTCACCGTGGCGCGTCCGCCGAAGCGCACGGCGGCCTGCGGGGCGGTCCGGGAGGCGATCAGGATGCCGCCCATCATCGGCAGCAGGCGTACGCCGGTGCCGAAGGCGTCGCTCCCGAGGACCGCCTGGAGATAGGGCGGCAGGACGAACAGCAGGCCGGACAGGACGAACATGACCAGGGTCGCGGCGATCGTGTTGAAGAGGAAGCCGCGGTGGGCGAGGAGGGTCATGTCCAGCATGGGGCGCTCGACGCGGCGTTCGCGCAGGACCAGGGCGGTGATGAGGGCGACGGCCGCCGCGAGCATGGCCAGGACCAGCAGGTCGCCCCAGCCGCGGGTGGGTGCCTCGATGATCGCGTAGACCAGGGCGCCGAGGCCGGTCGCGGTGAGCGCGGTGGAGACGGTGTCGACCTTGGGGGAGGCGGGGTCGCGGGTCTCGGGGAGCAGGAAGACGCAGGCGGCGATGCCGATGGCGGCCATCGGGACGTTGACCAGGAAGACCGAGCCCCACCAGAAGTGGTTCAGCAGCCAGCCGCCGATGATCGGGCCGAGCGGCAGGCCGAGCGCGGAGGCCGCGGAGACGATGGCGGTGGCCTTGGGCTGCTCGTCGCGGGCGAAAAGCGTGGGCACGACGGAGAGCGCGAGCGGGGTGACCAGCGCGGCCCCGACGCCCATCAGGGCACGGGCGGCGATGACCCAGTTGACGTCCCCGGCCAGCGCGCCCGCCAGCGAACCGGCGAGGAAGACCGCGAGCCCCGCGATCAGCATCAGCCGCCGCCCGAAGCGGTCGCCGAGGAGCCCGGCGGGGAGCATCAGCGCCGCGAAGACGACGACGTACGCGTCCGCCATCCATTGCTGCTGGCCGGTGGTGGCGCCGAGATCGGCGGCCATGGTCGGCAGCGCCACGTTGAGGATCGTCGTGTCGAATCCGAGCGTGAGCATGCTCGCGACCAGGGCCCCGAGGGCCCACCAGCGCCGTGGGTTCAAGGTGGTAGTAACCATGAAATGAGAGTAGCTCTCAAAATATGGTCGCTGTCAATCGGGTTGAGCTCTCAATCTGCTTCGGGCATGCAAAAAGGGCCACGGCTCGGAAGCCGTGGCCCTGCGGTGCTGCGAGGTACTACCCGTGCTGGTACGCCACCAGCGAGATCCCCACGTAGTGGACGACGAACGCCGCCAGCGTGAACGAGTGGAAGACCTCATGGAAGCCGAACCAGCGCGGTGACGGGTTCGGCCGCTTGATGCCGTAGATCACGCCGCCCGCGCTGTAGAGAAGACCGCCCACGATCACCAGGACCAGCACCGCGATGCCGCCCGCGCGCATGAAGTCCGGCAGGAAGAAGACGGCCGCCCAGCCCATCGCGATGTAGCAGGGCGTGTAGAGCCAGCGCGGGGCGCCGACCCAGAAGACCCGGAAAATGATGCCCGCCGCCGCGGCACCCCAGATGCCCCACAGCAGCCACTGCCCCTTCCCACCCGGCAGCAGCAGCATCGTCAGCGGTGTGTACGTGCCCGCGATGATCAGGAAGATGTTGGCGTGATCGAGCCTGCGCAGGATGCCGTCCATGCGCGGGCTCCAGTTCCCCCGGTGGTAGAGCGCGCTCACGCCGAACAGCAGGCAGGCCGTCAGGACGTAGATCCCGCAGGCGATGCGGCCTCTGGTCGAGTCCGCGAGGGCCGTGAGGACCAGGCCCGCGATGAGCACGGCAGGGAACATACCGAGGTGCAGCCAGCCGCGGAGCTTCGGCTTGATCGGCTCGGCGAGCTGCTGGGCGTGCTGTTTGATCTGGTGCGGAATGGAGGGCGCGGCGGAACCGCGGCCGGCGGCCGGCGTGTCCGTTGGCGCGTCGGGGACGGGCGCAGTCATGCCCTTCATCGTACCTACGCGACCGTAAGTTGCGGATGAGTGCGGGCCGAGAACGGGCCAAGAGTGGCCATCATCTCACGGCAGTTGGCGCCTGGGGCCGTCGGGCAAAAGAACCTTCAGATGAACTCAACGTGCACGCAAAAACACGCTTGGAAACACTCTTCCGCGTGACGATCCCCACTCCGCTCACCTGTGAGGCCCTCTGGACATATGGGCACTCTCGTCGGATGATCAAATGAGTGCGGTCGGCACCGGATGAGCGCTGAAGATCCAGCCACGAAGCATCCGGGCCGCAGCCCCCACGGGGCCTCCAAAACAAAAATCCCTCATTTAGGAGCAATCGTGGCGCGCGACAACGCGGCTCCCACCGTCATCCCCACCAAGCATCAGGAACTGGTCTCGTGGGTGAACGAGATCGCCGAACTGACTCAGCCGGACAACGTGGTCTGGTGTGACGGATCCGAGGCCGAGTACGAGCGCCTGTGCGAGGAGCTCGTCGAAAAGGGCACCTTCAAGAAACTCGACCCGATCAAGCGCCCGAACTCCTACTACGCGGCCTCCGACCCGACCGACGTCGCGCGCGTCGAGGACCGCACCTTCATCTGCTCCGAGAAGGAGGAGGACGCCGGCCCGACCAACCACTGGAAGGCCCCAGCGGAGATGCGGGAGATCTTCCAGGGCGAGAAGGGCGTCTTCCGCGGCTCCATGAAGGGCCGGACGATGTACGTCGTCCCGTTCTGCATGGGCCCCCTCGGCTCGGACCTCTCCGCGATCGGTGTCGAGATCACCGACTCCGCCTATGTCGCGGTCTCCATGCGCACGATGACGCGCATGGGCCAGCCGGTCCTCGACGAGCTCGGCTCCGACGGCTTCTTCGTCAAGGCCGTGCACACCCTCGGAGCGCCCCTGGAGGACGGCGAGGAGGACGTCCCCTGGCCGTGCAACTCGACCAAGTACATCTCGCACTTCCCCGAGAGCCGCGAGATCTGGTCCTACGGCTCCGGGTACGGCGGCAACGCGCTGCTCGGCAAGAAGTGCTACGCCCTGCGCATCGCCTCGGTGATGGCCCGCGACGAGGGCTGGCTGGCCGAGCACATGCTGATCCTGAAGCTCACCCCGCCGACCGGCGAGTCCAAGTACGTCGCCGCAGCCTTCCCGAGCGCCTGCGGCAAGACCAACCTCGCCATGCTGGAGCCCACGGTCTCCGGCTGGACGGTCGAGACGATCGGCGACGACATCGCCTGGATGCGCTTCGGCGAGGACGGCCGCCTCTACGCGATCAACCCGGAGGCCGGCTTCTTCGGCGTCGCGCCCGGCACGGGTGAGCACACCAACGCCAACGCGATGAAGACGCTGTGGGGCAACTCGGTCTTCACCAACGTGGCGCTCACCGACGACAACGACGTGTGGTGGGAGGGCATGACGGAGGAGACTCCGGCCCATCTGACGGACTGGAAGGGCAACGACTGGACTCCGGAGTCGGGGACCCCGGCCGCGCACCCGAACGCCCGCTTCACCACCCCCGCCGCGCAGTGCCCGATCATCGCGCCGGAGTGGGAGGACCCGAAGGGCGTGCCGATCTCGGCGATCCTCTTCGGCGGCCGCCGCGCCACCGCGGTCCCGCTGGTGACGGAGTCCTTCGACTGGAACCACGGCGTCTTCCTCGGCGCCAACGTGGCCTCGGAGAAGACCGCCGCCGCCGAGGGCAAGGTCGGCGAGCTGCGCCGCGACCCGTTCGCCATGCTGCCGTTCTGCGGCTACAACATGGGCGACTACATGGGCCACTGGATCGACGTCGCCAAGGACAAGGACCAGTCCAAGCTGCCCAAGATCTACTACGTCAACTGGTTCCGCAAGAACGACGAGGGCAAGTTCGTCTGGCCCGGCTTCGGTGAGAACAGCCGCGTCCTGAAGTGGATCGTCGACCGCCTCGACGGCAAGGCGGAGGGCGTCGAGACCCCCATCGGCATCCTGCCGACGAAGGAATCCCTCGACACCAACGGCCTCGAACTCTCCGAGTCCGACGTCGAGTTCCTGCTCACGGTCGACAAGGAGGTCTGGCGCGAGGAGGCCGCCCTGGTCCCCGAGCACCTCAACACCTTCGGCGACCACACCCCGAAGGAACTCTGGGACGAGTACCGGGCGCTGGTGCAGCGCCTGGGCTGAGCCCCACCCCGCAGACTCCGCGGCCGGCACGGATGCCCTGACCAGTGATCGTCACGGCCGGCCGCGGTGCGATGTGCGAGGCCGCGCACAACGGCGTGCGTGGCTCGGGCCTGCCGTGCCGCTTCCGTCCGCCCCGACGGAAGCGGCCCGGCAGGCCTTCGCCGTTGGGGGCCTGTGGCCTACCGGGTGCGGGTCCGTCGTGGCTTGTCGCGCAGTTCCCCGCGCCCCTAAGGGGCGCGGCAGCACCGCAGCGGCTAATGCGCGGCGGCACTGCAGCGGCTTTTCAGGGGCGCGGGGAACTGCGCGATCAGCCACGGCGAACCCGCACCCGCAAAGCAACATGAAACCCTATGGCGAATGGGCGCCCCGGCCTAAGCCAACGCAGTGCTGTGGCTCCCGGTCCGCGCGTCGCTGCGGGTGCACGCGGACCGGGGCCGTCAAGGGGAGCCCGAAGGCTCAGCGGGACGTGAGCTCGCGGGGCTCCAGCGCCGCCGCATGTACGTCCATCTGCTCGGCGGCAAGAATCGCCGCCGCCGTGTCCGCCCGCGAGGCCGCCACGACCAGCGCGCGTCCCGCGAGGGCGTGGGCCCGCTCGTGCAGCGCCATGAGGTCGTCGGACGGTGCCGCGGACATGCGGACCGGCGTCACGCCGCCCCGCAACCGGGCCACCTGCGTGGCGAGCCGCTCGGCCGCCTCGTCGAGATCGGCGCAGGGCGCAAGCCCCCGTAGCTCGTCCGTGACGGCGAGCAGCGCCCCCAGATGACCCGCGAGCTGGATGTCCAGCTCCTCCTCACGGGAGCGGTGCGGAAAGTCGGATGCGGAGGTGGTGCCGGCCATCGTGCTGTGGACAGACCCCTTGCGGGGAGGAGGTGTGCGGATCGGTTCGTACATGGATGGCCTCCCGTGCTGTCAGGAAACCATCCTAGCTTAGATTTCGTCTAAAGTTGGCTGTAACCATCGAGGAAGTTCCCGATCCGGGTGACCGCGTCCCGCAGATCCCCGACCGACGGCAGGGTCACGACCCGGAAGTGGTCGGGCTCGGACCAGTTGAACCCGGTCCCCTGGACGACCATGATCTTCTCGCGGCGCAGCAGATCCAGGACCATCCGCCGGTCGTCCCTGATCTTGAACACCTTGGGGTCGAGGCGCGGGAAGAGATACAGCGCGCCCTTCGGCTTCACGCAGGTCACGCCCGGGATCTGGGTGAGCAGCTCGTACGCGACGTCCCGCTGCTCCTTCAGCCGCCCGCCCGGCAGCACCAGGTCGTTGATGGTCTGCCGTCCGCTCAGTGCCGCGACCACGCCGTGCTGCCCCGGCATGTTCGCGCACAGGCGCATGTTCGCCAGGATCGTCAGACCCTCGATGTAGGAGTCCGCGTGGGCGCGCGGCCCGGAGATCGACATCCACCCGACCCGGTAGCCCGCCACCCGGTACGCCTTCGACATGCCGTTGAAGGTGAGGGTCAGCAGGTCGGGGGCGACGGCGGCGGTCGGGGTGTGCGTGGCACCGTCGTAGAGGATCTTGTCGTAGATCTCGTCCGAGCAGACCAGCAGGTTGTGGCGGCGGGCGATGTCGGTGAGGCCCTTGACCATCGCCTCGTCGTAGACGGCCCCCGTCGGATTGTTGGGGTTGATGATGACGATCGCCTTGGTGCGGTCGGTGACCTTGCGTTCGACGTCGGCGAGGTCGGGCATCCAGTCGGACTGCTCGTCACAGCGGTAGTGCACGGCCGTGCCGCCGGAGAGCGAGACGGCGGCGGTCCACAGGGGGTAGTCGGGCGACGGTACGAGGACCTCGTCGCCGTCGTCGAGCAGGCCCTGCATGGCCATCACGATCAGCTCGGAGACGCCGTTGCCGATGAAGACGTGCTCGACGTCGGTCTCGATGCCGAGGGTCTGGTTGTGCATGACGACCGCCCGGCGGGCTGCCAGCAGACCCTTCGCGTCGCCGTAGCCGTGCGCCGTCGACACGTTGCGGAGGATGTCCTCCAGGATCTCGGGCGGGCACTCGAAGCCGAACGCCGCCGGGTTGCCGGTGTTCAGCTTGAGGATGCGGTGACCGGCCGCTTCCAGCCGCATCGCCTCCTCGAGCACCGGGCCCCGGATCTCGTAACAGACGTTGGCGAGCTTGGTCGACTGGATCACCTGCATGTCTGGGAGCTTACGGCCCGGTAACGCCTCTTGGCCCGTGTTATCCGCCACGTGAGACATGGGGTTTGGGCCGTTATCGCCGGTAGCTGTCCCACGGGTCCCGCCCGTCTCTACAATTCGCGGTCATGTCCAGGCCACCCGAGTACGAACACGGGGCACCTCAGGGTCCGCCGAACGTGTACCACCCGCAGCCGGAGTCGGTCCCCTCGTACGAGGAGTATGCCGATCCGGCCGTTGCGCACGGGTGGCTCAATGCGTATGACGAGACCCGGGAGATGCCTCCGCTTCCGGCGGTGGACGAGACGTATGTGCCGCGGCCCTCCCGGCGGAAACCCTCCGCGGGGAGGCGGGGGAAGGGGCGTCGGCCGTCTGCGGGTGTGTGGGGGCTTGTCGCGCAGTTCCCCGCGCCCCTTAAGGGGGCTGTCGTCGCCGGGGGTGTGGTGTTGGCCCTGGTTGTCGGGTTCTCCGTCTCCGGAGGCTCCTCCGCGCCCTCTGGTGGCGTGCAGGGCAAGGAGGAGAGTGCGGCGCCGACGGCAGGTGACTCTGCCGGGGCTACTGCTTCAAAGGGTCCCGGCGGGGTTTCCATCGGTCGGCCGTCGGACGGTGGAGTGGAATCGTCGACGGCTTCCCTGAGCCCGAGCATCTCGCCGAGCCGCGCCGCGTCCGGGGGTGTGACCCAGGAGCCCACTGCCGGGACCTCCACCGCGGTTGCCACGGCGACGCCCGCTCCCACCGTGAGCGCATCGGGACCGGGCCATTCCGGCAGCAAGCCCGGACATGGACAGGGCGGCACCAAGGGGCCCAAGCAGCCGTAGGGCTGGATACGTTCTTGCCCAACCACCCCTCTCCCCTCACAATGCACATGTCAAATCTATGGGCGGCCGGAAAATCTCCGGTCGCCCAAGTCGCAAGAGGGGACCCCCACATGAAGAAGCCTCTCCTCGCCGTGCTCTCGGCCCTGGTGATAACCGGGGCGGGCATGGCACCCGCGGTCGCAGCGCCCCTGCTGACGGACGGCGCGGCAACAAAGACGACGACCAAGGCGGCCACGCCCACCGTCAAGGCCGTCAACTTCGCCGGCACCGTGGCGCTCAGCAACTGCTCCGGGTCCGTCATCCGCTTCCCGAACTCCGCGGACACCGACCCGGCGCTCGTCCTGACCAACGGCCACTGCCTGGAGACCGGGTTCCCGGAGCCGGGCGAGGTCATCGTCGACCAGGCCTCCAGCCGTTCCTTCAGCCTGCTCAACGCCTCGGCCACCAAGGTCGGGACGCTGAGGGCGAGCAAGGTGGCGTACTCGACGATGACGGACACGGACGTCACGATCTACCAGCTCGCCACCACCTACGCGAAGATCAAGAGCACCTACGGCATCAGTCCGCTCACCGTGCAGGACACGCACCCGACAGCGGGCACCGCGATCACCGTCGTCTCCGGCTACTGGAAGAAGACGTACGCCTGCAACGTCGACGGCTTCGTCTACCGCCTCAAGGAGGGTGACTGGACCTGGAAGGACTCCCTCCGCTACACCTCCGCCTGCCAGACCATCGGCGGCACCTCGGGCTCGCCCGTCGTCGACAACGCCACCGGCAAGGTCGTCGCCGTCAACAACACCGGCAACGAGGACGGCGAGCGCTGCACCGAGAACAACCCGTGCGAGGTCGACGCGAACGGCAACGTGACCGTCCGCCAGGGCATCAACTACGCCGAGGAGACCTACCAGATCCCGGCCTGCTTCGGAGCCGGCAACAAGCTGAACCTGAGCGCCGCCGGCTGCACCCTGCCCAAGCCGTAGTCCCGTAGCTCACCGCCGGGTGGCGTTCCGTCGCACGGGACTGCGACGGACCGCCCGACCCGCCAGCACGTCCGTGCGCCGGCCGTCCTCGATGACGAAGCGGCCGTCGACGAGGACGTACGGAATGCCCGTGGGAAGCGTGCGCGGATTCTCGTACGTCGACCCCGCGGCCACCGTCCGCGGGTCGAACAGCACCAGGTCGGCCCGGTAGCCCTCGCGGACCAGGCCCCGGTCCGGCAGCCGCAGCCGGGCGGCGGGCCGTGAGGTCAGATGGGCGACGCACTCCTCCAGTGACAGCACGCCCAACTCCCGTACGTACCGGCCGAGGTACTGCGGAAAGGTGCCGTAGGCGCGCGGGTGCGGCTTCGTGCCCTGGAGGATGCCGTCCGAGCCGCCGGTGTGGACGCGGTGCCGCATGATCGCCCGGACGTTCTCCTCGTGGCCCACGTGCTGCAGGATCGTCGAGCCCAGCCGGTCCGCAAGGAGCAGATGACGGGCGGTGGCCCACGGGGCCTCGCCGCGCGCCTGGGCCGACTGCAGGATCGTACGGCCGACGAAATCGGCCGGCCCCGCATCCGCCACGCCGGAGATCTCGATCGTGTCCCACTCGACGGGAACGCCGTGGCAGCCGTCCGCGCCCACGACCTCCATGTCGTGCCGGATGCGTTCGGCCGTCTCGTCGTCCGCCAGCCGCTTCAGGATCGCCTCGGGGCCGCCCTCGCTCGCCCAACTCGGCAGCAGCGCCACGAGAGTGGTGCAGCCGGGGGTGTAGGGGTAGGTGTCGAGGCTGATGTCGGCCCCGGCCGCCAGCGCCTCGTCCAGCACGGAGAGCAGTTCGGGCGCCCGGCCCTTGTTCACGCCGAAGTTCATGGTGGCGTGGGCGAGATGGAGCGAGCAGCCCGCCTGACGGGTCAGGGCCACCATCTCCTGGTACGCCTCCAGGGCGCCGGCCCCGTACGAGCGGTGATGGGGGCAGTAGTAGCCGCCGTACTCCGCCACCACCCGGCACAGTTCGGTCAGTTCGGCGTCCTTGGCGTACATGCCGGGCGTGTAGGTCAGCCCGGAGGACATGCCGACCGCGCCCTGCTCCATGCCCTCCGCGACCAACTGCCGCATCCGGTCGAGCTCCTGCGGGGTCGCCTCGCGGTCCTCCCAGCCGACGGCGAGCATGCGGACCGTCCCCTGCGGGACCAGATAGGCCGCGTTCACCGCGATTCCCTGGTCCAGCCGGTCCAGGTACTCGCCCACCGAACGCCAGTCGAAGTCGATGTCGTCGCCGTACCCGTTCCAGCCGGTGATCGCGCGGCGGACCTCGGCGAGCGTGCGGTCGTCGACGGGGGCGTACGACAGCCCGTCCTGGCCCAGGACCTCCAGCGTGACCCCCTGCGCGGCCTTGGCGCTGTGGTCGGGGTCGCGGAGCAGGGCCAGATCGCTGTGGGCGTGCATGTCGATGAAGCCGGGGGAGAGGACCAGCCCCTCCGCGTCCAGCTCCCGGCGCGCCTTCGGACGCAGGCAGCCCGCGGCGGCCGCCTCCTTGACGATCGAGACGATCCTGCCGCCGTCGACCACCACGTCCGCGCGGTACGAGGGCTCACCGCTGCCGTCCACGACGTCCGCGTCCCGGATGACCAGCTCTTCCACGGACTGCCTCCTAGAAGAAGGTCCGGATGTAGTCGACCACCGTGCCGTCCGCCTCCGCCACCGGGATCAGCTGCCACTTGTCGAATGAGGTGCACGGGTGGGAGAGACCCATGCCGAGCCAGTCCCCGACCTCCAGGTCCGCCTCCTCCGTCGTCCGCAGCCAGGCGTGCTGGTCGGACAGCGCGGTCACCGAGATACCGGTCGCCGGGCGCTCGACGCCGTCCCGCCGGACGACCTGGGCGAAGGGGAGGTCGAGGTCGTACGCCGCGTCCCGCTTGCCCGCGTTGACGAAGGCCTGGTCGGCGGTGGGCCGGGAGACGACCTGGGTCCACAGACGGAAGGCGGGCTCCAGGGCACCCTCCTCCGGGACCCGGTTGAAGGGGGTGAGCTTGCGGTAGTGGCCGTCGTCGTGCGAGACGTAGGCGCCCGAGCGCAGCAACTTCAGCACCGGGGCCGAGAGTTCGGGGATCTCGGCGAACACGTCCGCCACCGCGTCGAACCAGGCGCTGCCGCCCGCGCTCACGACGATCTCGTCCAGGCCCGCGAACCGCCCCGCCTTGTCGAAGTCCACGGCCAGCGCGACCAGCCGCCGCAGCCAGGCGTGCACCCGCTCCGGATCGGCCTGCGGGACCTCGCCCTCATAGCCCGCGACACCGACGAGCCGCAGCGTCCCCGTCCCGGCCACGGCATCGGCGACCGCCGCGCACTCCGCCTCCGTACGGACCCCGGTACGGGCTCCCTCGCCGGCCGCGAGCTCGATCACGACGTCCAGCGGCCGGGAGCCCCCCTGCAGCGCTGCGTCCATCAGCTCCACCCCGCGCACGGAGTCGACGTAGCAGACGAGACGGAACTCGGGATCGGCGTCGAGCTCCGCCGAGATCCAGCGGAGGGCCGCGGTGTCGACGACCTCGTTGGCGAGGAAGACCCGCTGCGTCCCGAACGCCCGCGCCACGCGCACCTGGTGCGGCACCGCGAGGGTGATGCCCCAGGCGCCGCGCTCGATCTGCTGCCGGAACAGCTGGGGGGCCATGGTGGTCTTGCCGTGCGGGGCGAAGGCCAGGCCGTGGCGGGCCGCATACGTCTCCATCAGCGCGAGGTTGTGCTCCAGGCGCTCGGCCGACAGGGCGAGGACGGGGGTCGCGAAGCCGCCGGTGAAGAGGTTGCGGCGCTGGGCGGCCAGCTCGCCCACAGTCAGTCCTTCGGCGTCCGGAGGGAGGCCCTTGAACCGGTGGTCGACGCGTTCCCCCGCGAGCCGGGCGAGGTCTTCCGTGCCCATTGAGCCTCCCTGATCAGGTGTGTTGCAGTGCGTGCAACGTCCATTGCATATAACGCTCACCGCTGTCTAACATCTCGGCCAACGCGGGGTCAACGACCATCCGCTCGCCCGCCGACCACCGAGGAGTTACGACGATCGTGACCGCGACCGGACCTTGCAATGCCCCCGACGGCTCCGGTGCCGTCGAGGTCGTCGATGTCGTCACGCTCGGCGAGTCCATGGTCACGTTCCTGCCCTCCTGTCCCGGCCGCCTCGCCGACGTCCCCTCCTTCGACCGCGCCATCGGCGGCGCGGAATCCAATGTGGCCTGCACCCTCGCGGCCGCCGGGCACTCCGTGCGCTGGGTGAGCAGGGTCGGCGCCGACGGGTTCGGCGACCACCTCGTCGAGGCGATCGGGGCGTACGGCGTCGACGTCACCGCCGTACGACGGGACCCGGCGCGTCCGACCGGCATCTACTTCCGCACGGCTGGTGACCGGTCGACCGCCGCCCACGAGGTGGCGTACTACCGGACCGGCTCCGCGGCCTCGGCGATGACGGTCGGCAACACGGATCTGGACGTGGTGCGCGCGGGCCGGGTGCTGCATCTGTCGGGGATCACGGCGGCGTTGTCGGAGGGGTGCCTGGGGTTGATGCGCGAGCTGACCGCGCCGCGGGCCGGGCGCCCGCTGATCTCCTTCGACGTCAACCACAGGCCGGGCCTGTGGCCGGACGCCGACGGGGCGGGTGTGCTGCTGGAACTGGCGCGCGGCGCCGACGTCGTCTTCGTGGGGGAGGACGAGGCGGAGGAGGCGTGGGGGGTGACGGGCGGACCGGAGGCGGTTCGCGCGGTGCTGCCGGAGCCGGGGGTGCTGGTGGTGAAGCAAGGGAGCGTGGGGGCCACCGCTTTCGTGTCGCCCGCGGGCAGTCGTCGGCTGATCGCGCAGTTCCCCGCGCCCCTAAAACCGCCCGGCGGCCACTCCCCTCAGCCTGCGGGCAGTCGTGCCGCTGGGGCGGCTCCCGACCCAAAGACAGGCGGCACCCCGTCAGCGCGGGCGAGCGACAACTCCCCGCGCCCAGCCCCCACGCCGGGCACCTTTGTTCCCGCCCTGACCGTGGACGTCGTAGCCACCACCGGCGCCGGAGACGCCTTCGCCGCAGGGTTCCTCTCCGCCACCCTCCGCAACCTCCCCTTGAGGGAACGTCTGCGCCACGGCCACCTCACGGCGGCAGCCGCCCTCACCGCCCAAGGCGACCTGGCCCCACCCCCCACCCGTCACCACGCCGACCGCCTCGCCGCACTCGACGACGACGCGTGGGGGAGACTTCGACTCGGCCCCGGCTGGACCCGAGCCGAGCAGGCCCCGGAGGAGGTACGCACCCCATGAGCCAGACCGTCGACCGCGCGCTCAGCATCCTGCCGCTGCTCGCCGAGGGCCCCGCCGACCTCGGCCAGGTAGCCGACCGCCTGGACGTGCACAAGTCCACGGCCCTCCGCCTGCTGCGCACACTGCACGAGCACGGCCTGGTCTACCGCCAGTCCGACCAGCGCTACCGCCTCGGCGCCCGCCTCATCGCCCTCGCCCAGGAGGCCATGGAGAACCTGGACATCCGCGAGATCGCCCACCCCCACCTCGTACGCCTCAACGAGCAGTGCGGGCACACCGTCCATCTCGCCGTGTACGAGGAGTCCGAGGTCCTCTACATCGACAAGGTGGAGAGCCGCTACCCGGTCCGGATGTACTCACGGATCGGCAAGCCGGTCGCGATCACCGTCGCCGCGGTGGCCAAACTGCTCCTCGCCGACCTGCCCGAAGGGGAGCGCCGGGCGCTCGCCGACAAGCTCGACTACCCCATGTACACCTCCCGTTCCACCCCCAACGCCCCTGCTTTCCTGCGGGAGTTGGACAAGGTGCGGGAACAGGGCTGGGCCACCGACCTCGGCGGCCACGAGGAGTCCATCAACTGCGTCGCCGCACCGATCCGCGGTGCCGACGGCCGGGTCGTCGCCGCCATGTCGGTCTCCGCGCCGAACGTCGTCGTCACCGCCGACGAGCTCCTCACCCTGCTCCCCCTGGTGCGCCGCACGGCCGACGCGATCAGCGGGGAGTACTCCGGAAGAACGCCTGTGACGGACACCGTATGAAGCGCACGAAGGGCACCGCATGACCGACAAGATCGCACTCACCCCCAAGACCCACACCACCCCGCCCGCGAAGTTCTCCCACGGCGTCAAGAAGGGCAACATCCTGCAGGTCGCCGGGCAGGTCGGCTTCCTGCCCGCCGAGGAGGGCAAGCCCCCCACGCCCGTCGGCCCGACCCTGCGCGAACAGACCCTCCAGACCCTCGCCAACGTCAAGGCGATCCTGGAGGAGGGCGGCGCGAGCTGGGACGACGTGATGATGATCCGCGTCTACCTCACGGACGTCGACCACTTCGCCGAGATGAACGCCATCTACAACGCCTACTTCGAGGAACAGGGCCTCACCCAGCCGCCCGCCGCGCGCACGACGGTCTACGTCGGTCTGCCCGCGGGTCTCCTCATCGAGATCGACGCGCTGGCCGTACTCGGCTGACGTCCCCTCAACTCCCGCACGTCGTGGACGGCATGGCACCTCGCGGGGTGCCGTGCCGCGATCCCCCCTGCCCGAAAGCTCATGCACTTACGTAGAGGACCCCCAATGTCCTTCCCGCTCGCCGCAACCGCCCCCGCCCCCACGACCCCACCCCACACCGGAGGCCTGCTCCTCCTGATCGACGGAACGGCAGGTCTCCTCACCGTCGCCGCCATCGGTATCGCCCTGCTCCTCTTCCTGATCATCAAGGTAAGGCTCCAGCCGTTCGTCGCCCTGCTCGCCGTCTCCATAGCCGTGGGGCTGCTGGCGGGCCTGTCGGTCACCGAGCTCTTCGGCACGGTTCAGCGTTCGGACGCGGTGTCCACCCTCGAGACCGGCATGGGCGGCATCCTCGGCCATGTCGCGATCATCATCGGCCTGGGCACCATGCTCGGCGCGATCCTCGAAGTCAGCGGCGGCGCGGAGGTGCTGGCGTCACGCCTGCTGGGCCTGTTCGGCGAGAAGCGGGCCCCGCTCGCGATGGGCCTGACGGGCCTCATCTTCGGCATCCCGGTCTTCTTCGACGTGGGCATCTTCGTCCTCGCGCCCATCGTCTACGCCGCCGCCAAACGCTCCGGCAAGTCGATCCTGCTCTACTGCCTGCCCCTCCTCGCCGGCCTCTCGATGACGCACGCGTTCCTGCCCCCGCACCCGGGCCCGGTGGCCGCGGCCGGACTGCTCCACGTACAGCTCGGCTGGGTCATCCTGATGGGCGTCGTCTGCGGCATCCCGGCGGTACTGGCCGCCTGGGCGTTCTCCGCATGGATCGGCCGCCGCATCTTCGTCGCCGTACCGCAGGACATGGTGGAGGCGGCGGCGGAGGCGAAACTGGCCGTCATCAACGAGCAGCGGGAGCAGGGCGTCGAGCCGCGTGAGCACCCGGTGCCGCTGGGCACGGTGCTGGGCATCATCGGCACCCCGCTGATCCTCATTCTCGCGGCCACCTTCTCCTCCATCGCGCTGGACCCCTCCACCGGCCGCTCGGTGATCGAGTTCTTCGGCCACCCGTTCGTGGCCCTGACGATCGCACTGCTGCTGGCGTACTACCTGCTGGGCATCCGCCGCGGCTGGTCCCGCAAGTCCCTGGAGACCGTCTCGACGGCCTCGCTGAAGCCGGTGGGCAACATCCTGCTGGTGGTCGGCGCGGGCGGTGTCTTCGGCGCGATCCTCAAGGCGAGCGGTGTCGCGCAGGCCCTCTCGGACACCTTCAACGACGTGGGCCTGCCGGTGCTCGTCCTCGCCTACCTGATCTCCGTGGTCCTGCGCGTGGCCCAGGGCTCGGCAACGGTGGCGATCGTCACGACAGCCGGAATCGTCGCCCCCCTCCTCACCGAGGGCCACCACTCCCAGGCCTTCGTCGCCCTCGTCATCATGGCCGTCTCAGCAGGATCGATCTTCGCCTCGCACGTCAACGACGGAGGCTTCTGGATGGTCGCCAAGTACTTCGGCATCAGCGAGCGGGACACCCTCAGGACGTGGACGGTGCTGGAGACGGTGCTGTCGGTGGTCGGGTTCGTGGTGGCGGCGGTGCTGAGCCTGTTCGTGTAGGCGTCTCATAACGAAGTTGGGGCTGGCTGTGTCCGCCACAGGATCTTCGACCATACTGCCCGCTGTGGAGCAGCGCATAGGATCGAGCAGCCAGCCCCTGAAGGGCGAGCCCGTGACCGGTGCCGGATTCGACCCGGCCTTCATTCCCGGGCTCACCTCACCCGTCTCCGAGAAGCCGGAGGAGGCCGAGGCGGAGGACACCGCGCCCGCCGAGCGCGAGGACGAGGACGTCGAGTCCGAGGCCGAGGAGCAGGAGCCGGCCGCGGAGGACGAGGACACCGGGGACGGTGACGAGGAAGAGGCCCCCGACGGGCCCGTCTTCGAGGCCTCCGACCGGCGGGCCAGGATCGTCGCCGATCACAGGGGCGTCCGGCTCGCCCTGGACGACCAGGAGTGCGAGTTCCGCTGGGACGAGATCGGCGCCGTGGAGACCGAAACGCCCCGCTTCGGCAAGCGGTTCACCATCACCGTCCACACCCCTGACCGCCGCTGGTACCCGATCGAGATCGAGGCGACGGCCAGGGCGCAGTTCAGCGAGTGGGACGAACGGCTGGACGCGGTCCTCGACGCCTACTTCGAGGACGGCGCCGAGGCCGAGGCCGAGGACGCCGACTAGCCGCTAGCTGCAGTACTGGGCAGCCTTGCCGATGGACCGGTACATACAGTCCGCGTTCTCCAGCAACTGCAGCACCGCATCCCGGTTCCGTGACGTCTCCCGCTCGATGACCTCGTCGGGCGGGTAGAACCCGCCAGCGGAACTGGACGTCGGATACATCTCGAAGGTGTAGTCGAAGATCTTCTGACTGCCCCAGAGATAGTCGTCGATCGACCCGTCCGTGATGTACAGGTCACTGGACTGCTCGGCGGTGTACCCGTTGCTCGCCGCCATCTTCTGCCCCACGGCCTTGAAGGCGGCGGCGTCGTCCGCCGTCATCCCGGTCGCGGTGTCCGAGTAGGTGTACCCGAACGGCCACAGCACCAGCTCGCTGTAGGTGTGGAAGTCGATCCCGGCGGTGATCTGCTGCTTGCCGCCGACCACCCGGCTGCGTACGAAGTCGGCGACCACCTTCACCTCGGGCGCGGACTCGGCCGCGGCACCGCGGTAGGTCTCGGACGAGGTGGAGCCCGAAGAGCCGCCGCAGCAGCCCCACTTGTAGTTCCAGTTCCGGTTGAGGTCCGTACCGACGTACGAGGAGCCGGAGTTGGGCTGCCGGTTCTTGCGCCAGGACCGGTACGAGCCGGTCGCGATGTCGTACTCGCCGCCGTCCGGGTTGAGGTCCGGCACGATCCAGATCTCGCGGCTGTTCACCAGGCTGGTGATGCGGGAGTCGGTGCCGTAACCGGCGCCCAGCTCGCGCAGCAGATACAGCGCCATCTCCACCGTCAGGTGCTCACGGGCGTGCTGGTGGAAGGTGAAGAGCACTTCCGGCTCGTTCTCGTCCGTCGCCACGTTGTCGCTGACCTTGATGGCGACGATGTCCCGGCCCTGGTACGACTTGCCGATCACCCGCTTGCTCATGATGTTCGGGTAGGCAGCGAGCCGCTGGTCGATCTCCGTGTTCATCTCGGCGTAGTTGTGGTACTTCGAGTCGGCCGAGGGGAAGTCGTAGAGCCGTACGCCGTCCGAGCCGGAAGAGCGGTCCGGCGCCGAGCCCAGCGGTGAGACGTCGTAGCCCTGCCGGCGGAGTGTGCTGATCTGCGCCGCGCGTCCGGAGACGACCACCGTCTCCTCGTCGGCCTCGTCCACGGTCACACCGGCCGCGGCGATGGCGGTACGGGTGACGGGGGTGTTGTGGTCGACGTGGATCTCGTACTGGCGGATGTCGTCGGCCGAAGGTGCCGCCTTGTGGGCGCTGTGGGCCGTCGCCGAGACGGGGGCCGCGAGGGCGAGGGCGAGCAGGGCGGCGAACGCGGCGGTGCGTCTGCCGCCGCGGGCGCCCGAGCCTCGTATCCGAAGTCGCATGAAGTCTCCTAGGGAGGTGGGGTGGTTCGTGCGACGTGCCTGTGAGGTACCTGTGCGGGTGTCGCCCATCGTCAGGGAATGGCATGGACAGGTCAATAGAGCGAAAACCGGCCGGAGTGTACGCGCAGCCGCCCCCGCACAGGCGCCGTCCGGCGAAGTGCACTCGCGGGTGTGAGGGGAACGTGCATATATGCCGATTGCGGAGAAGAGTGAGGTTCCGCTTCACTCAGGTTCGCCTTGCGATGTCCGAGCCGGTCACGCTGGCCAGCCTGCTTTTCTGCTGGGGGTCCGGGGGTCGGCCCCCGGGAAATGCAGTCAGGGAGGCTGATCATGGGCGGATCAGCGCCGCGACGGGACCGTCACCTGCCGGTCGAGACCACCAGCTTCGTCGACCGGCGCGGCGAACAGACCGAGGGCCGCGAACTGCTCGCCAGGGCACGCCTGGTCACGCTGACCGGACCGGGCGGCGTGGGCAAGACCCGCCTCGCCGCACGCATCGCGGCCCGTGTGGAACGGGCCTTCCCGGACGGTGTGCGCTTCGTGCACCTGGCCGGACTGCACGATCCGGCGCTCGTCCCGCTCGCCGCCGCCGACGCGCTCGGCCTGCACGACCACTCCGCGCAGCCCCCGCTGGACGCCCTGGTCGAGCAGGTACGGGACCGGCGCCTGCTGCTCGTCCTGGACAACTGCGAACACCTGCTGCCCGCCTGCGCCGAGCTCGCCGCCGCCCTGCTGCACGGCACCACCGGCGTCCGTGTCCTCGCCACCAGCCGGCACCGCCTCGCGCTCACCGAGGAACACCTCATGGAGGTACGGCCGTTACCCGTCCCCGATCCGGACGGGGATCTCTCCGGCGCCGACGGCTACCCCGCCCTCGCCCTCTTCGCCGACCGTGCCGCCGCCGTGGTCCCCGGCTTCCGGCTGACCGCCGGCAACCGCGCCGCCGTGGCCCGCCTGTGCCGCCGCCTGGACGGGCTTCCGCTCGCCATCGAGCTGGCCGCCGTACGCCTGCGGGTCCTCGGCGTCGAACAGCTCCTGGAGCGCCTCGACGACCGCTACCGCCTCCTCACGGCCGGCAGCAGCGCGGCACTGCCCCGCCACCAGACCCTGCGCGCCGCCGTCGACTGGAGCCACGAACTGTGCACCGCCGAGGAGCAGTTGGTGTGGGCGCGGGCCTCCGTCCTGCCCGGCGGCTTCGACCTGGAGACGGCGGAGGCGGTGTGCGCGGACGGCGAGGAGGTGCGGCCGCAGGAGGTGCTGGAGGCGGTCGCGGGACTCGTCGACAAGTCCGTGCTGGGGCGGGAGACGGGACCGGACGGGGTCCGCTACCGGCTGCTGGACACCCTCCGGCACTACGGCCTCGACCGGCTGCGGCGGCTGGAGGGCGAGGAGGACGCCACCCGGCGCCGTCAGCGCGACTGGATGCAGCGCCGGGCCGCCGACTGCGAACGCGCCTGGTTCGGGCCCGGGCAGCGGGAGATCGTCGCCCGGCTGCGGGCCGACCAGGACAGCCTGCGCGCCGCCCTCGACTTCAGCCTCACGGCACCCGGCGAACGCCTCGCCGCCCTGCGCCTCGCGGGCACCCTGTGGTTCTACTGGCACGCCTGCGGGGCGCCCCGCGAGGGCCGCTACTGGCTGGAGCGGGCCCTCGACGCCAACCCCGAACCGACCGCCGAGCGGGCCCGCGGACTGTGGGTGGCAGGTCTCCTGGCGGGCGCCACCCAGGACATGACCGGAGGCCTGCGCCGCGCACGGGAGGCCCAGGCGCTGGCCGAGCACCTCGGCGACCGGGCCGAGGCCGCCCACGCCGCCTACGTCATCGGCGTCATCCGCCTGTTCGGCAACGAACTGCCCGCCGCCCTCGACCACTTCGAGACCTCCGTCGCCCGCGGCCCCGTCCCCGGCCAGCACCTCAGCCTGCACGGCCTCGACCAGGTCGAACTCGCCTGCGCCCTGGGCTTCCTGGGCCAGGCCGACCGCGCCGTCGAGGTCTGCGAGCGCGCCCTGCGGCTGTGCGAGGAGCACGGCGAGGAGTGGGTGCGCTCGTACGTGCTGCGGATGCTGGCCCTCGCCCACACCGTCAAGGAGGACTGGGACGCGGCCGGACGGCACGCCCGCGAGGCCCTGCGCCTCAAGCTCGCCGTCAACGATGTCACCGGCATGGCCCTCACCCTGGACCTGCTGGCCCACATCGCGACCCGGGCGGGCGCCCACGAACACGCGGCCGCCCTGCTCGGCGGCGCCGACCGCACCTGGGCCGACATCGACCGGGACCGCTGGGGCTCGACCCACCTGGGCGCCATCCGCCGCGACAGCGGCGAGCGGGCGTCGGACGCCCTGGGGCGGGTCGCCTTCGAGCGGTCGTACGAGAAAGGAGGCGCCCTCGGACTGGCGGAGCTCGTCGCCTGTGCGACGGAGGACGAGGAACCCCAACCCCCCGCACCGGCACGGGAGACGAGTGGCCGGCGCAGCTCCCGGTCCCCGCAGGACGGCACCCTCACCCGTCGCGAGACCGAGGTCGCCGAACTCGTCGCCCAGGGCCTCGCCAACCAGCAGATCGCCGACCGCCTCGTCATCGCCCGCCGTACCGCCGAAGGCCATGTGGAACGCATCCTCAGCAAACTCGGCTTCAGCAACCGCAGCCAGATCGCCGCCTGGGTGACCGCCCAGAACTGAGCCCCCTCCCGGCCCACACCCCCCACAGAGCGGAGAACCATGACCAGCACACCACCCGCCCCCACCCCGTTCGACCACCGCATGGCCGTGTACGGCGCGGACGACGAGTTCGTGGCCGCCGCGCTGCCGTTCCTCGCCGAAGGCCTCGGCACCCCCGGCGAACCCCCGCCGGTGGCCATCGCCGCCCCCGACAAACTGGACCTGCTGCGCGACGCCCTCGGCGGTGACACGAAGAGCGTCACCTTCGTCCCGCACACCGAGTGGTACACCGGCTCGGCCGCCAACGCCGTGGCCCAAGGGGCCGGTTACCTCGCCGCGCACGCAGGGCCCGGCGGCCGTATCCACCTCCTCATGGAACCCGTCTGGAACGGCCGCGCAGGACGCTCCGTCCGGGAGACCACCGAGTGGATCCGCTACGAGGCGCTCGCCAACCTCCTCTTCGCACCACTGGCGGCGACGGCCCTGTGCGCCTACGACACCCGCACCGCCGGTGCGGCCATCATCGAGGCGGCCCGCCGCGCCCACCCCGACACCGCCGTCTACGAGGACCCCGTCCGGCTCGCGGCCGAACTGGACTCCGTACCGCTGCCGTTGCCCCCGGCCACCGTGGAACCGCTCACCCAGCCGTACCCGGAGGCCGTCCGTCGAGGGGCGGCCGCCCGGGGACTGGCGCCCGCGGACGCCGAGTTGTTCACGGAGGCGGTCACCGCTGCGGCCACCGCCCTCGGCCTCCTGACCGGCGCCCTGATGTGGGGCGAGGCACCCGCCTGCATCTGCGAGCTGCGCGCACCCCGCCGCCTCGACGACCCGCTGGCCGGCTTCGTCCCCCCGCCCGTCCCCGAACTGGACCCGGACCAGGGCCTGTGGTTCACCCGTCAGGTCTGCGCCTACGTCGACATCCGTGAGGACGGGACGGGGACGACCGTACGGCTGCAGTACGGGTAACCGCTCGCCCGTACGCAGGTAGGGAAACAGGTAGTCCTCCCCGTTTGCCGCGCCGCCGGGGAGGACACTCTGAAACCATGCTGGATCTCTCCGGGACCCCCCACCCGGACTCGGACGCTCAGTTCGCCGCGTACCCTCAACCGCCCCTGCGGGCAGGGCATTCGAGCGTGGAGTACGATCCCCGCCCGACCGCCGTCCGCGAGGCCCGCACAGAGGTCCGAAGACAACTGGAGGTCTGGGGGCTGACCGACCGGGACGACCTGGTGGACGTCGCCGAGCTCCTCGTCAGCGAACTGGCCACCAACGCCCTGCTGCACTCCGCGAGCCGCTTCCGGCTCACCCTCTCCGCCGCGCACGGCGTCCTGCGCTGCGAGGTGCGGGACGGCGGCCGCCGCACTCCGCAGGTGCTGCAGGCGGGCGCCTCGGAGAGCGGCCGCGGGATGTTCCTGGTGAACGCGCTGGCCCGACGCTGGGGCTGCCACCAGGACGGACAGGGCAAGACGGTGTGGTTCGAGCTGGGGACGTGCGGGGCGGACGGCTGCGGCCGACGGGACCCGTAGCGGCAAGCGGGCCCGTCCCGGCTACTGCTGCCACCACTTGGGGCTCAGCGCGATCTCGCGGAGCTGTTTCATGGTCAGCGCGGGGGTCTTGCGGGTTGCGGCGGTGTCCTGGGCGCCGGAGTTGAAAGCACTGATCACCACTCGCCTCCCGTCGGTCCTGATGGTGTCGACGGTCCACATCACGACACCGGCGCCGCCCTTCTCGCCCGGCGTCTGGCGGGTGGCGACCTTCGTCCCGTCGGCCAGGACCTCCGCGTCGGAGCCGAAGAGGTCGCCCTCGGCGTCCGACATGTCGGCCTGGACGTTGACCTGGACGAGGCTCTTGCCCTTGCCGTCGTCGAGGACGAGGTAGCCGAATCCGGAGTCGTCACCGCTGTCTTCGGACACCGTGAACGCCCCCTTGGGAAGGAGGGACTTGAGGGTCGGAGCGACCGGCACGGAGGCGGCCGTCCCGGTGTCGCTCGGCTGTGCGGTCGGCCTGGTCTTGTCCTGCGGCATCGCGTCGACGGCGTCCCGCCAGGCTCCGGCGGCGGCGAGCTTCCTCAACTGTGCCGCCGACAGCGGAGGCTCGGGCCGGCTGATCGGCGCGTCCTTCTCGGCCGCAGCGTTCCACTCGCTCACGCTGACATGCTGCCCCTGTGGCGTGACGAGCTCGGCGCTCCACCACTTGGTGTCCACCCGCCGGTCCGGATACTCGTAGCCCTGCAGCACCATCACCACCGAGGCGTCCGGCAGCCGGGTCGTGCTGCAGGCGTCGTAATGGGCGAACGCCTTCCCCGGGCATTCGGTGGTCTCGCGTGCCTCGTCACTCCCCGGCTCGACCCGCCCCAGGTTGACGCTGACGGCTGCTGGGCCCTTTCCGTCGTCGTACACGAGCTGCACGTACGACCCGCGGGCTTCCGCCTTGCTGAACTTCCCCTTGGGGAGCAGGCCTTCGAGGGTGCGGATCAGCTGGTCGTCGGAGACGGGGGAGGGGGCGGGTGTGGCGGCGGCGGTGTGCCTGCCGGTGCCGACCGAGGCCCCGTCCTGGTGCGCCGACGATCCCGTGCCGGGCAGCAGCAGCGCGCCGCCCACACCGACGAGGGCGAGCGAGGCGGCCCCGCCCACGACGGCGGCCCGCCGCCGCAGCAGCAGACGGCGCCGCCCCCGCAGTTCACCGGCGGCGACGAGCGCGGCCCGGTCGGCGACGAAGGTGTCGCCGGCCTGCCGCAGCTCGGCCGAGAGCTGTTCCTCGAAGGGGTTGCCGTGCTGTTCGAAGGGCATGACGGACCACCGTTTCGCGAAAGGGACGAAGAAGAGAGGGAAGAGGACGGCTCCATGGGCCTGACAGGTGCCGTTCAGGGGCGGGCGTACTCGCCGAGGTCCTCGCCGAGCAGCTCCCGCAGCCGCCCGAGCGCCCGGACGCACCGGGTGCGCACGGCCGCCGAACTGGCGTTCATGGCCTGGGCGGTCTCCTCGATGGAGCGGTCCTCCCAGTACCGCAGGACGACCACGGCCCGGTCCTTCGCAGGCAGCCGGGCCAGGGCCTCCAGCAGGGTCAGCCTGAGCGGCATGTCACGGCCGTCGTCGGGCACGTCGGGCAGCACGTCGGTGGCGCGCTCGGTGCTGGAGCGCCTGCGCTGATGGGTGAGGAACGTACGCATGAGAACGGTCTGCGCGTATCCCGCGGGATTCTCCACGCGGGACACGCGCCTCCAACCGACGTACAGCCGCCCGAGCGTCTCCTGCACCAGATCCTCGGCCAGATGCGTGTCACCGGCGGTCAGCAGACAGGCGGACCGGTAGAGATGCCCGGCACGCACCGCCGCGAACTCGGCGTACTCGTCCGCGCGTGCCTGTCTCATCCGTGTCCCCCTGCGACCGCTCCGCTGTCCTCACTTCCTTGACGCGATGGGACCAGGGAAATGTTTCAGAGCACGTGGTCGGCCTTGCCCGCCTTGATGTCTAGGATCATGGTGCGGAGCGCTTCGCGGGTGCCGGTGAGGTGGGTGTCCTCGGCGCCGGCTATGGCGATGTAGGCGTTGCCTTGGGGGTCGGTGCCGAGGCGGAAGCAGGCCGATCCCTCGGCACTCGTTGCCCGAGCACGAGATCGCCCTGCGCCTCGCGCGTGACCGCCACTGCACCCAGTTCACCGAGACCGCCGACTTCAGCCTGTCCCTGCGTTATTGGGCTGCCATCCGCCGATTGATCCCCTACGACAGCCATCCCCGCCACATGCAACCCCACCTCGCCACGGCCTGCGACACTCGCCGATATGGCGGCGGACCCGGACGGGTGCTGGAGATCACCAAGAAGCGGCGGCCCTGGCGCCGGCCTGCGGGACGCGGCGGAGCGCCCGGAACGCGCTGGAGACGAGGTTAGGGCGGCGACTGCTTCTCGGGGCCCAGGCGGCGTCAATCGCCTTGCTGGGGATGGATCTGCTTGCCGGTGACAGCGTCGAGGAACAGGGCCTCGTCCCCTCCGGTGGCGATCATCCAGGCAGGCCGCCACTCGTCTCCAACGCGTTGGGCGAGGAGTTGGACGATCCGGACTTTGCCTGTCGGATACAGCTTCCGGGCCGTGGACAGGGCCTGGCTGCTGGAGACGGTGACGGGGGGAAGGCGCGGGTCAGAAGTGGTTTGTGCAGTGAAGCCCATGATCCGGCCGGAGGTGGTCACGGTGATGTCGATCCGGAGCGGCATCATCACATCGTTGCGGTAGCGCCGGTAGCCGAGATGGTACGCACCGTCCTTGGTGTTGATCGGCCCGAAGGTCTCTCGTGCACCCTTGACGCGGTTGCCGAACCAGGATCGAGCGAAGTGCTCACCTGCCCGGCGCATCTGGGCGGGGGTGAGAGCGCCGTGGTCGTCCTGGTTGTTCGTAGACCAGGCTTGAGTGACGGTTCGGTCGGGCCATATCGCGGTGATGTTGCCCTTGTTCGTCTCGAGCGTAAGGCGGAGCCGTCCGTCCCTGAGGATCTGGGTGCCGCCCTCGCCGGCCTGAACGTCCTTACCGTAGAGCCGGGTAACGATCGACTCCAGCCACTCTTCGCGCTGGGACTCGTCCTTGGCAAGGATCCGGGACTGTGTCTCGCGTCGGGCATCATGCCGAGTACTAGTGGTGTTCGTGTGGAACAGCCACGTCAAGGAGGTTCCGGCGACGGCTGCCACACCAACGCCCCACACGGTGTCGCGCATGGTGATCGGCCACCCTCGGTGCCTGCCTCGGCTCCAGAGGGTTCCTGCAACTACGCCAAGCAGAGCGCCGAGCAGGTTGGCGATCAGGTCGTCATAGCTGCATGCCCGCCCCAGGGCTCCTTCGGCCTGGATCAGCTCGATCAGACCGGTGACCGATCCCGCCACGGCAAGGGTCACCAGCGGTCGCCGGAACAACCTTACGGCGAACAGGGTCGACGGGATGAACAGCAGGACGTTCAGCCGGGTCGAACTGTCGGAGAACATGCTGCCGAGGGGCAGTCCGGACTCGCACAGGCCGGACTGCCCCGCGTCCCCGTTCTGGCCCGGTGAGAGAGTGACCGCCAGGACACCCGCCACCGAAACGGCGAACAGTGCCAAGGCCCAGGTGGGTCGGTCTTCCTGC
This sequence comes from Streptomyces sp. NPDC001604, assembly GCF_042893475.1. Lineage (NCBI taxonomy): Bacteria > Bacillati > Actinomycetota > Actinomycetes > Kitasatosporales > Streptomycetaceae > Streptomyces > Streptomyces sp. NPDC001604. The sequence goes on along the minus strand of NZ_JBIAUY010000005.1, from coordinate 220,857 downwards.
CGCGCCCCGAGCACCACGACAGCAGTGATAGGGAGGGCAAGGGCTAGAAAAATTGGCCACAAATCGGGCAGGGCGGCGATGGATGCGTCAATCACCGGAGGCTCTCAGAACGAGGAAGGACGAGGAGCGATTGGTCAGCAGATGTTTTCGTAGGGAGTGTAGAAGTCACCCTGGCCGTCGGCGGTGAGGAATCCGGCCACGGAGCAGTCACCGGCACTGGACACCTTCTTGGCGCCCCAGGAGTGCTGCACGGTGTCACCTTTGGCGACACCGAGCCATCCACTGGCGGGGAAGCGGGTTGAGCCATTGTCGCTAAACAGGCCCAGCTTGACGCTGACCCCGGAGCCTGCGGACTTCGTGTACTTGGTCGCCGAGTAGTAATAGATGGAGTTGCCAGAGACGTCGCGTCCGTTGCGGCCTTCGAAGTAGAGACGCCCATTGGACAGTTCCGTGCTGGTTTCACCGCCGCGGGGCTGCATGGCGCCGCCGCTTCCGTCGTTGACAGGCGCCGAGACTGCGTTTTCGCTGAAGTCGAACGGGGCTTCATCGGAGGAGATGGCCGCCGCTTGCTGATCGTTGATCACCGTCTCTGCGCTGGCAGTCGAGGTCAAACCCGCGAGCAGTGCTCCAGCGGCACCTGCTATCAACGCTGCGCGGAAACGGTTCTTGTGGTTGAGCACGTGGCCTCCTGTAGTCGATTGGTCCTGACTTTCCCGCCATACGGCTGGAGCTGAAGGGATTCCAACCCCCTGAGGGGATTGCGAAGTCAGGTCGGCGTACGTGTGCGGCCAGCGCCATGGCATGGCGAAGTACTCCCCCCGTAACGACGGTGTTCCCCCGGGTCGTTGGCTGTTGCATGCTCCAGCGGCTGGTCAGGCTGCCGGATGTTGTGATCACCATAGCCACAGACCGCGGGGGCAAAGCATGGGATTACTTGGCAGCTCAACAGGGTGTGGCTCAAAAGCCCGGTGGCCGGTGGTGCGGAGAGCAGCCGGGTGGTAATGCATGGTTCTGCCTCATATGGCAGGCCTTGTTTATGGGCCCAGGTGAAGGGGCCGAAGAGATCAGGCATTGGCGCCGATCGTGAACGGCCGATTTTCGCTCACCGTCTCTTCGCGGAAATGGCAACTCATCGGCGTGGACGCTACCCACGTCACGGCAGGCAGGGGCGCCCACGCCGAGCCTCTCAGCTATGGCAGCCCGTGCACATGGGCCCCCACCGCACCCGACCACGAACCCCCCGCGGTCGCATCCCAGTTGGTCGACCACGTCATCGCCCCCCGCAGGTCGGGATACGTCTTCGACGGCTTGAAGGTGCCGCAGTTCGTGCCGGCCGTCAGGCAGTCGAGGGCGTTGTCCACGACCGTCGGGGACACATAGCCGCTGCCCGCCGCGCTCGTCGAGGCCGGCAGGCCCAGGCCCACCTGGGACGGGGACAGGCCGCCCTGCAGCTGGATGCAGGCCAGGGCGGTGAGGAAGTCGACCGAACCCTGTGAGTAGACCTTGCCGTCGCAGCCCAGCATCGAGCCGCTGTTGTAGTACTGCACGTTGACGACCGTCAGTATGTCCTTCACGTTCAGCGCGGTCTGGAAGTACGCGTTCGACGTGGACTGCATGTCGATCGTCTGCGGGGCCATCGTGATGATGAGGGAGGAGCCCGCCTTCGTGGACAGGGAGCGCAGGGCCTGGGACATGTACGTCGCGTTGAGGCCGTTCTCCAGGTCGATGTCGACGCCGTCGAAGCCGTACGTCTGCATCAGGGAGTACACGGAGTTCGCGAAGTTCGTCGCCGACGCCGAGTCGCTCACCGACACCGTGCCGTTCTGGCCGCCGACCGAGATGATCACCTTCTTGCCGGCTGCGTGCTTCGCTGCGATGTCCGCCTTGAACTGGTCGACCGTGTAGCCGCCCAGTCCCGCCGAGTCCAGGTTGAAGGTCACGGCGCCCGGCGTCGACGTGGCGTCCGCGAAGGCGACCGCGATGATGTCGTACTGGGACGAGACGTCGGAGATCTTCTGGACCGCGGCTCCGTTGTTGAAGTTCTGCCAGTACCCGGTGACCGCGTGCTTGGGGAGCGCGGTGCTGCCGCCCCCGGAGGACGCGGTGGTCGTGCCCGTCACCGCCGTCGACTTCGCCGACTCACCCGCCGAGTTGGTCGCCGTGACCTGGAAGGAGTACGACGTCGAGGCTGCGAGGCCGGTGACCGTCGCCGACGCACCCGTCACCGCCGTCACCTTCGTGCCGTTCCGGTAGACGTTGTAGCCGGTCGCGCCCGAGACCGCGGTCCAGGACAAGGACACCGAGGAGGAGGTCGTGCCGGACACCGAGAGGCCGTTCGGCGCGGACGGGACCGTCGGTGCCGGGTCGCCGCCTCCGCCGCCGTCCGGGCCGTAGACCGACACATCGTCCGCGTAGTACGCCGCCTGGCCGTACCAGCCGTGCGTGTACACCGTCACGGAGGTCGTGGCCGACCCCGTGGTGAAGCTCGTCGTCAGCTGCTTCCAGGAGGACGAGTCCGGGGTCCAGGTCGACACGTCCGTGGTCCCCGTGCCGGTCACGCCCAGGAACGCGTAGCCGCCCTGCACCCAGGCGCTGAGCGAGTACGTCGAGTTCGGCTTCACCGCCACCGTCTGGCTGCACCGGGCGTCGTCCTGCCCGGCCGGGGTGGCCTTGAGCGCGGCCGCGCCGCCGTGCACGGGGGAGGAGACCGTCGTACCGCTGCTCGCGGAACAGGTCCAGTTGCTCAGACCGGACTCGAAACCGGCGTTCTTGGCGTTGTTGGCATCCGCTGCGGACGCCTGGCCCGTGCCCGCGAAGGTGAGGGCGAGGGCGGCGGTGACGGCTCCTGACCAGAGCCGTGCTGTCGACAGCCGTGCCGTACGTCGTGCCATGGATCGTCTCTGTGGGGACATGACAATAAGTTGGTCCAGACCAATTGAGCTGTCAAGAGGTCCAGACCAAATGAGCCGCGAGCTCGCTCGGGGATCGGCGAGATGCTCGAACGTGCCCCGTTTTGACGCAACTTGTGAAACGCCAGTTGCTCATCAGCTACACAAACGCTGTTCTCCGGCCACAGAGGCGTGGATACAGTGCTGAGGTAGTCACGGAGTGAAGTCACCTCGGTGTTCCGGAGTAACGCGCCGGTTCGCCGACGGGCGTACCACGGGGAGCTGCGCGTGCCAACTGCCATCGCCGTGACCAGTGCCGACATGGCGCTGCCACCGCAGGACGAGCGGACCCTGCCCGCCGTCGTGCTGCAGGACCTGGACAAGCAGCCGCTGGAGCAGGCACTGGCGGGTGTGCAGAGTCTGATCGACCAGCACGGCCATCTGATCGTCGTCTGCTCACAGGCGGTCTCCGCGGAGACGGGCCGACGGCTGCACACGATCCGCTCCCTGCTGGAAACCGACCGGATAGCCCTGTTCCGCCCCGCTCTGCCCCCGCTCGGACTGGCGGTCCTGGCCCGCCAGTTGAGGCAGCTGGCCTCCTGTGACCTCAGCCCCGGCGTGCTCGCCTCCGCCGGCCGGCTCCTCACCCACTACATCCACGCCGGAGCACTGCTCGGCTCGGTCGCCCGCCTCGACCGCGTCCACGTCGGACTGAAGCAGCACGCCAAGTCCTGGGTGCCTGGCCAGCACTTCGCCGTACTCGCCCATCCCGAGCCGCAGTTGGTGAAGCTGGCCCCCGGGGCCGCCCTGCCGGGCCCGGAGTTCGGCACCTCGATGCTGGTCGCCAAGGGGCAGCTGCAGTCGGACTGGGTCACCGCGAGCCTCGTCCCGCAGTGGAACGCCCAGGGGCTGCGGGAGGCTGCGCTGCCCGCCGAGTCCGCGGTCTGGTGGGGGACAGGCAAGCTGATCGAGTTCGCCGCCTTCCTGCCCGACCTGTCCGTGCTGTACCAGCTGGTCACCTCGGTACGGCAGGGCTCCTGCCACTGGTGTGGCATCGACGTCATCGGCGACCGCTGTGTCTTCTGCTCCGCCGGACCGCCGCCCGTCCTGGAGAGCCAGAACCAGCTCCCCGCGGGGAGAGGCTCCTGAACCGCCGACCGGACCCGCCGCAGACGCAACGCCCGCACCATCCCGTCCGCTCGACCCTTATCCCCCAATGAGGTTGTACGGTTCATGAACTCCCGTCAGCGCCGTGGCGTGCTACTCCTGCTTCTGTCGGTCGTCTGCGCCCTCGGCGCGTTCGTCGGCGTCCTGTCCGTCATCAGTGACGTGAAGTCCCAGGTCGGACCCAAGGTCACGGCGTACGAGGTCAAGACCGACATCAAGCCGTACGCCGGCCTCCGCGCGGACCAGTTCGAGAAGACCGAGATGCCCAAGCGGTGGCTGTCGGCGAACGCGATCACCGATCTCGCCGGCATCCGCGGCAAGGTCGCCGTGACGACCCTCAAGAAGGGCTCCCTGCTGCAGAGCGACATGATCGCCGACCAGCCCGCCCTGCAGCCCGGGCAGCAGGAGGTCGCCATCATGATCGATGCGGCGACCGGAGTCGCGGGCAAGATAACGCCGGATTCCAAGGTCAACGTGTACGCCACCTTCGAGGGGCAGAAGCAGGGCGACCCCGACCTGTCCAAGATCATCGTGACGAACGCCAGGGTCCTCGACGTCGGCGACCTCACCTCGCTCCAGCCCGACGCCGACAACCGCACCGGTCAGCCCACCAAGGCCGTCCCCATCACCTTCGCGCTCTCCGCGCTCGACGCCCAGCGCCTGACGTACGCGGAGTCCTTCGCCAAGCGGGTCCGGCTCGCGCTGGTCGCGCCCAGCGAGACCGGCACCATCCCCGAGCAGGACCGCACGTACCAACTCGCCAAGGACAAGTGAGAGGCCCCCATGCCCACGAGGATCCTCCCGGCAGTCGGTGACGTGGACGCGGTCCGCTCCATCACGACACTGCTCAGCCAGCTCCCGGACGCCGAGCCGGTGACCCCGGTCGTCGACTCGACCCAGCTCGTCGACACCCTCGCGCGGCTCGCCGCCGAGTCCGTCGACGAGCTGCCCGAGGTCGTGGTGGTGCACGAACGGATCGGCCCGGTCCCGGCTCTGGAACTCATCCGCGAGGTGGCCCTGCGCTTTCCCGCGGTCGGGGTCATCCTCGTCACCTCGGACGCGAGCCCCGGCCTGTTCCAGGCGGCGATGGACTACGGCGCGCGCGGCCTGGTGGCGCTCCCCCTCAGCTACGAGGAACTGGCCAGCCGCGTCCAGGCCGTCGCGCAGTGGTCGGTGGGCGTACGGCGCCATCTCGGCTCCGGCGGCGACGTCTTCACCGGCGTCGGCGGCACCGTCGTCACGGTGAGCGGCGCGAAGGGCGGCGTGGGTGCGACCCTGACCGCCATCCAACTGGCGCTCGCGGCACAGGCCTCCGGGCGCAGCACCGCACTGGTGGACATGGACCTGCAGACGGGGGACGTGGCCTCGTACCTGGACGTCCAGTTCCGCCGGTCGGTCGTGGACCTGGCCGCGATCACCGACATCTCACCCCGGGTGCTCGCGGACGCGGTCTTCCGCCACGACACCGGCCTCGCGCTGCTGCTCGCCCCGGGGGAGGGCGAGCGCGGCGAGGAGGTGACCGACAGGGCGGCCCGGCAGATCGTCAGCGCTCTGCGCTCCCGCTACGAGGTCGTCGTCATCGACTGCGGCGCCCAGCTCGGCGGGGCGGGAGCGGCCGCGGTGGAGATGGCCGACACCGCCCTGCTGGTCACCACCCCGGACGTGGTCGCGGTTCGCGGCGCCAAGCGGACCGTGCGGATGTGGGACCGGTTGCAGATCCGCAAGGCGGAGGAGACGACGGTGGTCGTCAACCGGCACTCGCGCGGTACGGAGATCCAGCCGCCTCTGATCCAGAAGATCACCGGCACGGCGGTCGCCGGGACCGCGATCCCCGCCAACTTCAAGGAGTTGCAGGGGGCGGTGGACGCGGGCCGGGTCCACGAGCTGGACAGCAGGGGCGCGGTGAAGCAGGCGCTGTGGGCGCTGGCGGGGGAGCTGGGGCTGGTCAAGGCGGTCGAGGGGGCGCAGCGGGGTGGGCGGTTCCGGGGGGACCGCGGGTCGGTGAGTTTCCGGCGGCGCAGGGACTGAGGGGGACGGGCATGCGCACGGCTTGGAAAGCTGCCTGGAAAGAGGGGGACAGGGGCCAGGTCACCATCGAGTTCCTGGGCATGATGCCGACGATCATCATCACGCTGGTGGTGCTGTGGCAGCTCGTGCTGGTGGGGTACGCGTTCGTCCTTGCGGGGAATGCTGCGGACGAGGCGGTGCGGGCGGGGACGGCGGCGAAGGACGACCGTGACGGCAAGTGCCGGCAGGCGGGGCTCGACAAGCTGGGGGGCGCATGGGGGGAGGGGGCCGAGGCGGGCTGCACGACCGGGAACGGTTACGTCACAGCCGACGTCAGCATCAGGGTCCCCGTCCTCTTCCCGGGCGCGCTCAGCCTTCCGTTCACCGTGCGGGGCCACGCGGGCGCCGTAGAGGAGGCGAAGAACTGAGATGCCGTACGCCCGCACGCTCCGCGACCGCGGCCAAGTCGCCATCGAGTACCTGGGGTTCCTGCCCATCCTGCTGATCGTCGGCATGGCGGTCGTGCAGCTCGGCCTGATCGCCTACACCGCACAACAGGCCGGAACGGCGGCCCGGGCCGGGGCGCGGGCGGAATCGCTGCAGCCGGGGACCGCCCAGGAGGGCTGCGCCAACGCGGTCAGCGACTGGCTGTCCGTCACCTGTGATGCCGCGCCGAACGGCGACACCGTCACCGTGACCGCCACCGTCCAGATCCCGTCGATCGTCCCCGGCTGGGACTTCGACCCCGCCAGGAAGACCGCGACCATGCCGCTCGACTCGACCCACTCGACCACCGGCTGACGCGGGAACAAGGAGCACCGACGATGAGCCTGCGCGCACGCATCAACACCCCCGAGGAGAACGGCCACCGGGCCGAGGACGGCCACCTGGTCGCCTCCTACCGCGCCAAGCTCCTGGAGGAGATCGACCTCGCGGAGATGAGCGCACTGGCCGCGGCCGAGCGCCGGGCCCGCCTGGAGCGGGTGCTCGGGCACATCATCAGCCGCGAGGGCCCGGTGCTGTCCACGGTCGAGCGCTCGCAGCTGATCCGCAGGGTGGTGGACGAGGCCCTGGGCCTCGGCATCCTGGAGCCGCTGCTCGAAGACGCGTCCATCACGGAGATCATGGTGAACGGCCCGGACGCGATCTTCGTCGAACGAGGCGGCCGGGTGGAGCAGTTGCCCCTGCGCTTCCCCTCCCACGACCAGCTGATGCAGACGATCGAGCGGATCGTCTCCACGGTCAACAGGCGCGTGGACGAGTCGAACCCCATGGTCGACGCCCGCCTCCCGTCCGGCGAGCGCGTCAACGTGATCATCCCGCCGCTGTCCCTCACGGGCGCCACCCTCACCATCCGCCGCTTCCCGCGCTCCTTCACGCTCCAGGAGATGATCGGCTTCGGCTCGCTGGACGAGCCCATCCTGTATCTGCTGGCGGGGCTGGTGCAGGCGAAGTCCAACGTGATCGTGTCGGGCGCGACGGGCACCGGCAAGACGACGCTGCTGAACGCCCTGTCGGGCCTGATCCCCGAGACCGAGCGCATCATCACCATCGAGGACTCGGCCGAACTCCAGCTGCAGCAAGGACATGTGATCCGGCTGGAGTCCCGCCCCCCGAACGTCGAGGGCAAGGGCCAGGTCACCATCCGCGACCTGGTGCGCAACTCCCTCCGTATGCGCCCCGACCGCATCGTCGTCGGTGAGGTCCGCGGCGGCGAGTCCCTCGACATGCTCCAGGCGATGTCGACGGGCCATGACGGATCCCTGGCCACGGTGCACGCGAACAGTGCGGAGGACGCGCTGATGCGACTGAAGACCCTGGCATCGATGTCCGAGGTCGAGGTCCCCTTCGAGGCGCTGCACGACCAGATCAACAGCGCCATCGACGTGATCATCCAGCTCACCCGCTTCGCCGACGGCGCCCGCCGCATCACCGAGATCGCGATCCTCGACAGCCACGGCAGCGAGCCGTACCGCCTGGCGACGGTGGCCCGGTTCAACGCACAGCCGATGGCCGCCGACGGCCGCATCTACGGCGCCTTCGAGTACTTCCCGCTCCCACGCCGCACCGCGGACCGCCTCTACATGGCGAGCCAGCCGGTTCCCCAGGCGTTCGGCGTCGCCGAGTCCGCAGCACAGCTCGCCATCCGAGAAGCCAGGTAGGAACCGTCCCGATGGAACCCAGGTAGGAACCGCCCGATGGATCTGCACACCCTAGTCCTGCTCACCACCGGCATCACCCTGCTGACCTGCGTCCTTGCCGTCATCGGCCTGCACTCCTACGCCACCGGCAAGGCCCAGCGCCAGGCGCTCGTCGACCGCCTCTCGGCCGCCGGGCAGATATCGGCGGGCGGCCGCCGGCGGCGCTTCCGCAACCTGGACCGCCGCCTGCGCCGTACGAAGCTCGGCAAGAAGCTGGAACTGCGGCTGGCGGCGACGGGCCTGGACATCACTCCGGGCGAGTTCTTCGTCTACATGCTGGCGACGGTGGCGGGCCTGTGGCTCGTCGGCCAGGCGTCCCTGGCGCCCTTCTTCGGACCGCTGGCCGGTCTGCTGGGCATCTGGGTGGCGCTGCAGTTCCTGAACTGGCAGCGGCAGAAGCGGATCGAGAAGTTCATCAACCAACTGCCGGAGCTGGCCCGGATCATGGCCAACGCCACCCAGGCCGGACTGGCCCTGCGCACCGCGATCGGGATGGCGGCGGAGGAACTGGAGGCACCGGCCGGTGAGGAGCTCGCCAAGGTCGCCAACCAGCTGGCGCTCGGCGCGTCCATGGACGACGCGCTGGGCGAACTGGCCGAGCGGCTGCCGTCACGCGAGCTGGTCGTGCTCGTGACGACGCTGGTGCTGTCGAACCGGGCGGGCGGGCAGGTGGTCACGGCCCTGCGCAACCTCACGGACACGCTGGAGGAACGCAAGGAGACGCGGCGCGAGGTCCGCACCCAGCTCTCCCAGGTCAACATGACCTCGTACGCCGTCCCCGTGCTCGGCGTGGGCTCCCTGTTCCTGATGAACGGCGTCAAGCACGGCGCCCTGGACCGTATGACGGGCTCCACCGTCGGCCAGGCCGCCGTGATCATCGCCTTCGCGCTCTACGCGGTCGGCTTCATCCTCATCCGCCGCCTGTCCCGCATCGACGTCTGAGACGCCCGAGCGTACGAGAACTCTGGAGGGAGGACGACCATGGGACTGGGACTTCTGCTGGCACTGGTGATGGGCCTCAGCGTCGCGGGCATCTTCGCCGGCATCCGCATGTACCGCGCGGACGCCAAGCTGCCCGGCGACCTGGTGCTCGCCCTGGAGGTGGGCTCGACCCGCACGGGCGCGGTCGACTCGCTCATCGACCGCCTCGGCATGCGGTACGCGCCCGCGGTTCTGCGCCTGATGGGCCCGAAGCTGGTCGCCAGGTACCGCCGCAAGATCGACCTCGCGGGCAACCCCGGCGGCCTGACCATCGACCGCTACGCGGCCCGGCGCGCCGTCTACGGGTTCCTGGGCGGCGTGGGCGGACTGGTGTTCCTGATGAAGGGCAACTTCATCCCGGCCGTGGTCTTGTTCGCCTTCGGCGCGTTCTGGACGGAGGTCGGCATCTGGTCGGCGATCCGCATCCGCAAGGACGTCATCGAGCGCACCCTGCCGGACTTCCTCGACGTGCTCGCGGTCGTGGTGAGCGCGGGCCTCGGCTTCCGCCAGGCCCTGGACCGGGTGGCCTCGAAGTACGAGGGCCCCTGGGCGGACGAACTGCGCATCACGCTCCGCCAGATGGACCTCGGCATGAGCCGCCGCCAGGCCTTCGCGGAGCTGCGCCGCCGCAACGACTCCGAACAGGTCGCGATGTTCGTGACGGCGCTGCAGCAGGGCGAGGAACTGGGCGCGCCGATCGTCGACACCCTCGTGGCTCTGGCGAAGGACATGCGCCGCACGGACGCGCAGAACGCCCGCCGCAAGGCGGCCCGCGCGGTCCCCAAGGCCACCATGATGATCACCACCTTCATGGTCCCGGCCACGATGATCCTCCTCGGCGCCGGCCTGATCCTCGGCTCCGGCACCGACTTCGGATCACTCACGGGCAAGTAGGGACGGGGTGACGAGGACGATGGCGACGACAGGGGAACGCGCGGGCCGTGAGGCACGCACGCGGCTGCTGCGACGACGCCCGAAGACCCAGGAGATCACGACCCCGCCGTCGGGCACCGTCCTGCCGCCCCACGCCCGCACGGGCGCCCACGACGTCCCGGTGACGTCGGCGAGACCGCAGCTGCCCCCGGGGTGGGAGCAGGCGGATGCGCCGCTGCCCGCGCTGCCGGCGCAGCCGGATCCCCGAGGCCGGGCCTGGCCGCCGGACCCACCCACACCTGCGGCTGCACCAGTGGCGGCAGCTCTGGTGTCGCCGACGGGACCACCGGCGCCGGACGAGGAGAGCCGCACACCCCCCACGATCCCCCTCCAGATCAACGCCCTCCAGGCCATGTGCCGCCAGGTCTTCGGCTTCCGCCTCGCCATGATCGCGCTGGCCGCCCCCGCCGCCCTCCTCCACGCGGCGCCGGGCCTGGCCACCCGACTGGTGGGCGCGGCGGTCGTGGTCACCTTCATGGGCTCGTACGTCCTCTTCAGGGACTGGGAGCGCTTCGGCCCCCTGCTCCTGCGGCACCCCACGCTCCTCGCCGTGGACATGCTCTTCGGCTCCCTGCTCCTGATCTCCGCGGGCCCGGACACCCCTCTCGCCTACGTCAGCGTCTGCACCCCGCTCCTGGCCGGCATCGTCTACGGCTGGCGAGGGGCCGCGGTCTTCGCGTCGCTGCAGTCCCTGATCCTCTTCTTCGTGCACGCGGCGAGGCACCTGCACTCCGGCCGCCCCGCGGAGACCCTGCTCCTGCCGGGCCTGTGCGTGATCGCGGGCGCGGTCGGCTCGGCCCTGCGCAACCTCATGTTCCGCTTCGGCGCCGCAACGCAGGCCCTGACCACGATGCAGGCCCGGCTCGCGGTGACGGAGGCGGTCAGCGCCGAACGGGCACGCCTCGCCAGGGAGATGCACGACTCCGTGGCCAAGACCCTCCACGGCGTGGCCCTCGCCGCGGACGGCCTGGCAGGATCGGCGGGCAGCCCTCACCTCGACCCGAAGCTGGTCGAACAACAGGCCGAACTGGTCGCCCGCTCGGCCCGCCGGGCCGCCGCCGAGTCCCGTGAGCTGCTGGCCGATCTGCGCCGCGCATCCGACCCGGATCACGCGACCGACGTCCTGGCCGAACTGGCCGCCCGCACCGTGGACTTCACCGCCCGCACCGGCGTCCCGGCCGCCTGCCGTGCGACGGGCGACGCCCCTGTGCCGCCCGTCCCGCCGGCCGTGGCCCGGCAACTCCTCACCATCGCCGCCGAGGCGATGGAGAACGCCCACCGCCACGCGGCCCCGAGCCGGGTGGACGTACACGCAGGCGTCCACGGCGGCCTCCTCCGCATCAGCGTCCAGGACGACGGCCGCGGTCTGCCCTCCGGCACCACCCTCGAACAACTCCGCCGGGCAGGCCACTTCGGCCTGGTCGGCATGGTCGAACGCGCGGCATCGGTGGGCGCCCGCATCAGCATCGGCCGCGGCGCCCACTCCAAGGGCACGGAGGTCTGCCTGGAACTCCCACTGGCGGCCGTGACGACGTAGACATCGCGCCCACCCCCCGTCCTTTCCCCCCTCCCGAGAGGAGGCCCGCCCGATGCCGGACCCCACGACTCCCCACCCAGTCCCTGAACAGCAGCCGCTCCACAGCCCGTTCGAGGCAGCCCCGGCGCCCGCGCCGCTCAAGGTCGTGGTGGCGGACGACAACCCGGTCGTCCGCGCAGGCCTCACGGCGCTCCTCTCCGGCCGCGCCGACATCACCGTGGTGGCGGAAGCGGCAGACGGCCGCCAGGCCTACGAAGCGGCCCGCCGGCACCAGCCCGACGTGATCCTCCTGGACGTCCGCATGCCCGGCGTGGACGGCATCTCAGCGCTCCCGTACCTGGTGCAGATCGCTCCGGTCGTGATGCTGACGTACAGCAGGGAATCGGAAATCGTCCAGGAGGCCCTGCGCCGGGGCGCCGGCGGCTATCTGGTCCACGGCGAGTTCACCGCGGACCAACTGGTCACAGCGGTATGGGACATCAAGGAGGGCAGGGCCCACTTCACGTCTACGGCGGCGGGGGCGCTGCTGGAGCAGCTGCGCCAGGGTCAAGGAGGCCTTCCGCTCCCAGAGGGTCTGGGTAGTGCAACTGCATACGAAGATGAGAGCCCAGTGCATCCGCATTCATCTACTCAACATCCCGTCCCACCAGTGGACTTAGGGGAACCCCCCACCTCGACCTCCACTATTTCTTCAAAAAACCTTTCGCAAGTGCAACCGCATATGGGACAGTCGTCGTCTGGGTGGTCGAGTGGCCGTCCCATGGCTGCTCCCGACAGGACAAGGTTCCAACTGAGCACGAGGGAGGCGGAGATCATGGACCTCATCGCGTCCGGCATGAACAACCAGCAGATCGCCGCCACCTGCTTCATCAGCGAGAAGACGGTCAAGAACCACATCAACCGCATCTTCGCGAAACTCCACAGCACCAGCCGCGCCGAAGCAGCCGCCAAATGGCTCGGCACCGCGCCCGGTTCGGGCCGAGGGGTGGGGTGAGCAGAGGTGACGGCAGGGGGGAAGGGGAAACCGCGAGGTCGCGGCCGGGCGATGCTCTGGGCCCTTGATTGGGCCCTGGGACCCTTCAGCGGAAGGGGTGTTGCACCGTACGGTTCTCGTGCCGAGTGCGGCACGGAGATCCGACCCGGAGGGGAACACCATGAGCAACTGGATCAACACCACCGTCGCGTACCTGCAGACCCGCGCCGCGCGCAACGACAAGGGGCAGACGGCGGTGGAGTATCTGGGGATCATCGCGGTGGTGGTGGCGATCGTGTTGGCTATCACGGGTACGGACATCGGCCAGACGATCTTCAACGCGATCACCGACAAGATCACCGAGGTTACCGGCGGTTGATGCGGCCCCACAGGTACGACGACGCAGGGCAGGCCTTCCCCATCTACATCACGGTGGTGGCGGGTCTGCTCTTTCTCGCGTTCGCGTATCTTGCGGTCGGCCAGGCTGCGGCAAATCGGAACGGGGCCCAGACGGCAGCAGACGCTGCCGCGCTGGCGGCCGCCCAGGAGACCCGCAACCAGCTCGCGGGCCAGTGGCTGGACGACGTGCTCGACCCGACCAAGTGGCAGGACATCTTTGACGGCAAGCTGCCAGATGACGTGGCCTGTCTGCGCGCAAGGCAACTCGCCGAGCAGAACGATGCAGCGCTGGACGGTGAAGACTGCGTGCGTCCGGAACCGCTGACCTACACGGTGACGGTCAAGACGAACAAGTCCGTCGGCGAGTCCATCGTTCCTGGCACGGAGAACCAGTACTCAAGGGCCTCTGCCACTGCCGTGATCGATCCGCTCTGCACCTTCCCACCCCTGCCTGAGGGCGCTGGGGACGCCACGCTGCCGCAGCTCACCTGCAAGGGCGGCCGGACCTGGGACCCGAACGACCCCACCCGTCTCCCGGGACCCGAGGACCTCTTCGATGTCCATCTGGCCGACTGACAAGCGAACGACGAGTGATGAAGGAAGCGGAGTCATGAGCATTCGGTTCACTGCGAAGGCCCGTAGGGGGATGGTCGCGTTGGCCCTTGCGGCGGGTCTGGCCATCGGGGTGGCCGGTTGCGGCAACGGTGGTGGCGGCGACGACAAGAAGCCGGACACGTCGGCGTCCGCCTCCAAGGGCAGTGGATCAAACGCGAGTGCTCAGGAAGGGCAGTCGGACGAACCCCTGGCCGAATTGAAGGGCCCGGACGGCCTGCTGCTTCAGATCGCCTCGGCCAAGCGGGACTCGGGCGGATTCGTCACAGTCAACGGAGTCCTGAAGAACGACAGCGGGAAGACCCTCACCCTTCCCGCGCAACTGAGCGGCAACGAGACCGAGATCATCAGGAATGGCCGATCGCTCGGTGGAGCCACGTTGGTGGATTCCAAGGGGAAGAAGCGCTACTACGTCCTGCGCGACACGGATGGTCGTCCGCTGACGACGACAGGCATCACCTCCGTCAAGTCGGGCGAAACCGTGCCCGTGTTCATGCAGTTCCCCTCCCCGCCCACGGACACGACCCAAGTTTCCTTCCAGCTGCCCATGTTCGCTCCCGCCGACATCGCGATCTCTGGGTGAGGCCGGCCATGACCGTCACCCACACGCCATCGCGAGCGGGCGCGCCCCGCCTCGCCCTCACCCTCACCGCCGCCTCCCTCATGGTCGCCACCAACCTCTTCGGCGCCGTGACCGCCCACGCCGACGACTCCCCGAGCGTCCCGCCCGGCACCGAACCATCGGCCTCGGCCCCGGTCAAGGTGGACCCCAACGACCCCGACCTCAAACTCCCCGAGGGCGCCACCCTCGCGGCCCCCAAAGTCCTGGACATCAAGTCCGTCGTAGAGGACCAGGGTGGCGAAGAGCGCCGCGAAGACACCAACTCCGACGTCACGTTCGCCCTCCAGGCCGAGGTCCTGTTCAGCAAGGACAGCGCGAAGCTGAGCGACGAGTCGAAGTCCCGTATCGCGGCGATCGCGGACGAGATCAAGAAGCAGAACGCGACAAGGGTCCGCGTCTTCGGCTTCACGGACAACCTGGGCTCGGCGGCCCACGGCGACGTCCTCTCCCGGCAACGCGCCAACGCCGTACAGGACGTCCTGGACCAGGAACTGCACGACCCGAACATCACCTTCGAGGTACGCGGCTACGGGGAGCAGTACCCGATCGCGGACAACTCGACGGAGGCGGGCCGGAGGAAGAACCGGCGGGTGGAGGTCACGTTCCCGCGGAGTGAGAGCGGCAACTGACGCTCGTCAGCCGTCGGCTTCGTTGTCTTCGGACGGGTCGGCGGGCATGGCGATGACGAACACGCCTTTGCCCTGGACTCCCTGAACGGTTCCCTCGGCTTGCAGGAGTTCGATGGCGGACTTGATGGTGCGGCGGCTCACCAAGCCCCCCGTCTCCTGCTCCAGCTCGTTCTGGGAGGGAATGCGGCGGCCGACCGGGATCTCGCCGCGTCGGATCCGCTCGCGCAGAGCTGATGCCAGCTGCACGTACATCGGCGTGATGCTCTCCCGGTCGATCTCGATCATGCCTGGAAGCGTAAAAGGCCGATCAGGGTCAGCATAGGTCTGGTCAGCACGTAATAAGGCGTACCAGGACGTACTAAGTTCGCTACAGTCGTCACTGAGAGAAGATCCCCGCGACGGATACGAGCCGTCCGGGGGCATGGCCACCAACCCCATGGAGGTTGACGACGGTGAGCATTATCCACGCGATGGCCCGCTGGATCCTGGGTGTCCTCGCGCCCGGCACCGGTATCCGCCGAGCGAGTGCAAGTCCCGCCGCACCGGCCCCCGCCCGTGCCCCGAAGGCGCCTCTCCCTCCAGCCGTACCGCTTCCCGCCCACCGTTCCCCGTACGGCCTGCCCGTACCTCTCGACGGCCGAGCGACCGCCCCGATCCGTCCATACGTGCTGGCGGCGGAACGAGAGTATGAGCGGGAGTGTGCCCGGCGGCGCCGGATTACCCTGGTCCTGGCGGCGGACTTCGGTATCGACCTCGACCGGCACGTGGTGGGCGCGGAGAGGGCGGCGTAATGAGGAGCCGAAGCGAGCGGCCCCGCAGGCCGTACGACGATGACGCAGCCGTAGACACGGTCCCCCTGGACGCACACGAACACGCAGAGCCGGAGTCGGGGCCCCCAACCGCACGGGAGTTGGGGACGCGCCCGCCGGTACGGATGTGCGTGCGCTGCCAGGTGACCACCGAAACCCCGGTCGTCGTGTGCGTGGTGCACCAGAACTCGGGGCCCGGGTTCACCGTGTACGCCTGCCAGGCGTGCGCCCCGCACTTCCTGCCCTCCGGCCAGCCATAATGCTCGTAGGAGGTGAACTGCCGTGTCCATCATGAGCGACCTGATCGAGCGGGGCGGTATCCCTGAGGGCTTCAAGGTCGAGGTCTTCGACGGAAGGGTGATCATGACCCCGCAGAGTCCGGAGCAGCACTGGACCGTCAGGGATGTCGAGAGTGCGGTCTCTGCCGCGGGCATCGCTCGTGAGCGGGTCTTCGGCGACGTACTCATCACGTTTCCCGGCGAGAACGATGCCGCGCCCGACCTGACGATCGTCGGATTCGACGCCGAGCGGCGGAAGAACAGCTACTCCTGCATCGACGTGCTGGCGGTGGTCGAGGTCCCGTCCGAGCCGGAGGACGAGAAGGACTACGTGCGGAACGTCCGGAAGTACGGGCGTTACGGGATCGACTTCTACATGATCGCCGACCCGTTCAAGCAGACGGTCACGCTGATGTCGGAGCCGCACGCCTCGGGGTACGGGCGGGTCGTCGAGATCCCGTACGGGCAGCCGGTCAGTTTCACTCTGGCCACCGGGGAGCGGGTGAAGATCGACACCAGCACGTTTCCCACGCGTGCTGCAGATGGGTGATGACGTCGGGTTCACCCGGGGCGGGTCAGTCGGTGACACTGCGATGCAGGAGATGTCTGCTCAAACGCTGACTCCAGAGCAGATCAGGGAGCGGGGCAGCCGTACCCGCGCGCCCTGCTTGCCGAGCGTTTCGGGCATTACGTGACGGACGAGGAGTCCGTGGAGATGCGGCGCAGGATGCGGGAGGTCACCGTCGCTCACCGGGCTGCTCTGGCAGGCGGGGAAGTGTCTCGCTGAACCTGGCCGGTCGCTCATGTCGGAACCGCGCATCGAGCCAGACACGTCGTCTGATCGTGACGACTTCCCAGACTCTGCTGCGGACTGCCGGCCTCGACGACCTGGATCGGATCACCGACCTGCACACGCGGGCGCGCACCGCGTACTACCAGGCGGGCGGATTCTCGGAGCCGGATCTCACTTCTCCTGAGGCGCGCTCCAGCCGACGGGAGATGTGGATGCGCGCCATCGGGGACGACACCAGGACGGTGCTGTGCGCAGTGCGCGGAGGCGAGACCGTAGGCATCCTGGCGATGGGCCCGCCCCTGGATCCTGAGGTGGACGCCGCAGCTGCCGGTCAGCTCTACCAGATCCATGTTCGCCCCGGGAGTTGGGGACAAGGGATCGGCACTCGGCTGCACGCGGCATTCGTGCAGCGGCTTCGCGATGGGTCCCTCACGACCGGCGTGCTGGAAGCATGGGAGCGCAACAGCCGGGCTCAGGCCTTCTACGCCCGGCACGGATGGAAGCCTGACGGGCACCATAGGCCCGGTCCGGGTGACGCGAACTATGTGCGCCTGCGCCTCGAGTTGAGTCCCTCGATCTGAGCACCTGAGCTGGGGCCTCTGACGCCGGGGGAGGAGGTGCTACAGCAAGTGATCGACTGTGCCTGCTCTGATCTCCAGGCCCTACCGTCCGTTCTCCCTGGCGGGCATGTTCATGGGGCGAATGTTGCGCACCCATCGGATCGCCACCGGCACCATCAATCCACCCAGAAGCAAAGGCAAGTTAATCGTTGTAGTCATCGACTGGCCGAACTGACATGATGTTCGCGTTAGCAACGTACTTGCTTTGGGGGAGCGGGGCTTGCGTGACCGTACTCATGATGGCCGCGGCCGTGTACGGGGTTCTCCAGCTGTTCGTGCTGTCGTATCCGACGCGCTCGGTGCGCCTCGGCACGGTGCTGCTGGCGCTGATCGTGGGCGTCTACGTCTGCGGAACGGCCGTGGCCCTGCTGGAACTGACGTACACCAGGGTGATCGCCGACCGGACCGGCCAGTCTCTGATCGACGTCGTGAACGCCACGTCCTACACCACGGCTCCCTGGGTGGAGGAACTGGTAAAGGTCTTGCCTTTGTTGGTCGTAGGGCTGCATGCCAACGTACGGCGGCAGTGGGGCCTGGCAGACTTCACCGTGCTGGGAGCCGGGCTGGGCGCTGGATTCGGTCTGCTGGAAGCGCTGCTGCGTTACTCCCTGGACGCGGATCGGGCGTTTGCACGTCACGGCGGCTGGATCGTCCCGGACAGCCTCTCCCCGCCGTACATCCCCGGCCCGAGCCAGGTGCTCACCTCCTGGCTGCCCGCCCCGGCTGCGTCACTGGACCTCGGGCAGACCGGTGACATCTCCGTCCCCACCTTCAACCACCTGGTGTGGACAGCCCTGGCGGGACTGGGAGTTGGCCTCGTGTGGCGGGCGAAGGGCTGGGCGAAGCCGCTGGCGGTGGTTCCGCTCGTCGCGTCCGTGGCGCATCACACCCTGAACAACTATGTCGTCCAGCACCCGACCGACAGGCAGGCCAAGCAGTGGCTGGAGCACCTGGACGGCAAGCTGTGGCTCGCCCCTCTGGTGGCACTGCTCCTGGCGATGGCCGTCGACTGGGTCTGCCTGCGTCGGGGGAAGCGGCGAATACCTGGCCTGCTGCTGTCGGCGGAGCGGGCGGACGGGGACACCGCTGCCGTGCTGATCCGCTACGCAAGCCGGCGCCTTCCGTGGACCCTCCTGATCGCGCTGCGCTTCGTACGCTTGCGACGAGCCCTCTGCTACGAGGCGGCAGTCACCCCGCCCTCTGCCCTCGAGCCGGTACGCGTGGCAGTGGCCGATGTCGCCACGCGGATCGATGCCACTGACCACGAACGGGCCTGGCGTACGGCCGACATACGCGCCCATGTGAGAGCGGCCAGAGCCGCTGGGGGCGGCCGCAGGCGGCTTGTGCTGCTGGTCCCGTGCCTCCTGCTGCTCCCGTCTGTCCTCTTCCTCTGCGTCGGCTCGTTCAAGTCGACGGCCCGACTCCAGCACTACTTCACCACTGGTAGCGGACCGAAGGTGCTGCTGGCTTTCGCGATGGCCGCCCTGGTGTGGATCGCCTGGCAGCTGGCGATCCTGCTGCGCACTTGGCGGCAGGCCACCGCCCATCCGCTGGGCGAGCAACTCGCCACCCACCGCTTGCGATTCGCTTCGGCGCTGGCCTCTGCGACGATCGGAGCGCTCTTGCTCTGGCGCAGCGCGGGGCCGGCCGGTCCTGACGGGCGCGTCATCCCTGCGGCCCACCTGCTCGACGCCCTGAACCACTTCCTCGTCTACCTGGGCTTCGCCCTGCTTCTTCTCTCCCTGCTCGCGCTCTTTCCGCCGGGAGCCGGGCTGGCGCTTGCCGGTGTCTCCGCGTGGGGCGAAGGCGCCGTGGGAGCCGTGCTTGCCGCGCGGCTCGGCGCGGCGGGCCTCGCCTTGATGGCTGCTGGGGCGGTCGGCGGAGGGCCGGGTAGCGCAGGCGGCGGGACCGGGCAATCTCCGGGCACCTCTCCTGCGAAGCAGGCTCCGACTGCTTCCGGCGACGCGCTCGGAGGACAGCGGACGGCATCCGGTATCGCAAAATGGGCGCGCGAGCAGGGGTGGACCGAAACACAGACGGAGAACGGCCCGCCGAAGTTCGTCGATGAGAACGGGATAGTCCGTGTGACGTTGAAGCAGGGGAGCAGCCGTGCGCCGGGCAGCGGCATGCCGCATGTGGAAATCAGGAATGCCCAAGGGGAGAGAATTGACCCGAACGGGAATCTCGTCACAAGGAAGAGTCCGGGTAACCACACGCCGATCACATGGGATCTGCCATGACCGCTAAAAAGGTCGACTATGCACAGTTGGATGGATTTGCGAACTTCTACCTGGAGGACAGTTTTGTTTTGGAGGTGAAAGCTACTCCAGGATCTCTGGTTCTTGAGGTGGAACTCGTTCTCACTCCCCAGCACCCCGCATACCACCCGCCTGCCCCCGGTGAGCAGCACTGTTACGCGCGGGCGACGATCGAATTCCCGAAGGTACGCAACCTGATGTGGGCCGACCAGGGAACACCTCCGGCCGTGGACGCCTCGGGGGCCAAGGACTTCGGGGGTATCGATGCGCTCTTCTGGAATGGTTCGGTATTTCATGTGGAGGGAGACTGGGGAGCGATTGACGTGGCGTCGGCTCCACCTGTCGTCAGGCTGTTCCCCGAACTGTGAGTGAGTGCCAAGGAAACGGAATAGGCATACTCCGTGCGGTTCTCGTCGCCAGCGCGCGGCGTCGAGCCGGTGCAGCCGGACGTTCGGGTCACGTCACCACGGCACCACCCCCGCATCCTCGAAGAACCCGCCCGTAGGCCCGTCGTCCGGCAGCGTCGCCAGGTGGATGGCGATCGCCGCGCCCTGTTCCGGGGTGCGGACGCCGCGGAAGCCGTTGAGGTCGGTCGCGCAGTAGCCGGGGCAGGCGGCGTTGATCAGGATGTTCGTGTCGTGCAGCTCCCTGGCGTACTGGACGGTGACGGCGTTGAGGAACGTCTTCGAAGGCGCGTAGGCAACGGCGATCGGGCCCGTTTCGGTGCCGGGAGTGGTCTGCCGGGTGAGGGAACCGACACTGCTGGACATGTTCACGATCCGCGGCGACGCCGACCGGCGCAGCAGAGGCAGCATCGCGTTGGTGACGCGGATGACGCCGATCACGTTCGTCTCCACGGCCGCCCGCACCGTGTCGAGGTCGACCGCGGTGGGCGTCTGCGGCATGCCGCCGGTGATCCCGGCGTTGTTGACGAGCACGTCCAGGCGCCCCGTGCGGTCCTCCAACAGCTCGGCGGCCGCGGCCACGCTCGCGTCGTCGGTCACGTCGAGCGGTACGCCGAACGCGTCCACGCCGGCCGCGTGCAGCTTCGCCACGGCGGCCTCGCACCGCTCCTCGTTCCGGGCGGCGACACCGACCCTCCAGCCGAGGGCACCCAGCCCGGCCGCGATCTCGTAGCCGATTCCCTTGTTCGCGCCGGTCACCAGCGCGATCGTCTGTTCGCTCATGCGGTCAATCCTGTCCGGGCAGGGCGGAAGCAGGCCAACACCGATCGGGTGGGCAGCGATACCGCACGGGTATCGATCCCGGTTCGGGCCGGTACGCTGGCGGTGTGGAGACGCGTGAGCTGCGGTACTTCGTCGCCGTCGCCGAGGAGCTGCACTTCGGGAGGGCCGCACAGCGGCTCGGGATCGCACAGCCCCCGCTGTCGCGGACGATCCGCCAACTCGAACGGCGCCTCGGGGCGGTCCTGCTGGAACGCACCAGCCGCACGGTCGCCCTGACCGAGGCCGGCTCGGTGCTCCTGCGGGAGGCCCGCGCTGCACTGGACGCGGTCGAGGCCGCCGAGCGTCGCACCCGGCGCGCAGCCCTCGCCGCGGGCGGCCAGGCCGGAGTGGTCCTCGCCTCGAAGGCCGGCGCGTCCAGCGAACTGCTGGCGAAACTGCTCGACACCTACGCCGCCGAGCCCGATGCGGCCCCCGTCGAGGTGCTCCTGTGCGGAATCGGCGAGCAGGAACGACTGCTGCGCGACGGCCGGGCGGACGTGGCTCTGCTGCATCTGCCGTTCGACGCGACGGCAGGGCTCGACACCGAAGAGCTCTGCACGGAACGACAGGTCGCGATCCTGCCGGCCGGACACCCCCTCACCAGCCGGGCCCATGTGCAGATGGCCGACGTCAGCGGGTTGCCCGATCTGCCGATGCCACGCTGGCCCGGCCGGGACGGCAAGTACCCCGACGGCCCGGGCCCGCAGGCCCGGGACCATGCGCAGCTGTACCAGCTGATCGCGCTCGGCCGCGCTTGCTGGATCGCGCCGGAGTCGAGCCGGGCCCAGCTGCGCGACGACGTCGTCGCCGTGCCGGTTCTGGACGCGCCGAAGGTCACGACGGTCATCGCCTGGCCACCACACAGCCGCTCCCGGGCCGTCGCGGGCCTCGTCCGCACCGCGACCCGTCTCTAGGACTGTCGTTCGGATCAGCCCGGAGTCGACAGGCCCTGGCAGAACAGCCCGGGAACCGCAGGCCGCTCAGCCGTCGACCCGCACCTCCACCCGGGCTCCCACCCCGACCCCCCACCCCGCCATCGCCCCGGCCTCCGACTCCAGCACATGCCGCGAGCGGAGCCGGGGCAGCCCCAGCCGCCAGGGCTTCATGGTGAGCACGGCGATGACGGTCAGCTCGCGGTCGAGATAGGCGACGTCGATGGGCATCCGCATCCGGAACGTGTGCACGCTGTTGGCTGGGGAGAGCAGCATCGCCCCGTCGACCGAGTCCCGCCCCAACAGCCCTTTCGTACGGGCGCGGTAGGAGGTGGCGATCTCCAGGGGGACGGCGACGGCGCCCGCCCCGCCACCCACCGTACGCACGATCAACTTCCCCGGCCCGTCCGCCCACTGCCGTCCCACCCCGAGGCCCCCTCCCACCGCCGCCGTCCGCTGCCTGGAACCGAAGGTATCCGCTCCGCACGGCAGTGGGCCCCGTAGGCCCAGGGGCCCGTGCCGTCCGGCCCGCGCCGGGCATAGGGTCCCGCCGTGCGCACACTCCTCATCCTCGTGGCGGCTCTGTGGGGCGCGGGAGCGGGCCTGCTCCTGTCCCGAGCCGCCCACCGCTTCTCGGTCGACCCGGATCAGCCGTGGCGCGACCGCTGCCCCGCGGGCCACCGGATCACGGGCGCCTTCTCCGGCTGGCTGGGCAGGGCGGACTGCCGACAGACCGAAGGGGCAGAGGGGGCAGGGGTGTGCGGTCCGTACGGGCCGAGCACGGTGGCCGTCTCCATCGCAACCGCCCTCGCCTGTACGGCCCTTGCCGCCGCAGCCGGGCCCCACCCCGAGACGGCGGTCTGGGTGCTCCTCACCCCCGTCGCCGTCCTGCTGACCCTCGTCGACCACCGGGTCCACCGCCTCCCCGACGTCCTGACGCTGCCGCTGGCCGCCACGACCGCCGCCCTCCTGGGTGTCGCCGCCGCCCTCCCCTCCGCCACGGGATCGTGGCCCACGGCCCTCCTCGGCGGCCTGACCCTGGGCGCCGCCTACCTCGTCCTCTTCCTCATCCACCCGTCCGGCATGGGCTTCGGCGACGTGAAACTCGCCCTCGCCCTGGGCACGGCCCTCGGCTGGTACGGCTGGCAGATCCTGCTGACGGGCGCTTTCGCGGGCCTTCTCTACGGCTCGGTGTACGGCTTCGGGATGGTTCTCGCCCGCCGCGCGGGCCGCAAGTCGGCCGTTCCGCTCGGCCCGTTCATGATCGGCGGGGCATTCACGGGGCTGCTGCTGGGCGCAGTCGCGGCGGCTTGACGGGCGAACTCCGCACACCGGAGGCAGCGGTGCATAAAGGAGTTGTTCCGTTCGTTCCCGCCCGGATAGGAAGAGGCCATGACTGGACTCGGCGCTGTGTTCCGACCCCAACTGCCTCCCGAGCGTCTCAGGGACGTCGCCCGCCTCGCGGACGAGAGCGGCCTCGAGGAGCTCTGGCTCTGGGAGGACTGCTTCCGGGAGGGCGGGATCTCCACGGCCGCTGCCGCCCTGGCCTGGACCGAGCGGCTCCGGGTGGGCGTCGGACTGCTGCCGGTGCCACTGCGCAACGTCGCCATCACCGCCATGGAGACCGCCGCGCTGCACCGGATGTTCCCGGAACGTGCCGTCGTCGCCGTAGGGCACGGGGTGCAGGACTGGATGGGGCAGGTCGGGGCGCGGGTCGAGTCGCCCGTCACACTGCTCCGTGAGCACCTGGTCGCGCTGCGGGCCCTGCTTGGCGGTGAGCGGGTGACGACCGAGGGGCGCTACGTCCGGCTCGACGACGTCGCGCTCGACTGGCCGCCCGCCGGGCCCGTGCCCGTGCTGGCCGGCGCCACCGGGCCGCGTTCGCTGAGGCTGGCCGGGGAGGCGGCCGACGGCACGATCCTCACCGCGTCGACCACGGCCGACGGCGTACGGCGGGCCCGTCGGCTCATCGACGAGGGCCGGGAGTCCGCCGGTCGCACCGACCCGCACCAGGTGGTCGTGTACCTCCTCACCGCCACCGGCCCGGACGCCGCCGCCCGACTCCGCGCCGAACTCGCCGACGAGGGCCTGGAGTCGGTCCCCGACCTCGGGGTCGCCGGAGACGCCGGAGCCGTGGCCAAGGCCGTACAACGCCTGGCGGACGCAGGCGCAGACAGGGTGATCCTGCAGCCGACGGGCGACGAGCCGGACCCCGAGGGCTTCGTACGGTTCGCGGCGCAAGAGGTCAGACCGCTGGTCCCATGACCAGGGTTCGCACAGTCCACGACGGTTCAGCAGCGCCCCTGAAGGGGCGCGGGGCTGCATCGATATGCGGCTCCGCCGCGTGGGCGCGACCAGCCACGACGGAGCCGCAGAATGCCCCGTAGCGAAACCCACCACTTCGAGGCCCTCCTCGCCGAAGGCGCAGCCGTACCCACCGAAGGCTGGGACTTCTCCTGGTTCAAGGGCCGCGCCACGGAGCAGCGGCCCTCCTGGGGCTACGCCACCGCGCTGGCAGGCCGCCTCGCCGAAGCCACCGCCACGCTGGACATCCAGACCGGCGGAGGCGAGGTCCTGGACTTCGCCCTGGGCCGGGCCGAGAAGCCACCGGTGCTCACCGCCGCGACCGAGGGCTGGCCGCCCAACGCGGCCAAGGCCACCGCCCTGCTCCGCCCCCACGGCACCGTGGTCGTCTCCGTGCCCGAGGACGCCCCGCTCCCCTTCGCGGACGGCGCCTTCGCCCTCGTCAGCAGCCGGCACCCGGTGACCCCGCACTGGACGGAGATCTCCCGCGTCCTGGAGCCCGGCGGCACCTACTTCGCCCAACACGTCGGCCCACGCAGCGTCTTCGAACTCGTCGAGCGGTTCCTCGGCCCCCTGGGACCGGAGATCAGCGCCGACCGCCACCCCGACCACGAACGCGCCGGCGCCGAAGCCGCAGGCCTGGAGATCGTCGACCTGCGTGCCGAACGGCTCCGCATCGAGTTCCACGACATCGCAGCCGTCGTCCACTTCCTCCGCAAGGTGATCTGGATGGTCCCGGACTTCACGGTCGAGGCGTACGAGGACCGGCTGCGCGCCCTGCACCAACAGATCGAGGCCGAGGGCCCGTTCGTGGCGCACAGCACCCGCCACCTCTTCGAGGCGCGCAAGCCGCACCGCCGATGAGCCCTAAGCGTGCGCTCCGGCCGTCACCTCCCCGATCACCAACTCCGCCTGCGCCTCCAGCACCTCGCCGACCCGCTCCACCTGCTCGCCCAGCTCCCGCTCCTGCCGCGCCGTCAGCCGTCCGAGCGGCTCCACCGTGACGGTCGTACGGCGTCCCCGGCGCCGCTGGTGCCACACTCCCGCCACCACGCCGTCCACCAGCAGCACCGGATAGTTGCCCGCCTGGCCGCCCGCCAGCGCGCGTCCGTAGGCGGCCCCCGGGAACAGCAGCTCCCGGGGCTGCGCGGCGATGCCGTACGCGTCGAAGTACGGCAGCAGCCGGACCCCGGGCAGCCGCCCCTGAGGGACCTCCGTGTCGCCCGCCACGACCCAGCAGCCCCTCGCCCCCTCGAAGACGACCTCCTCGATCTCCCCCGCCCCGGCGAGTGTGCCGAACAGCTTGGCGGCCCAACCGCCGGGCGCCGCCAGCCACTTGGCGAAGTTCTGCGGGGTCGCCGGGCCGTATGCGCGCAGATAACGGAGTACCAGCTCGCGCAGCGCCTCGTCCGGCGGCAGCGGAGTGAAGTGCGGCGGGCGGGTGTACGTCACCTTGCGGCCGCGGTTCGGGCCGAAGCACAGGGCGCCGGACTGGCCGGCCCGGTGCAGCACCTGCCGCCAGCGCGGCCACAGGTCCTGGAACGCGGGCATCACCCGGTCGCCGGCCCAGGAACCGGTGCGCGCGACGACCTCCTCGCTCAGTTCGTCGACGGTCAGGGAGACCCCTTCCAGGGCATCCCCGATCGCCGCCACGATCTGCCGTGCCTGCTCCTCGGTGACCCGTACCGCCGGTGCGAACGGGCCGGCGGTGGACGGTACGGCGGGCAAGGCCGAGCACCACAGAGGCAGTTCGCGTGCGGGCAGCAGATGTACGGTCCCGCGCGGGCCGTGCGTCTTCACCAGCGTCCGCTCGTCCCACAGTGC
Organism: Streptomyces sp. NPDC001604; assembly: GCF_042893475.1. Lineage (NCBI taxonomy): Bacteria > Bacillati > Actinomycetota > Actinomycetes > Kitasatosporales > Streptomycetaceae > Streptomyces > Streptomyces sp. NPDC001604. The sequence continues at coordinate 194,864 of NZ_JBIAUY010000005.1, read as the reverse complement.
GGCGCGCACCGCTGCCCGCGTCGTCTTTGCCGTCCGCACCCCCACCGACACCTCGGCCGCCGACAGCACCTGCGCATGCGCGGCGAGCATCGCGTCGACCACATCGGCGACCGCCGTGCCCGGCTCGGCAGGGTTGGCCAGGAACTGCCGTTCCAGTCGGCGCGCGCTCGCCTCGTTCCAGCTGATCCTCAGGGTCATGGGACGACCGTAGGTCCCAAGGAGGTCAGTTTCTGTCCTAGATGGACGTTCGGTGTGCGGATGCGGGCGGTTTCCACATCGTTATCCCCGAGAGTCGATTCCAGTCCCATGGGTCACGTAAGTTCAGACCAAGGTAATTCGCGTGAGCAAAGCTGCGCGGCGGCACCGCGCAGTGGAGGGGGCTGCGCGGTGCCGTATCCCGTCAAATCGGCGCTCGCGGGCCGGGTCACCCGGCTGGGGGATGCGGGGACAACTCGCCGAACAAGCCCCAAGACGCGGCAAACCCTCCGGATCACTGCGCTTCCCGCACGTTTTCCCTGGAAATCCGCTGTGATCCGGCCATGAGCCCGCCATGAAAGTGCCTCTCCATGGCCATCGGCGCGTCGTCGTTCGAATTCGGAGAGTAGTTGTGGCACGCCGATGCACCCAGCAGCACTTACGAAGGGTTATGGTGGAAACCCCCCCTCGGGCCGGTCCGTCTCCCCCCCACGGACCGGCCCGTTTTCTGTGCGCCCCACCACCCCTTGAGAGAGCCGTGGTGGAGCCGGGGGTAGGCTTCGCCTCCGGGGACCGCCATACGGACAGGATCGCCCTCCACACTCCTGGGCCGCGCCTGTCCGATCCGTACGGAGGGGCTGACAATCACGTGAACCTGCGCGACAAGCTGCGCGGCCTGCTGGTCAGGCTGTACGCACGCCGGGTGGAAGGCCACCTGGACCACGCTCAGGTGCCCAAGCACATCGGCGTCATCATGGACGGCAACCGACGCTGGGCGAAGGCCGCGGGCTCCTCCACCGAGCACGGCCACCGGGCCGGTGCCGAGAAGATCGAGGAGTTCCTCGGCTGGTGCAGCGAGACGGACGTCGAGGTCGTCACCCTCTGGCTGCTGTCGACGGACAACTTCGACCGGCCCCAGGAAGAACTCGGCCCGCTCCTCGGGATCATCGAGGACGTCGTGAAGACCCTCGCCGCCGACGGCCGCTGGCGGGTGCACCACGTCGGCACCCCCGACCTGCTCCCGCCGCAGATGCAGACCACCCTGAAGGAGGCCGAGGAGGCCACCGCCGGCATCGACGGGATACTGGTCAACGTCGCCATCGGATACGGCGGCCGCCAGGAGATCGCCGACGCGGTGCGTTCCATGCTCCTCGACGCCCAGGAAAAGGGCACCTCGATGGAGGACCTCGCCGAGGCCGTCGACGTCGACATGATCGGCCGCCACCTCTACACCGGCGCCCAGCCCGACCCCGACCTGGTGATCCGTACCAGCGGTGAGCAGAGGTTGTCCGGATTCATGCTCTGGCAGACCGCGCACTCGGAGTACTACTTCTGCGAGGTCTTCTGGCCGGCCTTCCGCAAGGTCGACTTCCTGCGCGCCCTGCGTGACTACGCGGCGCGACACCGGCGTTACGGCGGCTGACGCGCCGTACCCCTCCGAAGGGCGCGCGAGTACCCCGATTTGGGGCATCCGTAACAAGGAGTTCACCAGGGTGCCGTCATATGCGTCGGCATGGTGACGCATGTTCGAGGGCATAAGCCAGTCAGGTCGATGCCCGAACCACGGGTGTCGGATCTCAGCGGGCGGCACGGGGCCGTCCGCCCGGGAGGCCCTTTGCACCAGCCCGACCGTGCGGTTCCAGCACGGAAGAACAGGCGGAGGGCCGGTTTTCGGCCCGTGCATCGCGGCCGTCGACCGGCCCAGCTCCACTCCGTCGCTCCCCGACCTCATCCGAGGGGGTACGTCCTTCCGTGGTGACCAGCACAAAGCGCCACAAGCCAGACCGGCGCACCTATGTTCTCGACACCAGCGTCCTGCTGGCCGACCCGAACGCCCTGAGCCGCTTCGACGAGCACGAGGTAGTGCTCCCCATCGTCGTGGTCACGGAGCTGGAGGCCAAGCGGCACCATCCCGAGCTCGGCTACTTCGCCCGGCAGGCCCTCAGGCTGCTGGACGAGTTCCGGGTGCGGCACGGCCGCCTCGATGCCCCCATCCCGATCGGGGACCTCGGCGGCACCGTACGTGTCGAGCTCAATCACTCGGACCCCAGCGTGCTGCCGACCGGCTACCGCCTGGGGGACAACGACTCCCGCATCCTCGCGGTCGCCCGCAATCTGCAGGCCGAGGGGTTCGACGTCACCGTCGTGTCGAAGGACCTGCCGCTCAGGATCAAGGCCTCGTCCGTCGGTCTCCTCGCCGAGGAGTACCGCGCGGAACTCGCCATCACGGACTCCTCCGGCTGGACCGGTATGTCCGAACTGACCCTGCCCGGCGAGCAGGTGGACCTCCTCTTCGAGGAAGGGCACGTGTATGTGCCCGAAGCGTCCGACCTTCCCGTGCACACGGGGCTGACCATCCAGTCGGAGCGCGGCAAGGCGCTCGGCCGGGTCACCGCCGAGGGCAACATCCGTCTGGTGCGCGGCGACCGGGAGGCCTTCGGCATCAAGGGCAGGAGCGCGGAGCAGCGGATCGCGCTCGATCTGCTCCTCGACCCGGACGTCGGGATCGTGTCCATGGGCGGCCGGGCCGGCACGGGCAAGTCGGCGCTCGCGCTGTGCGCGGGACTGGAGGCGGTGCTGGAGCGGCGCCAGCACCAGAAGGTGATGGTCTTCCGGCCGCTGTACGCGGTCGGCGGGCAGGAACTCGGCTATCTCCCCGGCTCCGAGGCCGAGAAGATGAGCCCCTGGGCGCAGGCGGTCTTCGACACGCTGTCCGCGGTCACCAGCCGCGAGGTCATCGAGGAGGTCACCGCACGCGGAATGCTGGAGGTCCTTCCGCTCACCCACATCCGCGGACGCTCGCTGCACGACGCGTTCGTGATCGTGGACGAGGCGCAGTCACTGGAACGGAACGTACTGCTGACCGTTCTGTCCCGAATCGGCGCCAATTCACGGGTGGTTCTCACCCATGACGTGGCACAGAGGGACAATCTGCGCGTCGGCCGCTACGACGGTGTCGTCGCCGTGGTCGAGAAGCTGAAGGGGCATCCGCTCTTCGCGCATGTGACGCTGACCCGGTCCGAGAGGTCCCAGATCGCGGCGCTTGTGACCGAAATGCTCGAAGACGGGCAGATCTGAGACGGGCCGCCAAGTGTGAGGTAGTTCAAGGCCAGTTGGCGCCGTCCCACAAAGGCTGTGAGCCTAGTGGGGCGGCGCCTTCGCGTGTTGCTGCTTCTCAAAATCCCTGGGGTCAAACGGGATGTGAGCTTTCACACGCAACTCAGAATTGCCACCCGGCGTCCGGTTACGGCAGAGTCTCACTCCTGTCAGGCCCCGCATACGACACACCTGTACCCCCAGCGGTACGGCACCACACGAGCACCACAGCTAACTCCACAGCGTCGTCGTATGCCGCCCGAGCACCACGCGGCGCTCCCCTCGCGGGAGTTGCCCACCGGGCCCGCGCCTCCCGTGACCCATTAGTTGGGAGGCCAGCGTCAGGGGCACGATTGCGTCCGCCAGGGTCACCGAAGCGGGCGATGCTGGAAGGAAACCGTGTGAGCCGGATTTCGGTCCGGGGATTCGCAGTGGCCTCGGCCACCGCGGTCACCGCCGTCGGAAGCGTTGTCGGAGTTGCCTCGGGCAGCACCGCCCAGACCAACGACGCCGAGGCGACGGCAAGCGACGCGACGCTCCTGGCGGACATACCCGCGGGCCAGCAGGCCCAGGTCCAGACCGCCTCCCTGACGCAGCAGGCCGACGCCCAGGCCATCCAGGCCGACGCGAGCGCCAAGAAGGACGCCGAGGAGGCCGCCCGCAAGGCTGCCGCCGACACCGCGATCGCCAAGAAGGCGGCGGCGGAGAAGGCTGCCAAGGAGGCCAAGGAGCGCGCCGAGGCCAAGGAGAAGGCCAGCCGCAGCGCCGGTGACTTCCCGATCCAGAGCTCGTACTCGGTCGCCGAGATCCAGGCGATGGCACGGCAGATGGTGCCGAGCGGCCAGTTCCAGTGCTTCAGCTACATCGTGGACCACGAGTCCAGCTGGAACTACCACGCGGTCAACGCCTCCTCCGGCGCCTACGGCCTCTTCCAGGCGCTGCCCGCCTCGAAGTACTCCTCGGCCGGCTCCGACTGGCAGACCAACCCGGCCACGCAGATCAAGTGGGGCCTGAACTACATGAACAACCGCTACGGCAGCCCGTGCGCGGCGCAGTCCTTCTGGGCCGCCAACCACTGGTACTAGGCGCTCCGCAGTTCTCCGCGCCCCTCTCAACCTTGCGTAGCCCCTCCCCGTCCTTAGGGGAGGGGCTTTCGCAATGTACGGTCGGACGCGACGACTCCGGGGGGAGTGGTGGGGAGAGACGGGGGAAGAGGACGGATCATGTCGCGAGTGCCAGGGTGGCTCGGCCGTATCGGTGCCGGTCTGACCGAGGTGAGTGAGCGGTTGGACGAGCGTCGCGCCGAGGTGGAGCGGGAGTCGGACGACCCGACGCCTTCGCCACGCAGGACGGCGACGCCGCCTGCGGACCACACCGCCGAGGCGCCGCCCGCGCCCGTCGTACGCCCCGACCCCGTGCAGGCCGTGCCGTGGAGCGTGCGCGTCGCGGCCGAGGCCGGCTGGCGGCTGCTGGTGCTCGCGGGCACGGTCTGGGTGCTGATGCGGGTCATCAGCGCCGTGCAACTCGTCGTCTTCGCCTTCGTCGTCGCCCTGCTCATCACGGCGCTGCTGCAGCCGACGGTGGCCCGCCTCAAGCGCCACGGGGTGCCGCGCGGTCCCGCCACCGCGCTCACCGCGATCCTCGGCTTCGTCGTCATGGGGCTGATCGGCTGGTTCGTGACCTGGCAGGTCATGGAGAACATCGACAACCTCTCCAACCAGATCCAGAGCGGCATCGACGACCTGCGCAACTGGCTGCTGAAGAGCCCCTTCCACGTCACCGACAAGCAGATCAACCAGATCGCCAAGAACCTGCGGGAGGCGGTCGGCGCGAACACCGACCAGATCACCTCCGCGGGCCTGGAAGGCGTCCAGGTCGTCGTCGAGGCCCTCACCGGCATCCTGCTGACCTTCTTCTCGACCCTCTTCCTCCTCTACGACGGCAGGCGCATCTGGGAGTGGACGCTGAAGCTGGTGCCGGCGGCGGCCCGCCCCGGTGTCGCGGGCGCCGGCCCGCGGGCCTGGCGCACGCTGACCGCCTATGTGCGCGGCACGGTGCTGGTGGCCCTGATCGATGCCATCTTCATCGGCCTGGGCATCTACTTCCTCAACGTCCCCATGGCCGTCCCGCTGGCCGTGTTCATCTTCCTGTTCTCCTTCATCCCGCTGGTCGGCGCGGTGGCCTCCGGCGCGCTGGCGGTGGTCGTCGCACTGGTCACCCAGGGCGTGTTCACGGCCGTGATGACGCTTCTGGTGGTCCTCGCGGTCCAGCAGATCGAGGGCCACATCCTGCAGCCCTTCATCCTTGGCCGAGCGGTACGCGTCCACCCCCTCGCGGTGGTCCTGTCGGTCGCGGCGGGCGGCATGGTCGCCGGAATCGGCGGCGCGGTGGTCGCCGTACCGCTGGTGGCGGTGACGAACACGGCGGTGGGGTACCTGAGGGCGTACTCGGCCGGACTTCTCCCCGCCGATCAGCAACCACCAGCCCGTCCGGCGATTGAGGACAAGGCCGTTCAGGCCGGAGCGGGGTCCGGGGGCGCAGCCCCCGTCGACGTCGCCGAAGACGCCGGCGCCTGACATCCGACGGCGCCTGAAACGAGCCCCCCGCTCGATCAAATGCGCACCGAACAAAGCGATTTGAACGAGCCCACGGTTCAACTTCCGCCACCTGGAGACAGGTCGGAAACCTGCACCCGGAATATGCGTTCGGACTGATACACCTTCCCGCGTGATGTCGGGCTACGACCTGTTGACGCGGGCCCTCGCCGCCTGTGGGCGCGACGGGTGGACCGGTGTCCTGCGCGTGTCCGGGGCACCCGGCGGCGCCCTGCACCTCCGGGACGGGCTCGTCGTCGCCGCCGAGTCGCCCGGGGCGCCGGGCCCCGAGACGCTGCTGCTGCGGTCCGGGCGGGTCGACGGCGAGCAGTGGGCCGCGCTGGTCCGGGAGGCCGGGGGCGCACGCTGGCCGGCCGCCGGCCTGATCGCCCACGGGTACGCCGGTGCCGCCCAGCTCAGGGTGGTGTGCGTGATGGCGCTGCAGGACGCGGCGTTCGCGATCCTCGCGGGCCGCGTCGACGGCTGCGAGCGCGCCCCGGACGGCATCGAACCGCCCGCTCCGGTCGCCGTGGGCGAGCCGCCCGCCCGGCTCCTTCAGGACGCGGCCCGCAAACTCGCCGCCCTCGCGGCCCTGCCCCGGCCCGTCCACCCCGACCGCGAACGGCCCGTCCCCGCCCCGCACTCCGGCGGCGGCCCGCACACCGCGCTGCAACGCGCGCTGCTGGAGCATGCCGACGGCCGCCGTACCGCCCGCGACCTGGCCTTCCGTGCCGGGCGGGGCGTCTACACCGTCACCGTCGAGGTCGCGCGGATGCTCGGCGAGGGGCTGCTGGAGTGCCCCGCCGCGCCCGCGCCCATCCCGGTGCTCGCACCCCCCGACGGCATTCGCCATCGCACCCCGCCGCCGCCCGCACCACCCCCGCCGCAACCGCCGACACCCGTCGACCTGCCCCGGCGCAGACCGGGCGGCTTCTTCCGCCTGCGGAACGGAACACCCAAATGAATCTGCCGAACAGCCGCGAAACACCAGAAATGCGAAGAGAAATAGGGGAGTTGAACATATGGATCACGAAGCTCTGGCGCTCGAAATGCGCGGCCTCCGGGAGCAGGTGACCGGGATCACCGACACCGCCGTCGCGGCGGCCGACGGACTGCTGATCGCCGCCGACACCGCCGACTCCATCGATCCGGAAGGTCTCGCCGCCCTCGCCGCGGCCGGCCTCGGCCTCGCCCGCCGCACCGCCCAGGCGACCGCCCGCGGCACGCTGCGCCGGACCGTGACGTACGGCAGTCACGGCTGCGCGGCCTTCTACGCCGTCGGTGACACTGCCCTGATGGTCGTGCTGGGCGACGAGGGCCTGGACGTCGACCGTCTGCACCGGGTGACTCAGCCCGCCCTGGACCGCATCGGCTCGATCCTCACGCACCAGAACAAGACAGCTGAAGGAGTCTGAAGGGATGGCGACGAAGCGTATGACCCCAGGTTTCTCCGACCAGGTGATGGGCCTGGTCAAGTCCCTCCGTACCGACGCCCCCGACTGTGTCGCCTCGGGCGTCGTCGACATGTCCACCGGCATGCTGCTGTCGTACGAGACCGTCGACAACCACCCGCCGGAGGTCCTCGACCTGCTGGCCGGCGCGACCCTCGACCTGTTCCAGGGGCGCACGGTCGTGATGATCGAGGACGTTTTCAAGGAGCGCCGCGGGATCCAGAGCGACAACCACTTCTTCCAGGAGATCCTGGTCAACAGTGAGAACCTCACACACCTGTTCGTGCGCATGAACGAGCAGCAGGACGTCGTCGCCGTCGTCGTCTGCCGCAAGTCGGTCAATGTGGGGATGCTGTTCGCGCAGGTACGGCGGGTGGTGCGGGAGTACGGCCTGTGAACGGACAGGGCCCCTCCCCGTGTCGGGGAGGGGCCCTGGGCCGGCTACTCGGTGCGCAGCCCGTCCGGGCGCATCAGCCGCAGCAGCGGGGGCAGGCTGAGCAGGGTCACGGTGAGTACGACACCCGCGCCGATGGCCGTCATCGACAGCACGCTCGCCCAGTCCACGGTCACCGTCTCGCCGGTCATCCGCAGCAGCACCGCGCCCAGCGTCAGCCCGACCACCGACGCCAGCAGCAGGCCCAGCGCGATCGGGATGGCCGTCTGCCACAGCACCGACAGGCTCAGCGTGCGGCGCCGGGTGCCGAAGGCGACCAGCGAGGACAGCAGCTTCTTGCGCTCCCGCAGCTGCTCCAGCTGGGAGACCAGCAGACTCGCGCCGATCAGCATCAGGACGCAGGTCGCGCCCACGAACAGGCCGTTGCGGATGGCGCGGAACTGCAGGTCCACCTTGCCGGACGTCAGGGCGTACACGTCCGCCAGCGGATCCAGCCGCGCGGCGGTGTTGCGCGCGTACTCGCGGGCGTCCGGCACCGAGGGATCCAGCGCGACGAACACCTCCTGGCTCAGGCCGGCCACCGTCGCCGCGGGCAGCGCGCCCGAGGCGAACAACAGGCCGCCGCGCTCGTAGCCGGTCGGGTCCTCGCGCTGGGAGGCCGTCTTGATTCCGGCGGGCACCTTCCAGGCCGCGGTGCGGGTCTCGGTCCCGCCGTCGAACCAGAGGGTGGTGCCCGGCTTGGCGAGCTTCTTGGTGTCGTCGTCGTACCCGGTGCCGAGGATCTGGAAGACGTCGCCTTCCCGGCAGGACGGAAGCTGCGCCACCTCGCGCAGTTCCCTGCAGCTGCCGACGGCGACCTCCGTCGAGTGCTCCGGGTCCTTCGCCTTGTTCCCGGCCGAGCCCGTGGCCAGGCCCAGCGCACTGCGTACGCCCTTCGTGTGCGCGAGCTGCCGGCGGACCTGGTCCGGGGTGACACTGCCCTGCACACTGACCTGGAGCTGGGCCCGGCGCAGATCGCTGTCGGTGGCCTTGACGTAGTCGTGCTGAACGCCCGCGAACAGCATCTGCAGCGCGATCGCCCCGGCCACCGCGACGGCGATGCCGTTGACCATGCGGGCGGCCGAACCGCTGCTCAACTGCAGCCTGCGGACGGCCAGTTGCCAGGAGACCGAGCCGGAGTTCAGCCGGGCCACCGTGGCCTCGACGATCCACGGCAACAGCGCGGTGACACCGATCAGCAGCAGCACGGTGCCGCTGATCACCATCCACTCGTTGAAGTCGCCGTGGGTGTTGCCCTGCCCGACCATCGGGTACAGCAGCGCGAGACCGCCCAGCGGCAGCAGCAGTCGCCACCACAGCCGGCGGCGCGGCGGCTTCGCCGTACGGACCACGCCGAGCGGTTCGATGACGACCCCGCGCAGCGCGAACAACGTGACCAGGACGGCCGCGGCCGGTACGGCGACGGCGACGAGCGCGACGAGCAGGGGCGACGGGTTGAGGTCGCTGGGGAACACGCTGATGTCCCGCACCACCAGCAGCCCCGCCGACTGCCGCCCGGCCAGGAAGAAGAGGGTGCCGAGGGCGAGCCCGAGCAGCGCCCCCGCGAGCGCCTCGCCGCCCGCGACCCGGCGCGCCATCCCGCCGTCCGCCCCGACCAGCCTGAGCGCCGCCAGCCGGCGGTCGCGCCGCTCGCCGCCGAAGCGGACGGCGGCAGCGATGAACACGCCGACGGGCAGCAGCAGCACCACGAAGATGATCATGATGAGGAGGAGCAGGACCGGGTCGAGCTCGTCCTGCTGGTGCCCGGGGGAGGGCCCGAAGTAGTTGATCCGCTCGACGGAGCCGCCCGACAGATGGTGCTCCAGCCCGGTCGCCCCCGCGTAGTAGGCGAGTTCGGCGGGCCCGATGACCCCGGAGTGCGCGATCGTCCCGACGACGCGATAGGGCAGCCGCTCGCGCAGCAGCTTGCCGGAACCGGACTTCAGCAGCTCCCGCAGCGCGGGCGAGACGACCATCTCGCCCTTTCCGGGGAACTTCGCGACGCCCGGCGGCAACGGCGCCTTCACGCCCTCGGGCTCCAGCAGCCGACCCCGCACGTCCGTACCGCGGAAGGTGGTGTCGGCCTTGCCGATGATCAGCGTGTCGTCCTTCTTCGGCAGCGCCTTCTCGCTGTACGTGAAGTCGTCCCGGGCGGTGCTGCGCTCGTCCCGCGCGGACAGGGCGCTGGGTATCGCCGTGGTCAGCAGCAGCAACGCCACTCCGAGCCCGACGCCCACGGCCGTCAGCACGGCCCGCGTCCACCCCTCACGCCCACCGGCGAAGGCGAACCGCACCCCCATGGCCAGGTCCCTGGCCCACTGCCCCCGCACCTTCATACGATGCGCTCCATGTCCCTGGACTTGCCGTCCCGTACGACGATCTCGCGGTCCGAGTACGCGGCCACCCGGGCCTCGTGCGTGACGAGGACGACGGCGGCGTTGGTGGACCGGGCGGCGTCCGTGAGCAGATCCATCACGCGCTCACCGTTGAGCGAGTCGAGCGCGCCGGTGGGCTCGTCCGCGAACAGCACCCGGGGGCTGGTGACCAGCGCCCGGGCGACGGCGACGCGCTGCCCCTGACCGCCGGAGACCTCACCGGGCCGCTTCTTCGCGAGGTCGTCGACCTCCAGCCGCTCCATCCACGTCAGCGCGGTCCGCTCGGCCTCCTTGCGGGAGGTGCCGTTGAGCCTGAGCGGCAGGGCGACGTTCTCGACGCAGGTCAACTCCGGTACGAGCTGGCCGAACTGGAAGACGAACCCGAACTCGGAGCGCCTGAGCGCACTGCGCTCCGCATCGCTCATGGTCGCCATCTCGCGCCCGGCGTACAGGATCGACCCGGAGTCGGGCGTCACGATCCCCGCGAGACAGTGCAGGAGCGTCGACTTGCCGGACCCGGAGGGGCCCATCACGGCGACGACCTCACCGGGGTGGATGGAGAACTCGGCGCCGTCGAGCGCGGTGGTCGGCCCGTACGACTTGCGCAGCCCGTCGGCGACGAGCAGGGAACCTGCGGGAGTCACTTGGCCACCACCTCCGCGAGCTTGTCGAGGCGCGCGGCGGTGAGCTCCAGCCAGCGCAGGTCGGCCTCCAGATGGAACAGGGCGTGGTCGCAGATGAGCTGGTCGGCCAGGTCGCCCTTGCGCTTCCGGTCGGTGAGGATGCGCATCATCCGCAGGTGCTCGGAGCGCTGTGTGTCGAGGATGTCGGCCGCGTTGCGGTGGGTGAGCAGGGCGAGGACGACCTTGGTGTACAGCGTGGACTGCAGATACGGCTCGGGCGCCTCCGGCGTCGCGAGCCAGCGCTCCACGTCGGTGATCCCGGCGTCGGTGATCGCGTACCGCTTGCGCTCGGGCCCGCCGCCCGCCTCGATGCCGTCGACCTCGACGAGCCCGTTCTTCAGCAGGCGGGACATCGTCGAGTAGACCTGGCCGTAGTGCAGCGGCCGGTCGTGACCGAACTTCTCGTCGAAGGCCCGCTTCAGGTCATAGCCGTGGCGGGGCCCGGACTCCAGGAGTCCCAGAAGAGTGTGACCGATGGACATGTCCACGACTCTACACATGGTGTATACGCCTTGCGTATACGCCCGGTGTTTAGATCATGGCGCGGTGTACAGCCGGCTCACAGCTCCGCAGGTGGGAGCCGATTGTCATGGTTCTGCAACAAGCCCGTCCGGCGTTCGAGGACGAGGCGCGTTCAGGCCGACGGGGGCCTGGGGGCCGAGCCCCCGGGCGGCCGCCCACGACGGGGAATCGGCCCCGCCTCCCCGGGCAACCTCCCGGCCTCCGCGAGAGCACGCCGCAACAAGAACTCGATCTGGGCGTTCGCGGAACGCAGTTCGTCGCCGGCCCACCGGGCCAGCGCCTCGTAGACGGACGGGTCCAGCCGCAGCAGCACCTGCTTGCGCTGCTGCGGCCGGCGCCGGGGCGAGGCCCCCTCGGAAGGATCCGTCACTGGTAGAGGGTCCCGGTGTTGAGCACGGGCTGCGGGGCGCGGTCCCCGCAGAGCACCACCATCAGGTTGGACACCATCGCCGCCTTCCGCTCCTCGTCCAGTTCCACGATGTCCTGCTCGGCGATCCGGGCGAGCGCGGCCTCGACCATCCCCACCGCTCCGTCCACGATCTGCCGCCGGGCCGCGACGACCGCCCCGGCCTGCTGCCGCTGAAGCATCGCCGAGGCGATCTCGGGAGCGTACGCGAGATGTGTGAAGCGCGACTCGATGATCTGCACCCCGGCCGCCTCCACGCGCGCGTGCAGCTCTGCGGCCAGCTTCTCGGTGATCTCCTCCGCGTTGCCGCGCAGCGAAAGCCCGCCCTCGTCGTGGGCGTCGTAGGGGTACTCGATGGCGATGTGGCGTACGGCCGCCTCGGTCTGCGTGGCGACGAACTCCAGGTAGTTGTCCACCTCGAAGGTGGCCTGCGCGGTGTCGCGCACCTTCCAGACCACGACCGCGGCGAGCTCGATGGGGTTGCCGTAGGCGTCGTTGACCTTGAGGACGGCGGTCTCGTGGTTGCGCACCCGGGTGGAGATCTTCGTGCGCGAGGTGAAGGGGTTCACCCAGCGCAGGCCGTCCTGCCGGATCGTCCCCCGGTAGCGCCCGAAGAGCTGGACGACCCGCGCCTCGCCCGGCGCCACGGTGTTGAGGCCGCGCAGCGAGATCAGCGCCGCGACGAGGACGACGACACCGCCGGCCGCGAAGGCCGGATTTGCCTGCGCGGCCGCGAACAGAACGCCGGCGACCAGGAGTCCGAGCAACCCGAGCAGCAGCGCGAGCGCGCCGCCGATGCTGTGCGCGGTGAACTCGCGGACGCGGGGCGCGGGCATCTCCGGTATGTCGGTGTCGGGAGCGTTGTCGTGTATGGGCATGGGTGGTCCCCCGTTGGCGTGGTGCGGTCTGGTTGGCATGCTTTCAAGCGAAAGCGTGAGCCTATCTAAGTGATATCACTTTACCCCTCAGAAGCAACCCTGAACCCCTCTCGGTCGTCGGTTCCATCGGGGCGGGTGCTGATTGTCACGTCCGCAAAAGAGCGGATCCACCGACCTTTGTCACATCTCCCGGTGTTAGCTTTCTGAGCTGACCTGTGCTGGCGAACCTGTGTGGCAGATGAGCACACATGACCGAAGCGGAGCGGAACGGACCCATGGGACGAGCGGAAGAGAGACGAGCGCGACAGCGTGGTGGCCGCCGCGCGGCGCCCCCGACGCGCTCGTCCGGTACGGCAGGACCGGCGGACCTCTCCGGGCCGGAGCCCACCGTCATAGGCGGCCGTGCCGCGGCGCGCAAGGCCGCCAAGGGCAAGGCGGGCCGCGGCAAGGCGGGCAAGGGCAACGGCAAGGAGGGCAAGAGCTTCATACGCCGGCTCTTCACCTGGAAGAAGATCGTCGGGACCTTCTTCGTGCTCTGCCTGCTCGGCATGGGCGCCTTCGTCGCGCTGTACATGATGATCAAAGTCCCCGACGGCGGCAACCCCGACGCGACGCTGCAGAGCAACGTCTACAAGTACAGCGACGGCTCGCTGCTGACGCGCGACGGCCAGAAGAACCGTGAGATCGTCGATCTGTCCAAGGTGCCCAAGGCCGTCCAGCACACCTTCGTCGCCGCCGAGAACAAGACCTTCTACGAGGACAACGGCGTCGACCTCAAGGGCACCGCGCGAGGCATCCTCAACACGCTCTCCGGCAAGGGCGCACAGGGCGGTTCGACGATCACCCAGCAGTACGTCAAGAACTACTACCTGACGCAGAACCAGACCATCTCGCGCAAGCTGAAGGAACTGGTCATCTCGCTGAAGCTGGACCGGACGAAAACCAAGGACTTCATCCTCGCCGGCTACATCAACACCAGCTACTACGGCCGCGGCGCGTACGGCATCCAGGCCGCGGCCCAGGCCTACTACCACGTCGACGCCCAGAAGCTCAATGTCCAGCAGGGCGCCTACCTCGCCGCGCTCCTCCAGGCACCGAACCAGTACGACTGGGCGATCGCGACCCCCACCGGCAAGAAGCTGGTGCAGGCCCGCTGGAACTATGTCCTCGACAACATGGTCGAGAAGAACTGGCTGGACAAGTCCAAGCGCGAGCAGATGAAGTTCCCGACCCCCAAGGCCCCCAAGGCCGCGCCCGGCATGGGCGGCCAGACCGGCTACCTGGTGGACGCGGCCAACGCCCAGCTGGCCAAGCGGCTGGTGACCCAGGGCACGGCCGACAACTTCAACGACGCCATGAACGTGGTCAAGGCCGGCGGCTGGACCATCACGCTCAACATCGACAAGAAGAAGCAGGCGGCGCTGGAGAAGGCCGCCAAATCACAGCTGACCAGCAAGCTCGACCCGAAGAAGCGCACGGTCGACGGGGAGGTCCAGGCCGGTGCCGTCTCCGTGAACCCGAAGACGGGCGCGGTCGTCGCGATGTACGGCGGGCAGGACTACTACAAGCACTACCGCAACAACGCGACCCGCACGGACTACCAGCCCGCGTCGACGTTCAAGCCGGTGATCCTCGCCGCCGCCCTGGACGAGGCCGCCCAGACACAGAGCGGTCAGGCCATCGGCGCGAACACGATCTACGACGGCACCAACAAGCGCCAGGTCGTGGACAGCAACGGCAACAAGGTCGGCTTCGCCCCCGAGAACGAGGACCACAGGAGCTACGGCCCTATAACCGTCCAGACGGCGATGAACCAGTCCGTGAACTCCGTCTTCGCGCAGATGGGCGCCGACGTCGGCATGAAAAAGGTGCTCAAGGTCGCGAGCCAGCTCGGCATGGACACGGCTGGCCTCGATCCGGTGCCCGCGCAGACCCTCGGCACCATGGGCGCGAGCCCGCTGCAGATGGCCGGCGTCTACGCGACCCTCGACAACCACGGCAAGCAGGTCACCCCGAGCATCATCAAGTCCGTGGAGAACAGCAGGCATTCGGTCACCCTGCCGAACCCGATCGGCGACTCGGTCATCAGCCGCGAGGCCGCCGACACGGTCACCTCGGTGCTGACCGGCGTGGTCAACGACGGTACGGCCCAGAAGTCGGTCGAGGCCAACCCCAACCGCGACGACCGCAAGGTCGCCGGCAAGACGGGTACGTCCGACGAGAACCGCTCCGCCTGGTTCACGGGCTACACGCCCGACCTGGTCACCTCGGTGGGCCTGTTCGGCGAGTCCAAGAGCGGCGCGCAGGTCTCGATGTACCACGCGGGCGGACTGCCCCGCGTCAACGGTGGCACCTTCCCGGCGGAGATCTGGGCGGCGTACACCTTCGACGTCTCCGCAACGGGCCTCAAGTTCGACCTGGACACCACGCAGGGCGCCGCGGTCCAGCCGACCTGGACGCCGTCGCCCACGGCGTCCCCGAGCCGGACGCCCAGCCCGTCGGCGACGACCAAGAAGCCGACCCAGACGCCGACGCAGACCCCCACGCAGACGCCGACCCAGACCCCCACGCAGACGCCGACGCAAACCCCCACGCAGACGCCGACGCAGACGCCGACCAACCCGGCAGACCCGCTCAACCCCAACGCTCAGTAGCAGCGGCCCAAAGCGAAGGGCGCCCGGTGACCACCGGGCGCCCTTCGCGTGCCATTGCTCAGTTCTGGTTCAGCTCGAACCAGACCACCTTCCCGGTGCTCAGCCGGGTCGCCCCCCACCGACGGGCCAGCCTGTTCACCAGGTACAGCCCACGACCGCCCTCGTCCGTCGCCCGTGCCTGCCGCAGCCGCGGCAACTGCGGTACGTCGTCGCCGACCTCGCAGCGCAGTACGTCGGTGCGCAGCAGCCGTAGCGTGACCGGGCGGGACGCGTAGCGGACGGCGTTCGTGACGACCTCGCTGACGAGGAGCTCCACGGAGTCGCTGAGGTCCTCCATGCCCCAGCGGGACAGTGCGCGCCGGGCCAGCCGGCGGGCGCGGCCGGGTGCCGCGTCCTCCGGCTCCAGGAACCAGTACGCCACATCGCTCGGCGCGATCCCGTCGAAGCGGGCGGCGAGCAGCGCGATGTCGTCGTCCCGGTCACCCGGGCCGAGCATGTCGAGCACCTCGTCGCAGAGCGCTTCCAGCGGCGGCGGATGGTCGGGGCCGGTCAGCTGTGCGGTCGCGGCGAGCTTCTCACGCAGCTGCTCTATACCGGTCCACACGTCCCGCAGCCGGGACTCGACCAGGCCGTCGGTGTACAGGAGCAGCGTCGCCCCGGCCGGTGCGTCCAGCTCCACGGCCTCGAAGTCGACGCCGCCCACACCGATCGGCGCACCCGGCGGCACCCGCAGCACTTCGGCGCGGCCGCCCAGGTGCAGCAGGACCGGCGGCGGATGACCGGCGTTGGCGATGGTGATGCGGTGCGAGACCGGGTCGTACACGGCGTAGAGGCAGGTCGCCATGCGGTCGGTGCCGAGGCGCTGGGCCTGTTCGTCGAGGTGGTGCAGGACCTCCTGCGGGGGCAGGTCGAGGCCCGCCAGGGTCTGGGCCGTGGTCCGAAGCTGGCCCATGATGGCCGCGGACGTCATGGAGTGGCCCATCACGTCACCCACCACCAGCGCGACCCGGCTGCCGGGCAGCGGGATGGCGTCGTACCAGTCGCCGCCGACCCGCGCTGTCTCCGCAGCGGGCAGATAGCGGGACGCCAGCCGTACGCCGGTGGGCCGCGGGAGGGTCTCCGGCAGCATGGTGCGCTGCAGCTCGTCGGCGATGTACGCCTCCCGCCCGTACAGCACCGCCTTGTCGATGCCCAGGGCGCTGTGCGTGGCGAGCTGGGCGGCGACCAGGAGGTCGTCGGCCTCGAAGGCCATGCGCTCGGGACGACGCAGGAAGAGGGCGGCGCCGATCACCCTGCGGCGGCCGCGCAGCGGGGCCAGGATCGCGCGCTGTCCGCCGGGTACGACGAACTCGCTGCCGTCGCCCAGCAGTTCGGGCAGGGCGGCGCGGGCGGCGGGCGCGTCCGTGAAGACCGGGCGGACCCCGCGCAGCACCTCGGCGAGCGCGCTGCCCGGCCGTACCTCGCACAGTTCGGCACCGACCGCGTCGAGCCCCGTCATCTCCGGCGGCTCCGGCTGCAGGGCGGGCGAGAAGCCGCCCTCGGTGTCCCGCTCCGCGGGGATCCGGTCGGTGCGCCGCAGCCGCAGCAGGAGCGGGCCGGTGGGCCGCTCGTCGCCGACGGGCAGCGGGTCGCGCAGATAGACGAGGATCGCGTCGGAGAAGGTCGGCACGGTGGCCCGGCACAGGCCCATGACGATCTCGTCGAGGTCGATGCCGCGGGCGATCCGCCGGGTCGCGGCGCCGACGAAGCGCAGCCGGTCGCCGTCCCGCCGCATCGGCGTGGGCTGCCCGGGCGTCGTCATCCCCTGACCGGTGCGGCGCTCCTGGGCGCCGGCCCCCTGCGGCCGGTCCTGCGTGCCGTCCGGCTGGTCCGGGATGGTCTCGGGCACGGGGCGCGGACGGTGCGTGCCGGGTTCCAGGGCTTCCGAGGCGGCGGGCTGCGAGTGCTCGGGGCCGGTGGTGTCGGAGGGGGGCGAGACCGGGTCCTTTCCGTGGCTTCCTTTGCTGCACGGCGTGGCCGTACCCGGCGTCGACGGGGTCTCCCCGGTGCGCGCCTGTGCAGGTAAAGCGGCCGTGGTGGAGGGCGTCTGGGTGTGCAGGAGCGCCCCGCGGGGGTCCGCGGGGTCGGCGCCCGGCTGCGGGCGCTCGAAGGACATGGGGTGCTCCGTCACGCGTGTCGAATCCGTCCGTCCGGGGCTGCGCATTGCGAGCGCAGTTGGTCCCGCAGGAATCCCGATACCCGGAATACGTGTCCCCGGAACGGAATTCCCGCGTGGTCAGAGGCTGTTGTCGTGCCACCGGCGAACCGTTCACGGCTCGCTGCGGTGTTGCCCTCGTACCCCTCGCTCACGTCCTGCCGCCCCTCGGTGACGATCGGTCAAGCCCAGCGCATGCTCCGGCAGTTGCCACTGCACCTTGCGGAGGACGATCCTACGGTTGTGGACCGGGGGCGCATCAAGAGTCTCACGAGGACGCATGCGCGGGCGTACGGTCCCAGTCCTCCGGCAAAGACGGTACAGCCCAGGACGGATCCGGGCGCCAGTGCTGCCAGCCGTCGCTGAACGGCGCGCCCCAGGCGCGGATCACCTCCACCGCCGACCGGCCCGCCCTGCGCACCTGTTCGGCGGCCGACGCGTCCATCAGCCCGTCCTGCTGGGCCTGCGC
The DNA here is from genome assembly GCF_042893475.1 of Streptomyces sp. NPDC001604. Classification (NCBI taxonomy): domain Bacteria; kingdom Bacillati; phylum Actinomycetota; class Actinomycetes; order Kitasatosporales; family Streptomycetaceae; genus Streptomyces; species Streptomyces sp. NPDC001604. The sequence goes on along the minus strand of NZ_JBIAUY010000005.1, from coordinate 176,914 downwards.
GAACTCGTCCTCGTCACGCCAGTGCCAACTGCGGTCCGGGTGCACCGAGATGTCCAGGAAGTGGTCCTCGGAGTCGACCCCGCCGTCCCAACGCACCAGCGGAGATTCCAGATTCACGTACCAGTTCTTGAACCGCCAGCCCGGCTCCCAGAACAACCACACCGACCAGGGCTCGCCGGGGCGGGCCAGCTTCAGCACGCCGGTGCCGAACCAGTGGTCGAGCTGGACGGTACGGGGCTTGGTGTAGCGGGACTGGAGGGGCTCGACGTGCACCGGGGTGCCGTCGGCGAGGACGGGCTTCACGCACTCGGTGCCGGGTGCCAGCCAGACGGCGAGCAGTTCCTCGTCGTCCCGGACGACGGTGACGGGGCGTGCGATGTGGAAGCGTTCGCCCGCGTTCTCCCGGTAGCGCCACAGGACCTGTGTCCCGGGGGTCCAGAACCCCGTCCGCACCGCCGCAGCCGCGTCCGCTTCCGCTCTCATCGCTCCACCCTCTGCCATGAACAGATATTAGGTGCCCCCGGCATACGACGCTGCGGCGCGCGTCACGGTTCGCGACGGTGCGACGAATGGTTACGGATGCGTCATCCGCAGGACATCCAGGGCCTCGTCGAGCTGCTCCGCCGTGAGGTCGCCGCGCTCCACGTACCCGCTCTCCAGGACGACTTGGCGGATCGTCTTCTGCTCCGCGAGGGCCTTCTTGGCGACCTTGGCGGCCTCCTCGTAGCCGATGTACTTGTTGAGCGGAGTGACCACGGAGGGTGAGGACTCGGCGTACTCGCGGGCCCGCTCCCGGTTCGCGGTGATCCCGTCCACGGTGCGGTCGGCGAGCAGCCGCGAGACGTTGGCCAGCAGCCGGACCGACTCCAGGACGTTCCTGGCGATGACCGGCAGCATCACGTTGAGCTCGAAGTTGCCGGCGGCTCCGGCGGTGGCGACGGTGGCGTCGTTGCCCACGACCTGCGCGGCGACCATGAGCACGGCCTCGGGGATGACCGGGTTGACCTTGCCGGGCATGATCGACGAACCGGGCTGGAGGTCGGGAAGGTTGATCTCGGCGAGCCCGGTGCGCGGTCCGGAGGCGGCCCACCGCAGATCGTTGGCGATCTTGGTCAGCCCGACGGCGACGGTCCGCAGCTGTCCGCTGGTCTCGACGATCCCGTCCCGTGCGCCCTGCGCCTCGAAGTGGTTGCGCGCCTCGGTCAGCGGCAGCCCCGTGACGCGGGCGACCTCCTCGATGACGGCGGCGGAGAAGCCGGGCGGGGTGTTGATGCCGGTGCCGACCGCCGTCCCGCCGAGGGGCAGCTCCGCGAGGCGGGGGAGCGCGGCGTGCAGCCGCTCGACGCCGTAGCGGATCTGGGCCGCGTAGCCGCCGAACTCCTGGCCCAGGGTCACCGGCGTGGCGTCCATCAGATGCGTCCGCCCGGACTTCACGACGTCGGCGAACTCCTCGGACTTGCGGGTGAGGGCGTCGGCGAGGTGCTCCAGGGCGGGGATCAGGTCGTGGGTGACGGCGGCGGTGGCGGCGATGTGGATGGAGGACGGGAAGACGTCGTTGGACGACTGGGAGGCGTTCACATGGTCGTTGGGGTGTACGTCCCTGCCGAGCCGCTCGGTCGCGAGGGTGGCGATGACCTCGTTGGTGTTCATGTTCGACGAGGTGCCGGAACCGGTCTGGAAGACGTCGATCGGGAAGTGCTCGTCCCAGTCCCCCCGGGCGACCTCCTCGGCCGCCTCCTGGATCGCCTCGGCGATGTCCTTGTCGAGCACCCCCAGCCGCGCGTTCACCTTCGCGGCGGCGCCCTTGATCCGGGCCAGGGCCTCGATGTGGGCGCGCTCGATGCGCTGGCCGGAGATCGGGAAGTTCTCGACGGCACGCTGTGTCTGGGCCCGCCACTTGGCGTCGGCGGGGACGCGGACCTCGCCCATGGAGTCGTGCTCGATGCGGTAGTCGTCGCTCATGCCCGTATAGCGATCGGGGAGCCGGGGATGTTCCGGACCTTGGGCCGGCCGGGGCGTCGGGTCGTTGCGCGGGCCGGTGTCCTCGTCAGCGGCCCGGCGCTCCGAACCGGCCGGTGCACACGGGCTTTTCGGCCACCTCGGCGCAGGCCTGGGCCCCGCGCGGGTCCGGAGCGGCCAGCATCGGGCTGCTGAACCCGTCGGACTTGTCGCCCTGGTACTCCGCGGACAGCTCGTCCTGGCCCGACCTGATCCAGATCTGCCGCGCGCCGCCCGTGCGGGTGCGCAGCTCGGACCAGACCGTGGCGCAGGACGGTGAGAACCGCAGCAGCACCACCTCGGCGGCCCGGGCGACCGTGCTCTCGGTGCGCGCGTCCCGGGCGCAGGTCTCGGAGGTGGGGAGCTCCCCCTGGCAGTCGCTGCCATGGCAGGAGGCGGCCGTCCTGGGTGCCGCCGTGTGGCCGGGGTCCAGGACGTCCGCGGCGGCCGCGGTGACCGCCACGGTGGCGGCCATGGTGGCGAGGGCGACGACGGCACGGCTCGGCCGCGGGATGCGGCGGCGCCGTACGGCGTCGGGCGGTACGGACGGGTCCGGCTGCCGCTTCGCGACGGTCGCGCCGTCGGCCTGTGCCCGTGCCGCGGAGTCCCAGAGGGCGAGCAGCGGGCCGGGGTCGGCGTCGGCGAGCCGTACGAGCGCCACGACGGCGGCCCGGGGCGGGAACTGATCGCCGTTCAGATAGCGGTGCCAGGTCGACTTGCTGAACGGGGTGACGCCGGCCAGTGCGGCCAGGCTCAGTCCCGTCCGCTGCTTGAGGGCACGCAGCCGCTCCGTCAGGAGCCGCCCGTCGTCCTGCGACGCGTCGGGCAGCGGCTGCCTCTGGACCGTCACGTGGCTCTCCATCTCGCTCCCTCGCCATGCCGGGGTGACCGCCCTGATGTGTTCCCGGCGGCGGCGCCCGGCCATACCGCGATCACCGGAATATGAAGGGGAGTTGACTGAGTTGACCTGCGATTACGCCGAGTGGGGGTGTGATCGGCGGATTACCGGACGGCATCTCCCGGCGGGCTGGTGCGCCCGCCGGGAGGTACCGGGGATCACGACCGGTGCGGTCGAGGAGGCGTCAGCACCAGCGGACGGTGCCGAGGTTGCGCACGTAGCGGGCGGAGACCCAGCCCCTGTGGTGGGCGAGCCGGTACCAGCGGTGGTTGCCGCGGACGCCGGAGCCCCGCACCTTGCAGGTGATGGCCACGCTGGAGCCCACCGGCCGCGAGCCGACGACCCGGTAGCCGGTACCCGGCCCGGAGCGGACGTTCAGCGGCAGACGGTGGGTGGCGACGTTGCCCCAGGTGTGGCTCCTGACGATGTGCCGGACGCCGTGGACGTGCCGGTGGTGGCGCGTGGCACGTCCCTTCGCGTGCCGGTGGCCGTGGTGGCACTTCGGCGCCTTCGGCTTGGCGGGCAGCGTGGACGGCGCGGGGGCCGGCTGCCACGCCGGCACGGAGATCTGCGGGGGAGTGGAGTTCAGCGCGTGGGCCTGCTGCGGGGCCGGCCCGGCGGAGGCTACGGCCGCCACCGGGAAGACGGCGACGACCGCGAACGCGGCCACAAGGCCGCTGCGCAGTGAGCGTCGGATCATGGATTGTCCCTCCGAGATGACCTGCGGATCACGGGCTGTGATCCAGTCAGCACGGAGCGTTTCCGGCGAAGTTCCCAAAGATGCCGTCCCACTCGTTCCTGGGACGAACTGGGACGACACTCAGGCGTCACCGCAGCAACACGGCATACCGCCGCCGTCCCGGGACTGCATCTTCTCCTCCCGCCAGGCGTATTGGGTCTTCCGCCCGCCGGGCGTTTGGGTCTTCCGCCCGTCCGGTGTGTGGGGCTTTCGGCCCGCGCGGCGTTTGAGTCTTTTCAGCCCGTCCGGCGTTTGAGGACGAGGCCGTTCAGGCCGATCGGGGTCCGGGGCGGAGCCCCGGCGGGGTGGGGGGGCGGAGCCCCGCGAGGGGTGCGAGGGGCGCGGTCCCCGACGGGGTTCGGGAGCGGAGTCCGGCGAGGGGTGCAGGGGATGTAGTCCCCGGCGGGGTGCAGGGGCGGAGCCCCTGGCGGGGTCGAAGGGGCGGAGCCCCTGGGGATGGGACGGGTAGGGGCGGCGGGGGCGAGAACCGTCCCCCGCCGCACCCGCAGGCGCTACGCCAGCCCAGGCCCACGCACCGGGATCGACGTGAACGTCGGCGCCGGCGCCGGGTCCTGGAAGAAGTCGTTGCCCTTGTCGTCCACCACGATGAACGCCGGGAAGTCCTCGACCTCGATCTTCCAGACCGCCTCCATGCCGAGCTCCTCGTACTCGACGACCTCGACCTTCTTGATGCAGTCCTGGGCGAGCCGCGCGGCCGGCCCGCCGATGGAGCCGAGGTAGAAGCCGCCGTGCGCGCTGCACGCGTCCGTGACCTGCTTGCTGCGGTTGCCCTTCGCGAGCATCACCTTGGAGCCGCCCGCCGCCTGGAACTGCTCGACGTAGCTGTCCATGCGGCCGGCCGTGGTCGGCCCGAAGGAGCCGGACGCATAGCCCTCCGGGGTCTTCGCCGGGCCCGCGTAGTACACCGGGTGGTCCTTCAGGTACTGCGGCATCTCCTCGCCCGCGTCCAGCCGCTCCTTGATCTTGGCGTGCGCGATGTCGCGGGCCACGACCAGCGGGCCGGTGAGGGAGAGGCGGGTCTTGACCGGGTACTTCGTCAGCTCGGCGAGGATCGACTCCATCGGCTGGTTCAGGTCGATCTTGACGACGTCCCCGTCCTGCTCCAGGTGCTCGTCGGTCGTCTCCGGCAGGAACCGCGCCGGATCCGTCTCCAGCTGCTCCAGGAAGACACCCTCCGCCGTGATCTTCGCGACGGCCTGGCGGTCGGCCGAGCAGGACACGGCGATCGCGACGGGGCACGAGGCGCCGTGCCGCGGCAGCCGCACCACCCGCACGTCATGGCAGAAGTACTTGCCGCCGAACTGCGCCCCGATCCCGATCTTCTGCGTCAGCTCGAAGACCTTCTCCTCCAGCTCCTTGTCACGGAAGCCGTGACCGAGCTCCGAACCCTCGGACGGGATCTCGTCCAGGTAGTGCGCGGAGGCGTACTTCGCGGTCTTCAGCGCGTACTCGGCGGACGTACCGCCGACGACGATCGCCAGGTGGTACGGCGGGCAGGCGGCCGTACCGAGCGAACGGATCTTCTCCTCCAGGAACTTCATCATGGAGGCCTCGTTCAGAACGGCCTTCGTCTCCTGGTACAGGAACGACTTGTTGGCGGAGCCGCCGCCCTTCGCCATGAACAGGAACTTGTACGCGCCGCCGTCGGTGGCGTAAAGCTCGATCTGCGCCGGCAGGTTGGAGCCGGTGTTCTTCTCGTCCCACATGGTCAGCGGGGCCATCTGCGAGTACCGCAGGTTGAGGTTGAGGTACGCGTCGTAGATGCCCTTCGACAGCGCCGCCTCGTCGCCGCCCTCGGTGAGCACGTTCTGTCCGCGCTTGCCCATGACGATCGCCGTGCCGGTGTCCTGGCACATGGGGAGCACGCCCGCGGCCGCGATGTTCGCGTTCTTCAGCAGGTCCAGCGCCACGAACTTGTCGTTGCTGGACGCCTCGGGGTCGTCGATGATGCGCCGCAGCTGGGCCAGGTGCGCGGGCCGCAGATAGTGCTGGATGTCGTGAATGGCCTCCTCGGCGAGCTTGCGCAGCGCCTCCGGCTCCACCTTGAGGAACGTCCGCCCGTCGGCCTCGAAGGTGGACACACCTTCGGAGGTCACCAGCCGGTACGGGGTGGTGTCCTCTCCCATGGGGAGCAGATCGGTGTACGCGAACTCAGGCATCTCAGCCCATTCCTCACTCGACAGACGGCGCCCGCCGTCATTGGCGGGCGCTCACCAGCGTAGAACCTGCCGCTGACACCGGGCTTGTGAGGTAAGGCTCAGTTCGAGAACCGTATGGGTTTTCCACAGGTCCCGATGAGGGGTAGTCGCGATCTATCGCGTTTCGGTACGCTGCTGTCGTGGACCTTCAGAAGAGCGACCGACACCAGGAGTCGGCACCGCGCGTTTCCGAACTGCGCGCCTCGGACGCCGACCGTGACCGCATCGCCGACCTCCTGCGCGACGCCCTCGCCGAGGGCCGCCTGACCGCCGACGAGCACGCCGAGCGCGTCGAGGGCGTGCTCGCCGCCAAGACGGTCGGCGAACTGGAGGTCTTCATACGGGACCTGCCCGCGGCCCACCAGCACCGCGCGGCCCCCGCCTTCGCCGCCGCCCCGAGCCGCCCCACGGTGGGCGCGATCCCGGCCGACCCCGACGACAACGTGGTGGCGGTGTTCAGCAGCGCCGTCCGCAAGGGCCGCTGGCGCGCGGGGCGCCGCATCCATGCGTACGCGATCTTCGGCAGCGTGGAGATAGACCTCAGCGAGGCCCTCTTCGAGTACCAGCAGGTCGCGATCAAGACGTTCTCGTTCTGCGGCAGCGTCGAGATCCGCGTTCCGGAGAACGTGTCACTGCGCGGCACCGGCGGCGGAGTCCTCGGCAGCTTCGAGGTGGACAACCTCGACTCGACCGAGGCGAACGCCCCGGTGGTCTACGTCGACGGCTGGGCCGTGCTGGGCAGCGTCGAGGCCCGGCCGAAGCGGGGCAAGCTCGTCGCGGACATCCTCGACCGGGTCCAGCACAAGGTCGACAAGAGTTTGCGCAAACACCTGAATCGTTGACGGTTGTTAATTCGGGCGCGGCCGCAGGGCATTGGTCCACCCGCGGTCGCGCGCCCGAGGCGCTCGCGAGCACGCGAAATCCAGCGGTTCGGAACTCAGTGCATAGGCTCGCGCACAGCGGGTAGGCCTTGCTGCATCGTCGCTCGCTCGCGAAGCCGTCGTCAGGAGTAGACCGTGCTGCAACCGCCGCATTCGTCCCTGCAGGTAGCTGCCGTTCCGGCCCAGCGGGTGCCAGTGCGGGACAGGGACCAAGACGCCCCATGGCACACCGAGGCGGTGTGCCGGCGCGATGAGGCCGGCCTGTTCTTCGCACCTTCCAAGGAACCCACCGCCGCCCGGCTCTCCCGCGAGGAGGCGGCCAAGCGCGTCTGCGCCCGCTGTCCCGTCATGGTCGAGTGCCGCGAGCACGCGCTGCTGCAACCGGAGCCCTACGGCGTCTGGGGCGGCCTCACCGCCGCCGAACGCCGCGTGGTCCTGGCGCGCAGGCGCCGCCGCGAGATGGAGCTCAAGAAGACGGCACGCGCGCAGGGCCGTATAGCGGCAGCGGGCTGACGCCCAGCGCACACACACCGATGGGGCGCCCCCACCGCACCGGGGGCGCCCCATCGGTGTCACAGCTGCCGGTGCTTCTGGAGCGCGGGGTACTGCACTTCCCCGGGGGCGCGAGGAACTGCGCGATCAACCACGACTCACCCGCACCCGGCGACGCACGGAGACCCCCGAGCTATTTGGCGCGATCAAAATCAATCGCGCTGTAAGCGCGCAACTTGCTCAGCCGATGCTCGGAGTTGATCTGCCGCACCGTCCCCGACTTCGACCGCATGACGATCGACTCGGTGGTGGCGGTCTCCGACCGGTACCGAACCCCCCGCAGCAACTCCCCGTCCGTGATCCCGGTCGCGACGAAGAACACGTTCTCGCCGGCGACAAGGTCGTCGGTGGTGAGCACCCGGTCGAGATCGTGCCCGGCGTCGATCGCCCGCGCCCGCTCCTCGTCGTCCTTGGGCCACAGCTTGCCCTGGATCGTCCCGCCCAGACACTTCACGGCGCACGCGGAGATGATGCCCTCCGGCGTACCGCCGATGCCGAGCAGCATGTCGACGCCGGTGCCCTCGCGCAGCGCGTAGATCGACCCGGCGACGTCACCGTCGGAGATCAGCTTGATGCGCGCACCGGCCTCCCGGATCTCCTTGATGATCCCCTCGTGCCGCGGCCGGTCGAGGATCACCACCGTCACGTCCTCCGGCGTGGAGCGCTTGGCCTTGGCGACGCGGCGGATGTTCACGGACACCGGCGCGTCGATGTCGACGAAGTCGGCGGCCTCGGGCCCGGTGACCAGCTTGTCCATGTAGAAGACGGCGGACGGGTCGAACATCGACCCGCGGTCCGCGGCCGCCAGCACGGCGATCGCGTTCGGCATGCCCTTGGCCGTCAGGGTGGTGCCGTCGATCGGGTCGACGGCGATGTCGCACTCGGGCCCGGTCCCGTCACCGACGCGCTCGCCGTTGAAGAGCATCGGGGCCTCGTCCTTCTCGCCCTCGCCGATGACGACCACGCCGTTCATCGACACGGTGGAGACGAGGGTCCGCATGGCGCGCACCGCGGCGCCGTCGGCGCCGTTCTTGTCGCCCCGCCCGACCCAGCGACCCGCGGCCATCGCGGCGGCTTCGGTCACCCGGACGAGTTCGAGGGCGAGGTTGCGGTCGGGGGCTTCGCTGGGGACTTCGAGCTCGGACGGCAAGTGATGATGCTCGGTCATCGAGGCGCACCTTTCTGATACGACGACGGCCGGATGAGGGTTCGACCCTCGACTCTATCCTCAGTCCGACAAAATGAGCAGGGGACCCCACGGATGAGCGAGCCGGGCACCTGCGACGATAGGGGACGTGGCAGGTTCGAACGGCAAGCAGAAGACGGTCCGGGACATGGTTCTCTCCCTGGGCCTCATCGGGATCGCGGCGGCACTCATCTACGTGTTCATCCCGCACGACGACTCGCCTCCGGACCTCCCGCGGGTCGACTACCGCGTCGAACTGCTCACGGCGCGCCGCGCCGCCGCCTACCCGGTGGCCGCACCCGAAGGCCTGTCCAAGGACTGGAAGGCGACCTCGGTCCGCTTCCAGGGCGACCAGTTCGACGCCTGGCACCTGGGCTTCCACACGCCCGACGGCCAGTACGTACAGATCGAGCAGTCGACTCAGAAGCCGTCGACGTTCATCGACCAGGCGACCCAGGGGGCGAACGCCACGAAGGCCACCGAGGAGATCGCCGGCCGCACCTGGACCCGCTACACCGGCGGCCGCTACGACGCCCTCGTGCTCCCCGGCAAGGGCTCGACGACGGTGGTCGCGGGCACGGGCTCGTTCCAGCAGCTGACGGAGATGGCGCAGGCGCTGAAACTGGCCTAGGTCCCGCCCACCGGACTGCACGGGAAAGGCCCCCGGCTTCGTCGCCGGGGGCCTTTGTCCTGCGGGGTCGCTCAGAGCCGTCCGTCGTGCGGGGCCGCTCAGACCGTCGTGACGACCTCGTCGTAGGCGAGGCGCGGGGAGCGCGGGAACCAGGCGTCCTCGCCCGGCTTGCCGATGTTGACGACCATCAGCGGGGTGTGGTCGGCGTCCAGGAACTCCTTCTGGACGCCCGCGAAGTCGAGGCCGGTCATCGGGCCGGCGGCGAGACCGGCGGCGCGGACGCCGATGATGAAGTAGGCGGCCTGCAGCGCGGCGTTCAGGCCGGCGGCACCCTCGCGGGCCGGGCGCTCGGAGAAGAAGACGTCCTTGGCGGCCGGGAAGTGCGGGAAGAGGGTCGGCAGCTCCTCGTGGAACTCGTTGTCCGCGGAGAGGATCGCGACCAGGGGCGCGGTGGCGGTCTTGGGCTGGTTGCCCTCGGCCATGTGCTTGACCAGGCGCTCACGGGCCTCGGCGGAGCGGACCAGGGTGATGCGCAGCGGCGACTGGTTGAAGGCGGTCGGGCCGTACTTGACCAGGTCGTAGATCGCCTGGATCTGCTCGTCGGTCACCGGCTCGTCGGTGAAGGTGTTCGCGGTACGGGCCTCGCGGAAGAGCAGGTCCTGGGCGGCGGGGTCAAGAACGAGAGACATGCGGGAACTTCCTCGGGATGGCGCCGGGATCCGATCCGGACCGTGGTCCGGATCGACTGACGGGACCGACGGTACGCGAAGGAAGGTTCAAGGTTCAACTATAACTGGACCGTAGTGATCCGCCTCACAGCAGACCACCGCCCATCGCCTCGTCGTGCGCTACTCGCCGTCGGCCTCCTCCGCGGCCTCTTCCTCCGCGAGGGCCGCGTCCAGCCGGGCGCGCGCCCCGTCCAGCCAGCGCCGGCACACCTTGGCCAGCTCCTCGCCCCGCTCCCAGAGCGCCAGGGACTCCTCCAGCGTCGTACCGCCCGCCTCGAGCCGTCGTACGACCTCGATCAGCTCGTCCCGTGCCTGCTCGTAGCCGAGCGCCTCATCCACCTTGCTGGTCATCCGCCCACCCTATGCATCGACTCGGACCGTCCCGTGTTCCCGTGCTCTCAGCGTTCCCGGTCGGCCCGGACCACCGTGAACTCACCCTCGGCCACCCGCGCCCGCAGTGTCTCGTCCGCCCCCACCTCGTCCGGGGCGCGGACGACATGCCCGTCGGACTTCTGCAGCACGGCGTAACCGCGCTTCAGGGTCGCGGCGGGGGAGAGGGCCACCACGCGTGCGTGCGTGTGCGTCAGCTCGGAGGCGGCGCGGTCCAGAAGGTGCCCGAGCGTGCGCCGCGAACGGTCGACCAGCGAGGCGACATGATCGGCCCGCTCGTCGATCATCCGGTGCGGATCCTGTATCGAGGGCCGGGCGAGCGCCTGGGCGAGCCCGCGCTCCTCCCGCTCGACGAGCGCCTCGACGCACCGCCGGGCCCGGTTGCGCAACTGCTGCACGCGCTCGTACTCCTCCCCGACATCCGGTACGACCTTCTTGGCGGCGTCGGTCGGGGTGGAGGCCCGCAGGTCGGCGACGTAGTCGAGGAGCGGGTTGTCCGGCTCGTGCCCGATCGCCGACACGACCGGCGTACGACACGCGGCGACGGCGCGCACGAGCTGCTCGTCGGAGAACGGAAGGAGATCCTCCACGCTCCCGCCCCCGCGCGCGACGATGATGACGTCCACCTCGCCGGCCTCGTCCAGCTCCTTCACGGCCTGCACGACCTGCGGAACGGCGTGCACGCCCTGCACGGCCACGTTGCGCACCTCGAAGCGGACCGCGGGCCAGCGGTGCCGGGCGTTCTCCAGGACGTCCCGCTCGGCGGCCGAGGCGCGGCCGCAGACCAGCCCGATGAGCTGCGGCAGAAAGGGCAGCGCCTTCTTGCGCTCGGGCGCGAACAGCCCCTCGGCGGCGAGGGACTTCTTCAACTGCTCCAGCCGCGCCAGGAGTTCACCCACTCCCACGGGCCTTATCTCGGCGGCCCGCAGGGACAGCTGCCCGCGCGGCGCGTACCACTCCGGCTTCGCGAGTACGACGACCCGCGCACCCTCGCTCACCACATCGGCGACGGCGTCGAACACCTGCCGGTAGCAGGTGACGCTGACCGAGATGTCGTACGACGGATCCCGCAGGGTCAGGAACACCACCCCGGCGCCGGGCCGCCGCGAGAGCTGAGTGATCTGCCCCTCTACCCAGACGGCCCCCAGCCGGTCGATCCACCCACCGATGAGCCGCGACACCTCACCGACGGGCAGGGGCGCTTCTGCGGACGTGTTGAGAGCCATGCGGCGAGCGTAACGGCCACGACTGACAACTCCGGGCTGCGTCCTTCAGCCCGTCCGGCCGCCCCCGAACCCGGCCTTACGATGGACCGTATGACTGCTTCGCCTGGCCGCCGTGTCCTGCTCGCCGCCCCCCGGGGCTACTGCGCGGGTGTGGACCGCGCCGTGATCGCCGTCGAGAAAGCCCTGGAGCAGTACGGGGCTCCGATCTATGTCCGGCACGAGATCGTGCACAACAAGTACGTCGTGCAGACCCTGGAGAAGAAGGGCGCCGTCTTCGTCGAGCGCACGGAGGAGGTCCCCGAGGGGAACATCGTGATGTTCTCCGCGCACGGCGTGGCCCCGGTCGTCCACGAAGAGGCCGAGCGCGGCAAGCTCGCCACCATCGACGCGACCTGCCCGCTCGTCACCAAGGTCCACAAGGAAGCCGTCCGCTTCGCCAAGGAGGACTACGACATCCTCCTGATCGGGCACGAGGGCCACGAGGAGGTCATCGGCACCTCCGGCGAGGCCCCCGAGCACATCACGCTCGTCGACGGCCCGGGCGATGTCGCCAAGGTCGAGGTCCGTGACCCCTCCAAGGTCGTCTGGCTCTCCCAGACCACGCTCTCCGTCGACGAGACGATGGAAACCGTCGACGCCCTGAAGGAGAAGTTCCCGCAGCTGATCTCCCCGCCCAGCGACGACATCTGCTACGCCACCCAGAACCGCCAGCTCGCGGTGAAGCAGATGGGCGCCGAGGCCGAGCTGGTGATCGTCGTCGGCTCCCGCAACTCCTCCAACTCCAAGCGGCTCGTCGAGGTCGCCAAGCTGGCGGGCTCGCGCGAGGCCTACCTCGTGGACTTCGCCGACGAGATCGACGAGGCCTGGCTGGAGGGCGTGTCCACGGTCGGCGTCACCTCCGGCGCCTCCGTCCCGGAGGTCCTGGTCGAGCAGGTCCTGGAGTGGCTCGCACAGCGCGGCTTCGAGGACGTCGAGATCGTCAAGGCGGCCGAGGAGTCCATCACGTTCTCGCTGCCCAAGGAGCTCCGCCGCGACCTGCGCGAGGAGGCGGCGGCGCTGATCGCGGAGCGAACCGGCACCTCGCCGGAGTGACTGTCAGTCGTCCGTCGTAACGTAGAGCCATGCAGATCTTCGGTGTGGACATCGGTGGATCCGGGATCAAGGGCGCCCCTGTGGACCTGGACAAGGGCGACCTGGCGGAGGAGCGCTGCAAAGTGCTCACTCCGCACCCGGCGACACCCGACGGCGTGGCGGACGGCGTGAAGCAGGTCGTCGAGCACTTCGGCTGGACCGGCCCGGTCGGCCTCACCTTCCCCGGCGTGGTCACCGGCGGGTCCACCATCCGCACGGCGGCCAACGTCGACAAGAGCTGGATCGACACGGACGCGCGCGCGTTGTTCGGCTCCCGCCTGGGCGGCCTGCCGGTGACGGTGGTCAATGACGCGGACGCGGCGGGCGTCGCCGAGATGCACTTCGGCGCGGGCCGCGGCCGCCGGGGCACGGTCATCCTGCTGACCTTCGGCACCGGCATCGGCAGTGCCCTGTTCGTCGACGGCACCCTGGTGCCCAACACCGAGCTGGGCCACCTGGAGCTGCACGGCCACGACGCGGAGAAGCGCGCCTCCAGCAAGGCCAGGGAGGACGGCGAGCTGACCTGGGAGCACTGGGCGCACCGCGTGCAGAAGTACCTCGCCCACGTCGAGATGCTGTTCTCACCCGAGCTGATCGTCATCGGCGGCGGCGTCAGCCGCAAGTCCGAGAAGTTCCTGCCCTTCATCGACGGCATCAAGGCGGAGATCGTCCCGGCGCAGCTGCAGAACAACGCGGGGATCGTCGGCGCGGCGATGCACGCCGCGGAGAGTCAGAGCCGGGCCTAGCCGGCTAGTACCGGGGCGGACGGGGGCCGCCGGTGCGTCGACGGCGCATCAGGGCCGCCTTCCGTCCCGTGACGATCAGGCCCGCGACGAGGGTTCCCCCGTACAGCCACCCGGCCTGTGTGGCCAGTGCCGTCACCAGGCCCATCAGCCGGCCGAGCAGTCCGCCGCTGCCGTCGGCCACCGGGAGCAGGCCCGCCGCGAAGGCGATCGGTACGACGACGGGTGCGGTCGCCAGGTCGCTCTTGCGCACCCAGATCGTGGTCAGCAGGCACACCGGCAGGAACAGCACGCCGTACAGCGTCAGCGACGCCCCGAACAGCAGCTGGTCGAGACAGCCGAGCGTGAACATCACCGCCCCGCTGAACAGTCCGCTGCCCAGCCCGGTCAGCCGCGGGTTGGGCAGCCGCCGTACGGCCTCGGCCGGCGGCGGGCCGGGCTGCCGCGCCGCCGGGCGGGTGGCGGGGCGGCGCTGTCCGGCAGGTCGCGCACCACCGCCCGCACCCCCACCGCTTCCGCCGCGCTTCGCCTGCGGGGGCAGCGGGGGCGTGCCGCGTCGTGCTCCGTTGTGCGGTGGTCCCGACCCGTGTTGCTCCACCGGACCAACTTAGGTCGGTTTATGTGCGCAATCGCCCCTCAGACACGCCGAGGGGCGGACCCTGGCCAAGCGTTCGACGGGGCGCCGGGGCGGGGACCGGTACGCCGTAGACTGGTGGATCGGCCCGCCCGTGCACCGAAGAAGGACCGGGCCCACCGCCCCAGTCCCCTGATCTCTCTCACGTACGGGAAGTCGCAACGTGTCGCTCACGATCGGAATCGTCGGCCTGCCGAATGTCGGCAAGTCGACCCTGTTCAACGCCCTGACCAAGAACGACGTGCTCGCGGCCAACTACCCGTTCGCCACGATCGAGCCCAATGTGGGCGTCGTCGGCGTCCCCGACCCCCGGCTGACGAAACTGGCCGAAATCTTCTCCTCGCAGCGCATCCTCCCGGCGACCGTCGACTTCGTCGACATCGCGGGCATCGTGAAGGGCGCGTCCGAGGGTGAGGGCCTGGGCAACAAGTTCCTCGCGAACATCCGTGAGTCCGACGCGATCTGCCAGGTCATCCGCGCCTTCAAGGACGAGAACGTCGTACATGTCGACGGCAAGGTCTCGCCGAAGGACGACATCGAGACGATCAACACCGAGCTGATCCTCGCCGACCTCCAGACCATCGAGAAGGTCCTGCCCCGGCTTCAGAAGGAGTCGCGGATCAAGAAGGACGTGGCTCCCAAGGTGGCGGCGGTCGAGGCGGCGAAGGAGATCCTGGAGAAGGGCGACACGCTGTTCTCGGCGGGCATCGTCCAGGGTTCCGGCAACGAGGAGCTTCTCCACGACCTGCACCTGCTGACCACGAAGCCCTTCCTCTACGTCTTCAACGTCGACGAGGACGAGCTGGTCGACGAGGACTTCAAGGCCGAGCAGCGTGCCCTGGTCGCGCCCGCCGAGGCGATCTTCCTCAACGCCAAGCTGGAGGCGGACCTCGCGGAGCTCGACGAGGAGGACGCCATGGAGCTCCTGGAGTCGGTCGGCGCCGAGGAGCCGGGCCTGACGACCCTCGCGCGCGTGGGCTTCAACACTCTCGGCCTGCAGACCTACCTCACGGCCGGCCCCAAGGAATCCCGCGCCTGGACCATCAAGAAGGGCGCCACCGCCCCCGAGGCCGCCGGTGTCATCCACACCGACTTCCAGAAGGGCTTCATCAAGGCGGAGGTCATCTCCTTCGAGGACCTGGTGGAGACGGGTTCGGTCGCCGAGGCCCGCGCGAAGGGCAAGGCGCGGATGGAGGGCAAGGACTACGTGATGCAGGACGGGGACGTGGTGGAGTTCCGGTTCAACGTGTGAGCGGCCGGAAGGGGCCGGGCTCTGTGAGCCCGGCCCCTTCCACGTTCCCGTGCCGACCTGGTGCCGGCTGCTACTTGCGCCTCGGCGGGGTGAGCTGGTCGAGATCCAGGCTGATCTCGAAGGGCACAGGCCGCTTCAGGGTGCCCCGGAAGATGCCGGCGGGTGCGTAGACGCCGGTCGGTTCGTCGAGTTCGTAGACATGCACGACCGGGGCGCCGTTCTCGTCCTCGATGCACCAGTAGTGCGGGATGCCGGCCTCGGCGTACTTGCGGAGCTTGATCGTGCGGTCGCGGTGCGCGGACTCGGGTGAGACGACCTCGATGACGAGTCGCACCTCATCAGGCGTGAACCAGGTGCGGTCGCCGTCGTAGGCGGCCGTCGTCAGGAGCAGATCGGGCTCGGGCCGGTTGCGCTCGTCGAGTTTTATGGTCATCTCGCGGCCGACGCTGACATCGCTGGGTGCCTGCCCCATGAGGGCGACAGTGAGCATGGTGACGAGGTGGCCGTGCCACCATCGCTGGGGCGACATCATGAAGACGAGAGCTCCGTCGATCAGCTCGGTGTGGCGGGGTGCCTCGGGCAGGTGGTCCAGGTCCTCCGCGAACCAGCCTTCCTCGCGCGGCGGGCGCATCCAGTCGGGCAGTGCGGTCATGGCTAAACCGTAGCGGCTCGGCTAGGCCCGGGCCACGAGGTCATCAAGGGGTCACCGCCCCGGACCTGCGACCCCGTGTGCATACGGAGGGCGCGGACGCTCACGCGGTCTCATTGCCGCCGGCCTGCTCCGTCACCCGGCGGCAGGCTTCCGCGTACGCCCGTACCAGCGGCCTGTGGTCCCCCTTGCGCCAGGCCAGCACATACCGGCTGGGTGCGAGTCCGCGGACCGGCCGGGTCACCACGCCGCCGAGGGTGATCAGCGGGACGTTGCCCACCGCCACCAGGCAGACGCCGAGGCCCGCGACCAGGGCCTCGTACGTCTCCTCCGTGCTGGCGACCTCCGCGCCGATGCGGGGGAGCCGGTCCGCGCGCTCCTCGGCCGCCAGCCAGTAGTCCCGCAGCGGCCCCGCGCTCTTCGGCAGGGCCAGGAAGGGTTCCTCGGCCAGGTCCGTGAAGTCGATCTCGGGGCGGGAGGCGAGCGGGTGGGTGTCGGGGAGGGCGACCAGGCGGGGCTCCTCGGCGACGACCGTCCAGGCGTAGCGTTCCTGGCCGGGCAGGGGCAGCCAGACGAAGGCCATGTCCGTGTCGCCGTCCGCCAGGCCCGCGGTCGGGTCGTCCCAGCTCACCTGGCGCAGACGGACTGCCGCCTCCGGATGCGAGGCGGTGAAGCGGGAGCGGATCGCGGGCAGCAGACCGCCGCGGCCGGGGCTGGTGCTCATGCCCACCACCAGGGTGCTGCGCTGCGCCGCCCGCGCCTCCGCGACCACGGACGCACCCTGCGCCCAGGCGTCCAGCACCCGCCGGGCGTGCGGCAGCAGCGCCGCTCCCTCCGCGGTGAGCGCCACGCCGTGCCGGTCGCGCCGCAGCAGCTCCACCCCCAACTGCCGCTCCAGCGCCCGGATCTGCTTGCTCAGCGCGGGCTGCGAGACGTACAAGCGCTCGGCCGCGCGCGTGAAGTGCAGCTCCTCGGCGACCGTGACGAAGTACCGCAGGTCCCGCACATGAACGTCCGCCGTCATAGCCATCGGTTGTCACCGTAGGTCTTGGACGGGCAACTCGCCACAGGAGCAGCCTGGTTCAGGAGTTGCCCAGGGAGGCACTCGCAGCGTTGCTCGGAGAGGGTGGGTTGTCGTGAACAAGGTGTGGCTGATCACCGGTGCCAGCAGCGGACTCGGGCGGGCCATCGCCGAGGCGGCCGTAGCCGACGGTGACGTCGTGGTGGGCGCCGCGCGGCGGCCCGAGGGGCTGGACGACCTCGTGGCCGCCCACCCCGACCAGGTCGAGGCGCTGCGCCTGGACGTCGCCGACACGGCCGCCGCCGAACCGGCGGTACGGGACGTGGTGGCGCGGCACGGGCGGATCGACGTCTTGGTCAACAACGCCGGACGCGGCCATGTCGGTGCCTTCGAGGAGACCACCGACGACGAGCTGCGCGCCCTGTTCGACGTGCACGTGTTCGGCCCGGCCGCGCTGGTGCGCGCCGTACTGCCGTACATGCGCTCGCGGCGCTCGGGCGCGATCGTGCAGATGAGCAGCATGGGCGGGCAGACTTCCTACCCGGGCTTCTCGGCGTACAGCGGGACGAAGTTCGCCCTGGAGGGCATGTCCGAGGCGCTCGCGGGCGAGGTCGCCGAGTACGGCATCAAGGTCCTCGTCGTCGAGCCGGGCGCCTTCCGTACGGCGCTGTACGACGGGACGCAGGCCAGTGCCGACGGCGGGGCGTACGCCACGGTGGGCGGTACTCGCGCGATGGTCGACGCCGGCTTCGACGAGCGGGCGGGCGACCCGGCCAAGGCGGCGGCGCTCATCCTCGCCGCGCTGGAGGCGGGACAGACCCCGCTGCGCCTGCCGCTCGGCGACGACGGTGTGAGTGCGGTCCTCGACCACCTCGACCAGGTACGCGACGACGTCCTCGCCTGGGAGAAGCGCACCCGCCGCACGGGCTTCCGCGACTGAGCCGTCTCCTCCCGGCGCCCGCCCCGCCGAGGCGCGAACGCGGCGCCGGGCAGTCGGGATCCATCCTGGTCGCCCGGCTCGGCGGATTTCGGGACGGCACCGGATGATCGCCGCAGCTCGCACCGGCTCGCCTCGTGCATGGCCCGCGCGAGGCGCACTGGGCGGCCTCGACGGCCCAGCCGCAGCCACCCCTCGGTGGCGCCAGGCCGCCCGCCCGGCCCGCCGGGCCGGTCCTCAGATCCCGTCCACCCACGCCACGGTGAACGGCTCCTCGGGCACCCCCGGCCCCATCGGCCCGCCCTTGTCGAACTGCGAGCGGACGACCAGCAGCCGGCCGTGGGTGCGGGCGAGCGTGGTCGGGATCTGCAGGGCGGTGTCGGTGAACTGCCGCTCCAGGCGGGCCGAGGTGCCGTCCGGGGACAGCCGCCAGCGGCTGAGGGCGTTGGTGGCGTTGTGCGCGGCCCACAGCGTGCCGTGCGCCAGCTCCAGGCCGTCGCCGTGCTTCAAGTCACCGCCGTCCAGGGCCACTTGGCTTATGGACCCGGAGGCCGTGTTCACCCGGTACAGACCGCCGCCCGTCATGTCGACGGCGAGCAGGTACCGCCCCGACGGGTCGACGACTATGCCGTTGAGGAGGAACCCCTCGGAGGGGGCCACGGCGCTCAGGTCGTAGGCGGCGTCGAGCGTCGCGCTGCCGCCGCGGGCGCGGCCCAGGTCGGCCGGGGTGACGCGGTAGACCACCGGGCGGGAGCTGTCGGTGAGGTAGGCCGTGCCGTCAGGGCCGAGCGCCAGGTCGTTGACGAAGGAGGGGCTGCTGCCGGGGACGGTGAAGCGCGCGAGCAGGGCACGGGTGCGCAGGTCGTAGACGTCCACCCCGGCGGTGGAGTCGATGACCCACAGACGCCCGGCCCGGTCGGCCTTCAGGCCGTTGGCGGTGGTACGGCCGTCGGTGCCGGACGGGAGGAAGACCTCGGCCGCACGGCTGCCGCGCACGGCCCGGTACACCGCACCCGTCGTGTACGAGCCGACGTAGGCGTCACCGGTGCGCGCGTCCAGCGCGATGCCTTCGGGATAGGCGCGGGCCTCGGGCAGCGTGAAGGCGGTGCTGATGCGGGGTGGGGCGGCGGCGCGGGCGGCCGTCGCCGGAAGCGCCACGGCGCCGGCCAGTGCGGCGGCGGTGGTCAGGAAGGTGCGGCGGTGGATCGAACGGGACACGTCGGTGCCTCTCGTTTCAGGTCGATTCGGTACTCACTTCCTTGCGTGTATGAACGTAGATTAGAACTCTAATCCTCGTCAATGCATTAACGGACGGCTGTATGTTGATCGTTGAATGGGGCCGCTACCATGCGGAGATGACGTCCATGCCCGTGTCCGAGCGCCTCGGCTCCCACCTCAAGCGGGCCGAACAGGCTCTCAGCGCGACCAAGGCGGCCGTCCTCAAACCGGCCGGTGTGACGGTGGCGCAGTACTCGGCGCTCCTCCACCTCTCCGAGAACCCCGGTATCTCGGCCGCGGCCCTGGCCCGCCTGTGCGGGGTCACCCCGCCGACGATGAACACGGTCCTGAACAACCTCCAGGACCGCGCCCTGATCGAACGAACCCCCCACGAGTGGCACAAGAACGTCCTGGAGACCCGTCTCACCGACGAGGGCCGCGCGGTGATGGCCGACGCGGACGCCCGCGCCGTACGGGTCGAACGGGCCCTGGCCGCCGAGTTCACGGACGAGGAACGCGAGGCGCTGACCGGGCTGCTGGAGCGGTGTGTGGCACTGCTGGAGACGGAGCGCGGGCGGGCGTAACGGAGGCAGGGGGTCCTCTTCTCCTCACCGCGCGCTTACCATGCGCCCAGTCGTACGAGTTCCGTACGCCCGTTCTGTGCGTCAGTCGTCCGAACCAGGAGCACGGCAGCCGTGTCCACACCACCCCCGCCTCCCGGGCCGTACCCGTACCAGCCCTGGGGGCAGGGCTACCGCCCGTACAGCACGCCGGCGCCGGTCAACGGGGTCGCCATCGCCGCCCTGGTGCTCGGCATCCTTTGCTGCGTCCCGGCCCTCGGGCTGCTGCTCGGGCTGGTCGCGCTGCGCCAGATCAGGAGGACCGGCGAGCGGGGACGCGCGATGGCCGTCACCGGTGCCGTCCTCTCCGCTCTCGGGCTCGTGCTGTGGGTGGCGGTGCCGGTCGGCGGCGCCGCGCTCGACGGCTGGGTGAAGGGCGCCGCACGCGACCACGGCAGCGCCTACTCCCTCACCAAGGGCGAGTGCTTCGACTCCCCGAGCGGTTCCCTGGAGGGCGTGGCCTACGACGTCGACAAGGTGCCCTGCGCCGGCCGACACGACGCCGAGGTCTTCGCCACCTTCCGGATGCCGGGCGGCGCCGACTACCCCGGCGACGGCGAGATCACGGACGCCGCCGACACCAGGTGCTACGCACTGCGCTACGGCTACGCCATGGACGCCTGGGCCATGCCCGAGGACGTCGACGTGTACTACCTGACGCCGAGCCGGCAGAGCTGGCGCTACGGCGACCGCGAGGTCACCTGCCTGTTCGGCAACACCGACGAGAAAGCCGGTATCGAGGGTTCGCTGCGCAACGACGAGCAGACCCTGAACGCCGACCAGGCCGCCTATCTCAAGGCCGTCGACGTCGAGAACGCCGCCCTGGACCGGCAGCCCACGGACAGCCCCGACGACGATCTGCGGGCCAACCGCCAGTGGGCCGGACAGATGTCGGCCGCGCTCACCGAGGAGGCCCGGATGCTGCACGGCCACTCCTGGCCGGCCGCTGCGCGGACGCCGGTCGCGAAGGTCGCCGAGGAGGTCGCGGCACGGCGGCAGGAATGGGCGGACGCCGCGAAGGCCGGTGACGCCAACGGCTTCTACGAGCACTACGACCTCGTCATGGCGCTCTCGACACCCGACCGAGCCGTCACCGCCCGCAAGGCTCTGGGCCTGGCCGCCACCCCGCCCGAGTCCAAGGACGCGGGCGACGACGGTAACGGCGGCGGAGGCGCGTCCGAGTTCGAGGTGTGACCACGGCTATAGCGGGGAGAAAGTGCCTGCGTAAAGCCCTCCGCGGACACATGTCATCACATCGAGTGATTCTCTGGCCTTTGCTTGCATGGCACAACCCACGGTTGCCACGCTGTTGCTGTCTGTACAACCTGATGGGAGCGGCCAGTGACTTTCGGTGAGCAGCCGGCGTACCTGCGTGTCGCGGGTGATCTCCGCAAGAAGATCGTCAATGGTTCGCTGCCGCCGCACACCCGACTGCCCTCCCAGGCCAGAATCCGCGAGGAGTACGGCGTCTCGGACACCGTCGCGCTGGAGGCGCGCAAGGTGCTGATGGCGGAGGGCCTGGTCGAGGGCCGCTCCGGGTCGGGGACCTACGTCCGTGAGCGACCGGTGCCCCGCAGCGTGGCCCGCTCCGGGTTCCGCCCGGCCGGCGGCGCCACCCCCTTCCGCCAGGAGCAGGCCGACGGGGAGGGGCGCGGCACCTGGGAGTCCAGCAGCGCCCAGGCCGAGGCGAGCAGCTCCGTCGCGGAGCGGCTCGACATCAAGCCCGGCGACCGCGTGATGTGCACGAGGTACGTCTTCCGCGAGGCCGGCGAGGCGATGATGCTCTCCACCTCCTGGGAGCCCCTCGCGGTCACCGGCCGCACCCCCGTGATGCTTCCCGAGGAGGGGCCGCTCGGCGGCATGGGCGTCGTCGAGCGCATGGCGGCGATCGATGTGATCGTGGACAACGTCACGGAGGAGGTCGGCGCCCGCCCCGGCCTCGCCGAGGAGCTCGTGACCCTCGGCGGCGTCCCCGGTCATGTCGTCCTGGTCATCCAGCGCACCTTCTTCGCCTCGGGCCGCCCCGTGGAGACGGCCGACGTCGTCATCCCCGCTGATCGCTACCGCGTGGCGTACCACCTCCCAGTGAAGTAGCGCACACCTTTACGGCAGTTGACCCCGCCGCCCCCTCGCCGTCACCCCCTCCGCGCGCCCTCGGAACCGGCCCGTCCGCCGCTGGAATCTGGCCGTTCTCGCAGGTCGTCCCATGCATGCCCGCCATGCCGCTGACCGGATGCGTCGACGCCCGCGCGCGGCGCATTCGATTCCGTGCGCCCCCCTCGTTCTGGCCGGTTGCGTACCTCTTTGTGAAAAGGCGTGTTCGCTGCGTAAAGGTAAGGCGTAGGCTCGGGCATATGCGGATTGCGGTTTCCTTACAGGGTGGGGCACGGCACGAACCGCGGGCGAGGAGCGGTCGGGCCGGGGTGGGAAGGAGCGGTGGGGCGCGATGAACGACGGCACGATCACGCTTCCCTGGCTCGTCATTCGGCAGGACGACAACGGCAATCGCTACCGCGTGGGCCGGTACGCGACCCGCGCCGAGGCCCAGAAGATCGCGGACAGCCTCGACGACCGCGGACACAAGCAGCTGTACTGGGTCGAGCGCATAGGCCAGAACGGGCAGAACGGATCAGCAGCGGCCAACTGACTCCCGTAGGCTCCCCCGCATGACCGAACGGATCGTGGTGGTGGGCGCCGCCCTGTTCGACGGCGACCGCCTGCTCGCCGCGCGCCGCAGCGCACCTCCCGAACTCGCCGGCCGCTGGGAACTCCCGGGCGGCAAGGTCGAACCGGGCGAGGCCCCCGAGGCGGCCCTCGTACGCGAACTGCGAGAAGAACTCGGCGTGGACGCCGACCCCGTGGCCCGTGTACCGGGCGAGTGGCCCCTGAAGTCCCCGTACGTCCTCCAGGTGTGGACGGCCCGCCTGCGCCCGGATTCCGCCGCCCCCGAGCCGCTCCAGGACCACGACGAACTGCGCTGGCTCACCGGGGACGAGCTGTGGACGGTGCCCTGGCTGGACCAGGACGTCGAGGCGGTCCGCGAGCTGACCGTCCTCCAAGGGCGCGGGGCTGTGTAGGTATGGGCCATAGGCGCCCTGCACCCCCGCGGAGCAAGCTCCCGCCGTGGACGGTACTGCATCCCCGATATCGGGTATGTGCCCATTAACCCCACGAAACCGGACAAGGGTGGGCTTCTGGCCTGGGAAGTGATCGGCGTGATCGACACAGAAGGTGACTGTGCCGAGTGGAGCTTCCCCGCGGAACCGGGAGCCGCCCGCAGTGCCCGCGTCGCCGTCCGCGGCCAGCTGCGCACCTGGGAGCTCGACGTCCTTGGAGATCTCACGGCCCTGCTGGTCAGCGAGCTGGTGACCAACTCGCTGCGGCATGCCACCGGACCCATCGGCGTACGCCTCGTACGGCCCGCAGGCCTGGAGGACGTCCTCCTGGTGGAGGTCTCCGACCCGCTGCCCGACCCGCCGCGCGAACGCGTCGCCCGCCCTGAGGAC
Organism: Streptomyces sp. NPDC001604; assembly: GCF_042893475.1. Taxonomy (NCBI): domain Bacteria; kingdom Bacillati; phylum Actinomycetota; class Actinomycetes; order Kitasatosporales; family Streptomycetaceae; genus Streptomyces; species Streptomyces sp. NPDC001604. The sequence goes on along the minus strand of NZ_JBIAUY010000005.1, from coordinate 153,755 downwards.
GAGAGCGGCCGCGGGCTGCAGCTCGTCGCCCACTCCTCGCGTCGCTGGGGGACCCGGCCCGGCGAGGCGGGCAAGACGGTGTGGTTCGAACTGACCCTGCCCGGCTGAGCCCGTGCCCGGTCCGGCCCCTCGGACGCTGTACGCGAACACCCACCCTGTAGACCGACCGGATCAGGCCGGTGGCAGTGTCCGGCGAGCGGGGTTCGACGAGGTGTCGGCTGGTTAGAAGACTGGGAGTGTTGTCGCAGCCGGGACCGAAAACCGTCGGGACCGTGCTGTGATCGTGAACACCGTGTTGTGCGGCACCGTAGTGCTGGATACTGCGGGCAGCCGCCCCCGGTGACCGGTGCCGGGCGCGGTGAGCTGGAGGGGACGGTTCGCGTGAGCGAGATACCAGCGAAGGCCACGGAGTCCGAGGACCCGTCGGACGGCGCGAGGGCAAAGGCCGCGGGTGATGCCGCGGCCGATGTGACGAGCGGGACGGCGGGCGGGACGGCCCTGTCCGCCTTCGACGGAACCCACGGAACACCTCACGGTGACGCCATGTGGCAGAGCAGTCCACCCGGCTCCATCTACGACTACATCAAGGTCGCGTCCTTCTCCATCGGCCCGGACGGGCTCGTCGACCAGTGGAGTCTGCGCGCCGAGCAGCTCTTCGGGATCCCCGCCGAGCGCGCGGTCGGCATGGACCCCATCGAGGCGTTCATCGACCCGGACCTGCGGGAGCAGGGTCAGCGCAAGATGGCCGAGATCCTCGACGGGCGGGAGTGGACCGGAGTGGTCCCGTTCCGTCAGCCCGGTGCGACGGCCGGGGAGATCGGGCGGGAGGGGCTCGCCGAGGTCTATGTGATGCCGACGCGGACCGAGGAGGGCGAGAAGGCCGCCGTCTGCATCGTGGTCGACGTACGCACCCTGCGCAGCATCGAGACCGACCTTGCCGCCTCGCAGTCGATTTTCGGTCAATCTCCTTTCGGTTTCCTTCTGATCGACCCCGACCTGCGGGTCCGCCGCGTCAACGAGCAGTTTGCGAACACCTTCGGCGGCACGCCCGACGACCATCGCGGCCGCGGCGTCCACGACTATCTGCAGCGACCCGAGGCCGAGCGGGTCGCGGCGACCCTGCGCCGGGTCCTGGAGACCGGCAACTCCATCACGGACATGCACGTCACGGGCTTCGTGCCGGGTTCCGAGGAGCGCCGGCACTGGTCCATCAACCTGTACCGCGTGCACAGCGGCTCCGGGCGCCCCATCGGCGTCGCATGGCTCGGAACCGACATCACCTCCCGCCGCGCCGCGGCCCGCGAAGCCGCTGCCGCGCGGCGCAATCTCGCCCTTCTCAACGAGGCGGGCGCCCGCATCGGCAACTCCCTCGACCTGGAGACCACGGCCCGCGAACTCCTCGACGTCGTCGTCCCCGGCTTCTGCGACCTCGCCACGGTCGACCTCTACCAGGGGCTGCTGGCGGGCGACGAGACCCCGCCGGGCCTCGCCGACGGCAGCGCGGAGCTGCGCCGGGTCGCCTTCGCCAGCGCGGTCTCCGACGCGCCGTTCGTCGGGGGCGGTGCGCCCGTCGCCGTCGGCGCGGTCCACCACTACCCCTTCAACTCCCCCTGTGCGGACGCCCTGCGCACCGCCCGCCCCCAGCTCGTCCCCGCCGAGGAGGGCGGCCTCGTCCAGTCCACGCTGGCCGTCCCGATGGTCGCCCACGACACCGTCGTGGGACTCGCGCAGTTCGCCCGTACGAAGGGCAGCGAGCCGTTCGGGGACCGGGACCGGGATCTGGCGGTGGAGCTCGCGGCGCGCGCCGCCGTCTGCATCGACAACGCGCGTCTGTACCGCCGTGAGCACGAACGCGCCCTGATACTGCAGCGGTCGCTGCTCCCGCCGGGCGACCCGGTGGCCTCCGGCCTGGACATCGCCTGCCGCTATCTGCCGGGCAACTCCTCCGCCGACCGCCCCAGCGAGGTCGGCGGCGACTGGTTCGACGTGATCGAACTGCCGGGGCACCGCACGGCGTTGGTGGTCGGGGACGTCATGGGCCGCGGACTGCGGGCGGCGGTGGCGATGGGCGAACTCCGTTCGGCGGTACGGACACTCGCGCTGCTCGACCTCGAACCGGCGGAAGTGCTGAGCGCGTTGGACGAGATCGCCCGGGGCCTCGGCGCGCCCGGCGGTGTCCAGCAGGCCACCCGCGCGGCCCGCCGCCCCCGCGAGGCGGACCTCTCCGAGGTGTACCTCGCCACCTGCGTCTACGCGGTCTACGACTCCGTCACGCGTCGCTGCACGTTCGCCAACGCGGGTCATCTGCCGCCCGTGCTGGTCGAGCCCGGCGAGGACGCGCTGATGCTCGACGTGCCGCCGGGCATGCCGCTGGGCGTCGGCGGGGAGCCCTTCGAGGAGGTGGAGGTCGAACTACCCGAAGGTGCACTGTTGGCGCTCTACACGGATGGACTGGTCGAAAGCCGCGACCACCCCCTGGACGAGGGCCTCCAGGCGTTCGTCGGCGCGCTCACGGACCCCTCCGCGCCCCTGGAGGACGTCTGCGACCAGGTCCTCAACACCCTCGACACCCACCACGGCGAGGACGACATCGCGCTGCTGATGGCCCGCGTCCAGGGCCTGCCCGCCGATTCCGTCGGCGACTGGACGCTGCCGCGGGAGCCGCGCAGTGTGGGCAGAGCCCGGGAGTACGCCCGCGGGCAGCTGCTGTCCTGGGACCTCGAACCCCTCGTCGACACCACGGAGCTGCTGGTCAGCGAGCTGGTCACCAACGCCCTGCGGTACGGCGAGGGTGAGATAAGACTGCGGCTGCTGTTGGACCGCACGCTGGTCTGCGAGGTCTGGGACTCCGGCCTCGTCCAGCCCCGCCGCCGGCGCGCCCGCGACACCGACGAGGGCGGCCGGGGCCTCCAGCTGGTCGGCCTCCTCAGCGCGGCGTGGGGCTCCCGCCGTACGCCGCGCGGCAAGACGGTGTGGTTCGAACTGCCGCTGCCGGACGGGGAGACGGGGCTGGCGGATCCGGCGGAGGCGCTGCTGAGTCTGTTTTGACCGGGGTGCGCCTGTTGGGTGCGGGGTTCCTGTTGTCGGGCGACTGCCGGTGCGTTGTGGCTGGTCGCGCAGTTCCCCGCGCCCCTTTGGGCGCGGTCCGCTGGTCGCGTCCGCGCGGCGGAGCCGCATGCCGACACAGCCCCGCGCCCCTTCATCGCGGGGTCGCGGCCCGGCGGGCATGAGTGCGGGGTCCGCCGAAGCTCGATGGTGAGTCATCGCTCAGCAGCACCCCACTGAGAACCGCCCCCGCGGCGCCGCTCTCGTGCTCGGCCGCCCCTGCGGCCGGGTTGCCGTGGAGCCGTACGTCGCGTTCGGCGAGTTCGTGGGCCCGGCGGGCCAGGGCGTCGGCGGTGAGGAGGTCCGGGGGCTCCTCGGTGAGCAGCCGCTGCGCCTCCGCCAGCCGGGTGCGCGCCGTGCTGCCGACGGCGCCCCGGTGTGTCGTGACGAAGGCGTCGGCCTCGGCCACGGCACTGCGTGCGACCAGCGACGCGGCGGCCGACAGCACCCCGGCCCGCCCCACGCCCACCGGCAGGAGCCCCCGCACCAGCAGCCGGAGGGCGGCGAGCGGGTCGTACGGCCCGGCGGTCAGCTCTTCTCGTACGGCCGTCAGGACGAGGTCGGCGTGTGCGGCGCGGGCGTGCAGTTCCCCGGCGGGGACGTCTCCCGCGCCCGTCCGCGCGCTCGCGAGCCCCGCCTCCGCCCCGGTGAGCGCGGCCGGCAGCAACTCCGCGGCCGAGGCCAGAGCGGCGGCGAGCCGCTCGATGCCGGTCACGCAGTACCAGATCGGCGGCCGACGTCCCGTTCTGCTCCGGCGCGGCGGCGCTCGCGGCGGCCGGATGCGCAGGGGCGGCCGGAACCGGCACCTCACTGTTGATCGTCATCCACGGCAACACCAGCCACACCACCGCGGCCAGCCCGCCCACCACGGTGTGCAGCACCCGCACGGATATGTGAGCGGTGGCCCGCCGCGGCCGGCCCCGAATCAAGGGTGACGTCACATTTCGGAGCGTATGAGCAGGAATGCGGCTGCGCGACCGGGGTGGGTCAGGGGTGGGGGAGGCGGGGCTGGACGGGACGGGATCGACGAGGGGGAGTGAGTGGGATGGAGCGGGCGCAGCACACGGGGCAAGGGGCGGGGATCGAGCAGGCCGGCGGGACGGGCGAGCCGCTCGCGCCCCCGCACACGCCCGCAGCCGCCGACGGCGAGAACGCCCCACCGGGGCCGCCCGCACCCGACGACGAAAGCAGTACGGGTGGTGCGGGTGGGAACGACAAAGCCGACGGCGAAGCCGAGGCGACAAAGCCGCCGTCCCGCCGATGGCGACGTCTGGCCCTCGCCCTGGTCCTGGCTCTCCTCGTCCCCCTGCTCGCCGCCGAATCCGCCCTCCGCCTCAACTACACCGGCGACCCCGAGGAGGGCACGTACACCAGAAACCGCGACGCCATCTGGCTGGGCCACGCCTGGGTCGACGGCCGCAAGACCGACGCCGACGTCACGGCCCTCGCCGACCGCCTGAAAACCACCGGCATCCGCGACCTGTACGTCCACGCAGGCCCGCTGGAACACAACGGCACCCTCCCCAAGTCCGCGTACAGCAAGGCGACTTGGCTGACAAAAGCCCTGCACGGCCGAGCGCCGCGGCTACGCGTCCAGGCCTGGCTCGGCGACGTACTCGCGACCGAGAGCCCGACGGGCATGCGCCTGGAGCGGCCGGCGACCCGCGCGGCCGTCGTCGCCTCCACCCGCGAGATCCTGGCGGCCGGCTTCGACGGCGTCCACTTCGACCTGGAGCCCCTCCACTCCGGCGACCGCGACTACCTCGCCCTCCTCGACTCCCTCCGCTCCGTCACCCGCGCACACCACGCCCTGTTGTCCGTCGCCGCCCACCAGATCGACCCGCTCCCCGGCTTCCACGCCTTCTGGGGCACGGTCGCCGGGCACCCGAAGTGGTGGTCGCAGAGGTTCTTCGGGCAGGTCGCACGCAGGGTGGACCAGATCGCCGTGATGTCGTACGACACCATGCAGCCGCTGCAGAGCCTGTACGGCGGCTACGTCGCCCAGCAGACCTCGCTCGCCCTGGAGGTCACCCCGCCCACGACCGACCTGCTGATGGGCCTGCCCTTCTACCACGAGAACCGGTTCAGCCACTGGAACCATGCCGAGACCGTCCCGGCCGCCGTCCGCGGCGTGCGCCTCGGCCTGTCCCGCACGGACGCGGACCGGTCCCGCTTCGGTGTCGCGCTCTACGTCGACTTCGCGGCCACGGAGGCGGACTGGAGGGCGTACCGGGACGGCTGGGTCCGCTGACCCCGGCCGTCCCGCCCGAGGCCTACGAAGACCGTCGCCTGATCTTCGACCCCAGCCACACCAACGGGTCGTACTTGCGGTCGACCGCCCGTTCCTTCAACGGAATCAGCGCATTGTCCGTGATCTTGATGCCCTCGGGGCAGACCTCCGTGCAGCACTTGGTGATGTTGCAGTAGCCGAGGCCGTGTTCGTCCTGGGCGGTCTTCTTGCGGTCCAGTCCGGTCTCGGCCGCCGCGTCCAGCGGGTGCATGTCCAGCTCCGCGACCCGCATCAGGAAGCGGGGCCCCGCGAACGCCGTCTTGTTCTCCTCGTGGTCCCGCACCACATGGCAGGTGTCCTGGCACAGGAAGCACTCGATGCACTTGCGGAACTCCTGCGAGCGGTCCACGTCCTCCTGCATCATCCGGTACTCGCCGGGCCCCACACCCTCCGGCGGCACGAACGCGGGCACCTCGCGCGCCTTGGTGTAGTTGAAGCCGACGTCGGTCACCAGATCCCGTACGACCGGGAAGGCGCGCAGGGGCGTGACGGTGATCGTCTCCTCCCGTGTGAACACCGACATCCGTGTCATGCACATCAGCCGCGGCCGCCCGTTGATCTCGGCGGAGCACGAACCGCACTTGCCCGCCTTGCAGTTCCAGCGGACCGCCAGATCAGGGGCCTGGGTGGCCTGGAGGCGGTGGATGATGTCGAGCACCACCTCGCCCTCGTTGACTTCGACCGCGAAGTCCTCCAGGCCGCCGCCCTTCACATCGCCCCGCCAGACCTTGAAGCGGGCCTCGTAGCTGCTCACTCGTACAGCTCCTCTTCGGCGAGGTACTTGACCAGCTCCTCCTTGTCGAAGAGGGCGAGCAGGTCGGCGCGGATGGGTTCGGTGGTCTCACGGGAGAGGGCGATCTGGCCCTGCACGGGGTCCGTCGCCGCAAGGCCGCCCGTGGGGTCGATCAGCTCGCACAGCAGATTGATGTTGCGCCACTTGCGGTCCATCGTCGGATGGTCCTCGCGGGTGTGGCCGCCCCGGGACTCGGTGCGCTCCAGGGCCGCCCGGGCCACGCACTCGCTGACCAGCAGCATGTTCCGCAGGTCCAGCGCGAGATGCCAGCCGGGGTTGAACTGGCGGTGCCCCTCGACACCGGCCCGGCGGGCCCGTACCCGCAGGTCCGCCAGCTTCTGAAGCGCCTGCTCCATCTCGCCCTCGCGGCGGATGATGCCGACGAGGTCGTTCATGGTCTGCTGGAGTTCCTGGTGCAGGGTGTACGGATTCTCCGGCGGGCGGCCGTCGTCCTCGCCCGGCGCGGGGCCCTCGGCGGAGAAGGGGCGCAGCGCCTCCGCGGCCGCGGTGTCGACCTGGACCTCGTCGACGGCGGGACGTTCGAAGGCCATGGCCGCCGAGTACTCGGCCGCGTGCCAGCCCGCCCGGCGTCCGAACACCAGCAGGTCGGAGAGGGAGTTCCCGCCGAGCCGGTTGGAGCCGTGCATGCCTCCCGCGACCTCGCCGGCCGCGAACAGCCCGGGCACCCCGCGCGCGGCGGCGGTGTCGGACTCGACCGCGATGCCGCCCATCACGTAGTGGCAGGTCGGCCCGACCTCCATCGCCTCCGCGGTGATGTCGACGTCCGCCAGCTCCTTGAACTGGTGGTACATGGAGGGCAGCCGGCGCCGGATGACCTCGGCGGGCATCCGCGTCGACACGTCCAGGAAGACACCGCCGTGCGGGGAGCCGCGGCCCGCCTTCACCTCGGAGTTGATCGCGCGGGCGACCTCGTCACGGGGGAGCAGCTCCGGGGGACGCCGGTTGTTGTCCGGGTCCTCGTACCAGCGGTCGCCCTCCTCCTCCGACTCCGCGTACTTCTCCTTGAAGACGTCGGGGATGTAGTCGAACATGAAGCGTTTTCCGTCGGAGTTCCTGAGCACCCCGCCGTCGCCGCGGACCGACTCCGTGACGAGGATGCCCTTGACCGACGGCGGCCAGACCATCCCCGTCGGGTGGAACTGCACGAACTCCATGTTCAGCAGCGGCGCCCCGGCCAGCAGCGCCAGCGCGTGCCCGTCACCCGTGTACTCCCACGAGTTCGACGTGACCTTGAAGGACTTGCCGATGCCGCCCGTCGCGATCACCACGGCAGGGGCTTCCAGGACGAAGAAACGGCCGCTCTCGCGCTCGTAGGCGAAGACACCGGAGACCCGGCTGCCGCCCGCGGCGGAGCCGCTGTCAGACACAGTGAGGACCCGCGTGACCGTGCACTCCTGGAAGACCTTCAGGCGCGACTCGTAGTCGCCGGTCTCGCGGTGGTCCTCCTGCTGGAGGGAGACGATCTTCTGCTGGAGCGTGCGGATCAGTTCCAGGCCGGTGCGGTCGCCGACGTGCGCCAGGCGCGGGTACTCGTGGCCGCCGAAGTTGCGCTGGGAGATCTTTCCTTCCTTCGTACGGTCGAAGAGCGCGCCCCAGGTCTCCAGCTCCCACACCCGGTCCGGGGCCTCCTGCGCGTGCAGCTCGGCCATCCGCCACTGGTTGAGGAACTTGCCGCCGCGCATGGTGTCGCGGAAGTGCACCTGCCAGTTGTCGTGCTCGTTGACATTCGCCATCGCCGCCGCGATGCCGCCCTCGGCCATCACCGTGTGCGCCTTGCCGAACAGCGACTTGCAGATGACTGCCGTACGGGCGCCTCGCTCGCGTGCCTCGATGGCCGCACGCAGCCCGGCACCCCCGGCGCCGACCACGACCACGTCCCACTCCTGGCGGTCGACCACGGACATCAGAAGGCACCCCTCATCAGAAGAATCGCGGATCGTCGAAGGCGCCGGACGCCACCAGATAGACGTAGAAGTCGGCGAGCGCCACGCTCACCAACGACGCCCAGGCGAGCAGCATGTGCCGGGCGTTCAGCTTCCCGACGAACTGCCACGCCTTGTAGCGCACGGGATGCCTGGAGAAGTGTTTGAGCTTGCCGCCGACGATGTGCCGGCAGGAGTGGCAGGAGATCGTGTAGGCCCAGATCAGCGTGATGTTGACCAGGAACACGACCGTGCCGAGGCCCATGTGGCCCCAGTTCTCGTGCGTGTCGCGGAAGGACAGCACCGTGTCGTACGTCAGCACGCCCGCGACCAGGATCGCCGCGTAGAAGAAGTACCGGTGGATGTTCTGCAGGATCAGCGGGAAGCGGGTCTCACCGGTGTACTTCTTGTGCGGCTCGGCCACCGCGCAGGCCGGGGGTGAGGCCCAGAAGCCCCGGTAGTAGGCCTTGCGGTAGTAGTAGCAGGTCAGGCGGAAGCCGAGCGGGAAGATCAGGATGATGATGGCGGGGGAGATGCCCCACCAGCTCCCGAAGAGGTCGGCGTTCGGGCCCGACGGCATGTCCTTGCAGTTCTCCGCAAGACACGGCGAGTAGAACGGGGAGACATACGGCGCCGAGTAGTAGTCCGCGTTCGCGAAGGCCCGCCACGTCGAGTACACGATGAAGGCCAGCAACCCGGCCGCGGTGGCGGCCGGAGCCAGCCACCAGTGGTCGGTCCGCAGATGCGGGGCGTCGATCGCGGCGCGCGTACCGGTGCGTACGCCGCCGCTGTTCAGATGTGGTTCCGTACCAGTGGCCAACTCATGACTCCGGTCGGGTTCAGGGGGCGTGGCGGTCGCGGGCGCCGAGTCCTTCGTCGTCCGTGTCGATCCACAGCGAGGGGTCGTACGGGGTGTCGGGGATGGTGACCAGTTCCGGCTTGCGCGGTGCGCTCGGACTCGACGCCGCCTCGCGCAGGAGCGCGACGCTCTCCCGCAGGTGATCGGCGTCGGCGCGGACGCGGCGTATGTCGAGGCCGCCACTGCCCAGCTGCTTCTCCAGGCGGCCCACCGACCGGGACAGGTCGTCCAGGCAGCGCTGCATTGTCGTCAGGTCGTCTTGCACGGACATGACGTGACCTCACTTCCATGGGCCGTCAGGCCTCAGGTGGCAACGTTCATGCGCCTGCGAGTGTTGCGCGTCACACCTGCCGGTGGGAAGGGATGTGCAGCGATTGGCGGATTGCACGCCTCCAGTGCACGCCTGCAAGCGCTCTGTGTGCGCCGGGGGCGCACATTGGGCCGTACGAGTGGGGTTGCCCGGCTGTGCCGCCGTGTCACCCCCGGTTGGCGAACCCTTTCCTCTTCAGTGGGGCCGTAGATCTGATCAACTCCAAAATACGCCCAAATGTGATCAGACCCCCACCCGTGTCACCGGCTGGAGCGGCCTCGGAGGTAGCGAAGATGTCCCACGACGGGAGACTGAGGACCAGGCCCGGTGCGGTCGCGCGCTCGGTCGCCTTCCTCGCTGCGGGCGTGCTCGTGGTGCCCCTGCTCGCGGGCTGTGGCTCCGAGGACGAGGCGGGCAAGCCCCTAGCGGGGCCGGACATCGCGCCCGCCGGGCGGGACCAGGTGGCCGACGGCGGCACCCTGCGGTGGGCCGTGGACGACGTGCCGGAGACCCTGAACACGTTCCAGTCGGACGCCGACGCGGTCACGAACCGCGTCGCCCAGGCCGTCCTCCCCTCCATGTACCGGCTGGATGCGAACGGGCGGCCGCAGCGCAACTCCGACTACCTGGAGTCCGCCAAGGTCGTCCAGACCGAGCCCAAGCAGGTCGTGCTCTACAAGATCGCCCAGCAGGCCGTCTGGAGCGACGGCCGCGAGATCGGCGCCGCCGACTTCGCCGCCCAGTGGCGCGCTCTGTCCGGCAAGGACACCGCGTACTGGACCGCCCGCAACGCCGGCTACGACCGCATCGAGAAGATCGAGCGCGGCGCGAACGACCTCGAGGTCAAGGTCACCTTCGCGCGGCCGTACGCCGACTGGCAGTCGCTGTTCTCGCCGCTGTACCCCAAGGACGTCATGGGGACGCCGGACTCCTTCAACGACGGGGCCCGCAGGACGCTCAAGGTCACCGCGGGGCCCTTCGCCCTGAAGGCGGTCGACCACAAGAACAACCAGGTCAGCCTGGTCCGCAACCCGCGCTGGTGGGGTCAGCCGGCCAAGCTCTCCGAGATCGACCTGAAGGCCGTACCGCTCGACAAGCGGCCCGCCGCGCTCGCCGACGGGGAGATCGACCTGGCCGAGATCGACCCGTCCGCCGCCCGGCGCATCGCGCCGACCGCCGGGGCCAAGGGCTCCGCCGCGCTGCCGGGCCCACAAGCCAGGCGCGCCGCCGCCAAGACCCTGCCCGCAGATGCCGAGGGCCTGAACGGCTTCGAGGTCCGCAAGTCCCTGGAACCCGTCTACACCCAGCTCGCCCTGAACGGCGCCGAAGGCCCCCTCGCCGACGAGCGCGTCCGCCGCGCTGTGGCCCGCGCCCTCGACCGCAAGGCGCTCGCCGAGGCCGTCCTCAAACCGCTCGGGCTGCCCGCCGTGCCCGTCGGCAGCCATCTAGCGCTGTCCGGGCAGGCCGCCTACGCCGACAACAGCGGCGCGCTCGGCGGCCAGGACACCGCGGAGGCCGAGGCGCTGCTCGCGGACGCCGGGTGGGTGCGCGGCGGTCCGGTCAAGGAGGAGAAGAAGCAGCAGAAGGGCGAGAAGGCCGCAGGGGCCCAGGGACGCAAGGCCGACGAGTCCGAGGGCGGCGACGACGGGACGTACATCGTCGGCGAGGACGACAACGGCGACAGCAAGAGCGGCCACCACAAGGACCCCAAGGACCACAGCAGGAAGGACGAGAAGGCCAAGGGCGGCGGCACGCACCTCGCGGACGGCAAGTACGCAGGCCGGCAGCCGGTGCACGGCGGCGCGCCCGGCGCCTACGCGCCCAAGGGCACCGCGGCCCCGGCCGGTGCCGCCGTCGGGGTGCTGGCCAAGGACGGCAAGCCGCTCACCCTGCGCTTCGTGCTGCCTTCGGGGCCCGGTTCGCAGGCCCTGCGGACCGTGGCCGACCGGATCGGCGCCATGCTGCAGCGGGTCGGCATCGGCACTCGGATCACGAAGGTCTCCGACGAGAGCTACTTCAAGGACCACATCGCGTCCGGCGAGTTCGACCTCGCGCTGTACTCCTGGCCCGCCTCCGCCTTCCCCGCCACCGACGCCCGGCCCATCTACGCCAAGCCGGTCCCGGCCGCCGACGGCTCCCTCGACGTCGAGCAGAACTACACCCGCATCGGCACCGACCAGGTCGACCACCTCTTCGACCAGGCGGCCGCCACCCTCGACACCGACGAGAACCTCTCCCTGATCCGCAAGGCCGACTCCCGCATCTGGGCCGCCGCCGGCTCCATCCCGCTGTACCAGCGCCCCCAGCTCATCGCCGTGACGAAGAACCTGGTGAACGCGGGGGCCTTCGGTTTCCGGACGCCGGTCTACGAGGACATGGGCTTCCTGAAGAAGGGGGCGAAGCCTTCGGCGAGCGCGAAGCCGGGCGGCTGACGGGGCCGTAGCTCAGCAACAGCTCAAAACGCTTGCCGTATGCGTCCGGCGCCCGCAGCATGAGTCGACCATTGATCATGCCGCGGGCGCCGGGCGCCCGTGCGCGGCGAAACGGGGCGGCACATGCGGGGCATCACACGGGGGACGTGGGCTGCGGCGCTGACCGTGGTGACGGCGGTGGCGGGGCTCGCGGGGTGCACCGGTGGCGGGGACGGCGACGGCAAGGCCGCCGCCAGGAGCAGCGCACCGGCCGTGGCGAAGGCCTGCGCGAACGGGACCTTCACATGGACCGGCGTGAAGAAGACGGACCGGCTGACCGGTGTGTCCGCGCCCGAGCCGAGCGGGGGCCGCACCATCAAGACGACGAACCCGATCGAGCGGGTCTACACCCCGAAGCCGTCGGTACGGACCGAGGGGCCGTCCCTGTCCGCGGCCGAGGTCCTCTTCTCGCTGGGCAAGAAGATCGGCGAGATCGACTCCGACGCCGCCACTCTGGGCGACGTGAACGGCGACACCTGGGCCTTCACCGACGTGCACCAGAAGGCGCCGAACCTGGACAGCCGCTTCTCCGAGGTGGCCGACCCGCGCGAAACCGTGCAGTACGCCGGAGTCCGGGAATGGGAGGGCGACTTCCGCCACACCTGCCCCGGCGGCCGGACCACCACGGGCCACGCGCGGAACTGGACGGTCGACCTGCAGGGCATCCTCTCCTGCGACGAGTCCGTCGACAGCGCGATCGCCCGCCAGGCCGCCCGGCTCTCCTGCGAACCGGGCTCCCGGGCCGCCCGGAAAGCCTGACCCCCGGTTGCCCGGCAAGCCGCCGCCGCAGCGGCCCCGTACCATGGTGTAAGGCCGTGGCGTGTCCAGCCCGGCAGGGTCCGCGTAACACAGACGTACGCGTTGGCCTTCCTCACACTCCAGGAGTACGCCTTCATGGCCACGCGCCACGACATCCGCAACGTCGCCATCGTCGCCCACGTCGACCACGGCAAGACGACCATCGTCGACGGCATGCTGAAGCAGGCCGGTGCCTTCGCCGCCCATCAGCTCGACTCGGTCGACGACCGCATGATGGACTCGAACGACCTGGAGCGTGAGAAGGGCATCACGATCCTCGCCAAGAACACGGCGGTGAAGTACCACCCCAAGGACGGCGGGGACCCGATCACCATCAACATCATCGACACCCCCGGCCACGCCGACTTCGGTGGCGAGGTCGAGCGCGGTCTGTCGATGGTCGACGGTGTGGTGCTGCTGGTCGACGCCTCCGAGGGCCCGCTCCCGCAGACCCGCTTCGTGCTGCGCAAGGCGCTCCAGCAGCGGCTGCCCGTCATCCTGTGCATCAACAAGACGGACCGTCCGGACTCCCGTATCGACGAGGTCGTCAACGAGACCTACGACCTCTTCCTCGACCTGGACGCCGACGAGGAGCAGATCGAGTTCCCGATCGTCTACGCCTGCGGCCGTGACGGTATCGCCTCGCTCACCAAGCCGGAGAACGGGACCGTCCCCGCCGACTCCAACAGCCTGGAGCCGTTCTTCTCCACGATCCTGGAGCACATCCCGGCCCCGACCTACGACGAGGCCGCCCCGCTCCAGGCCCACGTCACCAACCTGGACGCCGACAACTTCCTCGGCCGTATCGCGCTGCTCCGCGTCGAGCAGGGCGAGCTGCGCAAGGGCCAGACCGTCGCATGGATCAAGCGTGACGGGTCCATCAGCAACGTCCGCATCAGCGAGCTGATGATGACCGAGGCGCTGACCCGCAAGCCCGCCGAGATGGCCGGCCCCGGTGACATCTGTGCCGTCGCCGGTATCCCGGACATCATGATCGGCGAGACCCTGGCCGACACCGAGAACCCGGTCCCGCTGCCGCTGATCACCGTCGACGAGCCCGCGATCTCCATGGTCATCGGTACCAACACCTCGCCGCTGGTCGGCCGTGGCGGCACCGGCAAGGGCGCCGACGCCAAGTCGGCCGTCAAGGACCGCAAGGTCACTGCCCGTCAGGTCAAGGACCGCCTCGACCGCGAGCTGGTCGGTAACGTCAGCCTCCGGGTCCTTGAGACCGACCGCCCCGACGCCTGGGAGGTGCAGGGCCGCGGTGAGCTGGCGCTGGCCATCCTGGTCGAGACCATGCGCCGGGAAGGCTTCGAGCTGACCATCGGCAAGCCGCAGGTCGTCACCAAGGACGTCGACGGCAAGGTCTACGAGCCCGTCGAGCGCATGACCATCGACGTGCCCGAGGAGCACATGGGCGCGGTCACCCAGCTGATGGGCGTCCGCAAGGGCCGCATGGACAACATGTCCAACCACGGCTCGGGCTGGGTCCGCATGGAGTTCGTGGTGCCCTCGCGCGGCCTGATCGGCTTCCGCACGGAGTTCCTGACCAGCACCCGCGGCACGGGCATCGCCCACTCCATCCACGAGGGCCACGAGCCGTGGTTCGGTGCGCTGCAGACCCGTAACAACGGCTCGCTGGTCGCCGACCGCGCCGGCGCCGTCACCGCGTTCGCGATGACGAACCTCCAGGAGCGCGGCGTGCTCTTCGTGGAGCCGGGCACCGAGGTGTACGAGGGCATGATCGTCGGCGAGAACTCGCGCTCCGACGACATGGACGTCAACATCACCAAGGAGAAGAAGCTCACCAACATGCGGTCGTCCACGGCCGATGTGGCCGAGTCGATCGTCCCGCCGCGCAAGCTCTCCCTTGAGCAGTCGCTGGAGTTCTGCCGCGACGACGAGTGCGTGGAGGTCACCCCGGAGGCGGTCCGCATCCGCAAGGTGAACCTGGACGCCCGCGAGCGCGCCCGCGCGGCCAGCCGCGCCAAGCACGGCTGACGGCTGACCTTGAGGGCATGTGGATGCCGGGCCGCTCCGGTGGATCGGGCCCGGCATCCACAGCCCAGGTGACCCCCAAGCTCATTCCCGCTCGCCTGCGTTGCCGCGCTGGGCACTGCTGCCGTCCCGGTAGAGGCAGAAAGGGTGGCCGGCCGGGTCGAGCAGCACTCTGACGTCGTCCTGCGGCTGGTGGCCACTCTCCCGCGCGCCGAGTACGAGCGCGTGCGCCACGGCCTCCTGCAGATCGACCACCTCGAAGTCGAGGTGCATCGTGATCCGCTGAGCGCCGTCCCGGGCGGGCCAGACCGGCGGGACATACCCGTGCCCGCGCTGGAAGGCGATGTAGGCCACACCCTCTGACGGTGCGATGGCCGCCCCGTCATCGTCTTCCTTGGCGATCTCCCAGCCCAGCAGCTCCGCGTAGAAGCGCGCCAGCGCCTGCGGATCGGGCGCTTCGAGCACGACGCCCCACCAGTCGTTTCTGGACATCCGCGGGGTGCCGGGCTGGTGGCTGGGGCGTCCGTCCATGTCGGCGTGTACCCCCCGGTGTTCAGACAGAGGTAGGGAAAACCCTAGTTCTTGTTCCGGATCCGTAAAGGCGGTTCGAACCGGTCTAGGCTCCTGCCAGCGTGAGTTCTGGCCATCCGCCGGGAGAGCGATGCGAACGGCCCCGAACTGTCGGGCCGGTGACCGAAAGTGATGGACTGCGCGTCCATGCACAGTGGCCGTAGATCCGCAACTCAATTTTCAGGTGTTGCGCGTTCGGTATACGGACATGCGGGTCCGATAGGTGTGTAACAAGTCCGTTTCGCAGGGATCTTTCGGCAAACCCTTTGTCCGGATTTTGGAAGATGTACGCGTAAGGTGTGATCGAACCGAGACCTTATGAGTGTGGTTCGGTCATGGCTCATGGCAGATAGTTAGGCGCGTAGCTCGGGTCGACGGGTCTCGCACTGTGGGGGCAGTGTGGATTCGCGAGCCCAAGGGATGTCTGACTGTCCGTCAGGGGTGGCGGAAGCCAGACATATGCCCTTCCTGTCGGTGAACACGTGGAGTCATGAGGAGGAGCCCCATGTGCGGTGTCATGAACACCAAGTGGGCCACGCCGCCCGTGGTGGGCAACTGCCCAGCTGGTTGCGGCGGTTCACTCTGAGGGATTCGACAGCCGTTCAGCGCGGGCGAACGCCTACGCGCGTCCGGCTGCGGGTTTCTCGCTTCCTCGGGAGCTTCGACACTTCTTCATGAACCGGTCCGCGGTCGCGCACACCCTGCGGCGGCCGTCGGCTCGGCACACCCACACCTGTTGAAATGGACCAACTGTGACCAGTCCTATCGAGGTTGACGGCGGCGGTACGTCGGTCGTCGTCGACGGCGCCCCCCAGCCTCCGAAGGAGGCCGCGGCGGCCAAGCTCGAGGGCCGCTCGCCCGGCCAGCTGATGTGGATCCGCTTCAAGCGCGACCGCACCGGCGTCATCTCGGCGTTCGTCGTGCTCTTCTTCTTCGTCGTCGCGGCCGCCGCGCCACTGATCGCGAAGCTGTACGGCAAGAACCCGTACACCATCTACGCCGACGTCCGCCCGGAGCTCTTCGACAGCGCGGGTGTACCGGTGCAGCCCAACGGCGGCATCAGCGGCGAATTCTGGTTCGGGCTCGAACCAGGCAACGGCTACGACGTGTTCACCAAGCTGATCTACGGGATCCGCACCTCGCTGATGATCTCCGTCGCGGTGACGGTCGCCACGGTGGTGACGGGCATCCTGCTGGGCATCGCGGCCGGCTACCTCGGGGGCAGGACCGACTACTGGATCGGCCGGGTCATCGACTTCCTGCTGGCCTTCCCCTCGCAGCTGTTCTTCATCGCCAGCATGCCGGTGGTGGTGTCGCTGTTCGTCAGCCCGCGCGACGAGACACCGACCTATGTGCGGGTGGTCGCGCTCATCCTCGTCCAGTGGTTCCTCGGCTGGATGAGCCTCGCCCGCATCCTGCGCGGCACCACTCTCGCCCTGCGTGAGAGGGAGTTCATCGAGGCGGCGAAGGTCAGCGGAGCCTCCCCCTGGCGGATCATCCGCAAGGAGCTCCTGCCGAACGTGGTGACGCCGATCCTCGTGCAGTCGACGTACATGCTGCCGTCGTTCGTGACGGCGGAGGCGGGACTGTCCTTCCTCGGCGTCGGCATCGTCGAACCGACCCCCGACTGGGGTCAGATGTTCTCCAGGGCGTCGACCGAACTCGTCTTGCAGAACGACATCACCTACATGATCTTCCCCGGCGTCTCGATGGTCATCTTCGTCGTCGCGTTCAACCTGCTCGGGGACTCGGTCAGGGACGCCTTCGATCCCAGGGCAGCACGCTGACCGAGAGTTTGGGCGTCCTCGCCCGGATACGCACAGCAATTTCTTCGCATCAGGCGACACACAGATGGGTGGAGACTTCAGTGATGAGTAGGGGCGGACGCCAGACATACGCCGCGCTCTCCGTGCTCGCGGCGGGGGCACTCGTGCTCACCGGCTGCAGCAAGGGCGGCAGCAACGCCAGCGACAACGAGAAGAAGGACCAGCAGAACGCCAAGCAGCAGCAGGCGTCCATCAAGTTCGGCAACGCGGCGGACTCGACGGGTCCGGCCGCCGCCGTACCGGGAGCCAAGAGCGGCGGCACCATGGAGGTGCTGCAGCGCGACTCCTACGCCCACCTCGACCCGGGGCAGATATACGTCTCCGACGAGGGCTCGCTGGCCAACCTGCTCTTCCGAGGGCTCACCGGCTACAAGGCCACCAGCAACGACGGCAGCAAGCACGAGGTCGTCGGCGACCTGGCCACCGACTCCGGTACCACCACGGACGGCGGCAAGACCTGGAAGTACACCCTCAAGGACGGCATCAAGTTCCAGGACGGTACGCCGATCACCTCGGCGGACTTCCGGCAGACCTTCGAGCGCCTGTTCGCGCCCTTCATCAACCAGGGCCCGGCGTACATCCAGCAGTGGATGGCCAACACCTCCAGCGCCGCCGACTACCGCAAGCTGCTGCCGGACGGCCCGTACAAGGGCAAGCACCTGCCCGACAGCATCCTCGAGACGCCGGACGCCAAGACCATCGTCTTCCACTTCCAGAAGGCGCACCCCGACCTGCCGTACGCGCTCGCCATGGCGGGCTACGCGGTGGTGTCCAAGAAGGGTGACACGCAGCAGAAGTACGACAAGGCCCCGCTCGCGACCGGTCCGTACAAGATCCAGTCGTTCAAGTCCGGCAAGTCGATGGTGCTGGTCAAGAACACCAACTGGGACCCGAAGACGGACCCGATCCGCAACCAGTACCCGGACCAGTTCAACTTCACCTTCAACGTCCAGTACGAGGGCTCCACCAAGGCGCTCCTCGCGGACACCGGTGCCGACAAGACCGGCGTCAGCTTCAACAACTCGGTGGACGCGGGCAACATCAGCGCGGTCCTCGGCGGCAACGCGGCGATCAAGGCCCGTACGGTCTCGGGCTACCAGCCCTACGTCGGCCAGATCAACATCAACATGAAGCACGCGCCGTTGCAGGACAAGACGGTTCGTGAGGCCATCGCCTACGCCCTGCCGGTCACGCCGATCGTCCGCGCCTTCGGCGGCAGCTCGGCCGCGGAGGTCGCCGGCGGCTTCATCAGCCCGACCGTCAGCGGCTACGACGCCTCCTTCGACCCGTGGGGCAAGAAGAAGAACCCCGGCGGTGACGCGGCCAAGGCCAAGGCGCTGCTGAAGAAGGCCGGCAAGCTCGGTCTGAAGCTGACCTACGGCTACCAGAACACGCCCGAGGGCCAGCAGTACTCCACGGCCATCGCCGCGGCCCTGAAGAACGCCGGCTTCAACGTGCAGCGCCAGGACATCCCGGCCGAGACGTACTACGACCAGGTCGGCAAGGTCAACAACAACTACGACATCTACGCCTCCGCCTGGGGCGCCGACTGGCCGTCCGCCTCGACCGTGATCCCGCCGGTGTTCGACGGCCGCACGATCGCCGACGGCTCGCCGAACTACTCGCACGTCAACGACCCCAAGGTCAACGCCGACATCGACGCCGCGAACAAGATCTCGGACCCGGTCAAGTCGGCCGAGGCCTGGGAGAAGATCGACCAGTACCTGGCCAAGAACGTCATCAACGCCGTTCCGACCATCTACTACAAGCAGGTCCAGATCTCCGGCTCCAAGGTCGGCGGCCTGGTCTACGACGACGTCATCGGCGGAATCGACCCGCGTCGTCTCTTCATCAAGTAACCCCCCTGTCCGACCGGTACCCGGTGCGGCCGCCTAGCGCGGTGGTCGCACCGGGTACCGCCCGGCCCGCTGACGTCAGAGAGCTGCCCCTGTCATGCTGCGCTTCCTCGTCCGCCGGACCCTCGGTGCCGTCGTCATCCTCTTCCTGTTGAGCATCGTGACGTTCTTGCTGTTCTTCGGGATGCCTCGTGATCCGGCGCTGCTGATGTGCGGCAAGACCTGCAACCCGACCAGTCTCGCGAACATCCACCATGTGCTGGGCCTGGACAAGCCGATCCCCGAGCAGTACTGGATCTTCCTGAAGAACCTCGTCCTCGGCAGCAACCAGTTCGCCCAGGGCCCCTGCCCCGCCCCCTGCTTCGGGTACTCGTACCACACCAACGACCAGGTCTGGGCGACCATGATGGACCGCCTGCCCACCACCATCTCGCTCACCCTGGGTGCCGCGGTGGTCTTCCTGATCGTGGGTCTGGGCACCGGCATGCTCGCCGCCTGGAAGCGGGGGACACTGTTCGACAAGTCGGTCACCGCAGGGTCGATGGTGATCGGTTCGCTGCAGATCTACTTCATCGGCCCGCTGCTGCTCTCGCTCCTCGTCTACCAGACCCACCTCTTCGACAAGCCCGTCTACAACGACTTCACCGCGGATCCGGTCGCCTGGTTCACAGGGCTGCTCATCCCGTGGGTGGTGCTGTCCACGATCTTCGCCTCGCAGTACACCCGTATGGCGCGCTCGGCGATGATCGAGCAGCTCCAGGAGGAGCACGTGCGCACCGCCCGCGCCAAGGGCATGTCCCGCAAGTACGTCTTCTTCCGCTACGCCTGGCGCGGCTCGCTGATCCCGATCGTCACCATCTTCGGCATCGACCTCGGGACGCTGCTGGGCGGCGCCATCATCACGGAGTACACCTTCGGACTGGCCGGCCTCGGCCGACTGGCCGTGGAGTCCGTGCAGTTCAGCGATCTGCCGATGCTGCTGGGTGTGATGCTGTTCTCCGCCGCCATGATCCTGCTGTTCAACATCATCGTCGACGCCTGCTACGCCTTCATCGACCCGCGCGTGCGGCTCTCCTAGGCCGGGTAAGAGGAGCACTCTCGTGACCACTTTGACCAAGGAAGCCGGCGCCCCCGTGCCGGCCGACGCGGGCACCTTCCTCTCCGTGCGGGACCTGCACGTCAGCTTCAAGACCGAGGACGGCGTCGTGAAGGCCGTCAACGGCCTCTCCTTCGACCTGGAGCGGGGCAAGACCCTCGGCATCGTCGGTGAGTCGGGTTCCGGCAAGTCCGTCACCAACCTGACGATCCTCGGCCTGCACAACCCGATGTTCACCACGGTCGAGGGCGAGATCCTGCTGGAGGGCAAGGAGCTCACCACCGCCCGGGAGTCGGAGCTGGAGAAGCTGCGCGGCAACAAGGTCGCCATGATCTTCCAGGACCCGCTGACCGCGCTCTCGCCGTACTACACGGTGGGCCGGCAGATCGCCGAGCCGTTCAGGAAGCACACCGGGGCCTCGAAGAAGGCGGCCTGGGACCGGGCCGTCGAGATGCTCGGCAAGGTCGGCATCCCCAACCCCAAGGAGCGGGCGAAGGAGTACCCGCACCAGTTCTCCGGCGGTATGCGCCAGCGCGCGATGATCGCCATGGCGCTGGTCTGCGACCCCGACCTCCTGATCGCCGACGAGCCGACGACGGCCCTGGACGTGACGGTCCAGGCCCAGATCCTCGACCTGCTGAAGGACCTCCAGCAGGAGTTCGGCTCGGCGATCATCTTCATCACCCACGACCTGGGCGTCATCGCCGACATGGCCGACGACATCATGGTGATGTACGCGGGCGGCGCGATCGAGCGCGGCACGGTGAACGAGGTGATGCGCACGCCGCAACACCCCTACACCTGGGGCCTGCTGAACTCCATGCCGCGCCTCGACTCCGACCTCGCCGCCCCGCTCGCGCCGATCCCCGGCGCCCCGCCCTCGCTGCTCACGCCGCCTTCCGGCTGCCGCTTCCACCCGCGCTGCACGTTCCAGGACCGGGTCGGCGGCAACCTCTGCGTCACCGAGCGCCCGCTGCTCGCCCCGGACCGTGCCTCGGCGTGCCACCTCACGGCGGAACAGAAGCACACCATCTTCGTCGAAGAGATCAAGCCCCGTCTGGGCTAGGAGGACACGTCATGACAGAGGACCTCGTCCTTCCCGCCCCCCGCGACGCGGGCACCGGCCCGAGCGGGGAACCGCTGCTCGAAGTCACCGGCCTGACCAAGCACTTCCCGATCAAGGGCGGCTTCCCGATCCGCCGTACGGTCGGCGCCGTACAGGCCGTCGACGGTCTCGACCTCACCGTGCACGTAGGTGAGAGCTTCGGCCTGGTGGGGGAGTCGGGCTGCGGCAAGTCGACCACCGGCCGGCTGATCACCCGGCTGATGGAACCCACCGGCGGCAAGATCTCCTACCGTGGCCAGGACATCACGCACGCCACGCGCAAGGAGCTGGCGCCGATCCGCTCCGAGATCCAGATGATCTTCCAGGACCCGTACTCGTCGCTGAACCCGCGGCAGACGGTCGGCAAGATCATCTCGGGCCCGATGGAGATCAACGGCATCGAGCCGGAGGGCGGCCGCGAGAAGCGCGTACGCGAGCTGCTCGAGATCGTCGGTCTGAACCCCGAGCACTACAACCGCTTCCCGCACGAGTTCTCCGGCGGCCAGCGTCAGCGCATCGGCGTGGCGCGGGCGTTGGCGCTCGAACCGAAGCTGATCGTCGCGGACGAGCCGGTGTCGGCCCTGGACGTCTCGATCCAGGCCCAGGTGGTGAACCTGCTCCAGAAGGTGCAGGACGAACTCGGCATCGCGTTCCTGTTCATCGCCCACGACCTCGCCGTCGTACGGCACTTCTCGCAGCGCGTGGCGGTGATGTACCTCGGCAAGATCATCGAGGTCGGCGACCGCGAGTCCATCTACACCCGCCCCCGTCACCCGTACACCCACGCCCTGTTGTCCGCCGTTCCCGAGGTGAATCTGAGCGGCGAGGACACCGGCGGGCGCGAGCGCATCCGGCTGGCGGGCGATGTCCCGTCCCCGATCGCCCCGCCCTCCGGGTGCCGTTTCCGTACCCGCTGCTGGAAGGCGCAGGACAAGTGCGCGACCCAGGAGCCCCCGCTGATCCAGCTCTCCGGCAACCACGCAGGCCACCTGACGGCCTGCCACTTCCCGGAGGAGCCGACCATCGAGGGCCGGGCGGAGGACATCGTGCTGGATCCGGCACTGGCGGCGCTGGAGGACGCGGCGGAGGAGTGACGGCCGGTTCGGCGGCGGTGCCGCGGTGATGGTCTCGGGGGGCGGGGGCTTCAGGCCCCGCCCCCCGTCGCCGTACTGAGAGGTCCGCATATATCGGCGATCACCCGGGGACCATGAAGCATGCCCCTGGACGACTGGCAACTCACCGCAGACATCGACGACTTCCTCGCCCGAGCCGGGGACTTCCTGTGCTCGCGCCCCGTCATGCACAACACGCCGCTGACGACGCTCGAGAAACTGAGAAAAAGCGGCGCGGACGCGTCCGGTGCCGGGGCCACGGTCTTCGGCCGACTGGAGTCGGACGGCGAGGTCCGGGCCGTCTGCTATCGCACTCCGCGCGGCCGCCTGACCCTCACCACGCTCTCCGCCGGGCAGGCCGACACGCTCGCCGCCCGCCTGGCCGGCCTCGGCCACACCTTCTCCGGCGTCACCTCGGACCACGACACCGCCACGGCGTTCGCCGAGGCATGGAAACGGCACACGGGCGCAGCGCCGGTGCGCGACTGGCAGGCCCTTCTCTACCGACTCGGCACGCTCACCCCGCCGGAGCCGGTCCCAGAGGGCCGGGGCGGGCTAGCGGGGGAGGAAGACCACGAGCACGTCGTGCGCTGGTGCCGTGAGTTCGCCGCGGATGTCGGGGAGGCCGTCACCGTCGACTCCGCTTCCTGGGCCGGCACCCGCTTCGCCGAGAAACGCTATACGTTCTGGGAGACCCCGGACGGCACGCCCGTCTCCATGGCGGGCGCGAACCCGATGGTGGCCGGCATGGTCCGGGTGGACCCCGTCTACACCCCGGCCCACCTGCGGGGTCGTGGTTACGCGGGCGCGGTGACGGTCGAGGTGAGCAGGGCCGCGCTGGCCGCGGGCGCGACGGAGGTGGTTCTGTTCGCCGATCCGGCCAACCCCACCAGCAACGCGCTCTACCAGCGCATCGGATACGTCCGTGTCGCGGACTTCACCGGGTACGACCTCTCCCGAACCGGGTGTGGAGGAAGCTGACCCATCCGGATGGCGTATGCCCCCAACGGGCGGTCTGCGAGTGCGGTGTGCCACCTCGGGCCCGATATTGACCGGTAACGGACAGTATCCCCGAGGAGGCCCCCCATGCCCGCAGCCACCCACGCCAAATGGGCCGCAGGCGCCGCGGCGCTCGCCCTCGCCGCGACGGGCTGCGGCGGCAGCAGCGGGGGCGGGGGCGGCAGTGACAGCGGTGCCGTGCTCAGCTCCTCCTGGGGGGACCCGCAGAACCCGCTGGAGCCGGCCAACACCAACGAGGTGCAGGGCGGCAAGGTCCTCGACATGATCTTCCGGGGGCTGAAGCGGTACAACCCGAAGACCGGCGCCGCCGAGGACATGCTCGCCGAGAAGATCGACACCACCGACTCGCAGAACTTCACGATCACCGTCAAGAGCGGCTGGAAGTTCAGCAACGGCGAGGCCGTCACCGCGAAGTCCTTCGTGGACGCCTGGAACTACGGGGCGAGCCTGAAGAACAACCAGAAGAACGCGTACTTCTTCGGGTACATCGACGGCTACGACAAGGTCCACCCCGAGACCGGCAAGCAGACCGCCGACACGCTCTCCGGCCTCAAGGTCACCGGCAACCTGACCTTCACCGTCAAGCTGACCCAGAAGTTCTCGACCTTCCCGGACACCCTCGGCTACTCGGCCTACGACCCGCTGCCCTCGGCCTTCTTCTCCGACCACGCCGCATGGATCAAGAAGCCGGTCGGCAACGGGCCGTACACGGTGGAGTCGTACACCAAGGGCTCGAAGATGTCCCTGAGGAAGTGGGACGGGTACCCCGGCACGGACAAGGCGCAGAACGGCGGCGTGGACCTCAAGGTCTACACCGACAACAACACCGCCTACACCGACCTGATGGCCGGCAACCTCGACCTGGTGGACGACGTCCCGGCCGCCCAGCTCAAGAACGTCAAGGCCGACCTCGGCGACCGGTACCTCAACACCCCCGCCGGCATCATCCAGACGCTCGCCTTCCCGTTCTACGACCCGAACTGGAACAAGAGCGGCTCGGAGAAGGTCCGCAAGGGCCTGTCCATGGCGATCAACCGCAAGCAGATCACCGACACGATCTTCCAGAAGACCCGCACCCCGGCCACCGACTGGACCTCCCCGGTCCTCGGCACGAAGGGCGGCTTCCAGGACGGGCTGTGCGGGAGCAGTTGCGAGTACAACCCCAGTGAGGCCAAGAAGCTGATTCAGGAGGGCGGCGGGCTGCCCGGCGGCCAGGTCAAGATCTCGTACAACGCCGACACGGGCTCCCACAAGGAGTGGGTGGACGCCGTCTGCAACTCCATCAACAACGCGCTCGGCAACGACAAGGCCTGCGTGGGCAACCCGGTCGGCACCTTCGCGGACTTCCGCAACCAGATCGGGCAGCACAAGATGACCGGGCCGTTCCGGGCCGGCTGGCAGATGGACTACCCGCTCATCCAGAACTTCCTGCAGCCCCTCTACTACACCAACGCCTCCTCCAACGACGGCAAGTGGTCCAACAAGGACTTCGACAACTACGTCAACCAGGCCAACTCCGAGACCGACACCACCAAGGCGATCGGGCTCTTCCAGAGCGCCGAGAAGGTCGTACGCGACAACATGGCGGCCATCCCGCTCTGGTACCAGAACGGCAGCGCGGGCTGGTCCGACCGGCTTTCGAACGTCGCGTTGAACCCGTTCAGCGTCCCCGTCTACAACGAGATCAAGGTCGGCTGACCGCGCATGGGACGGTACGTGGTCCGGCGTCTGCTCCAGATGATCCCGGTGTTCATCGGGGCCACGCTGCTGATCTTCCTGATGGTGAACGTGATGGGCGACCCCATCGCGGGACTCTGCGGTGAGCGGCAGTGCGACCCGGCCACGGCCGCGCAGCTGAAGAAGGAGTTCGGCCTCGACAAGCCGGTGTGGCAGCAATACCTGACCTACATGGGGAACGTCTTCACCGGCGACTTCGGCACGGCGTTCAACGGCCAGAAGGTCACCGAGCTGATGTCGACGGCGTTCCCGGTCACCATCCGGCTGACGATCGTGGCGATCCTCTTCGAGATCGTCATCGGCATCACACTGGGCGTGATCACCGGTCTGCGGCGCGGCAGGCCGGTCGACACCTCGGTCCTGCTGGCCACCCTCGTGGTCATCTCCGTCCCCACCTTCGTGACCGGCCTGCTGCTCCAGCTGCTCCTCGGCGTCGAGTGGGGCTGGATCAAACCGTCGGTCTCCACCGACGCCACCTTCAGCGAGCTGATCGTGCCGGGACTGGTCCTCGCGTCCGTCTCCCTGGCGTACGTCACCCGGCTGACCCGCACCTCCATCGCGGAGAACCGGCGCTCCGACTACGTCCGCACGGCGGTCGCCAAGGGCCTGCCCCGGCAGCGGGTGATCATCCGCCATCTGCTGCGCAACTCGCTGATCCCCGTGGTCACCTTCATCGGCACCGACATCGGCGCGCTGATGGGCGGCGCGATCGTCACCGAGCGGATCTTCAACATCCATGGCGTGGGCTACCAGCTCTACCAGGGCATCCTGCGCCAGAACACGCAGACCGTCGTCGGCTTCGTGACCGTACTCGTCCTCGTCTTCCTGGTGGCCAACCTGCTGGTCGACCTCCTGTACGCCGTACTCGACCCGAGGATCCGCTATGCCTGAGCAGTACGAGTCCGAGGGCGCCATTTCCTCCACGGGCATGGGCGGCGCGATGGACCTGGCCGTGAGCGAGGGGGAGACCCTGGAGCGGACTCCCGGCGGCCCGCAAGGCACCGGCCCGGCGGGCAGGCCGCGCTCCCTGTGGTCGGACGCCTGGCGCGACCTGCGCCGCAACCCCGTCTTCATCGTCTCGGCGCTGGTGATCCTGTTCCTGGTCGTGATCTCCCTGTGGCCGTCCCTGATCGCCTCCGGCAACCCCCTCAAGTGCGACCTCGCCAAGGCCCAGGAGGGCTCCCAGCCCGGGCACCCCTTCGGCTACGACGGGCAGGGCTGCGACGTCTACACGCGCACCGTGTACGGGACCCGCATCTCCATCAGCGTGGGCGTCCTGGCCACGCTCGGCGTCGCGCTGCTCGGCTCGGTACTCGGCGGGCTCGCCGGGTACTTCGGCGGGGGCTGGGACTCGCTGATGTCCCGGATCACCGACATCTTCTTCGCGATCCCGGTCGTGCTCGGCGGCCTCGTCCTGCTGTCCGTGGTGACCAGCAACACGATCTGGCCGGTCATCGGGTTCATCGTGCTGCTCGGCTGGACGCAGGTCTACCGCATCGCCCGCGGCTCGGTCATCACCGCCAAGCAGAACGACTACGTGCAGGCCGCCCGCGCGCTCGGCGCCTCCGACTCCCGCATCCTGCTGCGGCACATCACGCCGAACGCGGTCGCTCCGGTGATCGTCGTGTCGACCATCGCGCTCGGCACGTACATCGCGCTGGAGGCGACCCTGTCGTACCTCGGCGTCGGTCTGAAGCCGCCCACGGTCAGCTGGGGCATCGACATCTCGGCGGCCTCCCCGTACATCCGCAACGCCCCCCACATGCTCCTGTGGCCCGCCGGCGCGCTGGCGATCACCGTACTGGCGTTCATCATGCTCGGCGACGCGGTCCGCGACGCCCTCGACCCGAAGCTGAGGTGAGGGGACATGGCGCTGGAAGCGTGTGACCGGCGGGTGGGGTCCTGGGCCCTGGTGAAGGGGCGCCCGGCCCGGTGCTTTGCGGGCCGGTGCGGTCCGTGTTCCTGGACTGCTCGGCGGGACGCCCTGGTGCGCGACGCCCTCGACCCGAAGCTGAGGTGACGGCGTCATGCTGCTCGAAGTGCGGGACCTGCACGTGGAGTTCCGGACCCGGGACGGGGTCGCCAAGGCCGTCAACGGGGTCGACTACGGCGTGGACGCGGGGGAGACCCTCGCCGTGCTCGGCGAGTCCGGTTCCGGGAAGTCCGTCACCGCGCAGGCGGTCATGGGCATCCTCGACATGCCGCCCGGCAGGATCACGGGCGGCGAGATCCTCTTCCAGGGCCAGGACCTGCTGAAGCTGAAGGAGGAGGAGCGCAGGAAGGTCCGCGGCGCCGAGATGGCCATGATCTTCCAGGACGCGCTGTCCTCCCTCAACCCCGTGCTCCCCGTGGGCGACCAGCTCGGCGAGATGTTCGTCGTGCACCGCGGGATGTCGAAGAAGGATGCGCGGGCGAAGGCCGTGGAGCTGATGGAGCGGGTGCGGATCCCGGCCGCCAGGGAGCGGGTCAAGGACTACCCGCACCAGTTCTCCGGCGGTATGCGCCAGCGCATCATGATCGCGATGGCGCTGGCACTGGAGCCGGCGCTGATCATCGCCGACGAACCGACGACCGCGCTGGACGTCACCGTCCAGGCCCAGGTGATGGACCTGCTCGCCGAGCTGCAGCGCGAGTACAACATGGGACTCATCCTGATCACCCACGACCTGGGCGTGGTCGCCGACGTCGCCGACCGGATCGCCGTGATGTACGCGGGCCGGATCGTCGAGTCCGCCCCGGTGCACGACATCTACAAGGTGCCCGCGCACCCGTACACCAAGGGCCTGCTGGAGTCGATCCCGCGGCTCGACCAGAAGGGCCAGGAGCTCTACGCCATCAAGGGCCTGCCGCCCAACCTCATGCACATCCCGCCGGGCTGCGCCTTCCACCCCCGCTGCCCGATGGCCCAGGACGTCTGCCGGACCGACGAACCGCCCCTGTACGAGGTGAACGGGGAAGAGCCGGACCGGCGCAGCGCCTGCCACTTCTGGAGGGAGTGCATGAATGGCTGAGCCGATTCTGCAGGTCAGAGGGCTTTTCAAGCACTATCCGCTCACTCAGGGGATTCTCTTCAAGAAGCAGGTCGGCGCGGTGAAGGCCGTCGACGGCGTGGACTTCGAACTCGCCCGCGGTGAAACCCTCGGCATCGTCGGCGAGTCCGGCTGCGGCAAGTCGACGGTCGCCAAGATGCTGGTCAACCTGGAGAAGCCGACGGCGGGGGAGATCCGCTACAAGGGCGAGGACATCGGCAAGCTGTCCGCCAAGGCCCTTCGCGCCGTGCGGCGCAACATCCAGATGGTCTTCCAGGACCCGTACACCTCCCTCAACCCCCGGATGACCGTGGGCGACATCATCGGGGAGCCGTACGAGATCCACCCCGAGGTGGCGCCCAAGGGCGACCGGCGCAAGAAGGTCCAGGAGCTGCTGGACGTCGTCGGGCTCAACCCCGAGTACATCAACCGCTATCCGCACCAGTTCTCCGGCGGCCAGCGCCAACGCATCGGCATCGCCCGGGGGTTGGCGCTGCGCCCCGAGGTCATCGTCGCCGACGAGCCGGTCTCCGCGCTGGACGTCTCCGTGCAGGCCCAGGTCGTCAATCTGATGGACCGGCTGCAGAGCGAGTTCGAGCTGAGTTACGTCTTCATCGCGCACGACCTGTCGATCGTCCGGCACATCTCGGACCGGGTCGGGGTGATGTACCTCGGGCGGATCGTGGAGACCGGCAGGGACGCCGAGATCTACGACCATCCGACGCACCCCTACACCCAGGCGCTGCTGTCCGCCGTCCCCGTGCCCGACCCGGTGGCGCGGGAGCACCGGGAGCGGATCATCCTCGCGGGAGACGTGCCGTCACCGACGAACATCCCCTCGGGGTGCCGCTTCCGCACGCGGTGCTGGAAGGCGCAGGAGCGGTGCGCGCTGGAGGTGCCGCTGCTGGCGGTGCCGGCCGCGTTCCGGGACGTGAGCGGTCCGGCAGCCCATGACTCGGCCTGCCACTTCGCAGAAGAAAAGGCTGTCGTACCGACCGAGGAGTAACACGCAGGCAACTTGGCCGACCCGGTTCCGATATACGGACGCGTCAGTCTCTAGAGCGTACGGCCGTGCGGGTGCCGTAAACGGGCCGGGGCTCGCCATGTAGCCCCGGCCCGTTGCCGTGCCTAGGCCCGCCCCAGCGACCGCTTCAGAAAGTCGAGTTGGAGCCGCAGCAGGTTCTCGGCGACCGACTCCTGCGGGGTCATGTGCGTGACGCCGGACAGCGGCAGCACCTCGTGCGGACGGCCGGCCGCCAGCAGGGCCGAGGACAGCCGCAGCGAGTGGGCGACCACCACGTTGTCGTCGGCGAAACCATGAATGATCATCATCGGCCGGTGCGGCTCGGCCGCGTCCACCAGGCCCGCGTCGTCGATGAGCGAGTTGCGGCGGTACACCTCCGGCTGCTCGTCCGGGTGGCCGAGGTAGCGCTCCTGGTAGTGGGTGTCGTACAGCCGCAGATCCGTGACCGGGGCGCCCACCACGGCCGCGTGGAAGACGTCCGGGCGGCGCAGCACCGCGAGCGCCGCCAGATAGCCGCCGAAGGACCAGCCGCGGATGCCGACCCGGCTCAGGTCCAGCGGGAAGCGTTCGGCGAGTGCGTGGAGTGCGTCCACCTGGTCCTCGACCGTGACCCCCGCGAGGTCGTCGCGGACCGCCTTCTCCCAGGCCGGGGAGCGGCCCGGGGTGCCGCGGCCGTCCGCGACCACGACCGCGAACCCCTGGTCGGCGAACCACTGCGAGGTCAGATGCGGATTGTGCGCGGCGACCACCCGCTGGCCGTGCGGACCGCCGTAGGGATCCATGAGGACCGGCAGCGGACTCTCGCCGTCGTGGTCGCGGGGAAGCAGCACGGCGCACGGGATGCGCCGTGCGCCCCCCTCGGTGAGGGTCACCCGCGGTGTCATACCGGGGTCCTCCGCGTACGAGGCGACGGTCGCCGCGTGCTTGCCGTCGCGAAGCACCTGCACGCGGGCGCCCGGCCGGTCCAGCACGGCGGACACCAGCACCGTCACGCCCCCCGCACGCACCGCAGAGTGCACGCCGGGCTCCTGCGAGACCCGCTCCAGGCCGAGTTCGTTGACGCGGTAGACATGTACCTCGCCCGTCTCGGGGGCCTCGGCCTCCTCGCCGGCGGACGCGGCGATCAGCACGTTGTCGTCCGAGACGTCCAGCACCGCGCGGACGTGCAACTGCGGTCCCGTCAACGGGCGTTCACCCACCGCGAGGACCCGCGCGCCGCCCTCGTCCACGATGCGCACCAGCTGCCCGGACGGGCTCCAGCACGGCACCCCGGGGAAAAGATCAAGCCAAACCTGATCTTCGTCCGCGTGCACCAGCCGGGTCGCGCCCGTCTCGGGGCTCACGGCCAGGAACAACTGGCTCCGCTGGTCGCGCGCTTGTACGAGCAGCAAGGGTGTGCCCGCTTCTGACCAGTGCACATGCGCCAGGTACGGATAGCGCGCCCGGTCCCAGACGACCTCCGTGCGTGCCCCGTCCAGACCGATCACGAACAGCCGTACGTCCGCGTTGTCGGTGCCCGCCGCCGGGTAGGCGACGTGCTGTGGCTCACGTTCCGGCTGGGCCGGGTCGGAGATCCACCAGCGCCGTACCGGCGTGTCGTCCACGCGCGCGACCAGCAGCCGGTCCGAGTCCGGCGACCACCAGAAGCCCCGCAGGCGCTGCATCTCCTCGGCCGCGATGAACTCCGCCAGCCCGTAGGTGACGTTCGCCGACTCCGGCTCCGCGAGGGCCCGTTCGTCCTTGCCCTCGGCACCCACCACCCGCAGCGCACCCTGCGCGACATAGGCGACATGCCGGCCGTCGGGGGAGGGGCGCGGGTCGATCACCGGTCCGGGGGCGGGGAGTTCACGTGCCGTACCGGCCCGCAGCTCCGCCGTGAAAAGCCGCCCTGACAAGGCGAAAGACGCCAACTCCACGGCCGCGTCGGTGGCGTAGCCGACGATGCCCGCGCCGCCCTCGCGGCTGCGCTCGCGGCGCGCCCGCTCCTCCGGGGGAAGCTCCTCGGAGGCGCCGCCGAGCAGGGCGCGCGGGTCGGCCGCCACGCGCTCCCCGCCGCCCTCTACATCGAGAACCCACAGGGAACTCGCCCTGTCCGTACCGGAGGTGGAGCGCAGGAACACGACACGGGTGCCGTCGGGCGCCACGGTGAAAGCGCGCGGCGCGCCCAGGGTGAACCGCTGGGTGCGGGCGTGCCTGCGGGGAAAGGAGTCGGACGTCGTCGTCATGCCCTGACCATATTGGCCATGCGCCCCCTTGTGCGGCCGTGCGCCGATCGATGCGCGCGGTCGGATAGTTATGATCACTAGCGCATAGTGGGTATGAACCTGCTGCTTGTTGTGTGGTTCTGTCCGGCCCCTAAGTTCGACCCCCCGCGCTCTTGGGACCTTTGGAGGTGAGCCGCCGTGGCACTCTCGATTTCGGCGGTGGTGCTGCTGGCGATCATCGTCTTCCTTCTGATCAAGAAGTCAGGACTGAAGGCGGGGCATGCGATCGTCTGCATGTTGCTCGGGTTCTACATGGCCTCCTCGACGATCGCTCCCACCATCAGTGAGCTGACGACGAACATCGCGGGGATGATCGGCAGCATCAAGTTCTGAGGCCCTGGCTGCACCGCGCTGTCGGTGCCGCCTCGTAGGGTGGCTCCATGACGGAACAGCCCTCCCGGCGTCTGCTGCTGGTGCATGCGCACCCGGACGACGAGTCGATCAACAACGGCGCGACCATGGCCGCCTACGCGGCCGGTGGTGCCCTCGTGACGCTGGTCACCTGCACCCTGGGCGAGCTCGGTGAGGTCATTCCACCGGAGCTGCGGCACCTCACGGGCACCGCCCTGGGCGAGTACCGGCTGCAGGAGCTCACGGCCGCCATGCGCGAGCTCGGCGTCGAGGACTTCCGTCAGCTCGGCGGCCCGGGCCGCTACCGCGACTCCGGGATGATGGGCCTGGCCGACAACGACGACCCGGCCTGCTTCTGGCAGGCGGACGTGGACGAGGCGGCCGCCCACCTCGTCGAGGTGATCCTGGAGGTACGCCCCCAGGTCCTCGTCACCTATGACGACAACGGCGGATACGGCCACCCCGACCACATCCAGGCCCACCGCGTGGCCATGCGCGCCGTGGAACTGGCCGCACGGGCGGGGTGGGAGATCCCCAAGGTCTACTGGAACCGCGTGCCGCAGTCCGTTGCGGAGGGCGCCTTCGCCCGCCTTGCGGATGATCTGCCCGGACTGCCCTACGCTCCCTTTTCCAAGGCCGCCGTCATCGACGACGTACCGGGTGTCGTGCCCGACGACCGGATCACCGCCGAGATCGACGGCACCGCGCACGCCGCCGCCAAGGCCGCCGCGATGCGGGCCCACGCCACCCAGATCGAGGTCGCCGAACCCTACTTCGCGCTCTCCAACGAGCAGGCGCAGCCCCTCTTCACGACCGAGTACTACGAACTGGTGCGCGGGGCAGCCGCAGAGCCGAGGGAGACCGATCTCTTCGCCGGGATCGAGTCCGCCCGTGCCGAGGAGGCGTCATGACGGAGCGCGGTTCCCTGCTCGCCCAGCCGCTGCAGCGGCCCTCCGCCGGACGGGCGCTGCTGTACGTGGGCCTCTTCGTGCTCGGCGCGGTCGTCGGCGCGGCCGGTGCGCTGGTGCAGGCCGGCTGGTTCCCCGGCGGGCTGCTGCTCGCGCTCGCGGGCGAGGCCGGGCTCTGTCTCGGCGGCGGACGGGCCACCGGCAGCCGCGGCGGGGCCCTAGCAGCTGCCGCCGGATGGATGATCTGCGTCATCCTGCTCACCGCCAGCAGACCCGAAGGGGACTTCCTCTTCGGCGCGGGAGGCGGCTCCTATCTCTTCCTCTTCGGAGGGATGGCCGTAGCTGTGATCTGCGCCACCCTCGGACAGGGGCGGCAACCAGATGCCCGTGACGTCCGACTTGGCAAGTGACGTACCACTTCGCCATTAACCACTAGTGGGAGTCCCGTGTGGGTTTCCCCGGCGGTCATGGGATACGCGCCAGAAGTGGCCAGTATGGTGGTGCGCGCCGCCGAGCCGCCCGTGAGGTTGTGTCGGGCGGCGGAGCCAACCGGGAGAACCTGCCTTGAGTCGTGAAACTGACACTCCGTCCTCCGGGCCCAACGGGCGCGGCCAAGCCGCATACCCGTCGGGCACGCCGCCGTACGGGACCCCCACGGCTTCCGACGCCGGTACGGATGCGGGCCGTTCGGCCGCGCAGCCGGAGGACCGCAAGACCGAGACCACACTGACGACCCGGATCCGGATCAACATCCCCGGGTCGCGGCCCATTCCGCCGGTCGTCGTGCGTACGCCCGTCGCGGACGCCGAGGGCTCCGACGACACCGGGGAGACCGAGGTTCCGGGGCCGGGCGTCACCCAGGCCATGAGCACCGTCGAGCCCCCGGCCGAGGCCGCTCAGCCCGCCGAGGACAGGACGAGCGGGTGGTTCGCGCCCCGCAAGTCGGCGCCCGCCAAGGGCGGTCAGGGCGGCGGCTCCACCAACGGCGCCGGTCTGCCGGGCGGTTCGGGCGCGGGTGCGCCGGCCGCCCCGGGCACCGGTCCCTTCGGCGGGGGCGCTCCTTCCGGCGGCGCCCGTCCGGGCACCGGCCGCCCCGGCGGCGTGGTCGGCTCCATGAGCGTGCCGGGTGGCTCCCGGCCCGGCGGCGCCTCCCGCCCGGGCGGGACGAACGGCGCCGGGCTGCCCGGAGCGACCGGCGGCCCCGTGGCGCCCGGGCACGGCGGCGGCACCGGTTCCTTCGACGTCACCGAGGCGCTGGCCGCCGGACCGCTCGGGGGCGGCGCACGCCCCGGCAGCGGCGGCAGCGAGCCCCGCCGTGACGACCTCCCGTACTTCTCGGACGGCGAGCGCAGCACCCAGAACGGGCAGAACCGGCAGAACGACCAGGGCGGTTACGGCGCTCCGGGCGGCGCGAGCGGCTTCAACGGGCCGGGCGGCCGCGGCGGCCAGGGCGGCGGCGCCCAGGGTCCCGCGGGCCCGACCGTCGGCCCGGTCACCGGTGACGGCCCCGTGACCTCGCCCTTCGGCGCCGGACCCGGCGGACCTGCCGGACCCAAGGGCCCCGGCGGCTCCGGTGCACCTGCCGACCTCGGCGGCCCCGCGGGCATCGGCGGCCCCGGAACCATCGGCGGCGCGCACGGCGCGGGCCTCGGCCCCGGTGGCGGCCTCAGCGACGACACCGCGATCCTCACCCCGCAGAAGCCGGCCCCCGAGCCGGCCCAGCAGGGCTTCCCCGCGCCCGAGAACATCTCCGGACACACCGTCACCAGCGGCGTCCCGGTCGGGTCGCCGGGCGCGAGCTCGCCGTTCGGCCCCGGCTCCCACACCGACGGCCCGCTGCCGCACACGCCCCCGAAGCTGCCCGAGCCGGGCGGCCAGAGCACATCGGCCGCCGCAGCGCCCAAGAAGCAGAAGAAGGGGCGCAACAAGCTGGTGCTGCTCGCCACCGGCGTGGTCATCGTCGGTGGTCTCGCGTACGGCGCCGGGCTGCTGATGAACCACTCCGACGTGCCCAAGGGCACCACCGTGCTCGGCGTCGACATCGGCGGCGGCACCCGCGACGAGGCCGTCAAGAAGCTCGACGCGGCCTTCGGCGACCGGGTGGACAAGCCGCTGAAGCTGTCCGTCGGCGGCAGGACGGTCGAGCTCAAGCCGGACCAGGCGGGCCTGCAGTTCGACGAGCAGGCCACGGTCGCGGCGGCTGCGCAGGCCGACTACAACCCGATCTCCGTCATCGGCTCCCTCTTCGGCAACCACCGGGTCGTCGACCCGGTCATGCCCGTCGACGAGGAGAAGCTGACCGCCGCCCTGCAGAGCGCGGCCGGCGGCTCCGGCTCCATGACCGAGGGCACGATCAAGTTCACCTCGGGCAAGGCCGTCGCCGTCTACGGCAAGGCGGGCAAGGGCATCGACGCCGTCAGGTCGGCCCAGGCGGTCGAGGACGCGTACCGCAGCCAGGTGGAGACCAACTCCACCGACCCGGTCGCGGTCGTCACCACGACCCAGCAGCCGACGGTCACGAACGCCGAGGTCGACCGGGAGATGAAGGCCTTCGCCGAGCCGGCGATGTCGGGGCTCGTCACGGTCAAGACCGACACGGGCGTCTCGCTGCCGCTCAGCCCGCAGAACTCCCTGTGGAAGTTCCTCAGGGTCGCGGCTGTGGACGGCAAGCTCGTCGACAAGCCGGACCTGGCTGCGCTCAAGCAGCTCTACGGCGGCCAGTTCGACAACGTCCTGATCACCCGGGCCACCGGCAAGAAGACGGCCGTCACCCCCCAGGACGTCTACGTCGCCCTGCGCCAGGCCCTGCTGAGCAAGACCAACCGGGTCGGGATCATCAAGACGAACCCCAGCTGACGTCAGACCCGGAAAGGGGGCACCCGGCAGGCGCCGGGTGCCACCTTCGCCGTATGTCACCGTCCGCCGTATGACATCTGTCATCCACCGGTCAGGACCGCCGACACTGCCGTGACCTGGGCCCGCGCCGCCACCATGGATCCATGACGACGACAGCGAAAGCGACCACCGCCCCGGTGGTCGGCTTCGACCAGGTGAGCAAGACGTACGGGACGGTACGGGCCGTCGACGGTCTGACCCTCGCCCTGCACCCGGGGGAGACCGTGGCACTGCTGGGGCCGAACGGGGCCGGCAAGTCGACCACCCTCGACCTGCTGCTCGGCCTCAAGAACGCCGACAGCGGGACGGTCAGCGTCTTCGGCACCAGCCCGCGCGAGGCCATCGTCGCCGGGCGGGTGGGCGCCATGCTGCAGAGCGGCGGGCTGATGGACGAGGTCACGGTCGCCGAGCTGGTGAAGCTCGCCTGCGACCTGCACCCGAAGCCCTACAAGGCGAAGGACGTGCTCGCCCGCGCAGGCATCTCCCAGATCGCCGACCGCAAGGTCAACAAGCTCTCCGGCGGCCAGGCCCAGCGCGTCCGCTTCGCCCTCGCCACGGCCGGCGACAGCGACCTGATCGTCCTCGACGAGCCGACCACCGGCATGGACGTCTCCGCCCGCCAGGCCTTCTGGGCCACCATGCGCGAGCAGGCCGACCAGGGCCGGACGGTCCTGTTCGCCACGCACTACCTGGAGGAGGCCGACGCCATCGCCGACCGGGTGCTGGTGCTGCACCGGGGCCGGCTCCTTGCGGACGGCACGGCTGCCGAGATCAAGGCGAAGGCCGGGGCGCGCAGGGTGTCGTTCGACCTCGAAGGCACCATCGACGAGGCGGCGATTCGGGCGCTGCCGTTCCTGACCTCGATCACTGTGTCTCACAGCGGCTCCGCCGCGGGCAGCGGTCAGACCGTCCGCATCCAGTCCTCCGACGCCGACGCGACCGTCCACGCCCTGTACGGCCTCGGCGTCTACCCCCGCAACCTCGAAGTCGCCGGGCTCGGTCTGGAGCAGGCCTTCGTCGCCATCACCGCCGCCGAGGAGGCGAAGCAGTCGTGAACAGCCTGATCAAGCTGGAGCTCACGCGGGCCCTGCGCAACCGCAAGTTCCTGTTCTTCTCGGTGATCTACCCGTCGGTGATCTTCCTGCTGGTCTCCAACCAGACGGGGAAGGTCGACGGCACAGGACTGAGCGTCGCCTCGTACGTCATGGTCTCCATGGCCTCCTTCGGCGCCCTGACCGCGGTCCTCATGGGCAACAGCGAGCGCATCGCCAAGGAGCGGGAGGGCGGCTGGGTGCGGCAGCTGCGGCTGACCACGCTGCCCGGGCGCGGCTATGTCCTCGCCAAGACCGCCAGCGCCGCCGTCGTCAGCCTCCCGTCCATCGTGGTGGTCTTCCTGGTCGCCGCGGCCGTGCGGGGCGTACGGCTGGACGCCTGGCAGTGGTTCGCGCTCACCGGGGCGATCTGGGCCGGCAGCCTGGTCTTCGCCGCGCTCGGCGTCGCCATCGGCTACCTGGCCACCGGGGACGCGGTCCGGCCGATCACGATGATCACGTACTTCGGTCTGTCGATCCTCGGCGGTCTGTGGATGCCGTCCACGACCTTCCCGCAGTGGCTGCAGGACATCGCCAAGTGGCTGCCCACACACGCGTACGCTGCCCTCGGACGGGCCATCGAACAGAGTCAGTCCCCCGAGACCAAGGACCTCGCCCTCCTCGTCGTCTACTTCCTCCTGTTCGCGGGCGGCGCGGCGTGGCTGTACCGGAAGGACACGCTGAAGGCGTGAGCACGATGACGGACGACGGGCTGCCCGCGGAACTCCGGGCCGACAACGCGATCCGGGTCGGCCAGCCGCCCCGCAACCGGGGCGAGGCCACGCGCAAACTGGTCTGGATCCTGCCCTGGCTGATCTTTCTCGGATCGCCGGTGCAGGACCTGGCCTCCGGCCACCACACGCCCGCCGCGACCGCGGCGGGCTGGGTGGCCCTGGCCTCCTTCACCGGCGTCTACCTGGCGCTGGTCTTCCGGAACATGGGCCGCCCGTACTCCGGCCGGGCCGTCGGCGCCCTCGTCGCCGTGCTCGGCACGCTCGCCCTGGTCCTGTGCCTCACCCTCGGCAGCGCGTGGGTCGGCCTCTTCGTGTACGTCTCCGTCACCTGCGGCGCCACGCTGCCGCAGCGGATCGCGTACTGGGCGATCGGGCTGAACACCCTCGCCATGCTCCTGGTCCTGCTGCACTTCCGTGCGGACGACTGGAGCCTCGTGCTGGTGGTGCTGCTCCTGGGCTTCGCGATGATGGGCGTGAAGCAACTGGTGCGGACGACCGTAGAGCTGCGCAAGGCCCGCGCCACGGTCGCCCAACTGGCCGCCAACGAGGAGCGTCTGCGCCTGGCCCGCGACCTGCACGACCTCCTCGGCCACTCGCTCTCCCTGATCACGCTGAAGAGCGAACTGGCGGGCCGCATGCTCCCCGACCACCCCGACAAGGCGGCCCAGCAGGTCGCCGACATCGAACAGGTCAGCCGCCAGGCCCTGGTGGACGTCCGCGAGGCGGTCAGCGGCTATCGCCGCCCGCGCCTGTCCGAGGAACTCGCGGGCACCCAGGTCGCCTTGACGGCAGCCGGCGTCACGGCCGACGTCCCCGGGGAACCGGACCTCACCGGCGTCTCCGCGGACAGCGAGTCCGCCCTCGCCTGGGCGCTGCGCGAGGCGGTCACCAACGTCGTACGGCACAGCGGCGCCACCCGCTGCACGGTGGAGGTGCTGCACCGCCAGACCCTGGACGGCCCGGTCCTCGAACTCGCCGTCGAGGACAACGGCCCCGGCGGTCCCGGCGGCGCCGGCAAAGGCCCGGGCAACGGTCTGACGGGCCTGACGGAACGCCTGGAGAAGGCCGGCGGCACCCTGGAGGCGGGCCGCATCAAGCACGGCTTCCGCCTCGTCGCCCGCGTCCCCGCCGACACCCCGTCGGCCGTAGGATCCGGGGCATGAGCTCTACGATCAAGGTGCTCCTCGCCGAGGACCAGTCGATGGTCCGCGAGGCGCTGGCCGCCCTCCTCGGCCTGGAGGACGACATCGAGGTCGTGGCCCAAGTGGCACGCGGCGACGAGGTGTTGGCGGCCGCCCGCGAGCACGCCGTGGACGTGGCCCTCCTCGACATCGAGATGCCGGGCTGCACCGGCATCGAGGCGGCGGCCCAGGTCCACAAGGCCCTGCCCGCCGTGAAACTGGTCGTCCTCACCACCTTCGGCCGCCCCGGCTACCTCCGCAGCGCCATGGAAGCAGGCGCCGACGCCTTCCTGGTCAAGGACGCCCCGGCGGCCCAACTGGCAGAAGCGGTACGGAAGGTGCTGGCGGGGGAGCGGGTCATCGACCCCACCTTGGCGGCAGCGGCCCTGGCAGAGGGCGCCAATCCCCTGACGGACCGGGAGCGAGAGGTCCTGCGAGCGGCGGCGGACGGCTCGACCAACGCGGAACTGGCGGCAGCACTGCATTTGTCGCAGGGGACGGTCCGGAATTACTTGTCGACGGCAATCCAGAAACTGGCGGTGAGGAACAGAGCCGAAGCCGTCCGGATCGCACGGGAAAAGGGCTGGCTGTAGCGGGCCTCCAGGGGCGCGGGGCTATATCGATTTGCGGCTCCGCCGCGCGGGCGCGATCAGCCACAACGAACTCGCACTCGCACCACTGCACAAGCCCTACGGCGAACAGGCGAACCTCAGTTGAGAAGTGCCCGGGCCGCCCGGGCCTGCCCCCGCACGCGCTGTGCAGCCGCCTCATCCACCGTCGCCAGAACCTCGGCGTAAGCCTCAAGCTCCACCGCCCCCTCGACGAAGTCCCCCCGCTGAACCAGCAACTGAGCCCGCTCATACCGCAACCGCGCAGGATGCGAAGGCAACAGCAACGACAGCTCCACCGCCCACAAGGACACATCCGACCGCTCCGGCCGAGCGGCCGCCCACGCCCGGATGTTGTTGAGGATCCGCAGAACCACATCCAGCGGATCCGCCGCCGTCAACATCGACGGATCCAGCGCGGCCCCCGTGGCCCCGGCCACCAACAGCTCAGCGTCGCCGACCCCCAGCACCCGCCCCCCGTCGAACGGATCCACCAGCACCTGCTGCTCCCGGGGCCCGAACCCGACCACGAAGTGCCCCGGCAGAGCGACCCCGTGCACCGGCGCCCCCGCCCGCCGTGCGACCTCCATCCACACCACCGACAGCAGGATCGGCAGCCCGCGCCGCCGCCGCAGCACCTCGTGCAGCAGCGAGGACTCCAGGCGCTGGTAGTCGGCAGGGGAGCCGCGGAAGCCGTCCTGCACCCCGAGCAGGTGGTGCAGCGCCGTGGCCCAAGCCATCGGACCGCCCGGCCGGAACGGCACCCGCCCCGCCAGCCGGTCCAGCTCCATCTGGGCGGCGTCCAGGCCCGCCTCGTCCAGCGCCCCGTCCGCCTCCGCGCCCACCAGCAGGCAGAGCGTCGACAGATCGGGCCGCTCGGAGCGCGCCTCCTCGGCGAACCGCCGCCGCAGTTCGGCGGAGCGCTCGGGCGGTGGGGGGTGTGGGGAACGCATAGCAGCCTGGTGCCCTCTCCCGGCGATCGGTACTACTGGCCGCTGCCGGGAGCCGCCGGTTCCCGGTAGTGGTGGTACGCGTGGTGCGCGGCGAAACCCATCCCGGCGTACAGCGCCCGCGCCCCCACGTTGTCCGCCTCGACCTGCAGCCAGGCGGCCGAGGCGCCCTCGTCGAGCGCCCGCCGGGCCAGCGCGGCCATGACGGTGGTGGCCAGCCCGCGTCGCCGCTGCTCCGGATCCACCTCGACGGCGGCGAAGGACGCCCACCGCCCGTCCACGACACACCGCCCGATCGCGGCGGGCGCCGCACCCTCCGACGAGCCGGGGACGGTCGCGAACCACACCGAAGGCCCGCTCCCGAGCACCTTCAGCGCCACCTCGCTCACCCCCTTGCGCTGGTACCGCGCAAGCCACGCCTCGTCCGCCGTCCGGGACAGCACGACCCCGGACGCCTCCGCCCGGTCCGCGACCGGCGCCAGCGCCCCGATCCACAGCTCGGCGGTCACCTCACGCACCCACCCGCGCCGCTCCAGCTCCGCACACAACAGCTCCTGCGTGCCTTCGGCGCCGGTCGCGGTCTGGATGTACGCGGGCAGCGCGCGCTCGCCGTACCAGCGTCGTACGACGTCCAGGGCCTCGTCGAGCGGCACGCCCGGGTCGCCGAGCGGCAACACCGAATTGGCGCGCCGGGTGAACCCGGCAGCGGCCCGCAGCTCCCACTCGCCGAGCCGCTCGCTCTCCACCGGCCGCCAGGCGCGCGAGGCGACATGCGCGAGTTCCTCGTAGGAGGCGGCGGGACCCTGTCGACGGGCCGGTGCTGTGGGCACGACCTTTCCCGCGACCAGCGCAGATTCCGGAATCCGGACGCTTTCGCCGTCCTTGCGTGTGATCAGCAGCACACCGTCGTCCCATGATGTGAGAACACCCACCGTGTCGGTGAACTTCTCCTCCGGGCGAGCAGGTTCGATCACGCGTCGTACCGAGACCCGTTTCCCCACGTCAGCAGCGGTGATACGAACCTCGAGACGTCCGCCGGCCGAGATTTCCACAGGTCAGTTCACCCCTCCTGTTCGGATCATGCCCAAGAACGGAGATACTAGGGGCGGGCATCGACGACGCCGCGCTCCCGCGCGCCAGGCGGCGGAGCCTACGGAGGCCCGCCAGCGCCCTATCGAGGAGGAACGACAGCGTGACCTACGTCATCGCGCAGCCTTGTGTCGACGTCAAGGACAAGGCGTGCATCGAGGAGTGCCCGGTCGACTGCATCTACGAGGGCCAGCGGTCCTTGTACATCCACCCGGACGAATGCGTCGACTGTGGTGCCTGTGAGCCGGTCTGCCCGGTCGAGGCGATCTTCTACGAGGACGACACTCCGGAGGAGTGGAAGGACTACTACAAGGCGAACGTCGAGTTCTTCGACGAGCTCGGCTCCCCCGGCGGCGCCAGCAAGCTGGGCCTGATCGAGCGGGACCACCCCTTCATCGCCGCGCTGCCGCCGCAGGCCGAGTAATCACCTAAGCGGCCCGCACACCGTGCCGCCTCGGTCCCGTACGGCCGGATCGCCCTGGTGATCGCCGTACGGGACCGAGGCGTTTGCCGTACCAGCGCCTTTGGGTCGTATGCCGTACCAGAAAGTGAGCCAGATCCCGTGTCCGCAGTCTCCGACCGCCTGCCCACCTTCCCCTGGGACAAGCTGGAGCCGTACAAGAAAACGGCCGCCTCGCACCCGGACGGCATCGTCGACCTCTCTGTCGGCACCCCGGTCGACCCGGTCCCCGAGCTGGTCCAGAAGGCCCTCATCGACGCGGCGGACTCCCCGGGCTATCCGACGGTCTGGGGCACCCCGGCCCTGCGCGACGCGATCACCGGCTGGGTCGAGCGCCGCCTCGGCGCCCGCGAGGTCACGCACAAGCACGTCCTGCCGATCGTCGGCTCCAAGGAACTCGTCGCCTGGCTCCCGACGCAGTTGGGCCTCGGCCCGGGCGACAAGGTGGCGTACCCGCGCCTCGCGTACCCGACGTACGAGGTGGGCGCCCGTCTGGCGCGCGCGGACCACGAGGTCTACGACGACCCCACGGAGCTGGACCCGACCAACCTGAAGCTGCTCTGGCTCAACTCGCCCTCGAACCCGACCGGCAAGGTGCTCGGCAAGGACGAGCTGACCCGGATCGTCGCGTGGGCGCGCGAGCACGGGATCCTGCTCTTCTCCGACGAGTGCTACCTGGAGCTGGGCTGGGAGGCGGACCCGGTCTCGGTTCTGCACCCGGAGGTGAACGGCGGCTCGTACGAGGGCATCGTGTCCGTCCACTCGCTCTCCAAGCGCTCCAACCTGGCGGGCTACCGCGCGGCCTTCCTGGCCGGTGACCCGGCCGTCCTCGGCCCGCTGCTCGAGGTCCGCAAGCACGGCGGCATGATGACGCCGGCGCCCACGCAGGCGGCCGTGGTGGCGGCCCTGGGCGACGACGCCCATGTCCGGGAGCAGCGCGAGCGGTACGCGGCCCGGCGCACGGCCCTGCGCGAGGCGCTCCTTCGCCACGGCTTCCGCATCGAGCACAGCGAGGCCAGCCTCTACCTGTGGGCGACGCGGGACGAGTCCTGCTGGGACACGGTGGCCCACCTGGCCGAGCTCGGCATCCTGGTCGCGCCGGGCGACTTCTACGGCACGGCGGGCGAGAAGTTCGTACGTGTGGCGCTGACGGCGACGGACGAGCGGGTGCGGGCGGCCGTGGAGCGGCTGTAGCCGCCGTGGACGTGACGAGGGGGCCCGGGACGCTGTCCCGGGCCCCCTCCGCGTTTCAGGTGGCTCAGCCGCCGATCGGCAGGCCCTTCACCGGCAGGTTGCCGGTGCTCGGCAGGCCGCCCTTGAGCGAGCCCGCCGGCAGGGTGCCGCCGTTCTCGGCAGCCGTCTGCGTGGTGACGCCGACGATCTCCCCGACGGAGCCCGCCGCGGCTCCCGCCGCACGCTGCGCGGCCGGAGCCGCCTTCTTCGCCACGCTGCCGCCGGTCTTGCCCGCGTTCGGCACGGCCTTCTTGACCGCGTTGCTGCCGGCGTCGCCCGCAAGCCCGGTCACGTTCTGCGCCGCACCGTCGACGGTGTTGCCGACGCTCGCCCCGTCCAGAGCGGTCAGGCCGCCGACGTTCGGGGCAGCGGGCAGTTCGGGGGCCGCACTCGCGGAGCCGGCCGCACCGACCCCGGCAGCCGCTCCCGCTGCGACGAGCAGCGCGGCACGGGCGATCCGACGGGTCAGGGGGAGGGACATGATGCTCCTTCGATGGATGTTGATCGTCCGGGCTCGGACGATGTGACTACCGCTCGAAGGCCCCGAAGGTTGCGGCGTCCCAATGTAAAGAGTTGGCAATGCGTCGCATTATCGGCTGCGGATAAAAACGGGCAAAAAGCGTCGGGCCGGAAAGTCTGCCGAATCCTTACAGCCCTTTGTCGGCAAGGGCTTTGACGGATGCAGGGGTGACGGTGCGAAAACCTGCCCACCCGGTGGGGCGAGCATGCCCGGCATAACCCGGGGGAGTGAAGGACCGTACTACTGCGCAGTGACGATTCGGACCGCGTCGGCGGCCTTTTCCGCCCCGTCGACGCCGTCCGCGGCGG
This sequence comes from Streptomyces sp. NPDC001604, assembly GCF_042893475.1. Lineage (NCBI taxonomy): Bacteria > Bacillati > Actinomycetota > Actinomycetes > Kitasatosporales > Streptomycetaceae > Streptomyces > Streptomyces sp. NPDC001604. The sequence continues at coordinate 110,218 of NZ_JBIAUY010000005.1, read as the reverse complement.
CCCTGTGCCACGGGTTGTCGGCGTTCCCGGCGGTCCACTCCCGCCCGCCGTAGGAGACCCGCTCGATGTGCAGGGCGGAGGAGTTGGCCACGGCCCAGTGGGCGAGCTGCCAGCCGCGCCGGCGGACGCTGCGGCCCTCGGCGGGGCTCTTGCCGGCGGCGACGGGGAGCGTGACGGTGCGGGCGCTCGTCCCCGAGCTGTCGGTCGGCGAAGCTGCCGGTGTCGACACGGCGTTCACCTCCACGGCGGCCGGCTGCAGGGCGTCGCGTCCGAAGTCCCGTACGAGAGCGGCCCGTACCGCGTCCGGACCCGCCGTCTGCGTGGCGGCCGGGAGACCGGCGCAGGTCAGCGTCGCCGGTGAGTTCCCGGTGAGAGCGGCGGAGAGCAGGGCGGCGTCCGGCTCGTGCTTGGCGTAGGCCTCGGGGTACCCGCTGCGCTGCACACGTTGCGCGGCGACCGTGAGGGGGAGTTTCGCGTAGTCGTGCACCTTGGCCAGGTGCCGGTAGAACATGCCCGCCGCGTACGTCGGGTCCAGGATCTGCTTCCTGGTGCCCCAGCCCTGCGAGGGCCGCTGCTGGAACAGACCGACCGAATCGCGGTCGCCGTGCTCGATGTTGCGCAGCTGCGACTCCTGCAGCGCGGTCGCCAGCGCGATGGTCACCGCCCGCTCGGGCATGCCGCGCCCGGTGCCCACCGCGGCGATCGTGGCCGCGTTCACCGCCTGCTCCGGCGTGAACTCGTACGCCGCTCCGTCCGCCGCGCCCGAGACCACTCTGCAGCCCGATCCGCCCCTGCCCCCGGTGACGTACTGCACCGCGAGATAGCCCGCGACGGCGAGCAGGATCACGAAGGCCGCCCCGAGGCGGAAGAAGCGGCCACGGCGTTTGAGGGTGGATGACGGCTCTGGCACGTCGTACAAGGTAGCGGAGGGCTCTGTGGCCCACGAGACGGATGTGACCGGTGGGCCAGGGCCCCGGCGGGTTAGGGTCGACGGCATGGCCGACACCCCACTTGACCTCACCCTGGACGCCGCCGAGCTCACCGCGCAGCTGGTCGACTTCCCGTCCGAGAGCGGCACCGAGAAGCCCCTCGCCGACGCGATCGAGTCCGCCCTGCGCGCCCTGCCGCACCTGACGGTCGAGCGGTACGGCAACAACGTCGTCGCGCGCACGGACCTGGGCCGGCCGGAGCGGGTGATCCTGGCCGGCCACATCGACACCGTGCCGATCGCCGGCAACGTCCCGTCCCGGCTGGACGCGGACGGCGTCCTGTGGGGCTGCGGCACCTGCGACATGAAGTCGGGCGTGGCCGTGCAGCTGCGCATCGCGGCCACGGTCCCGGCCCCCAACCGCGACCTGACCTTCGTCTTCTACGACAACGAAGAGGTGGCCGCGGACCTCAACGGCCTCAAGCACGTCGCCGAGGCGCACCCCGAGTGGCTGGAGGGCGACTTCGCGGTGCTCCTCGAACCGTCCGACGGCGAGGTCGAGGGCGGCTGCCAGGGCACCCTCAGGGTTCTGCTGAAGACGACGGGCGAGCGGGCGCACTCGGCGCGCAGCTGGATGGGCTCCAACGCCATCCACGCGGCCGCGCCGATCCTGGCCCGCCTGGCCTCCTACGAACCCCGCTACCCGGTGATCGACGGCCTGGAGTACCGGGAGGGACTGAACGCGGTGGGCATCTCGGGCGGGGTGGCCGGCAATGTCATCCCCGATGAATGCGTGGTCACCGTCAACTTCCGCTATGCGCCCGACCGCACCGAGGAGGAGGCGATCGCCCACGTCAGGGAAGTCTTCGCGGACTGCGGAGTGCAGGAGTTCGTGGTGGACGACCACAGCGGCGCGGCCCTTCCCGGACTCTCGCACCCCGCCGCGGCGGCCTTCATCGAGGCGGTCGGCGGAACCCCGCAGCCGAAGTACGGCTGGACGGACGTCTCGCGTTTCTCCTCCCTCGGCATCCCCGCGGTCAACTACGGCCCCGGCAACCCGCACTTGGCCCACAAGCGGGACGAACGGGTCGAAACCGCGAAGATCCTGGCGGGCGAGCAGCGGCTGCGGGCCTGGCTGACGGCCTAGCCCGGACACCGCTTCAGGGCGGACATACTGACGTCCCCCGTCCGTAACCCGCGTAGATCTACTCTGAGGTGGAGACACCTGCAAGCGGAGGGAGCGCACATGGCTACCGGGAACCCCGAGGGCAAGAAGGTGCCGCCGGATGAGCAGCGGCTCGGACCGGTCCTCCGAAGGCGCGGCCAGGTGACGGAGAGCACCACCGACCAGCGGCTGCTGGACGAGCGCGCTCCCACCGACTGGGTCCACACGGACCCCTGGCGGGTGCTGCGCATCCAGTCGGAGTTCATCGAGGGCTTCGGCACGCTTGCCGAACTCCCGCCCGCGATCAGCGTGTTCGGCTCGGCGCGCACACCCGTCGACTCCCCGGAGTACGAGGCGGGCGTCCGGCTCGGCCGCGGCCTGGTGGAGGCGGGCTGGGCAGTGATCACCGGCGGCGGCCCGGGCGCCATGGAGGCGGCCAACAAGGGCGCCTGCGAGGCGAAGGGCATCTCGGTCGGCCTCGGCATCGAGCTGCCCTTCGAGCAGGGGCTCAACCCCTACGTCGACATCGGCCTGAACTTCCGCTACTTCTTCGTCCGCAAGATGATGTTCGTGAAGTACGCGCAGGGCTTCGTGGTCCTGCCCGGCGGCCTCGGCACCCTGGACGAGCTCTTCGAGGCCCTGACCCTGGTGCAGACCCAGAAGGTGACCCGCTTCCCGATCGTGCTGTTCGGGAGCGAGTACTGGGGCGGCCTGGTCGACTGGCTCAAGAACACCCTGATCGCCCAGGGCAAGGCCTCGGAGAAGGACCTGCTCCTGTTCCACGTCACGGACGACGTGGACGAGGCGGTGGCGTTGGTGTCGAAGGAGGCGGCACGCTAGGTCCTGCCGTGCGCAATTCCAGCCCCTCCGGCGTTTGAGGAGCGGGGGTCTGGGGGCGGAGCCCCCAGGGTCGGGACGGGAAGGGGCGGCGGGGGCGACGAAAGGCCCTACGCCAGCCCCCGCCGCGCCACCGCCGGAGGCCGATGCCCGGCGATGGACGCCACCATGTCCAGCACCTGCCGGGTCTCGGCGACCTCGTGCACCCGGTACACCTGCGCGCCCAGCCACGCCGACACGGCCGTGGTGGCGAGCGTCCCCACCACCCGCTCCTTCACCGGCTTGTCCAGGGTCTCGCCGACGAAGTCCTTGTTGGACAGGGAGACCAGGACGGGCCACCCCGTGTCGACCATCTCCCCGAGCCGCCGCGTCGCCTCCAGGCTGTGCCGGGTGTTCTTCCCGAAGTCGTGCCCCGGGTCGATCAGCACGGACTCCCGGGGCACCCCCAGCGCCACCGCCCGCTCGGCAAGACCCAGCGTCACCCGCAGGATGTCGGCCACGACATCGTCGTACGTCACCCGATGCGGACGAGTACGCGGCTCGGCGCCCCCCGCGTGCGTGCACACCAGCCCGACCCCGTACCGCGCCGCGACCTCGGCCAACCCCGGGTCGACGCCGCCCCACGCGTCGTTCAGCAGATCCGCGCCGGCCTCGCACACGGCCTCGCCGACCTCGGCCCGCCAGGTGTCCACGCTGATGACCACGTCCGGGAAGCGCCGCCGCACCTCCGCGACGAACCCCACCGTCCGCCGCGCCTCCTCCTCGGCCGACACCTCGTCGCCCGGCCCGGCCTTCACCCCGCCGATGTCGATGATGGCAGCGCCCTCCGACACCGCCTGCTCCACGCGCGCGAGGGCGGGCTCGTCCCGGAAGGTCGCTCCCTGGTCGTAGAAGGAGTCCGGGGTCCGGTTGACGATCGCCATGATCACCGGCTCGTGCGCCTCGAATACGCGCCTGCCCAGCCTGAGCATCCGCTGTGACCTCTCGTAGTACGACCTGGGTAAGACCGGTTCCGCGGCCGCCTGCGACCCTAACTGTCAGACTCGCATGGCACGATCGGACCCTGACACATCCGGCTTCATCTTCAGCTTCATCCAGCTTCCGAACATCGAGCGTGGGGACCACAGCGATGGTTATGTTCTTGTTCCTGGTCGTCGCTCTCGCCGTCGTGGTCGCCGCCGTGACACTGGCCGTGGTCGGCGGATCAGAGGGTGAGGGCCCGTTGCCCGAGGTCGCCCCCGAGCGGCTGCAGGACCCGCTGCCGCTGGACCGGCCCGTGGGCCGCGACGACGTCGACAGCCTCCGCTTCCCGCTCGCCGCCCGTGGCTACCGCATGGCGGACGTCGACGACGCCCTCAACCGCCTCGGCGCCGAACTCGCCGAGCGCGACGCCCGTATCGCCGACCTGGAGTCCGCACTGGCGGGCGCCCAGGCCGCCGCACACCACGTCTCCATGGACAAGCCGATGCACGGCCAGGGGGAGCAGCAGTGAGCGACGGCACCGCCATCGCCGGCCCGGACGGCGCCCTGCGCTGCCCCTGGGCCCTGTCCACCGAGGACTACGTGGCGTACCACGACGAGGAGTGGGGCCGCCCGGTCCACGGCGACGACGCCCTCTACGAGCGCCTCAGCCTCGAGGCCTTCCAGTCGGGCCTGTCCTGGATCACGATCCTGCGCCGCCGCCCCGGCTTCCGCGCGGCCTTCGCCGACTTCCGCATCGCCAAGGTCGCCGCCTTCACGGAGACGGACCGCGCCCGCCTCCTCACCGACCCCGGCATCATCCGAAACCGCGCCAAGATCGACGCGACCCTGGCCAACGCGCGGGTGCTGGCGGAGTGGGCGCCGGGGGAGCTGGACGAATTCATCTGGTCCTACGCACCGGCGCCGGGGCCGGCTCCGAAGACTCTGGGGGACGTGCCCGCGGTCACCCCCGAGTCGACGGCACTTTCGAAGGCCCTGAAGAAGAGGGGCCTGCGCTTCGTGGGACCGACAACGGCGTATGCGTTGATGCAGGCGTGCGGGCTGGTGGACGACCACTTGGAAACCTGCGTGGCGAGGAGCGCCCCGTAAGGGGCGCGGGGCTGTGTCGATTCGCGGCTACCGCCGCGTGGGCGCCACAAGCCACCTGCACCCCACAACGGAGGTCACCGCCCCAAGTACTTCGGCTTCTCCTTGTTCACAAACGCCTGCACCGCAATCACATGGTCCTCGGACGACCCCGCCCGAGTCTGCAGCTCGTCCTCCTTGTCCAAGGTCTCGGACAAGGTGTGCGAGAACCCGTAGGCCACCGCCTCCTTGATCGCCGCATAAGCCACCGTCGGCCCCTCGGCCAACGCCCGGGCCACCTTCTCCGCCTCGGCGTGCAGCTCGCCGGCCGGCACCAGCCGGTTGGCGATCCCCAGCTCGTACGCCTCCTGCGCCTTGATGCTCCGCGAGAAGAGCAGCAGGTCGGCGGCGCGCCCCGGCCCGACGACCCGCGGCAGCGTCCAGGACATGCCGGAGTCGGCGGTCAGCGCAACCCCCGCGAAGGACGTGTTGAAGGCAGCGGTGTCCGCGACGACGCGGTAGTCCGCGGCGAGCGCGAGGCCGAAGCCGGCCCCGGCGGCCACCCCGTTCACCCCGGCCACCACCGGCTTCGGCATCCCCGCGATCGCCCGCACCACCGGGTTGTAGTGCTCCTTCACCGTGCTCATCGTCTGCCCGGACCCCGTCTCCCGGTCCTGCGCCAGCAGCCCGATGTGCTCCTTGAGGTCCTGTCCCACACAGAACGCCCGCTCCCCGGCGGCGGTCAGCAGCACCGCCCGTACGGCGTCGTCCTCGGCCGCGGAGCGAACCGCCTCCCGCAGGGCGACCTTCGTCGCGATGTTCAGCGCGTTCATCGCCTCGGGGCGGTTCAGCGTGATCGTCGCGAGTCCGTCGCTCACCTCGTAGAGCACGGTGTCGGCCATGGTGTGTCCCCTCGGCTGTCGCGGTGCAGGCGTACCGGCCGGTACGCCCCTGTCCGTAGGACAGCATGGCGGAGATCACCGCCGGGGGACCGGAGTGGACGTGTGACCTGCGTCAAAGAATCCTGGACGGTTCCCGGACGGCGGAACTCCGTGCGGCCGCGCAGTATCGCAGTCACATCGCCGAATTGAGTGGTTTTGCTCGCGCGCGTTGCCCAAGCGATGCCGACTGATGTTGGTCATCGGGTCCTGAGATGCGGGATAATGGCTTGGAAGCAATGTGTTCGATGCCGGTGTCGCGTGTCCCACGCTGGACAGGCGTGCCCTCCCAGGGCCGTCGGCTTTTGACGATGAGCTGGTTTCAGGAAGGGGAACGAGCATGGCGGCCATGAAGCCGCGGACGGGCGATGGCCCGCTCGAGGTGACCAAGGAGGGGCGGGGCATCGTCATGCGCGTTCCGCTCGAAGGCGGCGGTCGGCTCGTCGTCGAGCTGACCCCTGACGAGGCCGACGCGCTCGGCGACGCCCTCAAGAAGGTCGTCGGCTGACGCGGAAGCGACCATACCCTTTCAGCTGCCCCGGCATCCAAGTGGTGCCGGGGTTGCTGTTTCCCGGCCCTTCCCCGCTCGCTCCCCGGCCCCTCACCGCTTGAGGGCGACCCCTCACCGCTTGACCGCGCACAGCAGTCCGTCACCCACCGGCAGCAGTGACGGCACCAGCTCCTGGCTCTCGCGCACCGCGCGCAGCAGCTCCCGCAGGCGCAGCACCTCCGTGGGCTGCGGGCCCGAGTCCACCGTGCGGCCGTTGGCGAAAACGCCCTCGAAGACGACCAGGCCACCGGGGCGCAGCAGGCGCAACGATTCAGCGAGATAGTCGAGGAACTCCAGGCGGTCGCCGTCACAGAAGACGAGGTCGTAGCCGGCGTCCGCGAGCCGGGGCAGGACGTCCAGGGCACGGCCCGGGATGAAACGCGCGCGGTTGCTGGCGAAACCGGAGGCGCGGAAGGCCTGGCGGGCGAACTGCTGGTGCTCGGGCTCGGGGTCCACCGTGGTCAGCACCCCGTCCGGGCGCATGCCGTGCAGCAGATGGATGCCGGAGACGCCGGTGCCGGTGCCGATCTCCGCCACCGCCTTCGCGTCCACCGAAGCCGCCAGCAACCGCAGCGCGGAGCCCGTGCCGGGCGACACCGAGCGCAGGCCCGCCTCCCGGGCCCGGTCGCGGGCCCAGCGCAGCACTTCGTCCTCGGCGACGTAGGCGTCGGCGAACGCCCAGCTCGTCTGCCGGTTGCCGGTAATGACCCTCTCCTGTCCCCGTGGTTGCCTGGGCGTGACTGTATCCGTTGGGCCCGGGAACCCGCAGATGGGACCGGGCGTTTAGAGGGGTAGGAGACGGCACGGGGGGACACAGTTGGATCACGATGAGGGGCAGCGGCCCGAGCAACTGCAGCAGCAGGGGTCCGAGCGGTATCAGCCCAGATCAAATTCTCGTAAAACCGCTTATCCGGAGCTAACGGGCGAGGTGGCTATGGTAGGGGCTCCACTGGACACCACCAGAGCCGACAGGGGAGGTGCGGCCGCGCCTGTGGATCGGGGAGGAGTGCTGCGGCGCTTTCTCGGATCGGCAGGCAGGCCGAAATCCGTGAACGACACCGCTGCTGACCCCAGCCACGCCGCTGACCACGCCCAGACCGCGACTTTCTCCACCGACGCGGACGGGCAGGCGTGGACTCCGCCCACCTGGGAGGAGATCGTCAGCACCCACAGTGGCCGCGTCTACCGACTTGCCTACCGCCTGACGGGCAACCAGCACGACGCCGAGGACCTCACCCAGGAGGTCTTCGTCCGCGTCTTCCGGTCCCTGTCGACCTACACGCCGGGCACCTTCGAGGGCTGGCTGCACCGGATCACCACCAACCTCTTCCTGGACATGGTCCGCCGCAAGCAGCGCATCCGCTTCGACGCCCTGGGCGACGACGCGGCCGAGCGGCTGCCGAGCCGTGAGCCGTCGCCCCAGCAGGTCTTCAACGACGCCCACTTCGACGCGGACGTCCAGCAGGCACTCGACACCCTTGCGCCCGAGTTCCGCGCCGCGGTCGTCCTGTGCGACATCGAAGGACTGTCGTACGAGGAGATCGCCGCGACCCTCGGCGTCAAGCTCGGCACGGTCCGCTCCCGGATCCACCGCGGCCGCTCGCAGCTGCGCAAGGCTCTCGCGCACCGTTCGCCTCAGGCCCGGGCCTCCGAGCGCCGCTCCTTCGTGCCCCGTGTACCCGCACTGGGGGGAGGGGGCGCGACCGCGTGAGTGGAACACGACCCAGCCCCGCCGAGAGGCGTCTGGCCGAGCAGCATCTGGGAGACCGACTCTCCGCCCTCGTGGACGGAGAGCTCGGTCATGAATCACGCGAGCGTGTCCTCGCCCACCTGGCCACCTGTGCCAAGTGCAAGGCGGAGGCCGATGCGCAGCGGCAGTTGAAGAACGTGTTCGCGGAGGCGGCTCCGCCGCCGCCCTCCGAGAGTTTCCTGGCCCGGCTGCAGGGCCTTCCGGGGGGAGGCGATCCGGACGGCGGTGGCTCGCCGTTCGGCGGGGGAGGACTCCTCGGCGCGACCCCCGGAAGACCGGGCGTCACCGGGGTCTTCGGGCTGAAGCGGGGTGAGCGCTTCGAGTTCGACTACGTCCCCTCCTCTCCCTCGCACGCTCCGATGCTCCCGCCGTCCGCGGACCGCGGCTTCCGCATACACGACGTCAGCCGGCACGAGGCCGAGCGGTCGGCCTCGCGCGGGATGCGGTTCGCGTTCGTCGCCGCCGGTGCGGTGTCGCTCGCCGCGGTCGCACTGGGCGGCGTCACGACGGGCACCCCGGTCGACACCACGGACACGCGCGGCGGCACGGGGGCGGGCAGCAATGTGACCCCGATGCGTACGCAGGGGACGGGCGCCGCCACGGCCCCCGAGACCCAGCGGCGCCGTGGCGCCGGCCCGCTGCTCGCGCAGGGTGGGCAGTCGCTCGGTGACGCCCCGGTGGCCCCTACCCAGGTGTCCGCACCGCTGCTGCCGGGGGTACCGAGCCCTGCCGGTGCGGCGCAGACCGTGCACACGCTGACCACCCCCGTGATGGCGGGTGCCGCAGTGATGTCCCCGCTGATACGTCCCCTCACCACGACCCCGCCGCTCACCCTGACCTCGTGGTCCACGGCCCCCGAGGTCTCGTCCCACGGCCTGCTGGCCGCACCCCTCCCCGACACGGCCTCCGCTCCCCCCTCCCCCCACCCCTCCCGCTGACCGGCCCCTGCGCGACGGCCCGCGAACCTGGTTGAATCCGTGGTGGACCGCGTCCACGGCAGTCAGCCGCGCGCGGAGTCGACAACTGAGGCCACCGCCGACGAGGCGCGCCGCGTCGTGGCCAGCTGTGGGGAGAGCATGAACGAGGGGAAGCCCACGAAGCCGAAGTGGTGGAACCGCCCACGCCCGCAGACCCCTGCGGCGCCCGCATCGGGGGCTGCGCAGGGGGCGACGCAGGTCGCGGATGCTGCGGGTACCGCTGCCGGTTCGCCGATGTCCGGGAATGCGGCTTCGGCTTCGCCGGCGGCTGCGGCCGCAGGCTCGACGGCAGGCGTCGACGCCACGGCCGGTTTCACCGGGGCTGTGGATGCGGCTCCGGATCCAACGGCGGCCGAGGGCTCGTCGGCGGTCGCCGACGCCGCGGCCGTGGATGCGGCGCCGCGACCCGTGGCCGGGACGGCGCCGGTGGACGGCAGGGCGGCGGCCCCGGCCCACGACGCCGGTGGCGGTGACTTCGAGTTGAGGCCGCCGAACGCGGGGCGCAGCGGGACGGCCGCCTCCGAGGCTGCCGAGGAGCCGGGCCGGCCGGAGGGCGCCGGCGACCGTGCGTTCGTCCCCGACGGCGACTTCGAGCCGGGCCGGCCGGAAGGTTCTTCCGTCAAGTACGCGGCCGTCGCCGAGGGTGAGGGCGCAGTTGCCGGGGACGGAAGGGTCGAGCCGGGGCGTCCCGCTGTGGTCGGCGGCGGAGGTGCTCTCCCCGACGGCGACTTCGAGTTGAGGGCTCCGCAGGACACGGCCGGGACAGGGGCCGGGGCCGCGGGCGGCCTCGCCACCGAGGGACCTGGCGCGGAGGAGCCCCGCACCGGAGGTGACTTCGAGCTGGACCCGCCCACCGAGGCGGCCACCCCCTCCGCGGAGGAGGCCTCGGCCGCGGTCACCGCCTCCGCTCCGCCCGCCGACGAGCGTCCCAGACCGCTGCACGACCCTGATCCCTACAGCACCCCGCCATACGGCGAGCCCGGCCCCTGGGCCCCCGCTCCGCCGGTACAGCACCCGGCGGCCAGAGCCACCCAGGGCACGGCGATACCGACGCCGGCACCGCCCCACGCCGCACCGCCGTCGGCCCTCACCACGCCCGTCACCGGTGCCCCCGAGCCCCACAGCCTGCCCGCCGTATCCCCCCAGCCGCCGTCCCCTGCCGCTGCGACCCCCCACAGCGGTCCCGCCTCGACGCAGCCCCCCGGACCACCGGCCCCGGCTGTCCCGGCACTCCTCTCCACCCCCTGGCAGAACTACGACCCCTGGGCCCCCGCCCCCCTCCAGCAGACCGGGGCTGCTGTCGAGGCGGAGGGCAAGCGGCGTCGGCGGGTGCGGAGGGGGCTGGTGGGGGGTGCTGTGGTGCTGGCGCTGGTGTCCGGTGGGGTCGGTGGCGGGATCGGGGCGTACCTCGAGCGCAACGGGGGAGTGGGGGGCGTAGAGCTGCCGCAGGCCGCGAAGGAGCCTGCCGGGCGGGCTCCGGACAGTGTGGCCGGGATTGCCGCCCGGGCCCTGCCCAGCGTGGTGACCCTGCATGTGACCGGCGCCGACGAGTCCGGCACCGGAACCGGGTTCGTGCTCGACGACCAGGGGCACATCCTCACCAACAACCACGTCGTCGAACCGGCCGCCGGGTCGACCGGCGCCACGGGCGAGATATCCGTGACCTTCAACAGCGGGGACACCGCCAAGGCCACCGTCGTGGGTCGGGACAGCGGCTACGACCTCGCCGTCGTCAAGGTCAGCAATGTGCACGGCCTGAAGCCCCTGGCCCTCGGCAACTCCGACAACGTCCAGGTCGGCGACCCCGTCGTCGCCATCGGCGCCCCCTTCGACCTGGAGGGCACCGTCACCGCAGGCATCATCAGCGCCAAGGAACGCCCCATCACCGCCGGCGGCGACAGCTCCGACGGGAGCGATGTGTCGTACGTGGACGCGCTGCAGACCGATGCGCCGATCAACCCCGGCAACTCCGGCGGCCCCCTCCTCGACTCGAAGGCCCGCGTCATCGGCATCAACTCCGCCATCCGCTCCGCCGACAGCAGTACCGACGAGAGCGGCCAGGCCGGTTCCATCGGGCTCGGCTTCGCCATCCCCGTCAACCAGGCCAAGCGGGTCGCCGAGGAACTCATCAACACCGGCAAGGCCACCCACCCCGTCATCGGCGTCACCCTCGACATGGACTACTCCGGTGACGGCGCCCGCGTCGGCACCAAGGCCTCCGGCGGCGGCCCCGCCGTCAGCAGGGGCGGCCCGGGCGACAAGGCCGGCATCGAGGCGGGCGACATCATCACCGCGGTGGACGGCGAGCGCGTGCACTCCGGCGAGGAGCTGATCGTCAAGATCCGCGCCCACCGCCCCGGCGACCTCCTGGAACTGACCGTGCGGCGCGACGGCAAGGAGAAGAAGATCTCGCTGGCGCTCGGTTCCGCCGACGGCGACTGATGGACACGAACCTCACAGGTACGACCCGCAACCATCGCCCACAAGGCAAACAACCCCCAAAACCGCGCAGGAAGACGCACTCGGAAACCCCGGGACAGTACCGGTCGTACGGGATCGCCGGGTACCGTGGATCCGGCCCGGACCACGGAAGACCCGCACAGACCACCGAGGGCCGAGGACCGAGGACATCGCAAGGAGCTTCAGGTGTTCAATGACATAGGACCGCTCGAGCTGGTGACGCTCGTTGTCCTTGCCGTGCTCGTCTTCGGTCCGGACAAGCTCCCGAAGTTCATTCAGGACGTCACACGGACGATCCGCAAGATCCGTGAGTTCTCGGAGAGCGCGAAGCAGGACATCCGCAGCGAACTGGGCCCGGAGTTCAAGGACTTCGAGTTCGAGGACCTCAACCCCAAGACGTTCATCCGCAAGCAGCTGGACAACGACGAACTGGGGCTCAAGGAGATCCGCAACGGCTTCGACCTGAAGAAGGAGATGGCCGAGGTCACGGACGCCGTCCACGGCACCGAAGCGCCGTCCTCCTCGTCCGCCTCTTCCTCCTCGTCCTCCGGTTCCACCGGCGGCCGCGTCGACATGACGAAGAAGCCCGAGGAAGACGACCGCCCGCCGTTCGACGCGGACGCCACCTGAGCCGTACGCCCCGGCTGATCCCCTGCGCCTCACCCGCGCCCCACGTGACGCGTTTCATAGTCCACGGCGCCCCTGTACGGCCTGAAACCCGCCCTCCGCGCGACCCACGCGCCGGGCGGTTTCCGTGCTGTCCCGAGCGGGGTGGCTATGCTGCCGAGTTGTTGTGCGGACCGTACTTCGAGGAGTAACGCCGCCCGAAGGGGGGCGGGCCGCTCCGGTCCGACGAGAGCGAGGAGGCGTCCGGGCACATGGAGACGACAAGTCAGGCGGTCGCGCAGGCGCCGGCTGCGGAGGGACAGGAACAGCTGCCCACCGCCCGGCGTACGGTCGACGGCTACCTGCTGGCGCCCTTCCCGTGGTACGGCCTCGACGAGGCCTTCACGGGCCCGCGCTGGCTGATGCAGGTCGGGACGGCGGCCGACGACGCCGTCGAGCACGGTTCGCTCGGGCACGGCGACGAGCCCTCCGTGAAGAACGAGTACGCGGTCGGGACGGCCGGGGAGCCCAAGGAGAAGTTCGCGGTCGTGGTCACGGTCGCGGCCAACCCGGTGCGGCGCAGCGCCGACGGCACGGGGCTCCTGGAGGCCACCTCGGTGTCCTCGGCGGCCTGGCTCGCGGGTGTGGGGCTGCTGTCCTTCACCTGGCCGGGGCAGATGGACCACTCCCTGCGCGACGACTGGCTGGAGCAGCAGACCGAGACGGCCTGGGCCCTCGCCGACGACCTGGCCGGTCCTGACTGGTCGACGCTGTCGCTGCCGGTGGACGGCGTCCCCACGCCGTTCCACTACCGCGAGTCCGAGTTCGGCTGGGTCCTCGCGGGTTCCACGCAGCAAGGGGTGCACTTGGGGGCGTACGGGAGAGGCATGAGCGCATACGGCCTGGGCTTCGCCATGATCAAGGACATCAGCACGTACGCCTAGGGGCTCGTACGGCAGAGGGGGCGCTGACCAGCTGGTCAGCGCCCCCTCTGCCGTACGAGCCGGTCGTGCGGGCCCTAGAACTTGTTCTTCGGGGTGATCCCCAGCGACAGTCCCGAAAGGCCGCGCTGGCGGCCGCCCAGCTTGCCCGCGATGCCGCGCAGGGCCGCGCCCGCAGGCGAGTCGGGGTCGGTCAGGACCACCGGCTTGCCCTCGTCGCCGCCCTCGCGGAGGCGGACGTCGATCGGGATGGCGCCCAGGACCGGGACGGTCGCGCCGGTGGTGCGGGTGAGGCCGTCCGCGACCGTCTGGCCGCCGCCCGTGCCGAAGACGTCGACCATCTCGCCGCAGTGCGGGCAGGGCAGGCCCGACATGTTCTCGACCACGCCGACGATCTTCTGGTGGGTCTGCACGGCGATGGAGCCCGCCCGCTCGGCGACCTCGGCGGCCGCCTGCTGCGGGGTCGTCACGACCAGGATCTCGGCGTTCGGGACCAGCTGGGCGACCGAGATGGCGATGTCGCCCGTGCCCGGCGGCAGGTCGAGGAGCAGCACGTCCAGGTCGCCCCAGTACACGTCCGCCAGGAACTGCTGCAGCGCGCGGTGGAGCATCGGGCCGCGCCAGACCACCGGCGCGTTGCCCGGCGTGAACATGCCGATGGAGATGACCTTCACGCCATTGGCCGACGGCGGCATGATCATGTTCTCGACCTGGGTGGGGCGCCCGTCCGCACCCAGCATGCGCGGCACCGAGTGGCCGTAGATGTCGGCGTCGACGACACCCACCTTGAGGCCGTCGGCGGCCATCGCGGCCGCCAGGTTCACCGTCACCGAGGACTTGCCGACGCCGCCCTTGCCGGACGCGACCGCGTACACCCGGGTCAGCGAGCCCGGCTTGGCGAAGGGCACCTCGCGCTCGGCCGTGCCGCCGCGCAGCGCGGCCGCCAGCTCCTTGCGCTGCTCGTCGCTCATGACGTCGAGGGTGACGTCGACGCGGGTGACGCCGTCGACCCGGGAGACCGCCTCGGTCACGCGCTGCGTGATGGTCTCGCGCATCGGGCAGCCGGAGACCGTCAGGTACACGGTGACCGCGACCGCCCCGTCCGCGCCGATCTCCACCGACTTCACCATCCCGAGTTCGGTGATGGGCCGGTTGATCTCGGGGTCGTTCACCGTCGCCAGTGCCTCGCGCACCGCGTCTTCGCTAGCCATAGGAACGATGGTACGGCTCGGTAGCCTGGGCCCGGAAAGCCCGTCAGCGGTCGTCTACGTCACGTCCACGGGACCGTTCTGCCGGGAATACGGCATGTTCGTGGTGACCGTCCTGCCGTCCTTCCAGTTCCTTGACCAGGTCCTGCAGCTCGGAGCGGATCCAGTCCCGGGTCGCCACCTCGCCGAGGCCGATGCGCAGGGCGGCGATCTCGCGGGTCAGATACTCGGTGTCGGCGATGGAGCGCTCGTTCTGCTTGCGGTCCTGTTCGAGGTTGACCCGGTCCCGGTCGTCCTGCCGGTTCTGCGCGAGCAGGATCAGCGGCGCCGCGTAGGAGGCCTGGAGCGACAGCATCAGGGTCAGGAAGATGAACGGGTAGTTGTCGAAGCGAAGGTCGTGCGGCGCGAAGACGTTCCACAGCACCCACGCGATGATGACGACCGTCATCCAGACGATGAACCGCCCGGTGCCCAGGAAGCGCGCGATGCGCTCCGAGAGCCGTCCGAAGGCCTCCGGGTCCCACTCGGGCAGGAACCGGCGGCGCGGTGGCCGCGGCTGGTCGAGACGGGGACGCGTGCGCGTGGTCGCCGTCGCACCCGCCGGGGTGCGCTCGCGGCCGGTCTCGCGCTCAGGAGGCATGGGGGGCCGCCCCCTCGTCGTCCTCGTCCTCCAGGTGGAACTCGGTCTCCCGCCAGTCCTCGGGCAGCATGTGGTCCAGTACGTCGTCCACGGTCACCGCGCCGAGCAGCGACCCGGCCTCGTCGACGACGGGCGCCGCGACCATGTCGTACGCCGCGAAGAACCCGGCCACCAGGGGCAGCGCCGCGTCGGGGTCCAGGGGCTGCAGATCGTCGTCGATGATCGAGCTGACCAGCGTGTACGGGGGATCGCGCAGCAGCCGCTGGAAGTGGACCGTGCCGAGGTACTTGCCGGTCGGCGTCTCGTCCGGGGGTCGGCAGACGTAGACCTGCGCGGCGAGCGCGGGCGACAGATCGCGGTTGCGCACCCGCGCGAGGGCGTCGGCGACGGTCGCGTCGGGCCGCAGCACGATCGGCTCGGTCGTCATCAGACCGCCGGCCGTGTGCTCCTCGTACGACATCAGGCGCCGCATGTCGGCCGCGTCGGCGGGCTGCATCAGGCTCAGCAGCCGCTCCTTGTCCTCCTCGGGGAGCTCGGAGAGCAGGTCGGCCGCGTCGTCCGGGTCCATGGCCTCCAGGACGTCGGCGGCGCGCTCCTCCTTCAGCTTGCCGAGGATCTCGATCTGGTCGTCCTCGGGGAGCTCTTCGAGTACGTCGGCGAGGCGGTCGTCGTCGAGGGCGGCGGCGACCTCGGCGCGGCGCTTGGCGGAGAGGTGGTGCAGGACGTTCGCCAGGTCGGCCGGGCGCAGCTGCTCGAAGGTGGCGAGCAGGCTCTCGGCGCCCTGCCCGTGCTCCTCGAGGGAGAAGCCGGTGACGGCCGACCACTCCACCGTCAGCGTCTCGCCCCTGGCCCGCCGGAAGGCGCCGCTCTTCCTGCCCTTGCGGACGAAGACACGGTCGACCTCCCAGTCCCGGCGGGCCGGGAGCTGCTGCACCGACACATCGAGGACGGTGACCTCCTCGCCGGTCTCCGCGAGCGTGACGCGCCGGTCGAGGAGCTCGCCGAAGACGAGGCGCTCGGTGGGGCGCTGCTCGAAGCGGCGGACGTTGAGCACGCCGGTGGTGATGACCTGGCCGGACTCGATGCTGGTGATCCGGGTCATGGGCAGGAAGATGCGGCGCCGGCTGGGCAGTTCGACGACCAGCCCGAGCACGCGCGGGGGCCGTCGCCCGACGCGCAGCATGACCACCAGATCGCGCACACGGCCCACCTGGTCGCCGTTGGGATCGAAGGCGGCGACGCCGGCGAGGTGTGAGACGAAGATCCGGGGCGCGCCCGCTGCCATGGCTGCGGCTCCTTTGCGTACGGGTGTCCAGTGCTGCGTGTCGCTGCTGTGCATCTTTTCCGAATTGCCCGCTCGGATGGGCTTCAGGCTAGCCCGTACCCATCGGATCCGCCCTGATGGGAGGTCCGGACGAACCGGCTCCGCCAGGCCGGAACGGCACCCGTTACTCTGCCGTACGCTGCTCGCGTCCCTCGACTGAAAGGCAGCCCCACCTGTGACTGCGATTGCCCTCGGCCGAACCCGTCGGACCTCGCTGGTGAGCGCGGTGTGCGCACTGGTCGTGACGGGGACGGGGCTGCTCGCGGGATGCAGCGAGGACCCCGACGCGGGCACCAACGGGGTCGGCAAGCTGCCGGCAGACAAGATCCAGTCGAAGACCAGGGCGGCCGCCGAATCCGCCGAAGCGGTCCGGCTCGCCGGAACCGTGGTGACCAACGGGCGGACGTACACACTCGACATGCGCCTGAAGTCCGGCGGCGGCAGCGGCTCGGTCACCTCCAAGGGGATGTCCTTCGGGCTGCTGCGGATCGGCGAGCAGCTGTATCTGAAGGCCGACGCGGAGTTCTGGAACCACGCGGACGGCAACGCCTCGGCCGGGGGCACGCTCGACGGCAAGTATGTGAAGGTGCCGCAGGGCGACCCCTCGTACAAGAAGTTCAGCGGCTTCACGGACAAGGACGTCCTGCTCGACGGGCTGCTGACCCTGCACGGCGCGCTCGCCACCGACGGCCACCACGAGCAGGCGGGCACCCGCACCATCCGCATCACCGGCGACAAGGGCTCCGGCGGCACCCTGGACGTCTCCCTGGAGGGCACCCCGTACCCCCTCCGCCTGGAACGAGCAGGCGGCGCCGGCACCCTGACCTTCTCCTCCTGGGGCAAGGACTTCCCCCTCACCGAGCCGAAGAAGGACGAGACGGTCGACTACGGCAAGAAGCTGCCGACGTCGTGAAAGGTGCGGTAGCGCCCTGCAGGGACGCTCAGCGACGCCTGCGCTTCCGGAAAAGCAGCCGCGGCAACCCCGCAGGGATCGGCTGACGGGTAGTGGCGGGCGACGGCAGCGGCGCCTGAGCCAGGCTGCCGTCGGGCAGGGGGCCCGGCACCCCCGCAGGCTCCAGGCGGAGCACCCTGCACTCACGGGCCCAACGCTCCGTCATCGCCTCACCGTCGGGGGCGTTCAGCCGCTTGCCCTTCAGCTCGGCGACGGCCGCCTCCCATTCCGCGGACCCGGACGGCAGCTCGGACACGGTCGCCGTGAACGTCACCAGCCGACCGCCCTTGTCCTTGCTGCGCACGGTCACCTCGGCGGAACCGCCGTCGGCCAGCCCCGGCAGCGGCTGCTCGCCCGGCCCGTCGCCGACGACGCACGCGGCACCCTCGTGCCACACGTGCCACAGCGCACGGGCCGCCGTACCGGCACCCTTCACCCAGATGAGGCCGGACTTCTTCGTGGCCTCCTCGACGAGGGCCTGGTCGAGCAGCTCGCTTGTCATGGGCTCAGCCTATCGAGGCGCCTCACAGCCAGCCGTTGCGCTTGAGCACCCGGTGGATGCCCACGCACATGGCGACCGTGACGCTCAGCACCAGGGGATAGCCGTACTTCCAGTGCAGCTCCGGCATGTAGTCGAAGTTCATGCCGTAGACACCGGTCACCATCGTCGGTACGGCGATGATCGCGGCCCAGGCGGTGATCTTCCGCATGTCCTCGTTCTGCGCGACGGACGCCTGCGCGAGGTTGGCCTGGAGGATCGAGTTGAGCAGCTCGTCGAAGCCGATGACCTGCTCCTGGACCCGGGCGAGGTGGTCGGCGACGTCCCGGAAGTACTTCTGGATGTCGGGGTCGACCAGCCGCATCGGCCGCTCGCTCAGCAGCTGCATGGGACGCAGCAGCGGTGCCACCGCCCGCTTGAACTCCAGCACCTCGCGCTTGAGCTGGTAGATCCGCGCCGAGTCCACACCGCGCGAGACACCGCCCCGGCGCCCCGGCGAGAACACCTCGGTCTCCACCTCGTCGATGTCGTCCTGGACGGCGTCCGCGACCACGACATAGCCGTCGACCACATGGTCGGCGATCGCGTGCAGCACCGCCGAGGGGCCCTTGGCGAGCAGCTCGGGGTCGTCCTCGAGCCGGTGCCGCAGCGCCCGCAGCGAGCCCTGGCCGCCGTGCCGGACGGTGATGAAGAAGTCCCGCCCGGTGAAGCACATGACCTCGCCGGTCTCCACGACCTCGCTGTTGGCGGTCAGCCGGTCGTGCTCGACGTAGTGGATGGTCTTGAAGACGGTGAACAGGGAGTCGTCGTACCGCTCCAGCTTGGGCCGCTGGTGGGCCTGGACGGCGTCCTCGACGGCCAGCGGGTGCAGCCCGAACTCGCGGGCGATACCGGCGAACTCGGCCTCGGTCGGCTCGTGCATCCCGATCCACACGAAGCCCCCGTCGCGGCGCACCAGGCGCATCGCCTCGTGCGGGGCCATCGGGTTGCCGGTGTCGACGCGGGCCCCGTCGCGGTAGACGGCGCAGTCGACGACCGCGGAGGGCGTCGAGGGGTCGCGCGTCGTGTCGTACACGCCGGTGTCCTTGCGCAGGGAGATGCGGGACGGCCGGACCGCGGCGCGGAGGTCACGGATCATCGACATGGCTGGCTCCTTCGTGACAGGCAACGCAAGGCGCCGACGACGGGTGGAACTGCCCGGAATGGGGACGTCCTGACTTCGTGTGTTTGGCACGTCCACAAAGCGGGGAGCACCGCACCATCGCGGTGGCGAGCTTCGTTACTGATTCAGATCAGACAGATCAGGCAAAACGAAGTGCTCTTCCGCAGGAAGACCTGAGCGTGAAAGGCGGCGGTCAGCCGGAGCCGGATCAGCTGTATCAGCGGCGGGAAGAGCGAGTGGTACTGCACGGGTGACTTCGATCCATGACAGCCCCACCTCCTCCGGCCGGTCCCTCGTAAGGGAGTCTCAATCGGCGTCGGGACTCGATCGCGACGCTTCTGCGCGCTGCCCCGACGACCGGGCCAGAGTACCAGTCGCCCAAACTGTCAAGGCGCCGCTTTGCCC
The DNA here is from genome assembly GCF_042893475.1 of Streptomyces sp. NPDC001604. Taxonomy (NCBI): domain Bacteria; kingdom Bacillati; phylum Actinomycetota; class Actinomycetes; order Kitasatosporales; family Streptomycetaceae; genus Streptomyces; species Streptomyces sp. NPDC001604. The sequence continues at coordinate 90,830 of NZ_JBIAUY010000005.1, read as the reverse complement.
GGTGCTGACGAGTTCTATGCTCGCCGCATGGTTGATGTTCTCCCCCTGGTCGAGGCCCGGTTGCGCAGCGCGCTGGGCGAACCGGACGCACGCGCGGCGGTCACGTTCCTGGGCACGGACCGCATCGAGGTGCTGCGTTTCCGGGACGATTCCGGGGACGGGGGCATCGTCCGCTACGCCACCCTCGGCATGTCCGCGCAGCCGATGAGCGACCCCACCGCGGTCCTCGCCGACCCGGTCAAGGGCCCGCGCGCGGAGCTGATCCTCTCGGTGCGCGGCGGCCTCGCCGACACCGACAAGGCGCTGCGCCCGCTCGCCGTACTCGCCGCGTCCCCGCAGGTCGAGGGCGTGATCGTGGCGCCGGGGGCCTCGCTGGACGTCGGCGAACCCCTGTGGCCGGGCGCTCCGTTCAGCTCCGTCCTGGTCGCCGAGCCGGGCGGCCTGGTCGAGGACCTCGATCTCGACGAGCCTCTTGATCCGGTCCGCTTCCTTCCCCTGCTGCCCATGACGCCGAACGAGGCCGCCTGGAAGCGCGTGCACGGCGCCCAGGCCCTCCAGGAGCGGTGGCTGACGAACGGCACGGACCTGAGGGACCCGTCCCGCAGGTCCGTCCCACTGGACTGAACGCCGAGTGAGCAAGCTCACCAACACTCGGCCGGAATCGGTCAGTTGGCAAAGGCCGTGACACCGCACATTCCGAACCGGTGGCGAGGGTTCCGGTGAAGGGTTCCGTCCGGACGGGTGATCGTCCTTGACGTGGCGGAGCGGGGGTAGGACCGTGGGGCCCTATGAGGGGCGAACCCAGTTGCCCGAAGTGTGGTGGCCGGGTCAGGGCTCCCGGCCTCTTCTCCGACACCTGGCAGTGCGATGTGCACGGAACCGTGCATCCGCTGCAGCCCGTGATCCCGCCCAGCGTCGAGGCCCTCAGTGTCGTGGTCCATCGCACGCAGGTGCCGGTGTGGATGCCGTGGCCGCTGCCGATCGGCTGGCTGTTCACGGGCGTGGCCTGCGCGGGTGACGACCGCCATGGCGGCCGCGCCACCGCCGTGGCCTGCTCGGGCCCGGGGCCGCTCGGTGGCATAGGGGAGCTGATCCTGGTCGCCGAGGAGCTCGGGGTCGGACTCGGTGCGCGGTACGCGGGGATCGACGGCCCGGACCCGGGGCCGTACATGAATGTCGAGAAGCCTCCTCAGGCGAAGGTGCTGGCCGGCGGGCGGCCCACCCCGCTGTGGCATGTCGCCGGCAGCCCCGACGACCGGGCGGTCTTCGCGGGCGAGGCGCGGGGGCTGTGGCTGTGGGCGGTGGTGTGGCCCGAGCAGTCGGGGTTGCTGATGTACGACGAGCTGGTGCTGACGGATTTGCGGGACGCGGGGGCGGAGGTCGAGCTGGTGCCCTGCGGGGCGTTGTCGCCGCGCTTGCTTGAGCCGTAGCGCACACCGGGCGGGGGGTGCTGTTTGTGGGCGGCTGCGGCTTGTCCGGGGCGTGTCGCGCCAACGCGGCGGAGCCGCACATCGACACAGCCCCGCGCCCCTTTGGGCGGTGGTTTCGGTAGGGGGCGATCGGGCTGTGCGGGTGTGACAGGGGACCGTGAGAATCCGGTTATCCTTGAGCGTCCCCTTTCGTGCCGTCACCGCTTGGAGTCTGCGTAGTGCGTATCGATCTGCACGCCCACTCCACTGCTTCCGACGGTACGGACACCCCGGCTGAGCTGGTGCGGAATGCTGCCGCGGCCGGGCTGGACGTGGTGGCGCTGACCGATCACGACAGCACTCGTGGGTATGCCGAGGCGATCGCCGCGGTGCCGGCGGGGCTCACATTGGTCACCGGGGCCGAGTTGTCCTGCCGGGTCGACGGTGTCTCCATGCACATGCTCGCCTACCTCTTCGATCCCGAGGAGCCGGCGCTGCTCGCCGAGCGCGAGCTGGTGCGGGACGACCGGGTGCCGCGGGCCAAGGGCATGGTCGCCAAGCTGAACGGGCTGGGTGTGCCGGTCACCTGGGAGCAGGTCGAGCGGATCGCCGGGGGCGGTTCCGTCGGGCGGCCGCATGTGGCGACCGCGCTCGTGGAGCTGGGTGTCGTACCGACCGTGAGCGAGGCGTTCACCGAGGACTGGCTGGCCGACGGCGGGCGGGCCTTCGTCGAGAAGCACGAGACGGACCCCTTCGAGGCGATCCGGCTGGTCAAGGCCGCGGGCGGGGTCACCGTCTTCGCGCACCCGGGCGCCAGCAAGCGCGGCCGTACCGTGCCGGAGTCCACGATCGCCGAGATGGCCGCCGCCGGGCTCGACGGCATCGAGGTCGACCACATGGACCACGACGAGGAGACCAGGGCACGGCTGCGCGGACTGGCCAAGGAGCTGGGACTGCTGACCACCGGGTCCAGCGACTACCACGGCAGCCGGAAGACCTGCGTGCTCGGCGAGTACGTCACGGATCCCGAGGTCTACGGGGAGATCACGCGACGGGCGACCGGGGCGTTCCCGGTGCCGGGGACCGGCGGAGCCTGAGGAACCGTCCGCACCCCCCTGTTCCCGTCCCTCACCTTTTCCTGCAAGGCGTGTAGCTCACCCATGTTCGACGTCGCCGTCTTCGGCTCCCTGTTCCTGACCCTTTTTGTCATCATGGATCCCCCCGGGATCACCCCGATCTTCCTCGCGCTGACCGCCGGGCGCCCCGGCAAGGTGCAGAAGCGGATGGCCTTCCAGGCCGTGTGCGTGGCCGGCGGTGTGATCACCGTCTTCGGGCTGCTGGGGCACCAGATCCTCAACTATCTGCATGTCTCCGTGCCCGCGCTGATGATCGCGGGCGGGCTGCTGCTCCTGCTCATCGCCCTCGACCTGCTGACCGGCAAGAACGACGAGCCGAAGCAGACCAAGGACGTCAATGTGGCGCTCGTACCGCTGGGCATGCCGCTGCTGGCCGGTCCCGGCGCCATCGTGTCCGTCATCCTCGCGGTGCAGAAGGCCGACAGCGTCGCCACACAGACGTCGGTGTGGATGGCGATCCTCGCCATCCATGTCGTGCTGTGGCTCGTGATGCGGTATTCGCTGCTGATCATCCGGGTCATCAAGGACGGGGGCGTGGTCCTGGTGACACGGCTCGCGGGCATGATGCTCTCCGCGATCGCCGTGCAGCAGATCATCAACGGCATCACGCAAGTGATCAAGGGCGCCTGAGCCCCGCAGGGCGCCGGGCATGCGCAGAGCCCCCGCACGGCGTCGATGCCGTACGGGGGCTCTGAAGCTGCTGCGGTGATCCGCGTCCTCGTCGTTGCGTCTTTGGCGTTACGTCTTCGCGTCGGTGTTACGCGGCCGAGTCCTCGGCCGGACGGATCCAGAGGCGCTGCCCGATGGCCGCGGCCTGCTGAACGATCCGGTTGACGGAGGCGGCGTCCACGACGGTGCTGTCCACGGTCGTGCCGTCGACCTCGTCGAGTCGCATGATTTCGAAGCGCATGGCCTCTCCCTTCGTCTCGCTGTGTTCCATGACAGTCAACGGGCTGCGTGTTACAAACATTCCCTACGCTAAAGAAATTTTTCGAACGTCTAACTACTCGCCGGTAAGGAACCGCCACGGAGGCAGGGGAGACCGATCGGGACCAGTTGTGTTCGCAGCGTGACCGCCGGGACAATGAAGGCGATGAACGACGACCTCGCGGCCCTCAGCGCCCGCATCGACCGCACGAACGAGCTGCTGCAGCGAATGCTCGCCGAGGTGGCGAAGACGCCCTCGACCCATGCGATCTTCGTCGACGCGGGGTACCTGTATGCGGCCGCGGGCCGACTGGTGGCGGGGACGGAGGACCGTCGCGCCTTCGACCTGGACGCCGAGGGCCTGATCGAGGCGCTGATCGACCGGGCCCGCACGATCTTCGCGGACAGCCGGCTGCTCCGCGTCTACTGGTACGACGGCGCGCGGCGCCGCATCCACACCGGCGAGCAGCAGTCGATCGCCGAACTCCCCGATGTGAAGGTCCGGCTGGGCAACCTGAACGCCAACAACCAGCAGAAGGGCGTCGACTCGCTGATCAGGACGGATCTGGAGTCACTCGCCAGACACCGGGCGATCAGCGATGCGGCACTGCTGGGCGGTGACGAGGACCTGGTGTCGGCGGTCGAGGCGGCGCAGGGGTACGGGGCGCGCGTCCACCTGTGGGGCATCGAGGCCCCCGAGGGGCGCAACCAGGCGGAGCCCCTGCTCTGGGAGGTCGACAGCCAGCGCACCCTCGACCTCGACTTCTTCAAGCCGTACGTCTCCCGGCGCACCGGGGCCGCCTACGAGGCCACCGCCGCCCGGCCCGGCCGTGACGACGTCCGCTTCGTCGGTGCGCAGATCGCGGCGAAGTGGCTGGCCGCGCGGGGCCGCGACTCCCTGGCGGAACTGCTGCCCGGCCACCCCTATCTGCCGGGCTCGGTGGACCAGGACCTGCTGGTGGAGGCGGAGGGGCTGCTGCAGTACTCCCTGCGCGGCCAGGCGGACCTGCGGCGCGCGCTGCGGGACGGGTTCTGGGAGCACCTGCAGGGGCAGTACTAGCGGCTACCGGCTCGGGTTGTTGCGGTCCCAGAAGTCCGCGAAGGCGCGGGCCGTGTCGAGGGGCCGGTCGGTGTTGGGGGAGTGTTCGGCGCCCTGGACGACGGTGCGGTGCGCGCGCAGGCGCCGCGCCATGTCGTCGAGCAGGGGTACCGGCCAGGTGTCGTCGCTGGAACCCGACAGGACGTGGAACGGCAGCGGTACGGCGGCCAGTTCGGCCACGCGGTCCGGTTCGACGCACAACTGGCGGCCCGTCGCGAGGAGTTGGGCGGGCTTGTTGCCGAGCCAGCGGCGCCGCAGGTCGTCCTGGTCGTCGAGGCCGCCGTCCAGTTCCCCGGGCTCGCCGGTCTCGGTCTCCTCCGGCGCCTCCATGGCCTGGATCGCCTCCCACACCTCGGCCATGCTCATCACGGCGAGAGCGTCACGGAGCAGCTTGACGCGCTGCTGCTGGGAGCCGGAGATCTGGGCAGGGCCGGAGGCCATGAGGGTGAGCGACAGGAACGGGGTGTGGTCCAGCAGGACCGCTGCTCGTGCGATCTGCCCGCCGAGGGAGTGGCCGACCAGGTGCACGGGGGTGCCGAGCGCGGCGGCCTGGGCGAGCACGTCCCGCGCCAACTCGCTCTGGGCATAGGCCGATTCGTCGGTCTCGGGACCGTCGGACTCGTACTGGCCCCGTCCGTCCACCGCGACGGTCCGGTAACCGCGGGCCGCGAGCGGCTCGTGCAGTGGGTTGTAGTCCTCCTTGCTGCCGGTGAACCCGGGCAGCAGCAGCGCGGTTCCCTTGGCGGCGACGCCGTCCGCCACGGGCGCGTCGACGACGGCGAACTCCCCGCGCGCGGTCCGCAGCGAGTACGCGCGGGCGCCGGGAGGCGGGGTGAAGGTCGGGGGCCTGCTCATGGGGTGAGGTTATCCGCCTCGGGTGTCGGGGACGGTGACGGGCTGCGGCATCCAGCCGTGGGCGCACAGGCCGACGGCCCGGCCCCTCCCGTGAGGCGGGGGGACCGGGCCGTCGGTGAGTGAGCGCATCAGCTCTCCGTGGGCTCCGCTGCGGCCGTGGCCTTCCGCGTGCGACGCACCCTGGGCTTCGCCTCGGCAGCGGCCTCGGCGGGTACCGCGGCCTTGCGGGCACGGGTGCGCGGCTTGGCCTCGGGCTCCTCGGCGGCCTGCGCCGGGATCTCGGCCACGGCGGCGGCCTTGCGGGTACGGCGGGGCTTGGCCTCGGTGGTCTCCGCGGCGGCCGTGGCCTTGCGGGTCCGGGTGCGCGGCTTGGCCTCCGTGTCGACCGCGGCCTCGGCGGCAGCCGCCGCCTTGCGGGTACGACGCGGGTTCGCCACCTCCGGCGCCGGGGCGGCGTCGGCGGACTCGGCGGCCTTGCGGGTACGCCGACGGGGCGCGGCCTCGGCGGTTTCCGCGGCGGCGGCCGTCTTGCGGGCCCGGGTGCGCGGCTTGGCGTCCGTGCCCTCGACGGTGTCGACCACGGCCTCCGCCGCCTTCCGCGTCCGCGGCTTGGCCTCGGGCTCCTCGGCGGCCTGCGCCGGGATCTCCGCCACGGCGGCGGCCTTGCGGGTACGGGTGCGGGGCTTGGCCTCGGTGGCTTCCGCCGTGTCCACCGCGGTCTCCGCGGTGGCGGCCGTCTTGCGGGTGCGGCGCGGCTTGGCCTCGGCGGTGTCGACGGCGGCCTCTGCAGCGGCTGTCGCCTTGCGGGTGCGGGTGCGGGGCTTGGCCTCGGTCGCCTCGGCCGTGTCGACCGTGGGCTCCGCGGCAGCCGTGGCCTTGCGGGTGCGGGTGCGGGGCTTGGCCTCGGTGGCTTCCGCCGTGTCGACCGCGGTCTCCGCGGCGGCCGTGGCCTTGCGGGTGCGGGTGCGCGGCTTGGCCTCGGTGGCCTCGGCGGTGTCCACCGCGGTCTCCGCGGCAGCGGCCGTCTTGCGGGTCCGGGTGCGCGGCTTGGCCTCCGTGGCCTCGGCCGTGTCGACCGTGGGCTCCGCGGCAACCGTCGCCTTGCGGGTGCGGCGGCGCGGTGCGGCCTCCGTCGGCTCCGGGGCCGACTCGGTGGTGCCCTCGGCGGTGGCGACCGCGGTCTCCGCGGCGGCCGTGGCCTTGCGGGTCCGGGTGCGCGGCTTCGCCTCGGTGGCCTCGGCGGTGTCCACCGCGGCCTCGGCGGCGGCCGTGGCCTTGCGGGTACGGCGGCGCGGTGCCGCGACGGGGGCCTCGGGCTCCGTGGGGGCCGGGGCTTCCTGTGTCGCCGGGGCCTCAACGGCAAGCGCCTCCGCGGCCGGCGTGCTCTCCGCGGACCTGCGGGTGCGGCGGCGGCGCGGCGTCGACGGGGCCTCGGGGGCGTCCAGCGCGGGGCCCTCCGCCGTCGTGACGGCGGCCTCCGCGGCCTCGGGGGCCGTGGTCGTGGCCGACACCGGCTCCGGGGCCGAACCGCCGCGGGTGCGGCGACGGCGACGCGGGGTGCGGGGACCGGTGGCCTCCTCGGACGGCGAGACCGCCGTCGAAGCCTCCGGAGTGGCCGTGGCGTCCAACTGCGCCCCACCGCGCGTACGACGGCGGCGACGCGGCGTACGCTCCGCGCGCTCGCGCTCGGTGGACCGGGACTCGCCCCGGCCACCCCGCTCGGGGCGGCCACCGCGACCGCCGCGTGCACCGCGGCCGCCGGTCTCGCCCAGGTCCTCGAGCTCCTCCGCGTCCAGCCCGGCACGCGTGCGCTCGGCGCGCGGCAGAACACCCTTGGTGCCCGCGGGGATGTTCAGTTCCTCGAAGAGGTGCGGGGACGTGGAGTACGTCTCCGGCGGGTCGTTGAAGCTCAGCTCCAGCGCCTTGTTGATCAGCTGCCAGCGCGGGATGTCGTCCCAGTCGACGAGCGTGATCGCGATGCCCTTGGCGCCCGCGCGGCCCGTACGGCCGATGCGGTGCAGGTACGTCTTCTCCTCTTCGGGAGACTGGTAGTTGATGACGTGCGTCACGCCTTCGACGTCGATGCCGCGGGCGGCGACGTCGGTGCAGACGAGGACGTCCACCTTGCCGTTGCGGAAGGCGCGCAGCGCCTGCTCGCGGGCGCCCTGGCCGAGGTCGCCGTGGACCGCGCCGGCCGCGAAGCCGCGCTGCTTGAGCTGGTCGGCGAGGTCGGCCGCGGTGCGCTTGGTACGGCAGAAGACCATGGCCAGTCCCCGGCCTTCGGCCTGCAGTATGCGCGCGACCATCTCGGGCTTGTCCATGTTGTGCGCGCGGTACACGTGCTGCGAGGTGTTCGCGACCGTCGCGCCCTCGTCGTCCGGCGCGGTGGCGCGGATGTGCGTGGGCTGCGACATGTAGCGGCGCGCGAGACCGATGACCGCGCCCGGCATGGTCGCCGAGAACAGCATCGTCTGACGGCGCGCCGGCAGCAGGTTGATGATCTTCTCGACGTCGGGCAGGAAGCCCAGGTCGAGCATCTCGTCGGCCTCGTCGAGGACGAGCGCCTTGACGTGCTTGAGGTTGAGCTTCTTCTGGCCCGCGAGGTCCAGCAGCCGGCCCGGGGTGCCGACGACCACGTCGACGCCCTGCTTGAGGGCCTCGACCTGGGGCTCGTAGGCCCGGCCGCCGTAGATGGCGAGAACGCGTACGTTGCGCACCTTGCCCGCGGTCAGCAGGTCGTTGGTGACCTGTGTGCACAGCTCGCGCGTGGGGACGACGACGAGCGCCTGCGGGGTGTCGGTGAGGTCCTCGGGCTTCGCGCGGCCCGCCTCCACGTCCGCGGGGACGGTGACGCGCTCGAGGAGCGGGAGGCCGAAGCCCAGTGTCTTGCCGGTGCCGGTCTTGGCCTGGCCGATGACGTCCGTGCCGGAGAGGGCGACGGGGAGGGTCATCTCCTGGATGGGGAAGGGGGTGATGATGCCGACGGCCTCGAGGGCCTCGGCGGTCTCGGGAAGGATGCCGAGATCTCTGAACGTGGTAGTCAGGGTGCTGCCTCTTCTGTGTGCGCGGTGCGAGGCGAGCGCGGGGGGTCTTTGACGGACCGTGCCGGGGACGTCGGCTGCCTTACGGGCTTGCCGTAGGGCACGGGACCACTGCCGACGCTCTAGCGCTCGTACCGCTGAGGGTGTCCCTCCGGACGCCGTACGCAATGTGCCGTACGGGCTTGGAGGGCTGTCGGGTCGGAGCCGATCGGGCCACCGACCGGGCATCCTCATACGTGCGGCCCGTCGAGTACTCGGCAGGCGCATTACCACCATACCCCGGAATCACGCACATGCGATGGCCGATTTGGTCACGTAGCCGTCATCACACTGATTGACCAGGGACTTCCAGGGCTCGGCAAGCGGACTATTGTGCGCTTCATGACGACGCCTGACAACACCTCTGACGCACCCGCCGAGCAGACCGGAGTGGCCGCCCAGGACTGGGGCCGGGCCTCCGCGGACCCCCAGTACCGGGCAGCGGTCGTCGACCTCCTCGGTGCCCTCGCGTACGGCGAACTCGCGGCGTTCGAGCGGCTCGCGGAGGACGCCAAGCTGGCGCCGACGCTGGCGGACAAGGCGGAGCTGGCCAAGATGGCCTCGGCGGAGTTCCACCACTTCGAGCGGCTGCGCGACCGGCTCACGGAGATCGGCGAGGAGCCCACGCGCGCGATGGAGCCGTTCGTCGCCGCGCTGGACGGCTTCCACAAGCAGACGGCGCCCTCGGACTGGCTGGAGGGGCTCGTGAAGGCCTACGTCGGCGACTCGATCGCCAGTGACTTCTACCGCGAGGTCGCCGCACGGCTCGACTCGGACTCGCGTGAGCTGGTGCTGGCCGTCCTCGACGACACCGGGCACGCCGGTTTCGCCGTGGAGAAGGTGCGCGCCGCGATCGACGCCGACCCGCGCGTGGGCGGCCGTCTCGCCCTGTGGGCCCGGCGTCTCATGGGCGAGGCCCTGTCCCAGTCCCAGCGGGTGGTCGCGGACCGCGACGCGCTGTCGACGATGCTCGTCGGCGGCGTCGCGGACGGCTTCGACCTCGCCGAGGTCGGCCGGATGTTCTCGCGGATCACCGAGGCCCACACCAAGCGGATGGCCGCCCTGGGGCTCGCCGCCTAGCTTTCGCTTCCCCGGTCGTCCCGGTCGTCCCGGTCGTCCCGGTCTTCCTCGTCGTCCCGGTCTTCCTCGTCGTCCCGGTCTTCCTCGTCGTCCCGGTCGGGATTACGCCGGCGCTGATCGCCGGCGGAGTCTCCCGGCCGGGCGCACCAGCAGGGAGAGCGAGGCCGCGGAGACGATCGCCGCGCCGAGCAGGATCAGCAGGAAGTTGCCCGGGTCCAGCGCGCTGTGGGTGACGAAGGCGCCGAAGAGGGCGCCGGCCACACCGGTCGCGAGCACCAGCGAACGGGTGGGCAGACGCTCGGAAAGACGGTGGATCGCCGCCCCTGCCAGCACGAGACCGAGAAGTGCGGAGCCGAGCGCTTCGAACAACATCATGGAGTCCCTCCCACACGGCCACACTGCCGATCACGGTCGTAGCCCGTCATACCCGTGACCTGCGGAATGCAATCCTCCCCTGTGCGCGACTTGTGCTCCAGTTGTGGAGAAAAAAATCTCGGGGGGAAGCGAGAGGGGCCCGGCGACCATCGGTCGCCGGGCCCCTCTCCAGTGATGTGCTGTTGTGTGCCTACAGCGCTCCGAAACCCACCTTGCGCGGGGCCGGCTCGCCGAGCTCGACGTAGGCGAGGCGCTCGGCCGGGACGAGGACCTTGCGGCCGTGCTCGTCCACGAGGGTCAGCAGCTGTGACTTCCCGGCCAGTGCCTCGGCCACGACCCGCTCGACCTCCTCGGCACTCTGACCGCTCTCCAGAACGATCTCGCGGGGCGCGTGCTGCACGCCGATCTTGACCTCCACGGCTATGTCCCTCCGACGGTCAGTGAAGTGCGCGACCTTTACGCGCCGTACCCAGCACACATTAGCCCGGTGAGGGGACGTACACCCTCCGCGCCTGCACGCCAGGAGCGAACAGCGGACGGGAACAAACGGCCTGTACGCGCGCGTGCGGGTCAGTGGTGCTGTTCGGTGCCGTGCAGCGGGAAGCCCGCGATACCGCGCCAGGCGAGCGAGGTCAGCAGCTGCACCGCCTGGTCGCGCGGCACGCTGCGGTCGCTGTGCAGCCAGGACCGGGCCACCACCTGGGCGAGGCCGCCGAGACCGGAGGCCAGCAGCATCGCCTCCGCGGGTGAGAGGCCGGTGTCCTCGGCGATCACGTCACGGATCGCCTCCGCGCACTCGTTCGTGACCTTGTCGACGCGCTCGCGCACCGCGGGCTCGTTCGTCAGGTCCGACTCGAAGACCAGGCGGAAGGCACCGCCGTCGTCCTCGACGTATGCGAAGTAGGCGTCCATCGTCGCCCGCACGCGCTGCTTGTTGTCGCTCGTCGAGGCGAGTGCCCCGCGAACCGCCCCGATCAGCGACTCGCAGTGCTGGTCCAGCAGCGCGAGATAGAGGTCGAGCTTGCCCGGGAAGTGCTGGTAGAGCACCGGCTTGCTGACGCCGGCGCGCTCCGCGATGTCGTCCATCGCGGCCGCGTGGTACCCCTGCGCCACAAAGACTTCCTGTGCGGCGCCCAGCAACTGGTTCCGTCGGGCACGGCGCGGCAGGCGCGTGCCCCGCGGGCGTGCCGCCTCTGTCTGCTCGATGGCTGTCACGCCGCCTCCCAAAATCGTCCACATGCGGTGTGCGCCGCGCGGCCATCGTACTTTTCGGTAACCCTGTCGTGCGCGGTGCGAGCGCAGAATTTCACGGACCGGACGGCGGCGAAAGCCGTACAAAGGGTTTCAGAGCACGCCGAAGCGGGCAGCGGGTCACCCCGTTCCAGCTCAGCGCCGCCCTCCGCCGCCCCGTAAGCGCTTGTCAGCGGTAGTCGTCCTCGTCGATGGAGACGACACGGCGCTGCTCGACGAGGTCGGCCTCGTTCGCACGGGCCGGGTCCACGTCCTCGAGGGGTTCGTCGCGGTCGGGCGCCAGCCCGGTGTGCTGTTCCGCGGCGTCGTTCTCGGGGGCCTCGACGTCGATCTCCTGGGCTTCCTGCGCGTCCTCGTCCTCGAACGTCTCGGGGTCGGTGGGGTCTACGGCCATGGCTGGGCTCCCTTCCTACGACTGTCCCTGGAAGAAGCAGGGACCACAGCGGGTGCCCTCTTTACGAGCCTAGGAGACACCCGATCCGGACGCTATGTGTTGCGCATGCGATCTGTGACGGCGAACACATGAGTCACTGCGTGATCGTCTCGTAACATTGCCGCATGTCTTCGACCGAGCTGCCCTCCGTGCCGGCGACCACAGCGCTCCCGAAGGTGGCGCCCGTCAGGGTCGCGGACGGTGAGCGGCTCAGGTCGGTCGGGCTGCCGGGGATCACGCTGTCGGTGCGGTCGAGACCGCCGGCCCGTGAGGGACTGCCGCCCGCGCTGTACGTCCACGGCCTCGGCGGCTCCTCGCAGAACTGGTCGGCGCTGATGCAGCAGCTGGAGGGCGTCGTCGACGGCGAGGCGATCGACCTGCCGGGCTTCGGCGACTCCCCGCCGCCGGACGACGGCGACTACTCGGTGACCGGGCACGCGCGCGCGGTCATCCGTTTCCTCGACGCGGCCGGACGCGGGCCCGTGCACCTGTTCGGCAACTCGCTCGGCGGTGCCGTCAGCACCCGCGTCGCGGCCCTGCGGCCCGACCTCGTGCGGACGCTCACGCTGGTGTCGCCGGCGCTCCCGGAGATCCGCGTCCAGCGGACCGCGGTCCCCACGGCGCTGCTGGCGCTGCCCGGTGTCACCGCGCTCTTCACCCGGTTCACCAAGGAGTGGTCCGCGGAGGAGCGGGTCCGCGGGGTCACGGCGCTCTGCTACGGCGACCCCGGGCGGGTGACGCCGGAAGGTTTCCGCAATGCGGTCGAGGAGATGGAACGGCGCCTCCAACTGCCGTACTTCTGGGACGCTTTGACGCGTTCCGCACGCGGGGTGGTGAACGCCTACACGCTGGGTGGCCAGCACGGCCTGTGGCGCCAGGCCGAGCGCGTCCTCGCCCCGACCCTGCTCGTCTACGGCGGCCGGGACCAGCTCGTCGGCTTCCGCATGGCCCAGCGGGCGGCCCGCGCCTTCCGCGACTCCCGGCTGCTCACCCTGCCGGACGCGGGGCATGTGGCGATGATGGAGTACCCGGACACGGTGGCCCGGGCCTTCTGCGAACTCCTCGGTGAGACAGGACAGTTGGCCGGCGGAGTCCCGGCCGGTGACCCGGTGACCGCGTTTTCCCCCGACGGAGGTGGTCCGGTCGTCGACGACGGCGAGGCCGCCGCCGAGAGTGCGGGGAGCTGAGGGTCGACGTGGGACGCCACAGCCGCCGCGGAGGCGCCGCCGCCGCGAAGGGTGACGCCGCTGACATGGGTGCGGGGGGCCGCCGGATGACCGGGCCGTCGGGCGGGCAGCAGCGGGCTCCGGGGTACGGGGCACCGAGGACGGGCGACGGTACGCCTGCCCATGGGGTGCCCCGGTTCCCCGACGGCACCCCCGCGCACGGCACCCCCCAGGTCCGCGGCGGTCACCCCGAGCAGCGTGAAGCCGGTGGCGGATGGGGTGAGTTGAGGGGGCCGGGCAGCGGTACCGGTCCCGGTGCGGCCATACCGCGGCAGCGGCAGGCGGCGTCCCGTGGGCCGCGGCAGGACTATCTCGAAGCCTTCGACGAGGACGACGACGTCTTCGCGCCCCGCACCGCTGTCGCGGCGCACGCCTCGGACCAGTACGCCTCCGTCACCGACCGGGGCCCCGGCACCGGTGTCGGCGTGCCCTCCGAGGCCGATGACGACGAGCCGCCCACCGGCGTACCCGCGCAGACCAGAGGCAGCAAGGGCCGGACGTTCACCGGTATCGCGGCGGCCGCCGTCACCACCGTGCTGGCCGTCGTCGTCGCCGGCCAGGTCACCAACGGACGCGAGACCACCGACCTCGGGACGCGGTCGGCCACCGACCAGGCACGCGACGCCCGGGACTCGGGGCCGTCGCCCACCTCCTCGGCCGGCGTGGCGACGCTGACGTACGCGCAGGCGATGGGGGAGAAGTACCCGCTCAGCGCCACGCTCAAGGGGTCGGGGAAGTTCGATGCGGTTCCGGGGTTCGACAAGGCGCCGGGCACCGGGCAGAAGTACACCTACCGCGTGGACGTGGAGCAGGGGCTCGGGCTCGACGGTGCGCTCTTCGCCGAAGCCGTGCAGAAGACACTCAACGACGACCGGAGCTGGGCCCACCACGGCGCCCGCACCTTCGAGCGCATCTACACCGGCAAGCCCGACTTCGTGATCACGCTCGCCAGCCCCGGGACGACCGCGAAATGGTGCGCGAAGTCCGGGCTCGACACGACCGAGGACAATGTCTCGTGCGACTCGGCCGCCACCGAGCGTGTGATGATCAACGCATACAGATGGGCGCAGGGATCGAAGACGTACGGTGATCAAATTCACGCCTACCGGCAGATGTTGATCAATCACGAGGTGGGTCACCGGCTCGGCCACAGCCACGTCACCTGCACCAGGAACGGCCAGCTCGCGCCGGTCATGCAGCAGCAGACCAAGTTCCTCGACCACGACGGGATCCACTGTCTGCCCAACCCCTGGCCTTATCCCGGGAGTTGACGGGCACCTCATATGTCACGTTGACATGCGCAGAAAGTTCATACATATTTCTGGGCATGTCGACCCCCCACGCCTCCGACCGCGCCGCCATCGAGCTGGCGCTCATCGGCGTGACCCCGCTCTGCGTGGCCGACATCCACTGTCGCTGACGCTCGCCCTTCGGCGTTCGCGTCGCCATCTCTTTCTCCCTCCGTGACTCGGTCACGGTTTTCGACGACCTGACGCCTGGGCAGAGGTCTGTTCGCTTCCGTCTCACTCCTCGTCCATCCGTCTCACCATTCGGGCTTGTCCTGGTTTCACCGGCCCGAACCACTCCGAGAGGTCGTCATTCCGATGCGTCAACCGTCCGTCAGAGCGCGCCGCGTGGCCGCGGCATCCGTAGGCCTGGTCCTGGCAGCGGGCGCCGCCGCCTGCGGGCCGAAGGACAACGATGCCAAGGGCTCCGGTGGCGACTCCACGCCGCACAAGGGCGGCACCCTCACGGTGCTGAACTCCGTCGCCCAGGAGAACTTCGACCCGGCCCGCCTGTACACCTCCGGCGGCGGCAACGTCCCCTCCCTGGTCTTCCGTACGCTCACCACCCGCAACCGCGAGAACGGCGCGGCCGGTGCCAAGGTCGTCCCGGACCTCGCCACCGACACCGGGCGCCCCGACAAGGACGCGACCGTGTGGACGTACACCCTGAAGAAGGGCCTCAAGTACGAGGACGGCACCGCGATCACGTCCGCCGACATCAAGTACGGCATCGAGCGCTCCTTCGCGCCCGAACTGTCCGGCGGCGCCCCCTACTTGAGGGACTGGCTGGTCGGCGCGGCGGACTACCAGGGGCCGTACAAGGACAAGAAGGGCCTGTCGGCGATCGAGACGCCGGATGCCCGGACCATCGTCTTCCATCTGAACAAGCCCGAGGGCGAGTTCCCGTACCTGGCCACGCAGACGCAGTTCACGCCCGTCCCGAAGAGCAAGGACACGGGTACGAAGTACGCGGAGCACCCGGTCTCGTCCGGCCCGTACAAGGTCGTGAAGAACGAGAACAACGGCGAGCACCTCCTCCTCGAGCGCAACCCTTACTGGTCGACGGCGACGGACGCCGAGCGCAAGGCCTACCCGGACAAGGTCGACGTGAAGTCGGGTCTGGACTCGTCCGTGATCAACCAGCGGCTCTCGGCCTCCCAGGGCGCGGACGCGGCCGCCGTCACCACGGACACCAACCTCGGCCCGGCCGAACTCGCCAAGGTGACGGGCGACAAGGAGCTCGCCTCGCGCGTCGGCACCGGCCACTTCGGCTACACGAACTACATAGCGTTCAACCCGACCGTCAAGCCGTTCGACAACGTCAAGGTGCGGCAGGCGATCTCGTACGCCATCGACCGGTCGTCCGTGATCAACGCGGCGGGCGGCTCCGCGCTCGCCGAGGCCGCCACCACCTACCTGCCCGACCAGAAGTCCTTCGGCTACACGCCGTACGACCTCTTCCCGGCGGGGAAGACGGGCAACCCGGCGAAGGCCAAGGAGCTGCTGGCGCAGGCCGGTTACAAGAACGGGCTCACCGTCACGCTGACGCACTCCAACGCCAAGAACTTCGAGACCAGCCCGGAGATCGCGACCGCCGTCCAGGACGCGCTCAAGCAGGCCGGCATCACGGTCAAGCTGCAGGGGCTGGAGGACAACGACTACCGGGACAAGATCCACAACGTGAAGACCGAGCCCGGGTTCTTCCTCGCCCACTGGGGTGCCGACTGGCCCTCCGGCGGTCCCTTCCTGGCTCCGATCTTCGACGGCCGGCAGATCGTGAAGGACGGCGCGAACTTCAACTCGGGCCTGCTCAATGACAAGTCGGTCAATGCCGAGATTGACGCGATCAACAAGTTGACCGATCTTGACGCTGCCGCCAAGAGGTGGGGTGCACTGGACAAGAAGATCGGCGAGCAGGCGCTGACCGTGCCGCTGTTCCACCCGGTCTACAAGCGCCTGGTCGGCAAGGACATCAGGAACGTCGTGATCAGCGACTGGACCGGTGTGCTGGACATCTCGCAGGTCGCGGTGAAGTAGCGCCGTGAGCGAGGCACTTGTCGCCACCCAGGTCCCCGAGGTCTCCTCCTCGGGGGCCTCGGGGGCCCGTCTGTTCTGGCGTCGGCTGCGCACGCAGCGCGCCGCCCTCGTCGCGGCGGCCGTCGTCGCGCTGCTGGTCCTGGTCGCGCTCGCCGCACCCCTCCTCACCGCCCTCGAGGGCCAGGACCCCACCACGTACCACCCCTCGCTCGTCGACTCCGCGCGCGGCGGCGTGCCGACCGGCTCCTTCGGGGGCATCCGCGGGGACCACTGGCTCGGTGTCGAACCGCAGACCGGGCGGGATCTGTTCGCCCGGCTGGTGTACGGGGCGCGGGTCTCGCTGGGGGTCGCACTCGCCGCGACGGTCATCCAGGTCGTCGTGGGTGTGGTGATGGGCATCGCCTCCGCACTCGGCCGTGGATGGGTTGATCAACTGTTGAGCCGGATCACCGACATCTTCGTCGCCATGCCATTGATGATCATGTCGTTGGCCCTGCTCGCGATCGTCCCGGCGAGCTTCCCGCGACCTGTGCTGGTCACCCTGGTCATCGGGTTCATCGCCTGGGGCAACATCGCCAAGATCGTGCGCGCCCAGACGCTCACCCTGAAGGGGCTCGACTACGTCTCCGCCGCGCGGCTCAGCGGCTGGGGCACCTGGCGCATCGCCCGCAGGGAGTTGCTGCCGGGGCTCGCCGCGCCGGTCATCACGTACGCAGCGATCCTCATGCCGGTCAACATCAGCATCGAGGCCGCCCTGTCCTTCCTCGGCGTCGGAGTGAAGCCGCCGACGCCGTCCTGGGGACAGATGCTCACCGCAGCGGACGTCTGGTACCAGGCGGCCCCGCAGTACCTGCTGCTCCCGGCGGGCTCGCTGTTCGTCACCGTCCTCGCGCTGACCGTCCTCGGCGACGGTGTCCGCGTCGCCCTGGACCCGCGCGCGGCCTCGCGCCTGAGCGTCGGAACGGGCAGCAGGCGTGAGGCCAAGGCCGACAAGGAGGAAACCGCATGAGCGGCTTCGGAGGCTTCCTCCTGCGTCGCACCCTCGGCGCCGTGGTGACCCTGCTGGCCATCTCGGTGATCGTCTACGTCGTCTTCTACGCCACGCCCGGCAACGTCGCGCAGATCACCTGCGGCCCGCGCTGCTCCCCGGAGCAGGTGCACCAGGTGGCGCAGCAGCTGAAGCTCGGCGATCCGCTGTACCTGCGCTACTGGCACTTCCTGGAAGGCCTGGTCATCGGCCAGGACTACTCCACGGGCACCTCGGTGGAGCACTGCCCGGCCCCTTGCCTCGGGCTCTCCTACCAGAGCGACCAGCAGGTCATGGCCATCATCCTCACGAAGCTCCCGGTGAGCCTCTCGCTCGTGCTCGGCGCGATGGTGCTGTGGCTGGTGCTCGGCGTCGGTACCGGTGTCCTCTCCGCCTGGCGGCGCGGCCGGCTCACCGAGCGGGTGCTGACCGCCCTCACCCTGGCGGGCTGGGCCACGCCGGTCTTCGTCATCGGGCTGGTCCTGATGATCGTCGTCTGCGGCGAACTCCAACTGCTGCCCTTCCCGCAGTACGTGAACTTCACCGACGACCCCGAGCAGTGGGCGTGGAACCTGCTCCTGCCCTGGCTCTCGCTCGCCCTCGTCGAGGCCGCGGCGTTCGCCCGGCTGACCAGGTCGTCGATGCTGGAGACCCTGGCCGAGGACCACATCCGCACGTTCCGGGCCTACGGCGTCGCGGAGCGGACGATCGTGGGACGGCATGCGCTGCGCGGGGCGCTGGCGCCCGTCATCGCGCTGAACGCCAACAACGTCGGCTCAGCGATCGGCGGCGCCGTGCTCACCGAGACCCTCTTCGGCCTCCCCGGCATCGGCCAGGAACTCGTCCACGCCGTCAATGTGGTCGACCTGCCGGTCGTCGTCGGCATGGTCCTGGTGATCGGCTTCTTCGTGGTCCTCGCCAACGCCGTCGCGGACGTGCTGTACGCGGTGGCCGACCGACGGGTGGTACTGACGTGAGTCTCGTCCAAGTCACGGATATCTCCGTCGAGTTCGGCGACCTGCGGGCCGTCGACGGCCTCTCCTTCCGCCTGGAACAGGGCGCCGCCCTGGCCCTGGTCGGCGAGTCCGGCTCCGGGAAGTCCACCGTCGCCGCGGCGCTGCTGGGGCTGCACCGCGGCACGGGCGCGCGGGTCGGCGGCTCGATCGAGGTCGCCGGCACCGACGTACAGCACGCATCGGACGACGAACTGCGGCGGCTGCGCGGCGCAAAGGCCGCGATGGTCTTCCAGGATCCCCTGTCGTCCCTCGACCCGTACTACGCGATCGGCGACCAGATCGCCGAGGTGTACCGCGTGCACACGCGCGGGTCACGACGGGCGGCACGCGCGCGTGCGGTGGAGGTGCTCGACCGGGTGGGCATTCCGGATGCACGGCGCCGGTCCCGTTCCCGGCCGCACGAGTTCAGCGGCGGCATGCGCCAGCGCGCACTCATCGCCATGGCACTCGCCTGCGAGCCCGAGCTGCTGATCGCCGACGAGCCGACCACCGCGCTCGACGTCACCGTCCAGGCCCAGATCCTCGACCTGCTGCACACCCTGCGCGAGGAGACGGGCATGGGGCTGCTGCTCGTCACGCACGACGTGGGCGTCGCCGCCGAGAGCGTCGACGAGGTCCTCGTCATGCGGCACGGGCGCGTGGTCGAACACGGACCGGTCACGGACGTACTGGACGCGCCGACGGAGCCCTACACACGGGCCCTCCTGGCAGCGGTCCCGCGCGTGGACGCGCGGCGGACGACACCCGGGGCCCTCCCGCAGTCCGCGGCGGGCCACGGCGGGATCGCCCTGCCGGAGGTTCCGGCGGAGGGCATGCAGCCCAGTTCGTCGGGGGAGGGCGGGCCGCTGTCCGCGGGTGCTGCGTCCGGGGCCGGCGAGACGGCCTCTTCGGGTGCTCCGGTGCGGGGCGCCCGGGCCGGCTCCTCGGGGGACGGCGGCTCGTCGAGCGCTTCGGCGGAGGGCACCCAGGCTGCCTCCCCGGCCACCGGGACGGAGGACGCCCGGGGTGTCTCTTCGGGCGCTACCGGGGACGTGGTCCTGGAGGCGGCCGGGCTGCGGCGCGAATTCGGGCGCGGCAAGCGGGCGTTCGCCGCCGTGGACGACGTGTCGCTGACCCTCCGCCGCGGCGAGACCCTCGGCGTCGTCGGCGAGAGCGGCAGCGGCAAGACGACACTCGGGCGGATGCTGGTCGGGCTGTTGGAGCCGACCGCGGGTGAGGTCCGTTACGAGGGGCACGCGCGCGTGGGCGTGAATCCGGCCGTCCAGATGGTGTTCCAGGACCCCGTCTCCTCCCTCAACCCCCGTCGCAGCGTGGGCGAGTCGATCGCCGATCCGCTACGCGCGCGTGGAGAGCGGAACGAGAAGGCCATCCGGGACCGCGTGACGGAACTGCTGGAGCGCGTGGGGCTCGAAGGGACGCACTACGACCGGTACCCGCACGAGTTCAGCGGCGGCCAGCGCCAACGCGTGGGCATCGCCCGGGCACTCGCGGCCGACCCGCGCGTCATCGTCTGCGACGAGCCGGTCTCCGCGCTGGACGTGACCACGCAGGCCCAGGTGGTGGCCCTGCTCGGCGAGCTGCAGCGCGAACTCGGGCTCGCGCTCGTCTTCGTCGCCCACGACCTCGCCGTCGTACGGCAGGTCAGCGACCGGGTCGCGGTGATGTGCCGCGGCCGGATCGTCGAGTCCGGGCCCGCCGACGAGGTGTACGACAACCCCCAGGAGCCGTACACGCAGCAGCTGCTCGCCGCCGTACCGGCACTCGACCCGCAGGTCGCGGCCCGGCGCAGGGCCGCCCGGCGGGAACTGGCCGCCGCCTGACTTGACGTAACTGCTTGATCTCGTAGCGCGATCGAACGCGAACTGCACGGGAAAGTTACGACCGTTCACCCCTTTTGGTGGCGCGATGGACAACCGTCCGTCGCGCCACCGCCTTGTCCGCATACGTTCTTCCCGCTGCGAGCCGCCGGGTCAACGGCGGCTCCCCAGACGGGAGATCGGGGGTGCGTTCGTGCGCATCGGACTGCTTACGGAGGGTGGCTATCCGTATGTGAGCGGTGACGCCAGGCTCTGGTGCGACCGGCTCGTGCGTGGGCTCGGGCAGCACGAGTTCGACGTCTACGCGCTCAGCCGCAGCGAGCGCCAGGAGCGCGAGGGCTGGGTCGCGCTCCCGCCGCAGGTCGGCCGGGTACGGACGGCGCCGCTGTGGACGGCCGAGGACGACGGGACGAGCTACGGGCGCCGGGCGCGGCGCCGGTTCGCCGAGTGCTACGGAGAGTTGGCGGCCGCGCTGTGCTCGGGGAACGCCGGGGATCCTTCCGGCGCTTCGGAGGGGACCTCGGCCACTGAGGCGGACCGTTTCGGCAGCGCGCTGTACGGGCTCGCCGAACTCGCCCGCGACGAGCGCGGCCTGGTGGGAGCGCTCCGCTCCGAGGCCGCCGTACGAGCCCTGGAGCGCGCCTGTCGTGCGCCGGGCGCCCTGGGAGCGGCGCGGGAAGCGCGCGTACCGGATCTGCTCGCCGTCGCCGCCCACCTGGAACGAGCCCTGCGCCCCCTCTCGCTCGACTGGTACGAGGACGACGGACTCGGCTCGGCCGACCTGTGCCACGCGACGTCCGGCGGGCCCGCGGCCCTGGCCGGGCTGCTCGCCCGCCACTTCCACGGCGTACCCCTGCTGCTCACCGAGTACGGCGTGCGACTGCGCACCCACTACCTCGCCGCCACGGACGCGCCGCCCGCCGTACGGTCCCTGCTCGCCGCCTTCCACGGCAGGCTCGCCGCCGAGATCTACGACCGCGCCACGATCGTCACGCCCGGCAACGCGCACGCCCGCCGCTGGCAGGAACGGTGCGGCGCCGACCGAGCGAAGCTCCGCACGGTCTACCCGGGCATGGACGCCTCCCGCTTCGCCGAGGTCGGTGAGTCCCCGGAGTCCGCGGACCCCGACACGCTGGTCTGGGTCGGCCGCGTCGAACCCGCCAAGGACCTGGTGTCGCTGCTGCACGCGTTCGCGGAGATCCGCAAGGAGGCGCCGAAGACCCTGCTGCGGATCGTCGGTACCCCGGACGGCCCCGACGGCGAGGCCTACCTCGGGCACTGCCGGGCGCTGGCCGCGCAGCTCTTCCCCGACGAGGCGGCAGGGCTGCACGCCGTCGGTGACAACCCCGTGTCCTTCGAGGAGATCGGCGGCCCGGAGCTGCCGAGCCTGGCCGACGCGTACGCCGCCGGCGCCGTGACCGTGCTGTCCAGTGTCGTCGAGGGCTTCCCGATCAGCCTCGTCGAGGCGATGTTCTGCGGCCGCGCGACCGTCTCCACGGACGTCGGCGCGGTCGTGGAGGTCATCGGGGGCACGGGGCTCGTCGTACCGCCGCGCAACCCCCGGGCGCTCGCCGAGGCCTGCCTGGCGCTGCTGCGTGACCCCGAGCGCCGGGAGCGCCTGGGCGCCGCGGCACGCGCGCGGGCGCTCGAACTGTTCACCGTCGAGCAGAACACCACGGCATTTCACGGCATTTACCTGGAGGTCGTCTCACGCACCCCGGTGCGCCGCGTCGTCCTCGACCACACGGGAGAGCCCCAGCCGTTCGCCGTCCCCGCCGAGGCACACCTGCCCGGCCGCTGGACCCACCCGGACGCGCGCGTGGTGGCCCGCGGCGGCCCCGGCTGGGCCACGGCCACCCCGGTACGCGCGACGCCGCGACCCACACCCCCGATGCCGGCCACCGAGGGGGCGCGATGAGCGACCTGGGAGCACTGGACCGCCCTGGCACCCCGGACAGCCCCGGAGCCTGGGACGAACGGTCACAGGGATGGCTCACGGAAGAGCCCACCGGCCCGGACGCCACCGGAGGGGAGGCGGCACCTGGTGGACACGGCGGCGATGACGCCCTGGGATGCGCACGGGCCGACGCCGAAGGGCTGGGACGAGGGGGCGGCGATGTAAACGGTGAGTGCCTGGCCGGCGCGGGTGTTGAGGCCGGAGGTTTGGCACGCGTGCGTGGCGACGCCGAATCGCTGGCCCGCGCGGGTGTTGACGCCGAAGCCTCGGCACACAGGCGTGGCGCCCCCGAACCCCCGTCCCGCGCGCATGTAGACGCCCAAGCCACGGCACACACGCGAGCAGACGCCGAAGCCCTGGCGCCTGCGCGTTCGGACGCCGAAGCCCTCGCGCCGGCGCGTGCGGACGCCGAAGCCCCCGTGCCGGGGCAGGCAGACACCGGCCCCCCGGCCACTCCCCGCCAACCAGCTGCTCCGCGGCGCGCCGCCGCCGACCCCGTGAAGGCGTTGATGCACCGTCACCGCGAGCTGTGCGAGCGGGCGGTGGACCCCTTGGAGATCGCTGCGGGACTGGAGGCGCACGGCGTCACCGACCGGACCGCCGCGCGCTTCCGGCACCGGGACGTCTTCTCGCTGGCGGAGGAGATGTACGCGCGCGTACCCCGCGACGACGGTGCCTCCGGCCACCCGGCAGCCCTCGAGGTGCCCAGAGCGCGCGTCGACTGGGCCCTGCTCACCCTCCTGCCCGGAGCACTGTGCGCGGCCACCGTCACCGCCCTGCACCTCACCCACGGACAGGCCCGCGCGATCGCGGCCGCCGCCGGAGTCCTCGCCGTCGCTCTCGCCGTGCGCGCGGCGCTCACCCGTGGCCCCCTCGGCGCGACGGACCGCAGACCCCCGGGGCCCCTCCCGCACGCACCCGGCAGCCGTGTGAGCACGTACTGGCTCCTCGGGTACGCCCTCCTCGGTGACGGCCTGCTGCGCGCAACCCTCGCCGGAGCCGCCGACGGCCCCTGGCCCCTCGCCAAGGCCCCCGTCCTGGCCCTCATGCTGGCCTGCGCACCCGCGGCCTGGAGCGCCCACCTCTTCGCCGTACGCGCCCGCCGCAGACTGACCGCCAGCCGTGCCCTGGAGGAGTACGCAGCCTCCGTACGCCCGCTCCTCATCGGCACGTTCGCCCTGTTCCTGTGCGCGCTGACGGCCCTGCTCGCCCTGTGCGGCGCGGCCCTGGACGAGCCCGCGGCCTACGCCCAGACCGTCACCCTGGGCGCCCTGCTGCTCCTCGCCCGCCTCCTCACCACGCACGGTTTCACCCGCGCCCCCGCGCTCGTCCTCACCGGCACGGCCGCGGCCGAGATCACCGCCGCGGCCACCGTTCTCGCGGGCCGCCTCCCCGGGTGCGGCTTCCTCGCCACCCCCGTGGAAACCCTCGTCGACGACTGGGGCCCAGGCAGCGTCCCGGCCCTGGCCTGTGGGGCAGCCGCGCTGACGCTGCTGATCCACGCGACCCGCACCCTCACCCGGGCCTCGGCCCATGCACCCGCGGACCGGCCGTGCTGACGCGGCAGCCGTCCCCGGCGCACCCCCACGAGCCGCACGCACGCCGGCGCGTGTCGGCCCACGCCCTGCCGCTGGCGCCCGGCCCCGCCGCCCGAGGCAAGCGCACCACCCCCTCCGAAGGAGAACCCCAGATGATCACCTCCCGATCCGACATCTCGGCCCCGGGAGCCGCCCGATGAGAGTCCTGCTGATCGGAGCCAACGGCTACCTCGGCCGCTTCGTCGCCGACCGTCTGCTCGCCGACCCGGCCGTCCAGCTCACCGCGCTCGGCCGCGGCGACGACGCCGACGTCCGCTTCGACCTCGCGTCGGGCAGCCCCGGAGCCCTCACCCGCTTCCTCGACGCGGTCCACCCCGGCGTCGTCATCAACTGCGCCGGCGCCACCCGGGGCGGCGCACGCGACCTCACCCGCCACAACACCGTGGCCGTCGCCACCGTCTGCGAGGCCCTGCGACGCAGCGGCTGCGGTGCCCGCCTGGTGCAGATCGGCTGCGGCGCCGAGTACGGCCCGAGCCAGCCGGGTTCGTCGACGGCGGAGGACGCCGTCCCGCGCCCCGGCGGCCCGTACGGCGTGAGCAAGCTCGCCGCCACCGAACTGGTCCTGGGCTCGGGCCTGGACGCCGTCGTCCTCCGGGTCTTCTCACCGGCCGGCCCCGGCACCCCCGCCGGCTCGCCGCTCGGCCGGCTCGCCGAGGCCATGCGCCGCGCCATGCAGTCCGGCGACGGCGAACTCAAGCTCGGCGGCCTCGGCGTCCAGCGCGACTTCATCGACGTACGCGACGTGGCGCGCGCCGTCCACGCCGCCTCGCTCTCCGCCGCGCAGGGTGTCATCAACATCGGCTCGGGCCGCGCCGTCCGGCTGCGCGACGCCGCCGCCATGCTCGCCCGCGTGGCCGGATACGGCGGCGCGCTCCACGAACTCGACGGCCCGCCCGGCCCGCTGCGGGCCACCATCGGCCACCCCCGCAGCGAATCCGACCACGCGGCCCCGGTCGCCTACCCGTACCCCGACGGCTGTGGCAGCTGGCAGCAGGCCGATGTGCGCACCGCACGCGACCGGCTCGGCTGGCGGCCCCGCATCAACCTCGAAGAGTCCCTCGCCGACATCTGGATGGAGGCGGCATGCCGTATCTGACCAGCACCAGAGCGGGCACCGCGAGCACCGACGTCCGCACCGGGTTCGGCATCCCGGGCTATGCACACCCCCTCGTCGCACCCACCGAGTGGGGCGAACTCACCCGCCCCGGAACGCCCTTGCACTGGGTCGTCCTCAACGTGGCCGACGGTCCCGGCTCCCGCCCCGACCCGCACTGCCTGGAGGCCGCCGGCCGCCTGCGCAACGCGGGCGTGCGGGTCCTCGGCCATCTCGACACCGCCCACGGGGCCCGCACCTTCGGCGAGGTGATCTCCGACGCGCACCGCTACATCGACTGGTATCAGGTCGACGGCTTCCTGCTGGACCGCTGCCCGACCGAACGCGTCTCGCTCCCCGAGGTCCGCCGGACCGTCACCACGCTCCGGGGGATCCGTGACGATGCCCACATCGTCCTCGGCCACGGCACCCACCCGCACCCCGGCTACGTCGAGACCGCCGATCAGCTGGTCACCTTCTGCGGGTCCTGGAGCGACTACCGCTGGTCGCAGGTGGCCGAATGGACCGCGGACCACCCGCCGGAGCGCTTCTGCCACTTCGTCCACGGGGTGCCGCGCCCCCACCTGGAGGAAGCACTGCGCATCGCCCGCTGGCAGGGCGCCTCGACGATCTACTTCACCGACCACACCGACCGGGGCGGCCGCGCCGACCCCTGGGAGACCATGCCCGGCTACTGGGACGAAATCGTCTCGCGGATCGGAACGGGTGTCTCGGAATGAAGAAGGCCGTGGCAGTGTTACGGGGAGAACAACTGTAGTGATTGACCGACCAACGGAGTCCCCGTGTCGCTGCCACCCCTGGTCGAGCCAGCTGCTGAGCTCACCGTAGACGAGGTCCGCAGGTACTCCCGCCACCTGATCATCCCCGACGTGGGCATGGACGGGCAGAAGCGGCTGAAGAACGCCAAGGTGCTCTGTGTGGGCGCCGGCGGCCTGGGCTCGCCGGCGCTGATGTACCTGGCCGCGGCCGGCGTCGGCACGCTCGGCATCGTGGAGTTCGACGAGGTCGACGAGTCGAACCTGCAGCGCCAGATCATCCACAGCCAGGCCGACATCGGCCGCTCCAAGGCCGAGTCCGCGCGTGACTCCGTCCTCGGCATCAACCCGTACGTGAACGTGATCCTTCACGAGGAGCGGCTCGAGGCCGACAACGTGATGGACATCTTCAGCCAGTACGACCTGATCGTCGACGGCACGGACAACTTCGCGACCCGCTACCTGGTCAACGACGCGTGCGTGCTGCTCAACAAGCCGTACGTGTGGGGTTCGATCTACCGTTTCGACGGCCAGGCCTCCGTCTTCTGGTCCGAGCACGGCCCCTGCTACCGCTGCCTGTACCCGGAGCCCCCGCCGCCGGGCATGGTCCCCTCCTGCGCCGAGGGTGGCGTCCTGGGCGTGCTGTGCGCGTCCATCGGCTCCATCCAGGTCACGGAGGCCATCAAGGTCCTCACCGGCACCGGTGAGCCCCTCGTCGGCCGCCTGATGATCTACGACGCCCTGGAGATGCAGTACCGCCAGGTCAAGGTCCGCAAGGACCCGAACTGCGCGGTCTGCGGCGAGAACCCCACCGTCACCGAGCTCATCGACTACGAGGCCTTCTGCGGCGTCGTCTCCGAGGAGGCCCAGGAGGCGGCCGCCGGCTCGACGATCACTCCGAAGCAGCTCAAGGAGTGGATCGACGACGGCGAGAACATCGAGATCATCGACGTCCGCGAGATCAACGAGTACGAGATCGTCTCGATCCCCGGCGCCAAGCTGATCCCGAAGAACGAGTTCCTCATGGGCGCCGCCCTGGAGACCCTCCCGCAGGACAAGAAGATCGTCCTGCACTGCAAGACGGGTGTCCGCAGTGCGGAAGTCCTCGCTGTCCTGAAGTCCGCGGGCTTCGCCGACGCCGTACACGTGGGCGGCGGCGTGATCGGCTGGGTCAACCAGATCGAGCCGCACAAGCCGGTCTACTGATCTCCCGCCCTCGCCGACCAGCGAGACTGACGAAGCCCACGGCTCTGACCAGTTCGGATGCCGTGGGCTTCTGTCGTTGCCGGTCGGCGTCGGGCGGCCTCTGGGGTGATGTGAAACCTGGCCTGCAGGTCCCCGCTGTTCCGTTGGTGCTCGCTGGTTCGGGCAGGTGGGGGACATGCCCATGGTGAGCCGTGTCTGGTGATTGTCATGGTCGTTGGAGCGAGCATGCGAAAGATCATCCTGACCGCCACGCTGGCCGTGGCTGCTGTCGCCATGGCAGTTCCTGCTCATGCGGACGACAAGTCGACCCCCCACTGGACCTTCGCGCCGGGATCCGTCTGCGGGCTGGAAGGGGCAGAGGTGTCGGCGCTGCCGATTCTGACTGACTTCGTTCCCATCCACGCCAACAACTGCCCGAACGGCAACGTGCTCGACTACCCGACGATCTAGGTCGAACGGTCCCCTCAACCCGCCACTCTCCCCAGCTTCCGTCCCGTCCGCCGTCGACCCACACACCGTGGAGCGGGCGTGGTTCACGGCGTCCAGGTGGAGCACGCCACCGTACGAACCCCCTGGACGCCATGGGCCGCTGCTGCTCGGCTCTGCCTGGTCGATGGTGGACGGGATGGAAGCACCCCGCGGCGGTGTCCGAGCACCTCCGGCACCACGGGTGCCGGGCCCTTCTGCGTCCCGGGCTGCGAGTCCCGCCGCCCGGGCTACGAGGCGCAGACCCTTCCGTCCTTCGGCACCGTCCCGTTCAGCAGATACGCGTTCACCGTCGAGTCCACGCAGTCGCTCCCGTTCCCGTACGCGCCATGTCCCTCGCCCTTCCAGGTGAGCTCCACACCGACCCCCTTGCCCAGTTCGTCGGCCATCTTCCGGGCGCCCTCGTAGGGCGTCGCCGGGTCGCCGGTGTTGCCGACCACGAGGATCGGGGCCGCGCCGGGCGCACTGGCCGGCGGAGTGTCCCACTGGCCGGCCACCGGCCAGTCGTGGCACCAGCCGGCGGTGTCCCAGCCCATGAAGTCGCCGAAAACGGGCGAGATCTTCTCGAACTGCGCCAGCCGCTTCTTCGTTTCGGCGGGTGTCGGGCGCAGCTTGCTGTCCAGGCACGATATGACCCGTTGTGAATGGGTCGTCGTCTCGTAGTGCCCTGCAGCGTCGCGGCCGTTGTAGCCGTCGGCCAGCGACAGCAGTTCCGAGCCGTCCCCGCTCTCGGCGGCGCTCAGCGCGCTGGTGAGACTGGGCCAGCTCTGCCTGGAGTACAGGGGGTAGGTCAATCCGGTCAGCGCGAGCGTCTGGGTGAGCTTGCGGCCGCTCGAGGTCGGCAGCGGGCGGCTGTCGATGCGCTTCAGCAGGGCCGAGATCTTCTGTGATCCCTGTGCCGGGTCCTGTCCCGTCGACTTGAGGTAGTCGTCCA
The DNA here is from genome assembly GCF_042893475.1 of Streptomyces sp. NPDC001604. Classification (NCBI taxonomy): domain Bacteria; kingdom Bacillati; phylum Actinomycetota; class Actinomycetes; order Kitasatosporales; family Streptomycetaceae; genus Streptomyces; species Streptomyces sp. NPDC001604. The sequence continues at coordinate 62,726 of NZ_JBIAUY010000005.1, read as the reverse complement.
GTGCCCGCTGGAAGCCCCTGGCCTGGTTCTCGGCGTGACCCACCATGTCGGCGCTCGGGTCGACCACGGCGTCCAGGACGAGCCGCGCGACCCTCTTCGGGAACAAGTGGGCGTAGACGCCGCCGAGTTCGGTGCCGTACGAGATGCCGAAGTAGTGCATCTTCGGGTCGCCCAGCACCTGGCGCATCAGGTCCATGTCGCGGGCGGTGTCGGTCGTCGACGCGTGCGACATCAGCTTTCCGGCGGCCTTCGCGCAGCCCTTGCCGAAGTCGACGGCGTCCTGGAGATACGCCTTCTCCTCGGCCGGGGTGTCCGGTGTGGTGTCCACCGACTCCGCGGCCTGGATCTCCTTGTCGCTGCGGCAGCGGATTCCCCCGCTCGATCCGACGCCGCGCGGGTCCCAGCTCACCAGGTCGTACCGTTCACGGAGTTTGGCGAAGGTGGGGCCGAAGGACGGCAGGTAGGAGACGCCCGGGGCGCCGGGGCCACCGAAGTTGAACAGCAGCGAGCCGATGCGCTTGCCCCCGCGGGTCTCGGCGCGGATCAGTGCGAGGCCGATCGTCTCGCCCTGCGGCTTCGACCAGTCCAGCGGCACCTTCAGCGTCGCGCACTGCCAGTCGTTGCCCGGCGCCGGGGCGTCGTCGGTCGCCTTGCAGCGGCCCCAGGCGAGGTTTTGCGCGGTCAGCGAGGAGGGCAGCGCGGCCGTAGTGCCCGAGGCGCCGGACGACGGCGAGGCGGCCGCGCTCGTCCTCCCGCCGCCCTTGCCGTCGTCGGACGACGAACCGCTGCTGCAACCCCCGACCAGGAGCGCCGCGGCGGCCCCCAGAGCCGTCCACCGTACGAATCGCGCCATGTGCGTCCCCCCTCACGGGCCGTCCGCATCGAGCAGCAGACGGCTGTCAGGCCATCGTAGGCGGATCAAGCCAGACCTGCCGGAGCCTGTGGATAACCTTCTGACCTGCTGCTTTACTGCAAACTCGGGTCAGGCCTCAGGAACAGACGGTGCCGGCCGCCGGTACCTTCCCGTCCAGCAGATAGCCGTTCACCGCGGCCTGCACGCACTTGTTCTTGCTGTCGTAGGAGCCGTGCCCCTGCCCCTTGTACGTCAGCTCCACGCCGACGCCCTTGCCCAGCGCGTCCACCATCTTCTTCGCACCCTCGTACGGCGTGGCGGGGTCGCCGGTGTTGCCCACGACGAGGATCGGCGCGGCCCCCGGCGCGCTCACGTCCGGATGGTCGGCGGCCCCCGCGACGGGCCAGTCGGTGCAGCTGAGCATGGACCAGGCCAGGAAGTCGCCGAACAGCGGTGAGGCGGCCCGGAACTCGGGCAGTTTCTGCTCCACGTAGGCCGTGCTGTAACGGGGCTTCTCGTCGGCGCAGTTGATGGCGATGTTGGCGGCGGTGATGTTGCTGTACTCGCCGTTCTCGTTGCGCCCGTTCAGCGAGTCGGACAGCGCCATGAGGACCTTGCCGTCGCCGCTGTACGCCTGTTGCAAGCCCTCGGTGAGGTACTGCCAGTAGTCCTTGGAGTACAGGGCCTGCGCGATGCCGTTGGTCGCGGCGGTCTGGGTCAGCCGGCGGGGGAAAATGCCGGAGATCGGCTTCGCGTCGAGGTCCTTGAGCAGCTTGGCGATACGGTCCTTCACGTCCTGCGGGGTGTCGCCGATCGGGCACGGAGTGGCCTGCGACGTGCAGTCCGCGGCGAAGTTGTCGAGCGCGAGCTGGAAGCCCTTGGCCTGTCCGAGCGAGCTCTGCTCGGCGTTCTGCGTGGGGTCGACGACCGCGTCGAGGACGGCGCGGCCCACCTTCTTCGGGAACAAGTGGGCGTAGACACCGCCGAGTTCGGTGCCGTACGAGATGCCGAAGTAGTACAGCTTGTCGTCGCCGAGGACCTGCCGCATGAGGTCCATGTCGCGGGCTGCGTCGGTGGTGCGCACATGCGGCAGCACCTTCTTGGAGTTCTTCTCGCAGGCCGCGTTGAACTTCTTGGTGTTGTCCAGGTATGCGGTGCGCTCGCCGGTGTCGTCGGGTGTCGCGTCCTGCTGGAAGTACGCGTCGAGCTGCTGGTCGTTCTCGCATTTCACGGGAGCGCTGCTGCCGACGCCGCGCGGGTCGAAGCTGACCAGGTCGTACCGGGTGCGCAGTTTCGCGTAGTCCTGGCCGAAGGCGGGCAGCGTGGTGACGCCCGAGCCGCCGGGGCCGCCGAAGTTGAAGACGAGAGAGCCGATGCGTTTGCTGCTGTCGCCGCTGGTCTTCGCCCGGATCAGCGCGATGCCGATCGTGTCGCCCTTGGGCTTCGCCCAGTCGAGGGGCGCCTTCATGGTGGCGCACTGCCACTGGCCGCCGTTCGGCAGAGGTGACGGGGCGTTGCCGCCGCCTTCCGCCGCGGACGGGGCCGGACAGTCCTTCCAGTCCAGCTTCTGGGCCGACAGGTCCCCGTCCTCGGCGCCCTTGGAGCTGCCGCTGCAGCCCGCCAGCACGGAGGACAGCAGCAGGAGGGTGGCGGTCAGGGCGGCCGCGCGCGGGCGGAAAGGGTTCGGCATGCTCCCATCCTGTCGTCACGCGCGCGTGGGCGCTCGGGGCACGGGCCGTAAGAGGGAGCCCGGCTACGGTCTTCGTACTACAGCGCACCCTTGCGCGAAAGCTGGTTGAAGGCCAGCCAGCCGGGCAGCACGGGCAGCCACAGCGTCAGCAGCCGGAACAGCAGCACGGCGGGGGCCGCCACCTCCTTGGGGAGGCCCACGGCGATCAGGCCGACCGTCAGGGTCGCCTCCACGGCGCCCACGCCGCCCGGGGTCGGGGCCGCGGAGCCGAGCGCGTTGCCGGCGAGGAAGACCACGGCGACGCTGGCGATGCTGAGCGAGGTCCCTTGCTGCCCGAAGGCGCGGATCGAGGCGTCCAGGCACATCACGAAGCAGGCGGTCAGCAGCAGCATGCCGCCGATGCCGGTGACGAGCTTCTGCGGCCGCTGCAGCACGTCCAGCATGCGCGGCACGACACCGGCGAAAAGCGACCGCACGCGCGTGGAGACGAATTTCCGCAGGAACGGCACCGAGGTGACGACGAGGACGAGCACGGCCACCGTCAGCAGACCCGCGATGACGGTCCGGGACGGTGACAGGGACGGTGTCTTCTCGGTGCCGGTCAGATAGCCGAACGACAGCAGCATCAGGATGTGGCAGCCGAGCCCGAACAGCTGCGAGGCGCCGACGCTCGCCACCGCGAGCCCCGGGCGCACCCCCGCGCGCTGCAGGAAGCGCGTGTTGAGGGCGACACCGCCCACCGCGGCCGGCGCGACGATCTTGACGAACGACCCGGCGACCTGCGCCGCCACGGCCCGCAGGAACGGCACCCGCTCCGGTACGAACCCCAGCAGGGCCATGGCCGCCGCGACGTAGCTCAGCGCCGAGAACAGTACGGCCGCGACGACCCAGCCCCACTGCGCGTTGGCGACCAGAGGACCGAACTCGATGTGGGTGAGCTGCGTCAGCAGGAAGTACGCGCCGATGGCTCCGGCGATGAAACTGATCAGCGTCCGCGGCCGTACCCGCTCGAGCCGGGCCGGCTCGACCGGCGCCTGCGGCCTGATCAACAACACCTGGTGCCGGATCTGCGTGAGCAGGTCCTCCTCGCGCGCCTCCTCGATGGCTTCGTCGATGGCCCGCTTCTCGGCCCGCTGCTCAGCCCGCACCGCCTTCTTGTCGGGCTTTTCGACGGCCCCGGTCTGCTCGGAGGCCTCCTCCAGGCGGTCCTGCTTGACCTGCCGGGACGCCTCCAGGACCGCCTCCCGCTCGCGCTGGGCCCGTTCCCGGGCCAGCTTGCGCAGGGTCGCGCGGGAGGTGCGGCTGAGCGCGATGGGCTGCAGCATCGGCAGGCAGTCGGCCACGGCGTCCGGGCCGAGCACGCCCACCGCGGACGCCACCGCGCGCTCGGCGCCCACCCGCAGCCCCAGCGTCACCAGGAGCTGCGAGATGTCCATGCGCAGCAGCAGATCACCGGCCGCGATCTCGCCGACGCGCAGGTCGGTGAGGATGACCGTGCCGGAACGATCCACCAGAATCGCGTCGCCCACCAGCCTTCGGTGGGCGATGCGCCGGGACTGCAGTGCGCGTACCTGGTGCCAGGTGTCGTGCAGCAGCTCGTCGGTGATCTCCTCGTCCGCGAGGCTGTCGAGGGTGCGCCCGCCGGTGTGCTCGTAGACGAGCATCACGGCGTCGGGACCGAGCTCGGAGGTCGCGATCAGCTTGGGCGCGTTCGCGCCGGCCGCGATCGCCGCGTAGGCGAGCAGGGCCTCCTGCTCCAATGCCTGGCGCAGCGACTGGAGGCTGCTGCGGGTGGCGAAGCCGCGCAGCGTCAGATTGCGCCACACGCGGTAGAAGAAGCCCTGCGCCTGCTGTTCACGGTCGACGACCGTCACGTCCAGGGGCGGGCCGTCCTCCAGTGTGACGAAGTAGCGCCGTCCGCGGTCGCCGGTCTCGGGTGTCTCCGGCAGTTCCTCGCGCGACGCGGTCACCGGGCGGAATCCGACGTGCCGCAGGCCCGCCATCAGCGTCCGTCCGGTGGGGCGGACATTGGGCGAGCCGACCGCGTACAGCGTCCCGTAGGCCACGGTCCAGCCGATCAGCACCGTCAGGATGATCGAGAACGGTGTCGTGTAGCCGGAGACCAGCATGGAGAACGCGTCGAGGAGCAGCACCGTCCACAGCACCGCCCGCCAGCGCGGCCGCCGCGACATGCCGACGGCTGTCATGTAGGCGATGACCGGCGCGAGATAGCCGTGCACGGGGTCGGTCAGGGCGTGGATGTCGCCGGGGGAGGGCTGGGTGAGCGCCTCCTGGATGGAGCCGGGGGCGCCCTTGGCGACCCACAGGTCTGTGGCGAGAGTCACTCCGTGCGCGAGGACCGCCGCGAGGACGCCGTCGGCGATGCGCAGGCCGTCGCGCTTGATCAGCCGTTCGATCGCGAACGCGACCGGTACCAGCAGGATCGCGATGCTGGAGGCCAGGCCGGCGATCTTGATGAGCAGATCGGGTGCCTGTCCGGTGCCCTTGTTGATGTCCTGTTCGAGGCCCGAGGTGGTGCCGTGGGCGAACGCGGCGATCGCGAGCAGCAGGATGATCCCCAGCACGCCCACCAGGAGGCGCATCAGATCCGACGGACGGTGCACGCGCGCGGGGAGCAGCGGTTCGTCGCCCTCGACCTCGTCGATGTGGGCCTCGTCCGGGAAGCCGTCCTCGCCCGTGTCGACGTCCTTCGATGCGGTGCCCTTGCCGTCGGTGCCCTTGCCGTCGGTGCCCTTGCCGTCGGTGTCCGAGCCGGAGCCGGTGCCGGGGCGCGACGAAGCGTCAGAGGTGCTCTCGGCGTCCTCTGGGTGCGCACCCTGCTGCTTCATCGTCTCTTCTTGGTCTCGTATCACCGGTCACCGCCCGCATGATGGTGGCATGCTCCACCGACACACGGGGGCATCAGGGTGCAAGAGCGGGGGCGCACAGTCTGCCGGAAGCGCCGCCCCGGGGCGAGGGATACGCAGCGCCGACAGCGCGTCACGCTGTCGGTGGCATGCGGCAGGATGGGCCGGATGAGCGAGGAGAGCCTTCCGCGGGACGCCGGCCCGGAACGCGCGGACGCGCTGCCGGAGTACGCCGAGCGGGTACTCGAGGTCGCCGAACTGATCCCGCCCGGGCGTGTCATGACGTACGGGGACGTCGCCGAATGGCTGGAGCGGGGCGGGCCCCGTCAGGTCGGCCGGGTGATGGCCCTCTACGGGGGAGCCGTCCCGTGGTGGCGCGTCGTGCGCGCGGACGGCGCCCTGCTCCCGGGGCACGAGCTGCGTGCTCTCGATCACTACCGCGCCGAGGGCACCCCTCTGAAGGAGGCGAGCAGGACCGCCGAGGGCCACCTGCCGCGCCTCGACATGAGGCGGGCGCGATGGGACGGCGGCGAGCGCGCAGACGGTCACACCTGAAAGCTTCCGCCATGGGACGGGCAGGTGTGTGACCCGTGATCCGTACGGGGGACGAGGGGCACGTTTGTGGCATGGCGTACGTTCGTGGGACGAGGGGCCTGCGGGGTACGCGTGCCGCGAGGGAAGAAGAGGAAGCCCTGCTTCCGCAACCTGGGTCGGCGTAGCGTCGGCTGCACGCGCCCCCCTCACCTCCCGATCACCGCCCTGCACGCGCGGTGGTCCGACGACCAGTACAACCACCAGGACCGGCGAACCACGTGAGCTCCTCTTCCTCCACCAGGCGCCTGTCGCACCCCCAGGTGCGACAGGGGGGCCGTGGCGCCTACCGACTGCTGCGTACCCCGCCGACCCGACACGATCCCCCTCTTCTGGACGCGCCACAGCGCTCCGTGGTTGACCACAAGGCCGGACCGCTGCTCGTCCTCGCAGGTCCGGGCACCGGCAAGACCACCACCCTCGTCGAGTCCGTGGCGGCGCGGATCGCCCGTGGCGGGGACCCCGAGCGCATCCTGGTGCTGACGTTCAGCCGCAAGGCGGCCGTCGAACTGCGCGACCGCATGGCGCTGCGCATGGGGGCGGCACGCGCGCCCCAGGCGACCACCTTCCACTCGTTCTGCTACGCCCTGGTCCGCGCCCATCAGGACAACGACCTGTTCGTGGAGCCGCTGCGGCTGCTGTCCGGCCCCGAGCAGGACGTGACCGTCCGTGAACTGCTCGCGGGCCAGGCCGACCTGGAGCGGCTGGGCCTCGCGCATGTGCGCTGGCCCGACGAACTGCGGGCCTGCCTGACCACCCGGGGCTTCGCCGACGAGGTCCGCGCGGTCCTCGCCCGAAGCCGCGAGCTGGGCCTGGGACCCGGCGCCCTGGACGCCTTCGCCCGCCGCATCGGCCGCCCCGACTGGCGTGCCGCGGCCACCTTCCTCGCCGAGTACCTCGACGTGCTCGACCTGCAGGGCGTGCTCGACTACGCGGAACTGGTCCACCGCGCGGTCCTCCTCGCCCGCCGCCCCGAGGCCGCCGAGCGGCTCGCCGCACGCTACGACGCCGTCTTCGTGGACGAGTACCAGGACACGGACGCAGCCCAGGTACGGCTGCTGCACGCCCTCGCAGGCGGCGGCCGCACCCTCGTCGCCTTCGGTGACCCCGACCAGTCGATCTACGCGTTCCGCGGTGCGGACGTGGGCGGCATCCTGGAGTTCCCGGCCGCCTTCCCGCGCGCGGACGGCCGCCCCGCGCCCGTCGAGGTCCTCCGCACCTCGCGCCGCTCGGGTGCCGCCCTGCTCGCCGCGACCCGGCTGCTCACCCAGCGCATGCCGCTCACCCGGCTCCCGGCGGAGAAGGTGCGCGCGCACCGCGACCTGGCCCCGGTGCGGGACGGCGGCCGCGTCGAGGTGTACACGTACCCGACGCCCGGCACGGAGCTGGACAACATCGCCGACATCCTGCGCCGGGCGCACCTGGAGGACGGGGTCCCCTGGCGTGAGATGGCCGTACTGGTGCGGGCCGGATCGCGCACGATCCCCACGGTCCGCCGCGCGCTCACCGCGGCGGGCGTGCCCCTGGACATCGACGGTGACGACCTGCCGCTGCGGCACGAACCGGCTGTGGCGCCGCTGCTGACGGCACTGCGGGCGGTGGCCGAGGCGGAGGCGGCGCGGACCGAAGTGCCGGACGCCGCAGGTGTCGAGCCCGCCTCCGAAGGCGCCCTCCCCGAGGAGGACGGTTCCGAGGAGACCGGCTCCCAGGGTGTCGCCTCCGAGGATGACGACACCGCCGCGTGCTGGCTCGACACCGAAACCGCCCTGACCCTGCTGGCCTCCCCCCTGGCCGGCATGGACGCCGCCGACCTGCGCCGCCTCGGGCGTGCCCTGCGCGACGAGGAACGGGCCGCGGGAAACCCGCTGCCGCCACCCTCGGACGAGCTGCTCGCCCGGGCACTGGCCGAGCCGGAGCGCCTCGTCGCCCACGACCCCGCGTACGCGCGGGGCGCCCAGCGGCTCGGCGCACTCCTGCGGGCCGCCCGTGAGCGCCTCGCGAACGGCGGCACCGCCGAAGAGGCCCTGTGGGACCTGTGGGACGGCACACCGTGGCCGGCCCGGCTTGAGCGGTCCGCGCGGCGCGGCGGCGCCGCCGGGCGCAACGCCGACCGCGACCTGGACGCCGTGTGCGCACTGTTCGCGACCGCCGCACGCGCGGAGGAGCGCACCGGCGGCCGGGGCGCCCTCAACTTCCTGGAGGAGATCGAGGCCGAGGACATCGCCGCCGACACCCTCACGCGGCGTGCCGTCCGCCCCGACGCCGTACGCCTGATGACCGCGCACCGCTCCAAGGGCCTGGAGTGGCGCCTGGTCGTCGTCGCGGGCGTGCAGGAGGGCCTGTGGCCGGACCTGCGCCGCCGGGGCTCCCTCCTGGAGGCCGACCGCATCGGCCGCGACGGACTGGCCGAACCGCTCACTCCGGGCGCACTGCTCGCGGAGGAGCGCCGCCTGTTCTACGTGGCCGCCACGCGCGCGCGTGAACGTCTCGTCGTCACCGCGGTGAAGGCCCCCGCGGACGACGGAGACCAGCCCTCCCGCTTCCTCACCGAACTCGGCGTCGAACCCAGGGACGTCACCGGCCGCCCGCGCCGCCCGCTGTCCGTCGCCGCGCTCGTCGCCGAACTGCGCGCCACCACCGTCGACCCGCGCGTCTCGGACACCCTCAGGGAGGCCGCCGCCCACCGCCTGGCCCGGCTCGCCGCGCTCGCCGACGCGGACGGCCGCCCACTCGTCCCCTCCGCCCATCCCTACCGCTGGTGGGGCATGTACGAGCCGACCGAGAGCAAGGTGCCGCTGCGCAACCGCGACCAGCCCGTCGTGCTCTCGGGCAGCGCCCTCGACCAGCTCGCCAACACCTGCGCCCTGCAATGGTTCCTGGGGCGCGAGGTGAAGGCCGACGCGCCCGCGACGGCCGCCCAGGGCTTCGGCAACGTGGTGCACGTCCTCGCCGACGAGGTCGCCTCCGGACACACCCCGGCCGACCTCGCCGTCCTCATGGAGCGCCTCGACTCCGTGTGGAACGCGCTCGCCTTCGACGCGCCGTGGAAGTCGGCGCAGGAGAAGGAGAACGCGCGCGTGGCGCTCGAACGCTTCCTGAAGTGGCATGTCATGGATCGCACCGGCCGCACTCCGGTGGCCAGCGAGCACGACTTCGACGTCACCCTCGAAGCGGGCGACTACGAGGTCCGCATCCGCGGCTCCATGGACCGCGTCGAGACCGACGGCGAGGGCCGCGCCTACGTCGTCGACTTCAAGACCGGCAAACAGGCGCCCACCGCACGCGAGGTGGCACGCCACCCCCAGCTCGCCGTCTACCAGCTCGCCGTGCGCGAAGGCGCCGTCGACGAGGCCTTCGACGGCGTGCGTCCCGAACCCGGTGGCGCCGAACTGGTCCAGCTGCGCCAGGGCGCCGCCCGGCGCGACGGCGGCGAGACCCTGCCCAAGGTGCAGGCCCAGGACCCCGTCGAGGGCGCGGCGGGGGAGTGGGTCGGCGAGCTGCTGGCCAACGCCGCCGGAAAGGTCCTCGACGAACGGTTCACACCCAGTGCCGGCCAGCACTGCTCGCACTGCGCCTTCCAGGCCTCCTGCAGTGCGAGACCCGAAGGGCGACACGTGGTCGAGTGACGGGTGCGATCTTCCGGGCCCTCTGTGATCGACCCCACCACCCGTGCTGACCTGCGCTTCTCCCCGCCCGGAGGCCGATTCCGGCCTGCACTGTCAGTGGCCGCCGCTAGCCTCTCTGACGTGCCGCCCCGTATCACCGACCCCGATCAGCTCAAGGAGCTCCTGGGGATTCCGTTCACCCCGGAGCAGACGGCCTGCATCATCGCGCCGCCCGCCCCGCAGGTGATCGTGGCCGGAGCCGGATCGGGCAAGACGACGGTGATGGCGGCACGCGTGGTGTGGCTGGTCGGCACCGGGCAGGTCGCCCCCGAGCAGGTCCTCGGTCTCACCTTCACCAACAAGGCGGCCGGTGAACTCGCCGAGCGCGTCCGCAAGGCGCTCGTCAAAGCGGGCGTCACCGACCCGGACGCCATCGACCCGGACAATCCGCCGGGCGAGCCCGTGATCTCGACGTACCACGCCTTCGCGGGCCGCCTCCTGACCGACCACGGCCTGCGCATCGGCCTGGAACCGACCGCCCGGCTGCTCGCCGACGCCACCCGCTACCAACTCGCCGCGCGCGTGCTGCGCGAGGCCCCGGGCCCCTACCCGGCGCTCACCCGCTCCTTCGCGGACCTGGTCAGCGACCTGCTCGCCCTCGACGCCGAACTCGCCGAGCACCTCGTACGGCCCGAGGAACTGCGCGCGTACGACACCGGGCTGCTGCGCACCCTGGAGGGCGCCAAGCTCACCAACGCCGACCTGCGCAAGGTCCCCGAAGCTGCTGCCGCCCGCCGCGAACTCGCCGACCTGGTGGTCCGTTACCGCGCCGCCAAACGCGAGCGCGACCTCCTCGACTTCGGCGACCAGATCGCCCTGTCCGCGCAGCTCGCCCGCATTCCCGAAGTGGGCCGCATCCTGCGCGACGAGTTCTGTGTGGTCCTCCTCGACGAGTACCAGGACACCTCGGTCGCCCAACGCATCCTCCTGGCGGGCCTGTTCGGCGACGGAACGGGCCACCCCGTGACCGCCGTCGGCGACCCCTGCCAGGCGATCTACGGCTGGCGCGGCGCGTCCGTCGCCAACCTGGACGACTTCCCGGAGCACTTCGCGCACCCCGACGGCCGCCCGGCCACCCGCCAGGCACTGAGCGAGAACCGCCGCAGCGGCGGCCGACTCCTCGACCTCGCCAACGGCCTCGCGGAGCCCCTGCGCGCCATGCACGCGGGCGTGGAAGCCCTCCGCCCGGCCCCCGGCGCCGAACGCGACGGCAGCGTGCGCTGTGCGCTGCTGCCCACCCACGCCGAGGAGATCGACTGGATCGCCGACTCCATCGCCCACCTCGTCGACACCGGGAAGGCGCCCGGCGAGATCGCCGTCCTGTGCCGTACGGCAACCGACTTCGCCGAGATCCAGGGCGCGCTCGTCGCCCGGGACGTCCCCGTCGAGGTGGTCGGCCTGTCCGGGCTGCTGCACCTGCCCGAGATCGCCGACCTGGTCGCCGTCTGCGAGGTCCTCCAGGACCCCGGCGCCAACGCCTCCCTGGTCCGCCTCCTGACCGGCCCGCGCTGGCGCATCGGCCCCCGCGACCTCGCCCTCCTGGGACGCCGCGCCCGGCTCCTCGTCGCCCACGCTCGCGTGGGCGACGAGGACGACCCGGACCGCCGGCTCGCCGAAGCCGTCGAGGGAGTCGACCCCTCCGAGGTGACCTCGCTCGCGGATGCCCTGGACACGTTCCTGGAGATGCCGCTGGACGCCGAACAGGAGGACGACGGGCTGCCCTTCTCCCCGGACGCGCGCGTCCGGTTCGCCCGCCTGGCCGCCGAACTGCGCGACCTGCGCCGCTCGCTGGCCGACCCGCTCATGGACGTCCTGCACCGGGTCCTCGCCGTGACCGGCCTGGAGGTGGAGCTGTCGGCGTCCCCACACGCCCTGGCCGCCCGCCGCCGCGAGACCCTCTCCAACTTCCTGGACGTCGCCGCCTCCTTCGCCGCCGGAGACGGCGAGGCCACCCTGCTCGCCTTCCTGGGCTTCCTGCGCACCGCCGCCCAGTACGAGAAGGGCCTCGACAACGCCCTCCCGGGCGGCGAGAACACCGTGAAGGTCCTCACCGCCCACAAGTCCAAGGGCCTGGAATGGGACGTCGTCGCCGTCCCCGGCCTGGTCACCGGCACCTTCCCCAGCACCCAGGGCCGCGAGAAGTGGACCGCCCAGGGCAAGGTCCTGCCGCACGAACTGCGCGGCGACGCCGACACCCTGCCCGACGTCGACACCTGGGACTCCCGGGGCCTCAAGGCCTTCCAGGAGGCCATGAAGGAACACCAGCACACCGAGGAACTCCGCCTCGGCTATGTCACCTTCACCCGCCCCCGCTCCCTCCTCCTCGGCTCCGGCCACTGGTGGGGCCCCACCCAGAAGAAGCCCCGCGGCCCGTCCGACTTCCTGCAGGCCCTCCACGACCACTGCGCGGCCGGACACGGCGAGATCGAGGCGTGGGCGGACGAACCCGCCGAGGGCGAGGAGAACCCGGCCCTGCACACGGCGACCGCCGACCAGGTCTGGCCCCTGCCCCTGGACGAGGCATCCCTGGCCCGCCGCCGGACGGCCGCCGAAACGGTCCTCGCCCACCTGGAGGACCTCGCCTCCCACGAGGACAGCCACCCGACCGCCACGCACGATCCGGACAGCCACGACGACCCGGAGTGGCCCCCGCCGCCGGACGACGAGGACCTGTCGTACGACGAGGACCTGTCGTACGAAGAGGATCTGCTTTACGAAGAGGACCTGCCGTACGAAAAGGAGGACCCGTTCGCCGAGGAGGACCGCTTCGCCGAGGAGTACCCGGCGGACTGGGACGCCTGGTCCGCGGCCCGCCCGACCGTCCCGCACCAGGCAGCGGCTCCGGAGGGAACCGGGAACCAGGGCGCACGCCCGCACCCCACCCCACCGAAAGCCGCTGCCGAGCGCGCCCGCACCACCCCTGGGCGCCCCCGCGCCGTCGCCCCCACCCGCCTCAGCCCGGAGGAGGCCCGCACCCTCGCCTCCTGGGACCGCGACCTCGACGCCCTCACCGGCGAACTCCTGCGCGCCCGGGAGGCCGTCACGGACGTCCCCCTCCCGGCGTCCCTCACCGCTTCCCAGGTGCTGCGCCTGGCCACCGACCCGGACGGTTTCGCGCAGGAGCTCGCACGCCCCATGCCGCGCCCCCCGCAACCCGCCGCACGCCGGGGCACCCGCTTCCACGCCTGGGTCGAGGCCCGCTTCGAAGAACTGACCCTTCCGATGCTGGAACCCGAGGAACTGCCCGGCAGCGAGACCGAGATCGCCGACGAACGCGACCTGGAAGCCCTCAAGGACGCCTTCGAACGCACCGAGTACGCCCACCGCACACCCCACCGCGTCGAAGCGCCCTTCCAGCTCGCCCTCGCCGGCCGTGTGATCCGCGGCCGCATCGACGCCGTCTACAAGGACGACGACGGCAACGGGACGACGTACGAGATCGTCGACTGGAAGACCAGTCACTCGCGCACCGCCGACCCCCTCCAGCTCGCCCTCTACCGGCTCGCCTGGGCCGAGCAGCAGGGCGTGCCCCTGGAATCCGTCAACGCCGCGTTCCTGTACGTACGCACTGGTGAGGTTGTACGACCGGAGGGCCTGCCGGACCGGGCCGCACTGGAGCGGCTGCTGCTGGACGAGCCGGCCGCGGAAGCAAACTGTGAGCAACCGCCCACCGAGGATGTCAGTGCGGGCCGATAGGCTCGTGACCATGAGCCAGCCCGTTGACAGTGCCGTCAGCGCCGTCCGTACGTACATCGAGCAGCACCGCGCCGCCTTCCTCGACGACCTCGCCGAGTGGCTGCGCATCCCGTCCGTGTCGGCCCAGCCCGACCACGCACCCGATGTACGACGCAGCGCAGACTGGCTCGCCGCCAAACTCAAGGACACCGGCTTCACCACCGCAGAGGTCTGGGAGACACCCGGCGCCCCGGCCGTCTTCGCCGAGTGGCCCGCCACCGACCCCGCGGCACCCACCGTCCTCGTCTACGGCCATCACGACGTGCAGCCCGCCGCCCGCGAGGACGGCTGGGACAGCGACCCCTTCGAACCCGTCGTCCGCGGAAACCGGCTCCACGCACGCGGGGCGGCCGACGACAAGGGCCAGGTGTTCTTCCACACACTCGGCGTCCGCGCCCACCTCGCCGCCACCGGCCGCACCGCCCCCGCGGTCAACCTGAAGCTGCTGATCGAGGGCGAGGAGGAGTCCGGCTCACCGAACTTCCGCACCCTCGTCGAACAGCACACCGACCGGCTCGCCGCCGACGCCGTGATCGTCTCCGACACCGGCATGTGGTCCGAGGACACCCCCACCGTGTGCACCGGCATGCGCGGCCTCGCCGAGTGCGAGATCCACTTCTCCGGCCCCGACCAGGACATCCACTCCGGCTCCTTCGGCGGTGCCGTCCCCAACCCCGCCACCGTCGCCGCCCGCCTGGTCGCCGCCCTCCACGACGAGCACGCACGCGTGGCGATCCCCGGCTTCTACGACGGCATCGTCGAACTCACCGACCGCGAGCGCGAACTCTTCGCCGAACTGCCCTTCGACGAGCAGCAGTGGCTGCGCAGCGCCAAGTCGTACGCCACCCACGGCGAGGCCGGACACACCACCCTGGAGCGCATCTGGGCCCGCCCCACCGCCGAGGTCAACGGCATCGGCGGCGGCTACCAGGGCCCCGGCAGCAAGACGATCATCCCGTCCACGGCCATGGTGAAGCTCTCCTTCCGCCTGGTCGCGGGCCAGGACCCCGACCACATCGAGAAGGCCGTCCGCAGCTGGGCCGCCGAACAGGTGCCCGCCGGGATCCGGTACGAGATCACGTTCGCCGCGGCCACCCGCCCGTGCCTGACACCACTGGACCACTCCGCCCTGCAGTCCGTCGCCCGCGCGATGGGCCGCGCCTTCGACAAGCCCGTCCGCTTCACCCGCGAGGGCGGCTCCGGACCCGCCGCCGACCTCCAGGAAGTCCTCGGGGCACCCGTGCTGTTTTTGGGTATCTCCGTCCCTTCCGACGGCTGGCACGCGCCGAACGAGAAAGTCGAACTCGACCTGCTCCTCAAAGGCGTCGAGACCAGCGCACACCTGTGGGCCGACCTCGCCGACACCTGGCGCCATGCACCCTGAGCGCCCCGCGCCGTCCGTAGCGGCACCGCGCGCGGGGCACACTGAAAGAGCCGCCCCGCACCGCTCAGCCCCGCCGGATCCGTTCGCCTCCCGCCGTCCGTACCGCCGTACCGCCCGCCGACACAATCCGTTCCACTGGGGGAGTTGGAAGCACCCGTGACCACCTGGACCGACCACACCGCCGACCGCCCCATCTCCCTCACCGCCCCCAGCGGCATCGACCGCGCCGCCCACCACCGCCTCGACGAGGCCTGGCTCGCAGCGGCATGGAGCCACCCCACGACCCGCTGCTTCGTGGTCTCCGGCGGCCAGGTCCTCATCGACGAGACGGCCGACGGCCGCACCGAACTCGTCATGACCCCCTCCTTCGAAGCCCCCCTGACCGAGGCCCACCGCTACTTCCTCGGCACCGACGAGGAAGGCGTCAGCTACTTCGCCCTCCAGAAGGACGCCCTGCCCGGCCGCATCGACCAGTCCGCACGCCCCGCGGGCCTGCGCGAGGCCGGCCTCCTGCTGTCCCCCCGCGACACCGGCCTGATGGTGCACGCGGTCGGCCTGGAGAACTGGCAGCGCACCCACCGCTTCTGCTCCCGCTGCGGCGAACGCACGGTCATCGCCGCCGCCGGCCACATCCGCCGCTGCTCCGCCTGCGGCGCCGAGCACTACCCGCGCACCGACCCCGCCGTGATCATGGCCGTCACCGACGACGAGGACCGCATCCTGCTCGGCCGCCAGGTCCACTGGCCCGAAGGCCGCTTCTCCACGCTCGCCGGCTTCGTCGAACCCGGCGAGTCCATCGAGCAGTCGGTACGCCGCGAGGTTTTCGAGGAAGCCGGCATCACCGTCGGCACGGTCGAGTACGTCGCCAGCCAGCCCTGGCCCTTCCCGTCCAGCCTCATGCTCGGCTTCATGGCCCGCGCCACCTCCACCGAGATCAACGTCGACGGCGACGAGATCCACGAAGCCCGCTGGTTCTCCCGGGACGAACTGGGCGCCGCCTTCGAAGCCGGCGAGGTACTGCCCCCCTACGGCATCTCCATCGCCGCCCGCCTGATCGAGATGTGGTACGGCAAGCCCCTGCCGACCAGGAGCTTCGTCTGAGCCGGACGCGGCGATGACAGACCCGTACTGGAACCACAACGTCCACTACCACCCCGTCGTCCTCGCAGCCGTCCCGGACGGCTGCCGGACGGCCCTGGACGTCGGATGCGGCGACGGGCTGCTCGCACGCAAGCTGGCGCAGAGAGCCGAATCGGTGACAGGCGTGGACCGCTCACCGGAAATGATCCGGCTCGCGTGCGAGCAGAGGCCGGAGAACGTCACATTTCAGGAGGGCGACTATCTCGACGACACCCTCCCCGAGGGCAAGTACGACTTCGTCAGCGCCGTCGCAGTGGTCCACCACGCACCGTTCGAGGACGCCGTACGGGGCCTGGTACGACTGCTCGCCCCCGGCGGCCGACTGGTGATCGTCGGGATGGCGTACAACCACACCGCCCTCGACTGGGTGATCAGCGGCTGCGGTCTGCCCGCGAGCGTGCTGAACGCACGGCTGCACGGCGGTAAACGGGGCCCGGCCGGCATGCCCGTCAAGGACTCCGCCATGCACTGGGCCGAGGCCCGCAAAGCGGCACACCGCCTGCTGCCCGGCTGCCGCTTCCGCCGCCGACTGCTGTGGCGTTACACCGCGGTGTGGGACAAACCACAAGAGGGCGGTTCCTGAGCCGACCCAGGAACCGCCCTCCGAACAAAACCGTGCAGCGCCTACGCGCCGATCTTCTGCTTCACCTGCGCCAGCGACGGGTTCGTCAGCGTCGAACCATCCGGGAACAGCACCGTCGGCACCGTCTGGTTTCCGCCATTCGCCTTCTCCACGAAAGCCGCGGAATCCGGGTCCTGCTCGATGTTGATCTCGTTGTACGCGATGCCCTCACGGTCCATCTGGCTCTTCAGCCGACGGCAGTAGCCACACCACGTGGTGCTGTACATCGTCACAGTGCCCGGCATGTCTCTCGCGCTCCTCAGCTGCTCGGGGATGCTTGGTCGCAGTGATGGAACGTACTTGAAACAGCCACCATTCCCACATGCGGTACCGCACCCGACGTGACGCCTGCCGCATTAGTACGACTGCAGGTACCTGCCTGTGGACAACCACCGCACCCGTCTCCGACGACCTGGCAGCATGGCCATGTGACAGCAGCAACGCACTCCACGCTCTTCCCGCAGGTACCGGACACACCTGATGCCGTGCTCGAAGGGCTCGACCCCGAACAGCGCGAGGTGGCCACCGCCCTGCGCGGACCGGTGTGCGTCCTGGCCGGCGCCGGAACCGGCAAGACCCGGGCGATCACCCACCGCATCGCCTACGGAGTCCGCGCCGGAATCCTCCAGCCCTCCAGCGTCCTCGCCGTCACCTTCACCAACCGCGCCGCCGGCGAGATGCGCGGCCGACTGCGCCACCTCGGCGCCACCGGAGTCCAGGCCCGCACCTTCCACTCGGCCGCCCTGCGTCAGCTCCAGTACTTCTGGCCGAAAGCAGTCGGCGGCTCCATGCCCCGGCTCGTCGACCGCAAGATCCAACTCGTCGCCGACGCGGCCGCCGCCTGCCGCATCCGCCTCGACCGCGGCGAACTGCGCGACGTCACCGCCGAAATCGAATGGTCCAAGGTCACCCAGACCGTCCCCGCCGACTACGCCCCCGCCGCCGCCAAGGCCGGCCGCGACACCCCCCGAGACCCGGCCGAGATCGCCCAGCTCTACTCCGTCTACGAAGACCTCAAACGGGACCGCTCCGTCATCGACTTCGAGGACGTCCTGCTGCTCACCGTCGCCATCCTCCAGGACCGGCACGACATCGCCGACCAGGTCCGCTCCCAGTACCAGCACTTCGTCGTCGACGAGTACCAGGACGTCAGCCCCCTCCAACAGCGCCTCCTCGAACTGTGGCTCGGCGACCGGGACAACCTCTGCGTCGTCGGCGACGCCAGCCAGACGATCTACTCGTTCACCGGAGCGACCCCCGACCACCTCCTCGACTTCCGCACCCGCCACCCCGGAGCCACCGTCGTCAAGCTCGTCCGCGACTACCGCTCCACCCCCCAGGTCGTCCATCTCGCCAACGGCCTCCTCGCCCAGGCCCGAGGCCGCGCAGCCGACCACCGCCTCGAACTGATCTCACAACGCGACCCGGGCCCCGAACCCAGCTACACCGAGTACACCGACGAACCCGCCGAAGCCGAGGGCGCCGCCCGCCGCATCCGCGAACTCATGGACGCCGGCGTCCCCGCCAGCGAAATCGCCATCCTGTTCCGGACGAACTCCCAGTCCGAGACCTACGAACAAGCCCTCGCCGACGCCGGAATCCCCTACCAGCTGCGCGGCGCCGAGCGGTTCTTCGACCGCCCCGAGGTACGCAAGGCAGGCGTCGCCCTGCGCGGCGCGGCACGCTTCGGCGGCAACGACTCCCTCCTCGACGACGCCGTGGACCTGCCCTCCCAGGTACGCGCCGTGCTCTCCGGAGAAGGCTGGACCCCCCAGCCCCCAGCAGGCTCCGGCGCGGTCCGAGAGCGCTGGGATTCCCTCACCGCAATCGTGAACCTCGCGCACGACTTCGCCGCCGCCAAACCCGCCGCAACCCTCGGCGACCTCGTCGCCGAACTCGACGAACGCGCGGGCGCCCAGCACGCCCCCACCGTCCAGGGCGTCACCCTGGCCTCCCTGCACTCCGCCAAGGGCCTCGAATGGGACGTCGTCTTCCTGGTCGGCGTCGCCGAGGGCATGATGCCGATCACCTACGCCAGGACCGACGAGCAGATCGAGGAGGAACGCCGCCTCCTCTACGTCGGCGTCACCCGGGCCAGGGAGCGCCTCCACGTCTCCTGGTCACTGTCCCGCTCACCCGGCGGGCGCCCCAACCGCCGCCCCAGCCGCTTCCTGGACGGCCTGCGACCGGGTTCCACCGCCACCGTCGGCCGCACCGCCGCGAGCGGCGCAGGGGGAGTCGAGCGCGGCTTCACCAGCAGACCGGACGCCGTACCCCGGCGCACCCAGCGCACCCCGGCCCGCTGCCGGGTCTGCGGGCGCACGCTCACCGACGCCGGCGAGATGAAACTGATGCGCTGCGAGGACTGCCCCACCGACATGGACGAGGGCCTCTACGAGCGACTGCGCGAGTGGCGGGCGGACCAGGCGCAGCGCAGCGGACAACCCGCCTTCTGCATCTTCACCGACAAGACACTGATGGCCATCGCCGAGGCCGCCCCCGACGAGGAGGGCGAACTGGCCCGGATCCCCGGAGTCGGCGTACGCAAGCTCAACCGCTACGGTGCCGATGTCCTGGCCCTCTGCGCAGGTCGCGAACCCGGAGAACAGGACGAAGAGGACTGATTCAAACTCGTCGAAAAAATAGTTTGCGCATGCCCCAGCAATCCCCATAGGTTCTTATCCACGGGGACGGAGGCCTTCTCGGAGGCCCCGATTCCGTGTTCTACTTGCATATCCGTCGGACTGGTTCACCCCCAGTCCCCCGAGACGCCGAGAGGAGGCGATTGAAGTGATCAGCATCAGCACCAGCTCCATCAGCACCGCCAAACTGACCGATCGCTCGGTCGTCTCCACGTGCATGCTCGGCGTCTCGAACCAGGGCACCGGTCTGTCCGGCATTTCTGCCGGTCGGCTGGCGTCCGCCCCCGTTTCTCTCGCGGGTCTTCCCATCCGTGAGCGCAATGAGCGACCGACCAAGGCACTGGAAGCAGTAGTGGCACAGGCGCAGGCCTATGCCTTTACCGCGGTCGGTGCCGGAAACCGGA
Source organism: Streptomyces sp. NPDC001604 (assembly GCF_042893475.1). NCBI lineage: Bacteria > Bacillati > Actinomycetota > Actinomycetes > Kitasatosporales > Streptomycetaceae > Streptomyces > Streptomyces sp. NPDC001604. Next base: position 43,133 of record NZ_JBIAUY010000005.1, on the reverse strand, counting down.
AGCAGACGACGCAGCACCACCTGATGTGGGCCTTCCGTGGGCCAGAACCCTGGAGTGATCCAGCCTGATCGCCGATCAGGCCGGCGCCTTCAGGGCCGCGGAACCCCATCCGGGATCCGCGGCCCTTCTGTTTTCCCCGAACGGGGACGACGGAGCGAAGGGGCCTCGGGACAAGAGCTGAACCCGGTACCAGCCGCCACCCGGTCCAACAGGACCGGAACGACCAGACGAGGAAGACGAACCGTGCAACTCGAAGCGCACGCCCCGTCCGTACCGCCTTCCGAAACGATCCCCCCGCCCGGCCTCACGGAGGACTCCACCTTGATCCCGCTCACTGCGCTCACCGCGCTCGACGACGCCATCGAGAACCTCGGCGTACCCGTCCCCTGCCGCTCCTACGACCCGGAGGTCTTCTTCGCCGAGTCGCCGGCCGACGTCGAGTACGCCAAGTCCCTCTGCCGCACCTGCCCGCTGATCGAGGCCTGCCTCGCCGGCGCCAAGGAGCGGCGTGAGCCCTGGGGTGTCTGGGGTGGCGAGCTGTTCGTCCAGGGTGTCGTCGTCGCCCGGAAGCGGCCGCGTGGCCGCCCGCGCAAGAACCCGGTCACAGCATGAACATCACCGGAACCATCGACCGCCCCCTCACGAACGACCCCAAGAAGCAGGCCCCGATGAAGCCGTCCACCAACGAGCCCGCCGGCTCCGCGATCGAAGATTTCACCACCACAGGCGCGACGGGCTCGCGTCAGAACAGGACCCGAGAGATGCAACTCCTCCAAGAAGCCCTGGCTCGTGCGCATATGCACGACCAACTGCACGAGGCCGAGCGGGAACGCCGGGCAGTGCGCCTGGCGAGCGCCCGCCGGATGCAGCGCCGGGCCGAGCGCGCCTCGATGCGCGCCCGCCGCGCGCTCGCCATGGCGGTCATGCAGTAACCGATCACACCTGAAGCGGTGGCCTCCCGACCCCGGGAGGCAGTAGCTCCCCGCGGGGGCCGGTCCGTCCGAACGGACCGGCCCCCGCGGTGCGTTGTGCCCGCGATCCACCCACCGCGGCGTTATCGTCACCGGGTGACGAGTCTTCCCGGAGGCAGTGACGACTCAGGCTCCCCCGTGGAGCCCCCACCCCTGGTGTGCGGCCGCTGCGGCGCCCGGGCGGGGAGTCCGCAGCCCACCTGGACCTGCTCCGTGGAAAACGGCGCCCGCCAGTATTTCTGCGACGGCTGCTCGCGGGAGAACCTCAGGGCGATCGAGGGGCGGCTGGACTCCGCCTGGTGGTGAGACGTCCGGTGAGACGTCCCTCTGGGGGCCTCCCCCCGCCTCCCCGCCCCCCCACCCCGCCCCCCACCCCTCCGAAACGCAGCCCCGAAGCGCGCAGCGAGGCCACACAGCCCCCCGCCCACCAGCCCGCAGCCTCGGCCGCGGCAGCCCCCAGTAGGGGCCGGCCCCGCAGCCCAGATCAAGCCTCCGCGGCCGGCTCCTCCTCAGGGGCTTCCTCCGCGAAGCCCGGCAGCCACTCCTCCAACTCCTCGCGCAGTCGCACCGTCGAGCCCAGCTGGCACAGCACGCCGATTGTGCTCAAGGTCACCCGGTGTATCAGGAGGTACGCCGGCGGCAGGTTCAGCTGCTTGCCCAGCTGGTAGGCGGGGGAGCGGGGATCGGCGACGCGGGCCGCCTGGCTGCGCATCCAGCCGCGGGTGAAGGTGAACTCGTCGACCCGGGCCGGTTCGATGATCGGCAGGAGGTAGTCGAGGACGGCGCTCGGGTCCAGCTCGATGGATTCCTTGACGAAGCCCTCCGCGCAGAGGAGTTCGTAGACGGCCTCCGCCTCGCCGTCGATGGTCATGCGCAGGGAGTCGCCGATGGGGGTCGGCAGGCCGCCCGGGAGGCGGTCGACCGTGCCGAAGTCCAGTACGCCCAGACGCCAGTCGTCCTCGCCGCCGGGGCCGCCGGGCAGCAGCCGGAAGTTGCCAGGGTGCGGGTCGGCATGGAGCAGACCGGTGCGGGCCGGGCCCGAGAAGAGGAAGCGGGCCAGGAGCTGACCGGCCCTGTCGCGCTGTTCCCGGGTGCCGCGCGAGATGATCTCCGAGAGGGGGATTCCGTCGATCCACTCGGTGATCAGGACCTGGTCGCACTGGTGGACCACGCCCGGCACCACCACGTCCGGGTCGTCCGTGAACTCCTCGGCGTGCGCCTGCTGGGCCTGGGCCTCCAGACCGTAGTCCAGCTCCTCCGAGACACGGTCCTTGAGCTCCGCGATCAGAGGCTTGATGTCCATGCCGGGGATCAGCGGGCCCAGTAGACGGGCAAAACGGCTCAACTGGTTCAGGTCCGACAGGAGGGCCTCGCCGGCACCCGGGTACTGCACCTTGACCGCCACCTCGCGGCCGTCGTGCCACACCCCGCGGTGGACCTGTCCGATCGAGGCCGCGGCGGCGGGCTTGTCCTCGAACTCGAGGAAGAGGTCGGGCCAGCCCTCGCCGAGCCGCTCATCCAGCACACGGTGCACGGTGCTGGTCGGCATCGGCGGCGCAGCCTCCTGCAGCTTCGTCAGCGCCGCACGGTAGGGACCCGCGACCTCCTCGGGCAGTGCCGACTCGAAGACCGACAGGGCCTGGCCGAACTTCATGGCGCCGCCCTTGAGCTCACCGAGCACCTTGAAGAGCTGCTCCGCCGTGCGCTGTTGCAGCTCGCGGCCGACGATCTCCGCGGACTCCCCGACGATCCGCTTGCCCAGTCCCCAGGTCGCCCGTCCGGCGAAGCCGAGCGGGAGCGCGGCGAGCTTGGCGGTCCGGGTGACCGCCTTGCGGGGAAGATCAGACATGCGCCCTCCAAGTCCCTGCCGGCCGCGCCGCCTGTGCCGTACGGCTGAGCTCCTTCGGCGACCGTTGCCCCCTCATTGTCTCGTGTGACTCCTCGTCCTCGGAGGTGTGTTCTCCCTTACCTTTGTCCGTGGCCCCGCAGGGGCATGCCGGATGTGCCCAGACCGGTCGTGCATGCCAGGTCAGAGTGGGGAGGGACACCTCCCAGCGTGCTCCGGCGCTCGTCGGGACCCGGCCGTCCAGGAAGGCGAGCGCGTGTGCGGCCGCCAGCCCGGCCACCGTCGTGGCCAGCGCAAGGTCGCAGGGCCGGGCCTGGCGGGGTGTGCCGGAGCGCCATTGCGCGACCAGCCGGGGCCAGGCCGGATCCCGATCGGTGCGGCCCTCGTGCAGACAGCCCGCGCAGCCCGTCTCACCGGGCAGGACGAGGGGTCCGACGACGCCGGTCGCCTCCACGACCCCGGCGTACAGATGCGGCGTACCCGAGGCGATGAGGGGTTCGGCGGTGGACGGGGCGGGGGCGTGGACGGCGACGTCGTCGCGTGGGGCGAGGATCACCAGGGAGAAGCCGGGCTCGCCGTCCGGGGGCGGGGCCGTGCCCGCGCGGGGTGGCGGGCGGTCGGGGGCGGACCGGCGTACGGCCTGCCGGGCGGCTTCGTCCCTGCGGTCGCCGATGGACTCGGCGGGCAGGCCGCCCGGCGCCACATCGCCGGCCTCGACCTTGCCGACGTCCCGCACATCGACCTCCCCGACGCCGGCGCCCGCGAGCAGTGAGGCCAGCATCGAGCCCACCCGGCCTGCACCCCGTACCTGGACCCGCAGTGAGCGGCGCGCGGCCAGGCGGCTGATGGCCTCGCCCGGTTCGGTGGTGGTCAGGGACAGTGCGGCGAGGTCCGGGCGCAGCCGGGCGAGGACGTCCTTCTTGGCGCGCAGTGCGTCGGCGGCCGGCCCGCCGCCCTTTGCGTCGTCGAGGAGGCCGGCGCGTGCCAGCCGCTCCACCAGTCTGTCGACGTGACCGTCGGGCAGGTCCATACGGCGTCCCTCCTCCCGTAGGAGGGGCAGTCCGCGGGTGCCGTTGAGCAGGTCGAGGAAGCTGCCTGTTGCCGTGTCCACCGGTCCCAGTGTCAGTGCGTGCGCCGGTGCCATTCCGAACTGCACGGTGTTGAGATCGCGCCAGCCGCGCCTGAGCGCCGGCTTCACGATCGGCGCGAGCGGAACCATCGCATCCATGACAGGCCCCCGTAAGCCCTCGTAGAACATCCCTGTCCGCCGGTGGAGCTCGGTCGGCGGGCGGTCGGTGGTCGGTCGACGGTCCGTCGTGGCTGTGCCGGCGGGAACCAGCATGCCCGGACGGGCGGACAGGTGCCGAAAGTTGTCCACAGGCGGTGGATATTTGTCGTATAAATCAAACGCTTGGTGGCGGATCGAGACGGAACCGTCCAGGAGTCGGGACTTCCCCCGTGTGCAGCGGGTAACGTCGGGGCGTGCCCGCCGACCCACTGCACCGCGCCGGAATGCCACAGCGCAGCAAGACGAGCCAGCCGCCGAGCGGCTCGGGGGCGAGCGCGATCGAGGTCCGCAGGAGCTCCCGTCGACGCAGGACGGTCTCCGCGTACCGCGAGGGCGATCGCACCGTCGTGCTCATTCCTGCCCGGATGTCCGAGGCGGAGGAGCAGCGCTGGGTGACGGTCATGCTCGACAAGCTGGCCGCCCAGGAGAGCAAACGGGTCCTCGGTGACGACGAGCTTGCCGAACGAGCCGAACGGCTGTCGGTCCAGTACTTCGACGGCCGCGCGCGGCCCACCTCGGTGCGCTGGGTCACCAACCAGAACACGCGCTGGGGCTCGTGCACCCCGGCAGAGGGCAGTATCCGTCTGTCGCACCGGCTGCAGGGCATGCCGGAGTACGTCGTCGACTACGTCCTCCTCCACGAGCTCGCGCATCTGCTGGTGCCGGGGCACGGTCCCCGCTTCTGGCGGCTCCTCGAGGCGTATCCGCGCACGGAACGGGCCCGCGGTTACCTCGAAGGTGTGGTCGCCGCGGAACGGTTGCCGCATCTGCCGGGGGCTCGCGGGGAGTGACGGCCACTGTGGGGCGGTGGTTGTGTACCGGGTCTGTACCGACTTCATCCGGTGTCCGAGTTAGCCGTTAACCTGGCGCGACGCACTCGCATTCGGGATGGGGGACGGTCGTTACGCATGGCCAGGGAATTCCAACGCGGCCACAAGGCCAGGATCAGTGACCTCACCGCGGGCACCGATCTGTACGTAGGCGTGCAGATCAGCGGCCCCGGGCTGACCTTCGACATCAGCTGCTTCGGTCTTGACGCCGACGAACGGCTCTCGGACGACCGCTACTTCGTCTTCTTCAACCAGCCGAAGTCCCCCGAGGAGTCCATTCAGCTGCTGGGTGCCCAGGCGGGTGACACGGAGTCCTTCCGGGTCACGCTCGACCGCATCCCGGCGCAGATCCAGAAGCTGTCGTTCACGGCGACGATCGACGGCGCCGGGCAGATGTCGCAGATCGCCCCCGGATACCTCCGTATTGTCGCGGGCGGCGAGGAAGTGGCCCGGTACGCCTTCAACGGCTCGGAGTTCTCCACCGAACGGGCCGTCATGCTGGGCGACTTCTACCTCAAGGACGTGTGGCGGTTCGCGGCCGTCGGGCAGGGCTTCGACGGTGGCCTGGAGGCGCTGCTGAAGAACTTCGGCGGCGAGGTCATGGAGGAGGAGGCCCCTGCGGCGCCTGCTCCGCAGCAGCCCCAGACCGGAGCCGCTCCCGCCTTCGCCCCGCCCGCGTTCGGTGCCCCGGCCGCCCCGGCACCCGTGCCGGCCCCCGCACCGACGCCGGCCCCGCAGGGCTTCGCCCCGCCCCCGGCACCGACGCCGCCCCCGGCGCCCGCACCCGCGCCGAATGTGCACGCGGCGCCCACCATCGTCGCGCCCATGTCCCCGCCCGGCGGCGGCCAGGTGCACCCGCCGGCCCCGGCGCCCGCGCCCTACGGCCAGCCGCCCCAGCAGCCGTACGGCCAGAGTGCACCGCCGCCACCCGGCTACGCCCAGCCCCCGGTTCCGCAGGCCCCGCACGCCCCGGGCCCGCCGCCCGGCTACGGCCAGCAGCCCCCGTTCGGGCAGGTCCCGGGGCAGTCGGCGCCCTACGGCGCGCCTCAGGGCGCCCCCCAGGGCGGTGCCGGGGTGGCCGCGGCGCTGCAGATGTTCAAGGAGACGCCCACCGGGCAGCGCTGGACGCAGCAGAACAGCAAGCTGATCCGTGTCGACCTCGGCATGGGCGGCCAGCCCGTGCTCGCCCGGCAGGGCAGCATGGTGCTCTACCAGGGCAAGGTCGACTTCGGCTACAAGGGCGCCGGCTTCGCGGGCCGGATCGTGGGCAACGCGACCGGCCAGGAGATGCAGTTGATGCGCTGCACCGGCCAGGGCCAGGTGTTCCTCGCCGAGAACGCCACCTATCTGCACCCCATCGAGCTACAGGGCGACGCGATCTGCGTCTCCGCCGAGAGCGTCCTCGCCTTCGACGAGGGCCTCCAGTACGAGGTCCGCCGCATCGAGGGACACGGCATCCCCGGCGGCGCACTGTTCACGATGCAGTTCCAGGGCACCGGCACGCTCGTCGTCAAGACGCACGGCACGCCCGTGGTGCTGCCGGTCACGCCGACCACGTTCGCCGACGCCAACGCCGTGGTGGCCTGGTCGGCCGCCTCCCAGGTGATCGTCTCCAGCCAGGTCCGCATGCGCCGCAACGCCTACCCGGGCGACACCGGCGAGAGCGTCAACCTGCAGTTCCGGGGCGCGCCCGGCAACTTCATCGTAGTCCAGCCGTACGAGGTCTGAGGGAGCCCGTCATGAACCAGCCACTCGCGGGCTACGCCCCCGCACCCGTCACCGCCCGCATGGAGAACCACGGCGACCACATGCTGAAGGTCGCCATGCAGACCGGAAACGACATCCTCGCGCGCGTGGGCTCGATGATCGCCTACGAGGGCTTCATCCAGTACGAGCCCAACCCGCCGGCCGTGCGCCAGATCGCCCGTGACTGGATCACCGGCGAGGGCGCGCCCCTGATGAAGTGCTCCGGTGACGGACTGCTCTACCTCGCCGACTACGGCGCGAACGTCGTCGTGATCAACCTCAACGGCGACGGGATCTCCGTCAACGCCACCAACCTGCTCGCCTTCGACGCCCACCTCACCTGGGGAGTCGAGCGGGTCAAGGGACTGGCGAAGTTCGCCGGGCAGGGCCTGTGGAACACCAAGATCTCCGGGCAGGGCTGGGTCGCGCTGACCTCCCGGGGCAAGCCGATCGTCGTCGACTGCGGCGGCGGTGAGGACGAGACGTACGTCGACCCGGACGCGCTCGTCGCCTGGTCCCCGAACCTCAAGGTGAAGGGCAAGCGCAGCTTCAAGGCGCAGTCGCTGATCGGCCGCGGCAGCGGCGAGGCCTACCAGATGGCCTTCTCCGGTCAGGGCATCGTCGTCGTCCAGCCCAGCGAGGACAGCACCGACCGCCTGCGGTTCCGGGGCTGAGGGGGAGCCAGAGACACCATGCAGAGTCCGCTTTTCGCCTTCAACGACTCGCAGTCCCAGGAGCGCTACAGCCTGCAGAACAAGCAGATGCTGCGCGTCACCCTGGAGGGCCACGACGACATCCTGGCCCGCAAGGGCACCATGGTCGCCTACCAGGGGCTCGTCGAGTTCGACGCCGAGTACCAGAGCAACAACCAGCGACGCACGCGTGCGCACACCGGCGAGGGCCTCAGCCTGATGCGCTGCCACGGGCAGGGCACGGTCTACTTCGCCAACCTCGCCCAGCACATCCATGTGGTGGACGTGGAACAGGACGGCCTGACCGTGGACAGCAGCTACGTCCTCGCGATGGACTCCTCGCTGCACCACGAGGTCATCGCCGTGGACAGCCTCTACGGCATCTCCGGCTCGGGGAAGTACCAGCTCAACATCACCGGCCGCGGCAAGGTCGCCCTGATGACCTCGGGTGCGCCGCTGATGATGCAGGTCACGCCCGACAAGTACGTCAACTGCGACGCCGACGCGATCGTCGCCTGGTCGACCGGGCTGCGCGTCCAGATGCAGGCCCAGACGCACTCCTCGGGCGTATGGCGGCGCCGCGGCAACACCGGTGAGGGCTGGGAGCTCAGCTTCATGGGCAGCGGCTACGCGCTGGTCCAGCCCAGCGAGCTGCTGCCGCCGCAGAACGCCCAGATCGGATCGGGCCTCGCCGCGCAGTACGGCATGGGGCAGCACGGGGCGCGGGCCCAGAACCAGGGCAACGTCTGGAGCTGACGTCCGGTCAGCCAACGTAAGGGGCGCCCGCAGGTGCAGGCGCCCCTTACACATTGCCGAGAGCCGCAGGCTCCCCGAGGCTCACAGCCTGGCGCGGGTCGCTTCCAGCAGCCGTACGACCGACTCGTCGGCCACGTCCGCCACCTCGGCATAGGCGAACCAGCGCAGGTCGAGGGACTCGTCGCTGATCTCGTGGACCGCCCCGGGCGGCGCCAGGACGGCGTACTGGACGTCGAAGTGCCAGTGGCAGGGCGCCGGGATGGGATGCCGGTCCAGCCGCACCGGGCCGCCCGGAAGCAGTGTCAGTCCCGCGATCCCGGACTCCTCGGTCGCTTCGCGCAGTGCCGCGGCCTCCAGGGTGGGGTCGCCCGGCTCGCAGTGGCCGCCCATCTGGAGCCACATCCGCAGCTTCCTGTGCAGAGTGAGCAGGACCCGCTCACGCGAGGCATCGATCACCAGGGCGCTCGCCGTGACGTGGCCCGCGTGGCAGGCCTTCCACATGCCGTCCGGATGGGCCGCCAAGTGGTCCAGATACGCCTGGCGCAGCTCTTCCTGGCCCTCGTACCCCTTCAGGACGAGGACCGCGTCGTCGTACAGGCTCACTCGGTGTCGTCGCCCTTGTCGTCGTCCTGAGGAGCGTCGTCCTTCTTCAGGTTCGGCTTGTCCGCGGAGCCGCCGCCCGCCGCCTCGCCGAGCATCTTGTCCAGCTCGGAGAAGTCCAGCTGCTCGCGGTGCACGAAGCCGTCCGGGTCGTCCAGGTCGGAGGCCGTCGGCAGCATGTCCGGGTGCGACCACAGGGCGTCCCGGCCGTCCACTCCGCGCGCGTCCGTGAGCGAGGCCCACAGGCGGGAGGCGTCACGCAGGCGGCGCGGGCGCAGCTCCAGGCCGATCAGCGTGGCGAACGTCTGCTCCGCCGGGCCGCCCGTCGCACGGCGGCGGCGCAGCGTCTCGCGCAACGCGTCCGCGGACGACAGACGCGGCTTCGCCGCCGCATGCACCACCGCGTCGACCCAGCCCTCGACGAGCGCCAGGGCCGTCTCCAGACGGGCCAGGGCCGCCTTCTGCTCCGGGGAGTCCTCCGGCTGGAACATGCCCTGCTGCAGGGCGTCCTGCAGCTGCTCCGGATTCTGTGGGTCGAACTGGCCGACCACGTCCTCCAGCTTGGCCGTGTCGACCTTGATCCCGCGCGCATACCCGTCGACCGCGCCGAACAGGTGCGAGCGCAGCCACGGCACATGCGCGAACAGGCGCTGGTGGGCGGCCTCGCGCAGGGCGAGATACAGCCGCACCTCCTCCTTCGGCACGCCCAGGTCCTTGCCGAACGCCTCGACGTTCACCGGCAGCAACGCGGCCTTGCCGGCCGGGCCGAGCGGCAGGCCGATGTCGGTGGAACCGACGACCTCGCCCGCGAGCACCCCGACGGCCTGCCCGATCTGCGTGCCGAACATCGCGCCACCCATGGAGCGCATCATGCCGATCAGCGGGCCCGCCATGGCCTGCATCTCCTCCGGCAGGACATCGCCCATCGCGGCGCCGACCCGCTCGGCGACCGGGTCGACGAGCTCCTGCCACGCGGGCAGCGTCGCCTCGACCCACTCCGCGCGGGACCACGCCACCGCGGAGCCGGCACCGGACGGCAGCGACGTCGCGTCGTCCAGCCACAGGTCGGCCAGGCGGACGGCCTCCTCGACCGCGGTGCGCTCGGCGGCGCCGACACTCGCGTCCTTGGTGCCGTCAGGGGTGCCCTGGGAGACCGTCTGGCGGGCGATCTGCTTGGCCATCTCCCAGTTCACCGGGCCGCCCTCGTACGAGAGCATCTGGCCCAGCTGCTGGAAGGCGGCGCCCAGGTCGGTGGGGTTCAGCGAACCGAACATGGCAGCGAGCGGATTGTCCGCACCGGGGCCGCCGAAGCCTCCGGCCCCCGGCAGCCCGCCGAAACCGAACGGGTTGGCCGGTCCCTGACCACCACCGCTCTGCTGGTCCTTCTTCTTGCCCTCGTCGCCGTCTTCCGGCTCCTCCGGCGGAAGGCCGAATCCGAATGGGGTGTCACTCACGGGATTCCTCGGCTGGTAAGGCCGCCGGGTTCTCTCCGACGGCACGGCTGCCCGATAACACCACCCAGCGTAGACACCATGGGCGGTTCGGGCCTCGGTGCTTCGCCGACTCTCGGCCTGCGGCAGGATGGATGCCACCTGGTACGGACGCGTCACTCGCGTTCTTACTGAAGACAACCGCTGGAGACGCCCGGTGAGTTCCCCAGATCCGCAGGTTCGCGCAGCGCGAAACGAGTCAACCAGTTCCGCCACGCGCGGGCCCGTCGTCGCGGTCACCGGCGCCGCCTCCGGCATCGGCGCCCTGCTCACCGAACGACTCGCCGCCTCCGACGAGATCAAGCAGGTCATCGCCATCGACGAGCGGCGCGGCGAGTGCGCGGGAGCGCAGTGGCACATCCTGGACGTACGGGATCCGGCCATCGCGGACAAGCTGCGGGGCGCCGACGTGGTGGTGCACCTGGCGCTCGATCTGGATCTGGAGACCGATCCCGCCGCCCGCACGGCCTACAACGTGCGGGGGACGCAGACAGTGCTGACCGCGGCCGCCGCGGCCGGTGTCCACCGGGTCGTGCTGTGCACGTCCGCCATGGTGTACGGGGCGCTGCCGGACAACGAGCTGCCGCTGTCCGAGGACGCGGAGCTGCGGGCCACGGCCGAGGCCACCGGCGTCGGGGACCTCCTGGAGATCGAACGGCTCGCGCGGCGCGCGCCGCGCGCGCACCCGGGACTCAATGTCACCGTCGTACGGCCCGCGGTGCTCGTAGGAGGCACCGACACCGCGCTGACCAGGTACTTCGAGTCGCCCCGGCTGCTCGTGGTCGCCGGGTCGCGGCCCGCCTGGCAGTTCTGCCACGTCGAGGACCTGTGCAGCGCCCTGGAGTACGCCGTCCTGGAGAAGGTCGACGGGGAGCTCACGGTCGGCTGCGACGGGTGGCTGGAACAGGAGGAGGTCGAGGAGCTCAGCGGGATCCGGCGGATGGAACTGCCGTCGGCCGTCGCGCTGGGCGCGGCGGCCCGGCTGCACCGGATCGGCCTGACCCCCTCCCCGGCCGGGGACCTGGCGTACACGATGTACCCCTGGGTGGTCAGCGGGAGCCGGCTGCACGACGCGGGCTGGCGGCCGCAGTGGACCAACGAGGAAGTGCTGGCCGAGCTCCTGGAGGAGGTCTCCGGCAGGCACACCGTCGCCGGCCGGCGGCTGGGACGCAAGGACGCGACGGCGGCCGGAGCCGCGGGCGCGACGGTGGCGCTGCTGGGCGCGGCGGCCGTGGTGCGCAGGGCCCGGAAGGCCCGGCGCCGGATCTGAGAGCGAGCCTTGTAGGAGACTCCAAGACCGCACACGCGCGTGCCGGGTGAAACGTCTGTTCCGGGTTGTCAGTGGCGTGCGGCACGATGGAGGCATGGCACCCACCAACGACCATCCCGGCGAGCAGGCCGCGCAGGACCCCATCAAGCTGATCGCCGTCCGGGAGACCGCGCTCTCCCTGGACGAGGTCTTCCAGGCCGTCGGGGACGACGCCGCGGGCGGGACCGCGCTGTTCGTGGGGACCGTGCGGAACCACGACGGGGGATCCGATGTGGACCGGCTCGGCTATTCGTGCCACCCCAGCGCCGAGGCCGAGATGCGCCGGATCGCCGAGAAGGTCGTGGCCGGATACCCGGTGCGGGCCCTGGCCGCCGTTCACCGGGTCGGTGACCTGGCCGTCGGGGATCTCGCCGTGGTCGTCGCCGTTTCGTGTCCGCACCGGGGCGAGGCATTCGAGGCCTGCCGGAAGCTGATCGACGATCTCAAGCACGAGGTGCCGATCTGGAAGCACCAGACCTTCTCGGACGGAACAGAGGAATGGGTCGGCGCGTAGCGCCGTCGTTGAGGGGTGGTGGTCGGGCGACGGGAGGGCGGGTGGGGGCCTGCTGAGCGGGGTGGGGGCCTGCTGAGACCCCTGCGCCACGCCCGGGTTGCGTAACTGCACCCCTGGCGTCAGCGTTCTCAGTGTGACTGGTTAATCTGCTGATCAGTCAGTTCTTGCGGTCGCTCACTGGGGTCGGGAGGTCGGCATGGGGGCGCTCCTGTGGTTGTTGATTCCGCTCATGGCAGCGATCGGAGCCGGTCTGTGGGGTACCTGGGCCAACCGGACCCGCAAGGTCCGCGGCGACGGGCCCGAGCTCGACGGGTACGCCCGCTTCCGTGAGGCCATGGAGAAGCCGCACTCCCGTACGTGACATGACAACAGAGTGGGGCTGACGGTGCGCTGACAGGTCCTTCCCGTACTGTCTTGGCATGCCACGCCGCACCGCGACGATGCTCGCCTCCACCCTGATGCTGATCGCGCTCCTGTGCGCGGGGGTCTTCATTCCCGTGCCGTACTCGGAGATGTCCCCGGGACCCACGGTCAACACGCTCGGGAACCACGACGGCGAGCCGGTGCTGCAGATCTCCGGGCGCAAGACCTACCCGGCCGACGGCCACCTGAACATGACGACCGTGCGGGTCACCAGCGCCGACTACAAGATGAACCTCGTCGAGGCCGTCTACGGCTGGCTGGCCCATGACAGCAAGGTCGTGCCGCACGACACGCTCTACCCGGACGGCAAGACCGAACAGCAGTCCACCCAGGAGAACGCCGAGGAGTTCAGCCAGTCCCAGGAGAGCGCCAAGGTCGCAGCGCTGAAGGAACTCGGCATCCCGGTGAACAGCTGGGTGATCGTCTCGACCGTGGTCAAGGGCTCCCCGGCGCAGGGCCGGCTGCACGCCGGAGACGTGATCAAGGCCGTCGACGGTACGGCCGTGAAGCAGCCCTCCGACGTCGCCAGGCTCGTGACCAAGCACCAGCCGGGCCAGAAGGTCGACTTCACGATCGTGCCCGCCAAGGAGCAGGCCGCCGCCGAGAAGAAGAACACGACGGCGACCACGACCCGCGACGTCACGATCACGACCACCACCTCCGACGACAGCGGCAAGAAGCGCGCCATCGTCGGGATCTCCGCGGGGACCGATCACACCTTCCCGTTCACCATCGACATCAAGCTCGCCGACGTCGGCGGTCCGAGTGCCGGTCTGATGTTCGCGCTCGGCATCTACGACAAGCTCACTCCGGGCGACCTGACCGGCGGCAGGTTCGTGGCCGGCACCGGCACGATCGACGACAGCGGCAAGGTCGGCCCGATCGGCGGCATCGAGATGAAGACGGTCGGCGCACGCGACAAGGGCGCCCAGTACTTCCTGACGCCGGCCGACAACTGCAAGGCCGCCGCCAAGGACACCCCGAGCGGGCTCACCCTGGTCAAGGTGAACACCATCGAGGACGCCCTCGGCGCGCTGAAGGACATCCGCACCGGAAAGACGTCCGACCTGCCCAAGTGCACGACCAAGTAGTCCGAAGGGCTGCGGCGGCCTACTCCTCGAAGGTCGCGGCCAGTGCCTGTGCCAGGCCCGGCACCAGGTCGGAGCCCGTGAGGACCTCCGTCGGGGTGTCCTTCTCGCGCAGCCGCAGCGCCGAGTCACGGGCGCCGTCGCGCAGCACCGCCACCGTCATCCGGACCTCCTGACGGTCAGGGTGCCGGGCCACCCACTTCGCCAGCCCCGCCTCGTCCAGCCCTTCGGGGACCTGGGACTCGGCGGACGGCGGCAGCATCAGCCGCTCCACGGTGAGCGCGCAGCCGGCCACCGCGTCGGGCCAGGCGATCGTGGCGAGGAACTCGTCCAGCGGCTTGCCGGCCGGGATCTCGTCCTGCTCGACCGGGGTGAGCCCGGTGGTGTCGGGTTCGTCCGCAAGGCCCAGCTGGGCCGCGAGCGCGGGCTCCTGGGACCGCAGCCGAGCGGTGTCTACGAGGGCGAAGAGGCGGGCGGGCTGGTCCCAGCCGAGGCCGGAGGCGTACTCGTCGATCTCGAGTACGGCCCGGGTGAGCGGGCTCGCTGCCATGGGAGTGTTGGACATGGTCACAATCCTGCCTCGTTCATGGCCGGAATCGGGAACCGAGTAAACGGTGAGTAAGTTGCATAGGTGTGGGCCCGCGATCACGGGGGGCCACGGCGGGGCTCACGAACACGCGGGGGCCTGACGAACCGACAGCGACTTCGAGGTGCGCACCTTGGCTTTCCAGATGCCGGACCGCGGCGGAGGCCCGACGGGGCCACGGATCAGAGTGGGCCGCCCGTCCCGGCGAGTCCGGACCCTGCTGATGACACTGGGCGTCCTTGCCGTCCTCGGCATGGCGTTCACCATGTTCGCGGGCTTCTGGACGGACTGGCTCTGGTACCGCTCCGTGAAGTACTCGTCCGTCTTCACCACCACCCTGTGGACCAAGATCGGACTGTTCTTCGTCTTCGGTCTGCTGATGGCCCTCGCGGTCGGCTTCAACATCTGGCTGGCCCACCGGCTGCGGCCGCCGCTGAGCGCCATGTCCATGGAGCAGCAGAGCCTGGACCGCTACCGGATGGGCATCGCCCCGTACAAGACCTGGCTGCTGCTCGGGATCACCGCCCTGGTCGGACTGATCGCCGGCGCCTCGGCTTCGAGCCAGTGGCGCACCTGGCTGATGTGGGTCAACGGCGTGCCCTTCCACCAGAAGGACCCGCAGTTCCACCTCGACGTCTCCTTCTACGCCTTCGACCTGCCCTGGTACCGCTTCCTGCTCGGCTTCGGCTTCGCCGCCGCGATCCTCTCCCTGATCGCCGCCGCGCTCACGCACTACCTGTACGGCGGCCTCAGGATCACCTCCCCGGGCGCGCGCGCCACCGCCGCCGCGACCGGCCACCTCTCGGTGCTGCTCGGCATCTTCGTCGCGCTGAAGGCCGTCGCGTACTGGCTCGACCGGTACGGCCTCGCGGTCAAGTCCAGCGACTTCAAGGCGACGGACAACTGGACGGGCCTCAGGTACGTCGACGCGAACGCCTATCTGCCGGCCAAGACGATCCTGTTCTGCATCGCCGTCATCTGCGCGCTGCTGTTCTTCGCCACCCTGTGGCGCCGCACCTGGCAGCTGCCCGTGATCGGCTTCGGCCTGATGGTGCTCTCGGCGATCCTCATCGGCGGGCTCTACCCCGCGATCGTCCAGAAGTTCCAGGTCCAGCCGAACGAGCAGGCCAAGGAAGCGCCGTACGTACAGAAGAACCTCAAGGCGACACGTGAGGCGTACGGCATCGACGACACCAAGGTGACCGATTACTCGGGGACGAGCACCACCAAGGACAAGACCAAGCTGCGCGACGGAGTCGACGACGCGGCGAGCATCCGCATCCTGGACCCGAACATCGTCTCGCCGACCTTCCAGCAGCTCCAACAGATCAGGAACTACTACGCGTTCCCGAACAATCTGGACGTCGACCGCTACAGCAAGGACGGCAAGGAGCAGGACACCGTCATCGGTCTGCGCGAGCTGAACCTCAACGGCATTCCGAAGAACAACTGGATCAACGACCACTTCCGCTACACCCACGGCTACGGCGTGGTCGCCGCCAAGGGCACCGAGGTCCAGGACGGCCAGCCCGTCTTCACCGAGTCCGACCTGCCGTCCACGGGTGACCTCGGGAAGTACAAGCAGCAGATCTACTACGGCGAGAAGACCACCACCTACTCGATCGTCGGCGGTCCCCAGCAGGAGATCGACTACTCCGACGACAGCGGCGAGAAGACCACCAGCTACAAGGGCAACAGCGGCGTCAACCTCGCCAACCCGATCAACCGGGCCGCCTACGCGGTCGCGTTCAACGAGCCGCAGATCCTCTACTCCGGGGCGATCGGCAAGGGTTCGCGGATCCTGTACAACCGCACCCCCAAGGAGCGCGTCGAGGCGGTGGCGCCCTGGCTGACCATCGACGGCGACGCCTATCCGGCGGTGGTGCACGGCCGTATCCAGTGGATCGTCGACGCCTATACGACGACCAACGGCTATCCGTACGCCTCCCGGACGACCCTCGGCGACACCACCGCCGACTCGCTCACCGCGACCAACACCAACCGCGCGGTGGTGGCCCAGCAGAACCAGGTCAACTACATCCGCAACTCGGTGAAGGCGACCGTCGACGCGTACACCGGCGAGGTCAAGCTCTACCAGTGGGACACCGCCGACCCCGTCCTGAAGACGTGGATGAAGGCGTTCCCGGGCACGGTGAAGCCGAAGCAGGACATCTCGCACGAGCTGCAGGCCCACTTCCGTTACCCGCAGGACCTGTTCAAGGTCCAGCGCGAGCTGCTCAGCCGCTACCACGTCACGGACGCGCAGACCTTCCTCACCGGCAGCGAGGTGTGGCAGGTGCCGGACGACCCGACCAACAAGTCGGGCAACGCGGTGCCGCCGTACTACCTGAGCATGAAGATGCCCGGCCAGACCTCGCAGGCGTTCTCGCTGACGACGACCTTCACGCCGAACGGACGGGACAACCTCAGTGCGTTCATGGCGGTCGACGCCGATGCGAGCACCAGTGACTACGGCAAGATCAGAATCCTGAAACTGCCGACGAGCACGACCGTCGACGGACCCAAACAGGTACAGAGCAAGTTCAACTCCGAACAGAACATCGCCGCGGCGATCAAGCTCCTCAAGGGCGGCGACTCCGACATCGAGTACGGCAACCTGCTGACGGTGCCGCTCGACGGAGGACTGCTCTACGTGGAGCCGGTCTACGTACGCGGTGGTGGACTCAAGTACCCCCTGCTGCGCAAGGTGTTGGTGACCTACGGAGGCAACACCGCCTTCGAGGACACCCTGGGCCAGGCCCTCGACAAGGTCTTCGGCGCGGAGAGTTCGACCACACCGCCCTCGGACACGGGGACGAATCCGCCGCCGACGGCCGGCAACCCGACGGTCCAACAGGCCCTGAACGACGCCCAGAAGGCCTTCGACGCCGGCCAGGAAGCCCTCAAGAAGGGCGACTGGCAGGCGTACGGCCAGGCCCAGAAGGACCTCCAGGACGCCCTCAAACGGGCCGAGGACGCACAGTCCAAGGCCGGCAGGGCGAGTGGCGGCGGCAGCAAGAGCAGCAGCAGTCCCGGTCCGAGCGGCAGTCCGAGCCCGAGCGGCAGCTCGGACAGCGGCTGATCATGTCCACCCCGCGTCGTGGTACGGTTGCCACACAACGACGCGGGGTGGAGCAGCTCGGTAGCTCGCTGGGCTCATAACCCAGAGGTCGCAGGTTCAAATCCTGTCCCCGCTACTGCAGTCGAAGGCCCGGATCCTCAAGGATCCGGGCCTTTGTGATGTGCGAACGCATGTGCCGGTCAGGGGGATCGTCATGCCGCCTCCGGGAGTTGGGGGAACTGTGTTTGACTTGTCTCTCTGTGGGCATGTCGACAAAACGCTGAAGTGACCTCACTGGCTGCGGTATACCAGGTGTACCCGGGTTGCAGGTGGTGCGACGATGGACGTTATGGGGGACAAGGCAACTCTGTTCGAGACAGGGCGATTTGTGCAGCCTTCCGAACCGGGCGAAGCCGGGGAGGTGGCTGAGGAGGCCGTCGAGGAAGTTCGTCAGCGGCTCGCCGCCGAGGCCGGCGACGTCGAGGCGATGAGTGTCCTCGGGGCCATGCTGCTGCGCCGTGGTGATCTCGACGGAGCCGAGCCCCATCTGCGTGCCGCCACCGCCGCGGGCGACCGTGCCGCCGCCAACAACCTGGGGGTCCTTCTCCATCAGCGCGGATACGCCGACGACGCCGCCGGCTGGTGGCGGATCGCCGCCGTCGCCGGGTCCGCGGCCGCCGCACACGCGCTCGGGCGTCATCACCGCGAGCGCGGGGACGAGCCCGCCGCCGAGTACTGGCTGCGGCAGTCCGCCGAACAGGGGCACGCCCTGGGCGCCTACGCGCTCGCCGACCTGCTGGAGCACCGCGGGGACGCCGGAGCCGAGGACTGGATGCGGGCTGCGGCGGAGCGCGGGCACCGGGAGGCGGCGTACCGCCTGGCACGTGCACTCGACCGCAAAGCGGCCCGCCAGGGCGAGGACGGGGCCGACAACGGTGTCGAACTGCTGGCTCAGGCCGAGCAGTTCTACCGTCAGGCCGCCGCGCGCGGACACCGGCGGGCCGCGCTGCACCTCGGTGCGATCCTGGAGAAACGCGGGGAGCTCAAGGAGGCCGGGCGCTGGTATCTGACCTCCGCCAAGGACGGCGAGGCGCGCGCCGCCTGCGCGCTCGGGTTCCTGCTGCGGGACGCCGGCGACACCGAGAGCGCCGCCGTGTGGTGGCTCAGGGCCGCCCAGGACGGGGACGGCAACGCCGCGAACGCGCTGGGCGCCCTGCATGCCGAGCGCGGCGAGACGCAGACCGCCGAGCGCTGGTACCGGGCCGCGATGGACGCCGGTGACGACAACGGCGCCTACAACCTCGGGCTGCTCTGCGCCGAGCAGGGGCGGACCGCACAGGCCGAGCAGTGGTACCGCCGGGCCGCGTACGCCGGACACCGGGAGGCGGCGAACGCCCTGGCGATCCTGCTGCTGCAGGGCGGCGACACGACCGGCGCCGAGCCGTGGTTCTCCAAGGCCGCGGAGGCCGGGAGCGTGGACGCCGCGTTCAACCTGGGGATCCTGCACGCGGGGCGGGCCGAGGACGACGTCGCGCTGCTCTGGTACGAGCGTGCCGCGGCCGCCGGGCACACCGAGGCGGCGCTGCAGGTCGGCATGGCGCGGCTGCGGGACGGGGACGAGCGGGCGGCGGAGCGGCATCTGCGCTGTGCGGCAGGAGGCGGCAGTGCGGAGGCCGCGTACCGGCTGGCGACCGTCCTGGACGCCCGGCGCCCGCCTGCGCCCGCGCATGAGCTCGGGGAGTCCGTGCACGAGAAGACCGAGTGCGAGGAGTGGTACGAGCGAGCGGCTTCCCAGGGGCACCGGCGGGCGCAGGTACGGGTCGGGATGATGGCCGCCGCCCGCGGCGACGTGGTGGACGCGGCGCGCTGGTACCGCTTGGCCGCCGAGGCCGGGTCCCGCAACGGCGCCTTCAACCTCGGGCTGCTGCTGGCCCGCGAGGGGAGCGAGCCGGAGGCCGCCGTGTGGTGGACGCGGGCCGCCGACGCGGGGCACGGGCGGGCGGCGCTGCGGCTGGCCCTGGTCTACGCGCGTCGGGGTGAGCTGGCGGAGGGGCAGCGGTGGGCGGCCCGGGCGGTGTCCCTGGGGCCGGCGGAAGTGTCCGAGCGGGCGGCGCGGCTACGGGACGCGTTGCTGGAGGAGCTGTCGGCATAGCGGCCCCGGCGGTGGGGGTCGCTGTCGCTGCGTTTCGCTCGCCCGCGCTTGCGGGGTGCCGCTCTCTGTGGGACGGGTGCCGCCCCAGCGGCACGACTGCCCGCAGCTGCGTAGCCCGGGACAAGCGATTTGCGTCTGGTCGAGGGCTTCACGTAATGTTGCGTTCACCGACGCGGGGTGGAGCAGCTCGGTAGCTCGCTGGGCTCATAACCCAGAGGTCGCAGGTTCAAATCCTGTCCCCGCTACTGAAGGCCGAGGGCCGGAATCCAGTGAATGGATTCCGGCCCTCGGTGTTTTCCCCGCTCTTGGTGTTCGCGCCGCGGGTGGTTACGCCGCCGCGCAGTTCGGGCAGATGCCGCGGTAGGTGACCTCGACGTCCGAGACGGTGAAGCCGAAGCGCTCCGTGTCGGGGAGGTCGGCGAGCGGGTTGCCGCTCGGGTGGACGTCGCGGATCGCGCCGCACTGGGCGCAGACCAGGTGGTGGTGCGGCCGGTGCGCGTTCGGGTCGTACCGCTTGGCGCGCTTGTCGGTGGAGACCTCGAGCACCTCACCGAGGGAGACCAGCTCGCCCAGCGTGTTGTAGACGGTCGCGCGGGAGATCTCGGGCAGCTTGGCGACGGCCCGGGAGTGGACCTCGTCGGCGGTCAGATGCACATGCTCGCCGTCGAGAACCTCGGCCACGACGCGCCGCTGCGCGGTCATCCGCCATCCGCGTCCGCGCAGCCGTTCCAGAAGGTCGCTCATGAAATCCAGCCTAACAGCAGGGGGACCATTTTCCGAACAGGTGTGAGTTTGGATCGCTGCCGGAATTGGACTGAGTCCAAAGTGGTTTTCCGGTCCCCCTTCGAGCTCAGGCGGGAACGTGCTGCCGTGCCGGTGCCCAGCAGCGGATGATGTCGCGGACCGAGACGATGCCGGCCGGCTCACCCCGGTCGAGGACGATGAGATGGCGGAAGCCGCCGTGGGCCATGGCGCGGGCCGCCTCCTCCAGCGTCCAGGACGGGGCGGCGAAGACGACGTCGTTGGTGGTGTGGTCGTGGGCGCGCTCGATGTCGGGGCTCTGGCCGAGGCCGACGGAGTTGAGGATGTCGCGTTCGGTGAGGATGCCGATACCGCCGGCGTCGGGGTCGAGGACCAGGGCCGCGCCGACCCGGCGGGCGGACATCAGGGCTGCGGCCTGGCGGAGGGTGTGGGCGGGGCCGATGGTCAGAACCACCGTGCTCATGGCGTCGCGGACGAGCATGGACTTCAGCCACCTCCAAGGAAATCCCACTTAGTTCCAGGATTCACAAGTTCACAAGTGGGGGGACTCTCAGAGTCGCAGGTAAAGCGGGAGTCAACAAGAGGGCGCGTGCTGCCAATTGAGGGCGCACGCGCTCATCTGTGCTTTTGTGTGTGCGCGTCAGTAGCGCTCGTTGAGATAACCCAGCAACTCGTCGTGCAGCAGGCCGTTCGAGGCGGCAGCGTTGCCGCTGTGCGGGCCCGGGCGGCCGTCCAGGCCCGTGAAGGTGCCACCGGCCTCGGTGACGATGATCGTGTTGGCGGCCATGTCCCAGAGGGAGAGCTCCGGCTCGGCGCAGATGTCGACCGAGCCCTCGGCGACCATCATGTACGGCCAGAAGTCGCCGTACGCGCGCGTGCGCCACACCTCGCGGGTCAGGTCCAGGAAGCCGCCCAGCCGGCCCTGGTCCTCCCAGCCGGACAGGGAGGAGTACGCGAAGGAGGCGTCCGCCAGCTTCGCGACGCGGGAGACCTGCAGACGGGAGGCGGAGGAGAGGCTGCGGCCGGTGAAGGCGCCGTGGCCCTTCGCGGCCCACCAGCGGCGGCCCAGAGCGGGCGCGGAGACGACGCCGACGACGGGCTCGAAGCCGGTCTCGCCCGCCTCCATCAGGGAGATCAGGGTGGCCCACACCGGGACACCGCGTACGTAGTTCTTGGTGCCGTCGATCGGGTCGACCACCCAGCGGCGGGGGCCCGTGCCCTCCAGGCCGTACTCCTCGCCGAGGACCGCGTCCCGGGGGCGGGCGCGCTGGAGCTGGCCGCGGATGAGCTCCTCCGCCGCCTTGTCCGCTTCGCTCACCGGGGTCATGTCCGGTTTCGTCTCGACCTTGAGGTCGAGCGCCTTGAAGCGGGACGTCGTTGCCGCGTCGGCGGCGTCCGCGAGGACGTGGGCGAAACGGAGATCGTCGAGGTAGTCCGGCATGGAACGAACGCTATCCGGCGAGGTCGCGGTGGGGCCACCAGGCCATGCTCACGGTTTGGCGGCACATTGCGGCCTTCGGGGGCGGCACACGGCGGCCGAGGGGCGCCCCCGCGTGCGCTCGCGAACCCTTGACAGTGCCCCTGTGCGCGTCAAATCTGGGCGCAGAGCCGCTCGCCCCAGGGAGGCGATGATGCCTGCAGCGCGGGAATCCCTACTGGACGCCGCGTACACGGCGCTGGCGCGCCGACCGTGGTCCGCCGTACGGATGGTGGACGTCGCTTCGGCCGCCGGAGTGTCCCGGCAGACCCTCTACAACGAGTTCGGCAGCAAGGAGGGGCTCGCCAGGGCGCTCGTGAGAAGGGAGGCGGACGGCTATCTCGCCGGCGTCGAACGTGCGCTCGCCACCCACAGCGACGCCCGGGACCGGCTCACCGCGACCGCCGAATGGACCGCGGCGACGGCGCGCGAGAACGCACTCGTACGGGCCATGCTGACCGGCTGCTGGAGTGAACGGCTGCCCTCGCCGACGCTGTCCGCGGTGCCGTCCTCCTCGGCGGTGCCGGCGCAGCGGCGGGCGGACGGCCCGCTGCCGTCGCCCGGCGACTTCGTGGCGATGGTCCGGGACCGTGCCGTGGCGGTGCTGTCGAAGCCGGGGGCGGTCAAGTCGGACACGGCGGATCTGGCGCGCTCCTGCGAGCTGGTGGTGCGGCTGGCTCTGTCCTGCGTGGCGGCGCCGCCGGGGGAGGGCGGGGTGGCGGACCTGGTCCGCACGGCCCTGCCCCGGCAGGTGGTGTGACGGGACGCAAGGTCGACGCGTCCCCGGATGTTCTTCCTCACGGTGGGAGGGGAGCCGCCGTCCGCTGCTCAAGTGACCGCTCCCGACGGCGACTTCGGCTGGTGAGTGATTGCACGGGTCGAGCGCACGCTGGGGGAACGGGAGTTGACGCGGACCGGCAGCGGTCCGCGGCCGCCCGAAGCCGTCCACGTCGTCTAGTGGGCGGACCCGGAGAGCTGGAGGCCGATCACGCCCACGATGACCAGGCTGATCGAGACGAGCTTCAGCATCGACACCAGGTCGCCGAGGAAGACCATGCCGTAGATCGCGGTGCCCGCCGCGCCGATGCCGGTCCACACCGCGTAGGCGGGGCCGACGTCCAGCTTCCTCAGGGACAGGGTGAGGAGGCCGAAGCTGCCCAAGGCGAAGGCGCAGAACGCGATCGTCGGCCACAGGCGGGTGAAACCGTGGGAGAGCTTGAGGCACACGGCGAAACCCGTCTCGAGCAACCCGGCCACCACTACCAGCAGCCACGCCATGTGCTGTCCTCCCGTATGTCCGGCTCGGTGCGATTATGCACTTACCGGGCTCGGCGCCTCACAAACACCGCGGAGGTCAGTCACCCTCCTTGCGCTCCCGCGTGGACAGCAGCCGACGCAGCGAATAGAGCCGGGCCGGGTCCGCATGGCCCTCGGCCACCCACGCGTCCAGCGCGCAGTCCGGCTCGTCGTGACTGCACGCGCGCGGGCAGCCCTCCGTGCCCGGTTCCAGGTCGGGGAAGGCGTGGATGACCCGGGACGGGTCGATGTGCGCGAGGCCGAAGGACCGCACGCCCGGCGTGTCGATCACCCAGCCGTCGTCGCCGCTGAGCGGGAGCGCCAGCGCCGAAGTGGTCGTGTGACGGCCGCGGCCGGTCACCGCGTTCACATGGCCGGTCAGCCGCCGCCGGTCCTCCGGGACCAGCGCGTTGACCAGGGTCGTCTTGCCGACGCCCGAGTGACCGACGAACGCCGTGATCCTGCCGTCGAGTTGCTCGCGCACCCGGGCCGCCGCGTCGCCGTTCTCCAACTCCTCGCGGCTGGTGACGACATAGGGGATGTCCAGGTCGCCGTAGAGCTCCAGGAGCTTGTCGGGCGGGGCGAGGTCCGACTTGGTCATGACCAGGAGGGGTTCCAGGCCGCCGTCGTACGCCGCGACCAGGCAGCGGTCGATGAGGCGTGGGCGGGGTTCCGGGTCGGCCAGGGCGGTGACGATGGCGAGCTGGTCGGCGTTGGCGACGACCGCGCGCTCGTACGGGTCGTCGTCATCGGCGGTGCGGCGCAGCAGCGAGGTGCGCTCCTCGATGCGGACGATGCGCGCGAGGGTGTCCTTCTTGCCGGAGAGATCGCCGACGAGGGCCACCCGGTCGCCGACGATCGCCGCCTTCCGGCCGAGTTCGCGGGCCTTCATCGCCAGCACGATCCGGTCCTCGACCAGACAGGTCAGACGGCCCCGGTCGACGGTGAGGACCATCCCCTCGGCGGCGTCCTCGTGCTTGGGCCTGATGTTGGTGCGCGGCCGGTTGCCCTTGCGGTTCGGGCGGCTGCGGATGTCGTCCTCGTCGGTGTGCTTGCCGTAGCGGCGCATGACTGGTCCTTGCCGTCCTCTACGCCCCGAGCATCCCGGCCCACATGTCGGGGAAGTCCGGAAGGGTCTTCGCCGTCGTCGCCACGTTCTCGATCTGCACGCCCTCGACCGCGAGGCCGATGATCGCGCCGGCCGTCGCCATACGGTGGTCCTCGTACGTGTGGAAGATCCCGCCGTGCAGCTTGCGCGGGCGGATGTGCAGGCCGTCGGCGGTCTCGGTGACGTCACCGCCGAGTTCGTTGATCTCCTTGGTGAGGGCGGCCAGCCGGTCCGTCTCGTGCAGCCGCAGATGGGCCACGCCGCGGAGGGTGGAGGGGGAGTCCGCGAGGGCCGCGACGGCGGCGATGCCCGGGGTCAGCTCACCGACCTCGCTCAGATCCACGTCGATACCGCGGATCGTGCCCGAACCGGTGAACTCCAGCCCGTACTCGGTCAGTTCACAGGAACCGCCCATGTCGGTGAAGATCTCCCGCAGCTTGTCGCCGGGCTGCGTGGTGCGGGACGGCCAGTCGGGGATCACGACCTTGCCGCCGGTCACCAGGGCGGCAGCCAGGAACGGCTGCGCGTTGGACAGGTCCGGCTCGATGGTCAGGTCCCGGCCGAGCAGCGCGCCCGGCGTCACCCGCCACACATTGGGCTCGCCGCCCGACTCCGGGGTGTCCACCTGGGCGCCGACCGCGCGCAGCATGTCGACGGTCATGCGGATGTGCGGGAGGGAGGGCAGGGAGCTGCCGATGTGACGGACCTCGACGCCCTGGTTGAAACGCGGGCCGGAGAGCAGCAGGGCGCTCACGAACTGGGAGGACGAGGAGGCGTCGATCTCCACCGGGCCGCCGTCCAGGGCGCCCCCGCCGTGCACCGTCAGCGGCAGCGCGCCACGGCCGTCGTCGTCGATACGGGCGCCGAGCACGCGCAGGGCGTCGATGACGCCGTGCAGGGGGCGCTCGTACGACCTCGGGTCGCCGTCGAAGCGGATGGGGCCGTCGGCGAGGGCGGCCACCGGGGGCAGGAAGCGCATCACGGTGCCGGCGTTGCCGACGTCGACCGTGGCCGGACCGTGCAGGCCGGTGGGGAGCACCCGCCAGGTCTCGCCGGTGCCGTCGGGGCCGACACCCTCCTCGATGTCGACGCCCATGGCCCGCAGGGCCTCGGCCATCAGCAGGGTGTCGCGGGAGCGGAGGGGGCGGCGCAGCCAGCCGGGCTCGCTCGCCAGCGCCGCCAGGACGAGGGCACGGTTGGTGACCGACTTGGACCCCGGCACGTGGACCGTCGCATCGACGGCTCCGCTCGCGAGGGGGGCGGGCCAGAGGGCGGTGTGTGCGGGGTTTGTGGCCATGGGGCCACTTTATAAGCAGGGGGTTGTGCAGGTCGTTGTACAGGTGCGGCGCCGTGGGGGTTGATCGCGCCCCGCGGCGGAGCCGCACATGTCAGAGTCCCGCGCCCCTGTGATGCGCCCCTTCGGGGCTGCATCACATCTCAAGAAGCCAGCGCCCCCCGCCTATCAGCGAGCACAGGCTCACCGCATGGAACAGGAACAGCCACAGCCACGCAGGTACGTGCGTCAGCCTGGACAGCTGGTCCGCGTCCGAGTCGCCCGCGACTCCGCGGCTCCGCTTCGCCTGCAGCTCGAAGGCCGGGCGTACGCCGCCCACCAGCAGGAACCACACCACCGCATAGGCGAAGGCCGCCTGGACCTGGGGGCCCGCCAGCCAGGAGACCAGGAGGAACGTGCCGCCGGTGAGGATCACCGTCAGGGCGCCGTACGCGTTGCGGATCATCACCAGCATGGCGACCAGCAGGGCCGTTGCCAGCCACAGCAGCAGCGTGATGTGGCCGACGGCGAGCAGGGCCGCGCCGCCGAGGCCGAGGAGCGGGGGAGCGGTGTAGCCCGCGGCGGCGGTGAGGATCATGCCGAGGCCGTGCGGCTTGCCGCGGCTGACGGTGAGGCCGCTGGTGTCGGAGTGCAGCCGTATGCCCGTGAGTTGACGGCCGGTGAGCAGGGCGATCAGGCCGTGGCCGCCCTCGTGGGCGATGGTGATGGCGTTGCGCGAGATGCGCCAGACGTTGTGCGGGACGACCACCGTCAGCGCGGCGACCAGGGTCGCGATCACCACCCAGAGGTCGGGGTCCGGCTGACTGCCGGAGACCTGGTCCCAGAGGGAGGCGAGCGAGGCGGTTGCGGTGGGGTGCATGTTCGGCGGTGGCTCCCTCGGGTGACAGTCAACAGGGGCTTGCGCGTGGCGCAATCGTTGAGGGGTGGTGGTCGGGCGACGGGTGGGCCTGGCAGTGTGGCACGTATGTGCGGACGGTATGCAGCGAGTCGTAGGCCCGAGGATCTCGCAGGAATCTTTGAGATCGAGAAGTGGGAACCCGAGGAGACCCTCGCGCCCGACTACAACGTGGCCCCCACCAAGGAGGTCTACGCCGTCCTGGACCGCCCCCTCAAGGACGCCGAGGACCCGCGGCCGGTTCGGCAGCTGCGCACGCTGAAGTGGGGCCTGGTGCCGTCCTGGGCGAAGACCCCCGAGGGCGGGGCGCGGATGATCAACGCCCGTGCCGAGACCGTCCACGAGAAGCCGTCGTACAAGCGGGCCTTCGTCTCCCGCCGCTGCATCATCCCCGCCGACGGCTACTACGAGTGGGTCACCGGCAAGGGCGAGCGGGACCTGGAGGTCGAGGGGAAGAAGAAGCGGCCCCGCAAGCAGCCGTACTTCGTGCTGCCCGCGGACGGGTCGGTCTTCGCGATGGCCGGGCTGTACGAGTTCTGGCGGGACAGGACGCTGCCCGACGACCACCCGCAGGCCTGGTGGGTGACCTGCTCCGTGATCACCACCGAGGCGGAGACGACACCGCTCGCCGTCGCCCCGGCCGAGGGCCCGCACGCGCTCGCCGACATCCACCCCCGGATGCCGCTGATGCTCACCCCGGACCGCTGGGACGCCTGGCTCGACCCCTCGCGCACCGACCCCGAGGACCTGCGGTCGCTGCTGGAGCCGCCGCCCGCCGGGCTGATGCGCGCCTACCCCGTCTCCACCGCCGTCAGCAACGTCCGCAACAACGGGCCGGAGCTGCTGAAGGAACTCGAGGGCCCCGAAGAAGGCACACTTTTCTGATGTGACAGATCTGACAGAAGTGACACAGGACGTCGAGACCGATGCCGGTCCGGCCCGCATCACCTGGCGCCACGCGGCGCAGCCCCGGCTCGTCCTCGCCGTCAGCCACGGCGCCGGCGGCGGCATCGGGGCACGGGACCTCCAGGCCCTCGGCCGGGTCCTGCCGGGACACGGGGTGACCGTCGCCCTCGTCGAGCAGCCCTGGCGGGTGGCCGGCAAGAAGCTGGCGCCCGCTCCCAAGACGCTCGACCTCGGCTGGCGCGGGATCTGGCCCGCTCTTGCCGGGCCCGGACTGCCGGTGGTCTCGGGCGGACGCAGCGCGGGCGCCCGCGTCGCCTGCCGTACGGCCGTCGAGCTCGGTGCCCGTGCCGTCCTCGCCCTCAGCTTCCCGCTGCACCCGCCGGGCAAGCCGGAGAAGTCCCGCGCCGAGGAACTGCTGGGGTCCGGGGTGCCCACCCTCGTCGTACAGGGCGGGAACGACCCCTTCGGACGGCCCGAGGAGTTCCCGAAAGGGCCGTACGAGCTGGTCGGGGTCCCGTACGGCGATCACGGGTTCGCCGTGCCCAAGCGGGCGGAGATCACGCAGGAACAGGCGCTGGAGATCATCACGGACGGTGTCGGCCAGTGGACCGCGTCACTCGGGTGACGGCGGGGAATGCCGCGCGGGTGGCCACTGTTGAGGCGGACAGAAGTGCTGGAGACCAGCACCGATCGTCGTGGGAGAGGAAGTCCGCCGCATGGGTTCGACCGTATGCCCGAGCCGCAGCAGCCGCACTGACCTGGACTGGACGGTGCTGACTGCGGCCAAGACCACCCCTATTCGAGGGGCGGCGGGGACGGGTCGTCGTCTATCCTCCGATTCTGGCGACACCGGTTTCGGTGCTGCCCGGAATCTTGAGGAGGTGGGTCCGGTCACTGGGATCGACGCAGGGACCGACAACGGCCAGGCGGAGCTGCCCGAGGGCCAGGGCGTCAGCGCGGAGTCGACCACGGAGCGCAGCGCGCGCTTCGAGCGGGACGCGCTCGAATTCCTCGACCAGATGTACTCGGCCGCACTGCGCATGACGCGCAACCCTGCCGACGCCGAGGACCTGGTGCAGGAGACGTACGCGAAGGCGTACGCGTCCTTCCACCAGTTCCGCGAAGGCACCAATCTCAAGGCGTGGCTGTACCGGATCCTCACCAACACCTTCATCAACTCGTACCGCAAGAAGCAGCGTGAACCCCAGCGTTCCGCGGCCGAGGAGATCGAGGACTGGCAGCTCGCCCGCGCCGAGTCGCACATGTCGACCGGTCTGCGCTCCGCGGAGTCGCAGGCGCTCGACCACCTGCCCGACTCGGACGTGAAGGAAGCACTCCAGGCGATCCCCGAGGAATTCCGCATCGCCGTGTACCTCGCCGATGTCGAGGGCTTTGCGTACAAGGAGATCGCGGACATCATGGGGACACCCATCGGTACGGTGATGTCCCGGCTGCACCGGGGCCGCCGTCAACTGCGCGGCATGCTCGAGGACTACGCGCGCGAGCGCGGACTGGTCCCGGCCGGCGCCGGAGAGTCGGACGAAGCGAAAGGCTCGGGCTCATGAGCTGCGGAGAGCCGCACGAGACGGACTGCAGTGAGGTCCTCGACCATCTCTACGAGTTCCTCGACAGTGAGATGCCGGACGTCGATCGCGACAAGTTCAAGCAGCACTTCAAGGAGTGCTCGCCCTGCCTGGAGAAGTACGGTCTGGAGCAGGCCGTGAAGAAGCTGGTCAAGCGGTGCTGCGGCCATGACGACGTACCGTCCGACCTGCGCGCCAAGGTCCTGGGGCGGCTCGACCTGATCCGCTCCGGACAGACCGTCCCCGAGCACGACGTCACCGCGACCCCGCAGGAGTCCTGAACTCCCCCGGACCTTCGTCCGAAATGCCTGGAACGGGCTGTCGTCACTCGAACGTGCTAATCCGCGGTTCATAAGCCCGCGGACGCCCCCCGGCCCGTCCTAGTCTCCTCACCCGGAGAGGTTCGGCCGGGAGGAGCATGATGGAGGCGGTTCCGGCAGGGGCACGCGCTTACGTCGCCTGTACGGTCCTCGGCGCGCTGCTCTGCCTGCTTCCGCTGCTCGCCGTCCACACCTCCTGGCGGGCGGTCGCCCTGCTCGCCCTGCTCTACGCCGGCTGTGAGCAGGCCGCCGCCCGATGGCGCTTTGCCGGAACGTTCTACCCGGTGCTGCTCGCCGGTGCCTTTCTGCTGCCGCCCCCGGCCGCCGCGCTGGTCGCGCTGCCGGGGGCGCTGCTGTCCCGGGTCGACCAGCGGCCGCGGCGGCTGCGGCGGTGCTGGCGCGCCGCCCAACTGGTGCTCGGCGTGTGGGCCGCGGGCCGGGTGCACTGGTCGCTCGGCGGGCGGGATGCGGTCGTCGCCTCCGACTTCCCCTGCGTACTCGTGCCCGCGGGCGCAGCGGTCCTGGCCTTCTGCCTGGTGCTGACCGCCCTCGACGGCGGGATCCGCGCGCTGGCCGAGCGGGTGCCGGTGCGGCGGGCCTGGCGCGGGCTGTTCGTACGGTCGCTGGCGCCGGTGGTGGTGCACGGTCTCGCCGGGCTGATGATGGCCGTCCTGTGGCGCAGCCCGTACGGGCCCGTCGCCGCGCTGCTGGTACTGCTGCCGATGTGCGTGTCCTGGTGGGTGTTCACGCAGTACCACCGGGAGCGCGCCGCCCACCAGGCGACGATCCGGGCGCTGGTGCAGGCCGTCGACATCAAGGACGAGTACACCCGCGGCCACAGCGAACGGGTCGGCCAGGCCTCCATGATGATCGCCCGGGAACTCGGCATGGACGACGAGCGCGTCGAGGTCCTGCGGTTCGCCGGGATCCTGCACGACGTGGGCAAACTCGGCGTCCCCACGCGGCTGTTGAGGAAGGACGGGCCGCTGACGCCCGAGGAGCGCCGGGTGATCGAGCTGCATCCCGAGTACGGCCACGAAATGGTGCGCGGAATCGGTTTTCTGGGCGAGGCCAGGGCCGCCGTGCTCCACCACCACGAACGCCTTGACGGCAGCGGCTATCCCTACGGGCTGCGCGGAAGCCAGATCCCAGAATCCGCCCGCGTGGTGGCCGTCGCGGACGCCTTCGACGCGATGACGTCCACGCGCTGCTACCGGCGTGCCCGGCCGGTCCCGGCCGCCCTGGAGGAGCTGGAGCGGTGCGCGGGGGCACAGTTCGACCCCCGCATGGTCGCGGCACTGGTACAGGCGCTCGCCCGGTCCGGCTGGCATCCCGCAGTCACCGCGGAGGAGCAGCCCCGCGTTCCCGCACCAGCCGCGGCCGTCTCCAGCCGACCGGGGGCCCGGGGGTGAGCGCCCGATGACCGCTGTGACGCGCCCCTGCGTGCCCGTGCCCGCCGGGATTGTCTCCAGTGGGCCGCGGGGGTGTGAGCGCCCGGTGGCCGGGGCGGAGCAGCCCCGTCTGCACGGGCGTGGGGTGGCCGTTGCCAGTAGGCACGGAGGGCTCGGATGAGTGGCCGGCCACCGCTCACGCTCGTCATCCACGCCTGTGCCGGCCTCCTCGCCGCCGTCTCCCTCGCCGTCACCCACCGCACCGGCCTGGAGGAGCGGCCCACCGCTCTCGCCTTCGGGCTGCTCGTCACCGTCGGCGAGCTCAGCCGCTGGACCGGTGCCCGGGTCAGGGAGGCCGCGCCGCTCGGGGCCGCGGGCGCGATGTCGTACGCCCTGCTCGGGGAGGATGCCGGGAAGCCCACCCATCACGGTGTCCCCCAGGTCGTCGCCGTCGTCCTCGCCGCCGCCCTCATCGGCAGTGTGCCGCACATCGCCCGCGGACGCGGACCCGTGCTCGACCACCTCGCGCGGCGCGTGCTGACCGTCGGATTCGCCGCCGTCTGCTTCCAACCCCTGTACAACCGGGGCGCGTTCGGCCAATGGCACGGCCCCGCCTATGCCCTGCTGCTCCTCGCCCTCCTCGCGCTCACCGCACTGTGCGACGCCGTGCTCGCCGCCGCGCTCGCCCACTCCCGCACCCGGTGGCCCTTCGGCCCGCTGCTGCGGGACGAACTGCACGCCCTCCTCGGCATCGGCTCCGCCGTGTGCGCCACGGGCGCGGTGATGGCCCTCGCGGTCGCCGTCGTCGGACTGTGGGCGCTGCCCGTGTTCTCGCTGCCGCTGCTGCTGACCCAGCTCTCCTTCAAGCGGTACGCGGCCGTGCGGACCACCTACCGGCAGACCATCACCTCCCTCGCCCGCGCCACCGAGATCGCCGGGTACACCCCCGCCGGGCACGCCCGCCGGGTGGCGGCCCTCAGCCGTGCCGTCGGACGTGACCTCGGGCTCACCCGGCCGGAACTGACCGTGCTGGAGTACGCCGCCCTCATGCACGACATCGGCCAGCTCAGCCTGGTCGACCCGGTGCCCGCGGGCGCCACCGCCGGACTGCCCGCGGCCGAGCAGCGCCGTATCGCCCTGCTCGGCGGGGCCGTCGTACGTCAGACCGGGGTCGACTCGGCGGTCGCCGTGGTCGTGGAGCGGCAGGCCGACCCCTACCGGGAGCAGCCCCTTGCCGCCCGGATCGTGCGGGCCGTCAACGCCTACGACGAGAAAGCACGCGACGCGGGGCCCGGCGGGCCCCTCACGGCGCTGGAGGAGCTGCGGCTCGCCACCGCAGGGGACTATGCGCCCGAAGTGGTGGAATCGCTGGCCCGGGTCCTCGCGCGGGACTGTCTGACCCTGCCTGCGGCTGGGTAACCCATGGGTAATGAGCGCCCTTCCAGCCGTACGTGGTTGGATGCGAATGAGAGGGTGTGTCCGGGGGCAGCACTAGCCAGCCCACTCCACGGAACTGGCAGGGAATCGTGAGGATCTTCGGCAAGGGACGGCACCGGCCCTCCGCCTCCTGGCGGCAGGCCACCGACCGGGCGTTCACGCTGATCGGCGACGGCCGGTACGAGGACGCGGGCGCTCTGTTGACACGTGCCGCCGACCTGGAGCCCTGGCTCTCCGAGTCCTGGTTCAACCTCGCCCTGCTGCACAAGTTCCGGCACGACTGGGAGCAGGCCCGCGCGGCAGGCCTGCGGGCCGTCGCGCTGCTCGACCGGGAGACCGGCGCCCCCGACTGGTGGAACGTCGGCATCGCGGCCACCGCCCTGCAGGACTGGCCGCTGGCCCGGCGGGCCTGGCAGGCGTACGGGCTGCGGGTGCCCGGGGCCGCCGCCGCGAACGGCGAGCCCGTCGGCATGGAGCTCGGCAGCGCTGCCGTACGGCTGTCCCCGGAGGGGGAGGCCGAGGTGGTGTGGGGGCGGCGGCTGGACCCCGCGCGTATCGAGGTGCTGTCGATCCCGCTGCCGTCGTCCGGGCGGCGGTGGGGTGAGGTCGTGCTGCACGACGGGGTGCCCCATGGCGAGCGGACGACCGCCGCCGGGCATGCGTACCCGGTGTTCGACGAGATCGAGCTGTGGGCGCCTTCGCCTGTGCCGACGTGGGTGGTGCTGCTCGAAGCCGCCACCGAGGCGGATCGGGATGCGCTGGAGCAGCTTGCCGCGGACGCGGGGTTTGCCGCGGAGGACTGGTCGTCCTCGGTGCGGCTGCTGTGCCGTATGTGCTCGGAGTCTCGGATGCCGTCGGATGAGGGTGACGGGGAGCATCTTGACCCCCATGACCACAGTGAGCCTGGGCATCCCGGGCCGCTGGGGCATCGGACCGACGGGCAGCTTTGGGTGCCTGAGCGGGAGTGTGGCGTGGCTGCTCCGGCTTCCCTGGTCAGGGGGCTCTTGGACGGGTGGGTTGCCGACAGCCCGGACTCCAGGGATTGGCGGGATTTGGAAGAGGTCTGCTGAGCGCCCCTGCCGACTGCGGGCTCGTCGTGGCTGGTCGCGCCCACGCGGCGAAGCCGCATATCGACACAGTCCCGCGCCCCTTGAGGGGCGCTTCCCCGTACCCTGTAGCAGCATCACACCCCTGTTTTCTAGGAAGGCATACGTCGGTCATGGCCCAGCAGGACACCGAGCAGCAGCACGGGGGCGTGCTCCCCGTCGACGACGAGGGGTTCGTCGTCGACACCGAGAACACGGAGGAGCGCGAGAACGCCTGGCGTGAGCGGGGCACCTCGCGGCCCATCACCGTCGTCGGGAACCCGGTGCTGCACAAGGAGTGCAAGGACGTCACCGAGTTCGGCGAGGAGCTGCAGCAGCTGGTCGCGGACATGTTCGCCTCGCAGCGCACCGCCGAGGGCGTGGGCCTGGCCGCCAACCAGATCGGCGTCGACCTGAAGGTCTTCGTCTACGACTGCGGCGACGACGAGGGCGTCCGGCACGTCGGTGTCGTCTGCAACCCCAAGCTGGTCGACCTGCCCGCCGAGCGGCGCCGCCTGGACGACAGCAACGAGGGCTGCCTGTCCGTGCCGACCGCGTACGCACCGCTGGCCCGTCCCGACTACGCCGAGGTGACCGGCCAGGACGAGAAGGGCAACCCGATCAAGGTCCGCGGCACCGGCTACTTCGCCCGCTGCCTGCAGCACGAGACCGACCACCTGTACGGCTACCTGTACATCGACCGCCTGTCCAAGCGGGAGCGCAAGGACGCGCTCAGGCAGATGGCCGAGAACGAGCCGCGCTACCCCGTCGTCGCGAACGACTGAGGCACCCGGTTGACGGTCAGGCGGCCGCCTCCGGGCCCCTGAAGGTGCGCCGGTAGGCGTTCGGGGTCGTCCCGATCGCCTGGACGAACTGGTGGCGCAGCGCGGCCGCGTTGCCGAACCCCGCCCGGCCCGCGATCGCGTCCACCGTCTCGTCCGTCCCCTCCAGCAACCGCTGGGCCAGCAGCACGCGTTGCCGCAGGATCCACCGGTAGGGAGTCGTCCCCGTCTCCTGCTGGAAGCGGCGGGCGAAGGTGCGCGGCGACATGTGGGCGCGCTCGGCGAGCTGCTCGACCGTGACCTCCTCGTCCAGGTGCCGCTCCATCCACACCAGCACCTCGGCGACCGTGTCGCCGTGCGAGCGGGGCAGCGGGCGCTCGATGTACTGCGCCTGCCCGCCGTCCCGGTGCGGGGGCACCACCATCCGCCGGGCGATCTTGTTGGCGACCTCCGGGCCCTGCTCCTTGCGCACGATGTGCAGACAGGCGTCGATGCCGGCCGCGGTGCCCGCCGAGGTGATCACCGGGTCCTCGTCCACGTACAGGACGTCGGGTTCGACCGTCAGCTGCGGGTACGCCCGCGCCAGCTCCTCGGCGTGGTGCCAGTGCACGGCGCAGCGCCGGCCGTCGAGCAGCCCGGCCGCGGCGACCACGAAGACGCCGGAGCAGACACTGAGGATCCGGGCGCCCCGGCCTGCCGCGCGCCGCAGGGCGTCCAGGAGCTCGGGCGGGAACTCCCGGGTCTCGAAGCAGGCGCCGGCCGGCACGGCGATCAGGTCGGCCTCCTCCAGCCGCTCCAGACCGTGCCCGACGTTCATGGAGAAGCCGGCGCGCGTGCTCAGCACCGGGCCCTCGGCCGAGGCGACCGCGAAGTCGTAGACGGGCAGTCCGTCGTCGCTGCGGTCGGTGCCGAACACCTCGCAGACGACGGCCAGTTCGAAGGGGTTCACACCGTCCAGGACGACGGCGGCGACGTTCTGCAGCATGCCACCAGTGTGCCCCGCTGGTGGCAGTATTTCGAGGGTCTACGGCAGTCCTGCCACTGTTTGTCAGGAGCTATCGGCGCGACAGTGGTGTCCATGGATACGGCACACCTCGAAGGACTGATCGGAATGCTGACCGTTCTCGCCCTCCTCGTTCTCCTGGTCCTCCCGTCCGTGCTCGGTATCGCGCGCGACCGTCGCATCGACCGGCAGATCCGCGAGGCCGAGCAGGCCCGCCGGCAGGCCGAGGACCGCGGCCCCGCGGGCCGTCCCGCCCGCCGGCCGCGCTACTTCACCACCACGGTGACCCACCACTCCTGAATCCCCAGGCACGAGACCCGGCCGGGCTGGGCGGCGCACAGCGGCCGCGTGGACTGCAGCCGGGTCTTCCCGTCCGCCACGGCCGTGAAGGCGGCGCTCGCATCCCCGGGCTGCAGGACGAAGCCGCTGTTGGTGGCCCGCAGCACCGAGCCGCTCGCGGTGACCGGCTTCCAGGGCCGCTTCGCGGTTCCGTCCAGGCTGATCCGGAGGGTGTCGCCCACCGCCATACAGACCGTACGGCCGCTGTCGGCGGCGCCGAGCGTCGACGACGTCGTGCAGCCGCCCGAGGGACTCGGTGTCGTACTGGCCGGCGGGCTCTTCCTGGGCGTGGGGGAGGACGACACGTGGTTGCCGTCGCCGCCCTTGCCGCTGTCGGTCTGGTTGCCGCAGCCGGCCAGGGCGAGGGTGAGTGCCGCGAGGGCGAGGGTCGTGTGGCGGATCGTTCGGCGCATGGGGGGCCTCCTCACCTCTGTGACGTGTGACCCCGACGTCCGGATCCACACCGGAGCCCCGGCCGCGGAGATCGCGGCCGGGGCCCGGGTCACACAGGATCGAGCGGGATCAGCTGGTCGTGACGGCGGTGTCGTCGACGACGAAGCTGGTCTGGAGCGAGGAGTCCTCGACACCGCTGAACTTCAGGGTGACGGTCGAGCCCGCGTAGGAGCTCAGGTCGAAGGACTTCTGTACGTACCCGGAGGCGGCGTTGACGTTCGAGTACGTCGCCAGGGTGGTCGAACCGGCGCTGACCGTCAGCTTGTCGTACGCGGTGGAGCCGGTCTCCGCGGTGTCGATGTGCAGGTAGAAGGTGAAGGTCGCCTTGCAGCCGCTCGGCACGGTCACCGACTGGGAGAGCGTGTCGGTGTGCGAGGAGCCGTAGCCGTCCAGCCAGGCGTAGTACGAACCGGCGTGCGCCGACTCACTGCTGGAGTTGGTGATGACTCCGCTGGACGCGGTCCAGGTGGTGTTGCCCGACTCGAAGCCGGGGTTGCCGAGGAGCTGCGTGGAGGAGCAGGTGCCGCCGCCGGAACCGACGGTCCAGCTGAAGGAGGTCGAGCCGGAGGCGCCGGTCGAGTCCTTGGCGGTGACGGTGACCTGGTAGGTGCCGGCGGTGGACGCCGTACCGGAGATCAGGCCGCTGGAGCTGCTGATCGACAGCCCGGTCGGCAGGCCGCTCGCGCTGTAGGTGAGGGTCGCGCCCGCGCTGTCGCTCGCCTTGATCTGCAGGCTGACCGAACTGCCGGTCGTCGTCGACTGGCTGCCCGGGTTGGTGACGGTCACCGTGTTGCCGGAGGTGCTGCCCGAGGTGAAGGCGGTGGTGCCGTTCGGGGTGCCCCAGCCGGTCGGGCCGTCGTAGCCGGTCTCGGCGGTGCAGAAGTACGCCGTGGAGCAGGAGCCGTTGCTGCCGCTGGTGACGTCGTACAGGTTGCTGGTGTGGGAGTACGGGTACTTCGCCGGGTAGTCGCTGGAGCCCGGGGTGCCGGCGAGGGCGTACACACCCGCGATGATCGGGGCCGAGGCGCTCGTACCGCCGTAGACCGCCCAGCCGGAACCGCCGTACGTGTCGTACACCGCGACACCGGTGGCCGGGTCGGCGACCGCGGAGACGTCGGCCTCCATGCGCTTGCTGCAGCCGCTGTCGGTCTGCCAGCTCGGCTTCGGGTCGTACGCGGAGCAGCCGGAGCCGGTGCCCTCGGTGGAGCTGGTGTGCCACACCGACTCGGTCCAGCCGCGGGAGTTGGAGGACGTGGACAGTGCCGTACCGCCGACCGCCGTCACGTACTGCGAGGTGGCCGGGTACTCGGCGCCGTAGGCGGAGTCACCGGCGGAGACGGTGATCGCTACACCCGGGTGCTTGAAGTACGAGGTGTCCTCGCTGGTCTGGGAGGAGGACTCGGAGCCGCCCCAGCTGTTGGAGACGAACTTCGCGCCGAGCGACACGGCCTCGTTCTCGGCGATGCCGAGGTCGGTGTCGTTCGCGGAGTTGGCCTCGACGAGGATGATGTTGCAGTTCGGGCAGACCGCGCTGACCATGTCGAGGTCCAGCGCCTCTTCGCCCGCCCAGCCGGTGTCGTTGGTGGGCAGCGAGGTCGTGGAGCCGGTCTGGCTGACCTGCTTGAAGCAGCCGTTGGCCTTGGTGCAGGAGGACAGGCCGTACGTCGAGCGGTAAGTGGCCAGGTCCGACTCGGCGTTGGGGTCGTTGTAGGCGTCCACCACGGCGACCGTCAGGCCGGAGCCGCCCGTCGACGGCAGGTTGTAGGCGCTGTGCAGGTTGGCCGGGGAGAGGCCGGAGGGCGCGGCGGCGGCGACCGCGGAGGCCAGCCGCTGCTTGATGTCGGTACGGCGCTGGGCGAAGCAGGACGCGTGACCCGGGGCGGCGGCGGCACACAGGTGCTGGGTCGGCACCTTCTGGCCGGCCTTGCCGGTCGAGTGGAACGTCTGCCGCTCGGGGGAGGTGAGTGCCTTGGCGTTCTGGGCGGTCCGGGTGGGGTGCGTCGCCGCGGGTGCCGCGGGTGCCGCGGGTGCCGCATGGGCCGGTGCGGCCACGAGGCCGGCGAGGCCGAGAGCGAGGGCGGGTATGGCGGTGGCCAGGAGTCTTCGCAGGCTCCGTCTGGGCTTCTCACGCATGGGGTTACTGCCTCCGTCGTTGGAGTGGGGTTCTCGACGCTGGTGGCAGGCCTGTGACGCGCGTAGCGGCGGCGGTGCGCGATGCCGTCATGGGCATGACACTTGAAACATCCTGAGCCGGTGTTGTGTGTACATGGCAGGACGGCCAGAAAGTAGCCGGAGGCGAGGAGCCCGGAACAGATGGGCCGGAAGAACTTTGCCGCTCCGTGGGAGGTCCATGGCCGTCCGATGGAGGCCCTATGGACCCGCCATGGACGAGTCCCGGCGAGGCCAGTCCAGGACGGTCAGTTCCGGCCATTGCTCGCGCCAGCGCGCGGCCTTGGCTTCGTATACGGAACGCGGGGCGAGCACCGGGTTGGGCCGCACGACGAGGTTGAAGACGTCGGAGAGGCCGTGCGGTGCGTAGACCCGCCACCGGCCGCCGGCCTCCAGCCGTACCCCCAGGCAGCAGGTCGTGGCGGCGAAGCTGTCGATCGCCGCCTCGCTCGACTCGTACGGCGGGCACGGCACCCCGAACTTGTCCTGGTACCAGAGGTGCACGCGTGCCTCGTTGCGGATCTCGACCTCGGCCGGGAGATCCGCGAAGATCTCCCGGCCGGCCTTGATCACGGCGTCCTCGGCCTCCCAGGACAGGTCGCCGGCGTCGAAGTAGAAGACGTCGTAGTCCTTGATGCCGGCGGTGGGCGGCCGGTCGGTGACGACGTTCCAGACGGTCTGGAAGAGGCACCCGGCGGTGAGGTACCAGCCGGGCAGCGTCATCGTCGCGGTCCGCTCCAGCACCTCGGTCAGGACGCCGTTGCGGGACAACACCCCACGCAGTGCGTCGAGTTGGTCATCGAGAGGGCGGCGGCTGATCACCCTCCTGGCTTACCACAGGCGGGGCCTGCCGCAGCCGGGAGCCGTCAGAAGTCCTCGTCCAGGTCGACCGTGCCCTCCACCGCCACCTGGTACGCCGAAGGGCGGCGCTCGAAGAAGTTGGTCAGTTCCTGGACGCCCTGCAACTCCATGAAGGAGAAGGGGTTCTCGGAGCCGTACACCGGGGCGAAGCCGAGGCGGGTGAGGCGCTGGTCGGCGACGCACTCCAGGTACTGGCGCATCGACTCGGTGTTCATGCCGGGCAGACCGTCCCCGCACAGGTCGCGCCCGAACTGCAGCTCGGCCTCGACGGCCTCCCGCAGCATGTCCGTCACCTGCTGCTCGAGCTGGTCGTCGAAGAGCTCCGGCTCCTCCTTGCGGACGGTGTCCACCACGTCGAACGCGAAGGACATGTGCATCGTCTCGTCGCGGAACACCCAGTTGGTGCCGGTGGCCAGGCCGTGCAGCAGGCCCCGGCTGCGGAACCAGTAGACGTACGCGAAAGCGCCGTAGAAGAACAGGCCCTCGATGCAGGCCGCGAAGCAGATCAGGTTGAGGAGGAAGCGGCGGCGGTCGGCCTTGGAATCCAGACGGTCCAGGGAGTCCACCGAGTCCATCCACTTGAAGCAGAACTGGGCCTTCTCGCGGATGGAGGGGATGTTCTCGACGGCCGCGAAGGCGGCGGCGCGGTCCTCCGGGTCGGGGAGGTAGGTGTCCAGGAGGGTCAGATAGAACTGGACGTGCACCGCCTCCTCGAACAGCTGCCGGCTCAGATAGAGCCGTGCCTCGGGGGAGTTGATGTGCTTGTACAGGGTCAGGACCAGGTTGTTCGCCACGATCGAGTCGCCCGTCGCGAAGAAGGCGACGAGCCGGCCGATCAGGTGCTGCTCGGCGGGCGTGAGCTTCGCGAGGTCCGCGACGTCCGAGTGGAGGTCGACCTCCTCCACGGTCCAGGTGTTCTTGATGGCGTCCCGGTAGCGCTCGTAGAAGTCCGGGTAGCGCATGGGGCGCAGGGTCAGTTCGAAGCCCGGGTCGAGCAGGTTCTGGTTACGGGTGGTCATTACTGGCAGGCCTCGCAGGACTCGGGGTTTTCCAGGGAGCAGGCGACCGCTTCGGGGTCGGCTGCTTGCTGCACGGGGACGGTCGCCCGGGCGGCGCGGGCGATACGGGTCGCCGGGCGGGAGCGCAGGTAGTACGTGGTCTTGAGGCCCTGTTTCCAGGCGTACGCGTACATCGAGGAGAGCTTGCCGATCGTCGGCGTCTCCAGGAACAGGTTCAGGGACTGGGACTGGTCAAGGAACGGCGTGCGGGCCGCCGCCATGTCGATCAGGCCGCGCTGCGGGATCTCCCACGCCGTGCGGTACAGGGCGCGTACGTCGGCCGGGATCCAGGCGAAGTCCTGCACCGAGCCGTTCGCCTCGCGCAGCGCCTCACGGGTGCGGGCGTCCCAGACGCCGAGCTCCTTGAGCTCCTTCACCAGGTAGGAGTTGACCTGGAGGAACTCGCCGGAGAGGGTCTCGCGCTTGAAGAGGTTGGAGACCTGCGGCTCGATGCACTCGTACACGCCCGCGATCGACGCGATGGTGGCCGTGGGGGCGATCGCGAGCAGGAGCGAGTTGCGCATGCCGACGGCGGCGATGCGCTCCCGGAGGGCCGCCCAGCGCTCCGGCCAGGTGAGTTCGGTGTCGTAGTGGTCGGGGTGCAGGACACCGCGGGCCGTGCGGGTCTTCTCCCAGGCCGGAAGCGGGCCGTTGCGTTCTGCGAGGTCGGCGGATGCCTCGTAGGCGGCGAGCATGATGCGCTCGGCGATCCGGGTGGACAGGGCCTTCGCCTCCGGTGAGTCGAAGGGCAGGCGCAGCTTGAAGAAGACGTCCTGGAGGCCCATCGCGCCCAGGCCCACGGGGCGCCAGCGGGCGTTCGAGCGGCCCGCCTGCTCGGTGGGGTAGAAGTTGATGTCGACCACGCGGTCCAGGAAGGTCACGGCCGTGCGGACCGTCTCGTCCAGCCGTTCCCAGTCGATGTCCCCACCGGCCACGAACGCGCCGAGGTTGACCGAGCCCAGGTTGCAGACCGCCGTCTCGCCGTCGTTCGTGACCTCCAGGATCTCCGTGCAGAGGTTGGAGGAGTGGACGACATGGCCCGGCTCGGCGGTCTGGTTGGCGGTGCGGTTGGCGGCGTCCTTGAAGGTCATCCAGCCGTTGCCGGTCTGCGCGAGGGTACGCATCATGCGGCCGTAGAGGTCACGGGCCGGGATGGTCTTCTTCGCGAGCCCCGCGTCCTCTGCCTTGCGGTAGGCGGCGTCGAACTCCTCGCCCCACAGGTCCACCAGCTCCGGCACGTCCGCCGGGGAGAACAGGGACCACTGCGCGTCGGCGTTCACGCGGCGCATGAACTCGTCCGGGACCCAGTGCGCGAGGTTCAGGTTGTGCGTACGGCGGGCGTCCTCACCGGTGTTGTCGCGCAGCTCCAGGAACTCCTCGATGTCGGAGTGCCAGGTCTCCAGGTAGACGGCGGCCGCACCCTTGCGTCGGCCGCCCTGGTTCACGGCGGCGACCGAGGCGTCGAGGGTCTTCAGGAACGGGACGATGCCGTTGGAGTGGCCGTTGGTGCCGCGGATCAGGGAGCCACGGGCACGGATGCGGCTGTATGACAGGCCGATGCCGCCGGCGTGCTTCGAGAGGCGGGCGACCTGGTGGTAGCGGTCGTAGATGGAGTCCAGCTCGTCGAGCGGGGAGTCGAGGAGGTAGCAGGACGACATCTGGGGGTGGCGGGTGCCGGAGTTGAAGAGGGTGGGGGAGGAGGGGAGGTAGTCCAGGCGGCTCATGAGCCGGTAGAGGGCTTCGACTTCCTCGAGTGCGCGCGTGGTGTCGTCCTCGGCCAGTCCGCTCGCCACCCTCAGCATGAAGTGCTGGGGCGTCTCGATGACCTTGCGGGTGATGGGATGCCGGAGCAGATAGCGGCTGTGCAGGGTGCGCAGGCCGAAGTAGCCGAAACGGTCATCGGCCTGCGGGTCGACGAGTGCGTCGAGGCGGTCGGCGTGGACCCGTACGAACTCCGCCGTGCGATCGGCGATGAGGCCCTCGCGGTGGCCGACGGCGACGGACTCGGTGAAGGACCTGACGCCCTGGGAGGCGGCCTCGGCGGCGATGCCGATCGTCAGCAGCCTGGCTGCCAGCTGCGAGTAGGCGGGGTCCTCCGAGATGAGGCCGGCGGCCGCCTCGGTGGCCAGTTCGCGCAGCTCCGTCTCGTCCGCGCGGGCGGACCGGCCGCGCAGCGCGGCGGCGGCGACCCGGCCGGGGTCGGCGTCGGGGAGGTCGGCGGTCAGCTCGGTCAGGGTCCGCAGCAGCGCGGTACCGGGACCGTCGTCGGCCACGGCGGCGCTGGCTGAAACCGGGTCTGCTGGCGCGATGGTCACGTGAGGCTCTCCCTCGCTCGGCACGGGGGCCTTGCGGAGGGCAGGGGGCAGGCACGAGCGCACACGGCGTCGCGTCCACCGGCCCACTCCACGAGGCCCGGACGTCAATGCACCCGGGCCGGATGGGCCGGGCGCACTGTCGGCAGGTCCTCGGACTGACGCCCATATGTGTGCGAACACGTATGGGTACACCGTTGCGGGACAGTTCCGGATTCACACCGGATTCCCCTGCGGCGACAGCGAGCATGAGCATACATCTTGTGCCGGGTGTGGGTAGCACCCCCATATGTTGTGTCGTGGCGACTTCGGAGCGTGTCAGAACGTCAACTCATAGGCGAGGAGGGTGAAGTCCTGACCCGGGATCGGCTTCCAGTCGCGCTCGGGGGCGCGGACGAAGCCGGCGCGTTCGTAGATGCGATGGGCGGCGTGCATGACCGGCTGGGTGCACAGGACGATGCCGGTGCGCTCCGCGGCTCTTGCCCGGTCGATGCAGGCGCGTACGAGGGCTTCTCCGGCGCCTCGGCCGCGGGCTGCCCGG
This sequence comes from Streptomyces sp. NPDC001604, assembly GCF_042893475.1. NCBI lineage: Bacteria > Bacillati > Actinomycetota > Actinomycetes > Kitasatosporales > Streptomycetaceae > Streptomyces > Streptomyces sp. NPDC001604. Next base: position 709 of record NZ_JBIAUY010000005.1, on the reverse strand, counting down.
TCGACGGCGAGCATGCGTATCTCGGCCTCTCCCGGGCCGGCCAGATCCGCCATGGGGCCGGCGGACGGGACGTAGGTGACGCCGCCGATCGGCCGGCCGCCCAGCTCGGCCACCAGCACCTCGGCGGCGGCCGCCCGCTTGGCGACGTCCCTCAACTCGGCCAGATACCAGTCGCTTTCCCCGAAGGTGAGCAGGCCGTCCTGGAGATAGGCCTGAGCGGTGATCTCGCCGAGGGCCTCGTAGTCACCGGGTTCCGCCTGCCTGATCACGATGTCCATGGTCCCGAGTCTGCCGGACGGGTACGACAACGGGCCGCCGGATTTCTCCGACGGCCCGCTGATCGCCGTATCCGTTAGTGGGACGCGCCCGCCGTCGCCGGCGGCAGTTCCACCTGGACGCCCGGGTCGCCCGCGTCCGCCGTGTAGTCGTCCGGCTTCGTCTCGTCGACGCCCTCGGGGGCCTTGAGGGCCTTCAGGACGAAGGTGAGCACCACCGCGACCACCGCGTTCAGCACGAACGCCGTCAGGCCGATGTAGCCCATCTCGTCGAGGCCCGGGATGTTCGCGTTGGAGCCGCCGAAGTGCTTCTGGCCCGGGTTGGTCGGGGAGGCGACGCCGTAGGCGGCGAGGGTGCCGTAGACCATGCCGACCGCCCAGCCCGCGAGCAGCGCCCAGCGGTGGAACCAGCGCGTGAACAGGCCGCCGACCAG
>NZ_JBIAUY010000004.1:425243-640248 GCF_042893475.1 Streptomyces sp. NPDC001604 | reverse complement strand
CCGGATCTGGAAGCACCGCAAGGTGTGGAGGTGACCGGTACTAATAGGCCGAGGGCTTGTCCTCAGTTGCTCGCGTCCACTGTGTTAGTTCTGAGACAACGACCGTTGTCGGCTTTGAGCAGAACACATAACAGAAGAGTGTGCTTGTTCGCTCGAAACCATTAGGGTTTCGGTGGTTATAGCGTGAGGGAAACGCCCGGTTACATTTCGAACCCGGAAGCTAAGCCTTACAGCGCCGATGGTACTGCAGGGGGGACCCTGTGGGAGAGTAGGACGCCGCCGAACAATCTTTGGAAGGACCCCTGGTCCCAGCGTTCAGCTGGGACCAGGGGTCCTTTCGTTTTTACAATGCTTGTGTACCGAAGACAGGAGTCACCGATGTCCACCAACTCTTCCGACGACCGACCGGAGCGCGACCAGCGGCGACGGGACAGTGGGGACCGCGGCGACCGTGGCGGTTACCGCGGTGGTTTCCGTCGGGACGACCGGCGCGATGACAACCGCGGTGGGTCCGACCGCGGTGGCTACGGCCGCCGCGACGACAACCGTGGTGGACAGGGCCGGCGTGACGACCGCCCCCGTGATGACCGCGGGGACCGCGGAGGCTTCCGGCGGGACGACAACCGGGGTGGCGGGTACGGCCGTCGGGACGACCGGCGCGAGGGCGACCGTGGCTCCCGTCCGGCATTCCAGCGCGACGACCGCGACCGCGGGCCGCGCCGTGACGACCGTGACCGCGGCTTTCGCCGTGACGACCGCGGAGACCGTGGCGACCGTCCCTCCTTCCGCCGCGACGACCGCGGTGGCGAGCGGCGCGACAACGACCGCGGTGGATTCCGGCGGGACGACAACCGGGGCGGCGGTGGGTACGGCCGTCGGGACGACCGCCGTACCGATGAGCGCGGCGACCGCGGCGGCTTCCGTAGGGATGATCGTCGGGACGACCGGCGTGACGACCGGCGTGACGACAACCGCGGTGGTTCCGACCGCGGTGGCTACGGCCGCCGTGACGACCGCAGGGACGACCGCGACCGTGGGTTCCGCGGTGACGACCGTGACCGCGGCTTCCGGCGTGACGACCGCGGGGAGCGGGGAGACCGTCCGTCCTTCCGGCGTGACGACCGTGGAGACCGCGGGGACCGTCCCTCCTTCCGCCGTGACGAGCGTGGAGACCGCGGAGAGCGCGGGGACCGCCCTTCGTTCCGCCGCGATGACCGTGGCGAGCGCGGAGAGCGTCCGCCCTTCCGGCGGGACGACCGTGGCGAGCGTCGGGAAGGCGACCGCGGTGGCTTCCGGCGGGACGACAGCCGGGGCGAGCGCGGTGGGTTCCGCGGCCGTGACGACCGTGGTGGACGCGGTGGCCCCCGTCGCGACGACCGTGGCGGCCGCCCCGGAGGCTTCCGCGGGCGTGACGACCGACGCGGCGGTGGTGGCGGTCGGTTCCGTGACGAGCGGGACCGTGACCGCGAACCGATCAAGCGGCTGCCCATCCCGGAGGACGTCACCGGCGAGGAGATCGACAAGGACGTACGACAGGAACTGCTGAGTCTGCCGAAGACGCTCGCGGATGATGTCGCCAAGAACCTGGTGATGGTCGCCCGGCTCATCGACGAGGACCCCGAGCGTGCCTACGCCTACTCCAAGATCGCGCTGCGGCTGGCGTCGCGCGTCGCCGCCGTCCGCGAGGCGGGCGGGTTCGCCGCGTACGCGAACCAGAAGTACGCCGAGGCGCTTGCCGAGTTCCGGGCCGCGCGGCGGATGACCGGCAGCGCGGAACTGTGGCCCGTCATGGCCGACTGCGAGCGTGGGCTCGGGCGGCCGGAGAAGGCGCTGGACATGGCCGGGGCGCCCGAGGTGCAGAAGCTCGACAAGGCCGGGCAGGTCGAGATGCGGCTCGTCGCGGCCGGCGCCCGGCGTGACATGGGACAGCTCGACGCGGCCATCGTGACGCTGCAGAGCCCCGAGCTGGCCTCCAGCTCCGTGCAGCCGTGGACCGCGCGGCTGCGGTACGCCTACGCGGACGCGCTGCTCGCCGCCGGTCGCGAGGGTGAGGCGCGGGAGTGGTTCGCGAAGGCCGTCGAGGCCGACAAGGACGGCAGCACGGACGCCTCGGACCGGCTTGCCGAGCTGGACGGTGTGGAGTTCGTCGACGCCTTCGACGAGAGCGACGAAGGTGACGAGGGCGACGCCACGGAGGCCGAGGTCGAGGCCGAGGCCGAGGACGACAAGGACTGAGCTGTGAGGAAGGGCGGGACCGTGAGGTCCCGCCCTTTCGCATGTCAGAGGGCTCAGAGGTCCAGCGCGCGCAGCACCAGCCCCGACGCGGGCTTCGGGCCGAACGAGGTCGACTTGCGGGGCATCGTCACGCCCTGGCGGGCCAGGTCGCGGACGACCTCCTCGCGGACCGGGTGCATCAGGACGGCCGTACCGCCGTCGCGTTCCGCCTTCTCGACCGTGGCCGCCGTGTCGTGGATGTAGGCGATACGGGACGGGTCGTCCTCGGGGATGTGCCAGACATGGTCGAGGAGCGTGGCGTGCAGGACCGTGGCGTCCAGGGTGCGCCAGGCGGCCGGGCGGTCGGCGGGGATCGTACGGGCCAGGAGGTCCGGGTCCGGGCGGTCGATCAGGTGGAAGGCGCCGTCGCCGGTGAGCAGGAAGGCGTTGCCGGCGCAGGCGGCGTCCGCGAGGGCGTCCAGGGCCTCCGGCAGGGGCACGGGCAGGCGCCGTATGCGGAACAGACCGTCCAGGGCGGCGAGTGCGTCGGCGACCGGCAGGCCGTGCAGGAGGCGGTGGATGGCGCGGACGCGCAGCGGGTAGCGGGCCGTGTCGACCAGGAGGACGAGGCCGTAGTCCCAGGGGCTCGGCGAGGTGTGCTCGGTGCGTAGCCTGCGATAGGTCGCCCAGCGGTGGTGGCCGTCGGCGATCAGGGCCTGGTGCCGGGCCAGGTCGGACTGGACGCGGGCGAGGTCGTCCGGGTCGGTGATCGACCACAGGCGGTGGCTGAAGCCGTCCTCCGTGGTGGTGGCCAGGAGGGGCGGGTGCTCGGCGACGCGTTCCACGACCTCGATCGCCGAGGACGTGGAGCCGTTGCCGCGGTAGGTCAGGAGCAGGGGCTCGAGGTTCGCTGAGGTGGCGCGCATCAGGGCCGCGCGGTCGGCGACCACGTGCGGCATGACGTCCTCGTGCGGCAGGACCACGCCTTCCGACGGTTCCGAGACGCGCAGGGCGCCGATGATGCCGCGCTGCAGCATTCCGTCGCCGTCGCGCTGCTCGTAGACGTACAGGCCGGGTTCGGGGTCGGTGGTCAGGATGCCCTCGGAGAGCCAGCGGCGGAGGGTGTCGGCGGCCTGTTCGTTGCGGGCCGTGGGGGTGGTGGCCTGGGGCAGGATCAGGCGGACGATGTTGTGCGGGTCGGCTGACTGGAGGTGGTGCAGGCCGTCGGGGCGTACGACGACGTCGTACGGCGGGGACGTCACGGCGGCGAGGCTGCCGACCCGGTCGGGGTCGTAGCGAAGGCCTCGGAACGGGGTGAGTTCCAGGCCTCGGCGCGCCGTTGCTTCCGAGTGACCTGCTGTGTTCATCCCGGCATCGTACGTGTGTCAGTGGCGTGAGGGATGATCGGGGGAAAGCCGTCGAACGAGGAGCGATGTGGAATGAGCCAGAGCGTCAGGACGAGGCCCGAGGGCAGTGGCCAGGCCCTGAGCGAGGCGTACGACACCGCGCTGCTCGACCTCGACGGTGTGGTGTACGCGGGGGGCAGTGCCATCGCGTACGCGGTCGAGTCGCTGGCCACGGCTCGGGCGGGCGGGATGCATCTCGCGTACGTCACCAACAACGCACTGCGGACGCCGGACACGGTGGCTGACCATCTGACCGAGCTGGGGATACCGACCGGTGCCGATGACGTCATCACCTCCGCGCAGGCGGTCGCACGGCTGATCAGCGAGCAGGTGCCGGCCGGGGCGCGCGTGCTGGTCATCGGTGGGGAGGGGCTGAGGGTCGCGCTGCGGGAGCGGGGGCTCGTGCCCGTCGAGTCGGCGGAGGACGACCCGGCGGCGGTCGTGCAGGGGTACGGCGGGCCCGAGTTGCAGTGGGCGCGGTTCGCGGAGGCCTGCTACGCCATTGCGCGGGGGGTGCCCTGGTACGCCTCCAACACCGACCTGACGATTCCCAGTGCCCGCGGGATCGCGCCGGGCAACGGCGCCGCGGTGGAGGTGGTGCGGATAGCGACCGGCGCCGAACCCCAGGTCGCGGGCAAGCCGTTGCCCCCCATGCACCGGGAGACGATCCTGCGGACCGGCGCCCGGAGGCCGTTGGTGGTCGGGGACCGGCTGGACACGGACATCGAGGGCGCGTTCAACGGGGAGGTCGACTCGCTGCTCGTGCTGACGGGCGTCACCGACGGCGCGCAGCTGCTCGCCGCGCCGCCGCAGCACCGGCCGACGTACGTCGACGCGGATCTGCGCGGGCTGCTCACGGGACAGCCCGAGGTCGTCGAGGCGGGGGACGGCTTCCGGTGCGGCGGCTGGACGGCGACGGCGGGTGCGGACCGGCTCGAACTGGACGGTGACGGCGAGGCCTTGGACGGGCTGCGGGCGTTGTGCGCGGCGGCCTGGACGGCGGCCGGCGAGGGTGTGTGCGAGCTGGATGCGGGGAAGGCGCTGGCGCGGCTGGAGTTGTGAGACGACGCACCGGGCGGGTGGCGGACGCGGGCCCTGAATCGCCCGGCCGTCGCGACCGGGGATCGGACAGCTAATGCAAGGGTAGGCTAACCTAACTTGCGTGTTGGTCGACAGTCCTCCAGAACCGCGCGCGGAGACCGCCCCCGCGCCCCCAACCCGCCGGGCGATACGTGCCTTTGGGCTCGTTGCATCGGTTGCCGTCCTGGTGCTCGTCGTGCTGGCGAGCCTCGCCGTCGGGGCGAAAGAGCTGCCCCTGGAGCAGGTCTGGCACGGGCTGTTCCAGGACACGGGGACGTACGGCGACGTCGTGGTCGACGAGCGGCTGTCGCGGACCGTGCTCGGTCTCCTCGCCGGCGCGGCACTCGGTCTGTCCGGCGCGGTGCTGCAGGCGCTCACCCGTAATCCGCTGGCCGACCCCGGACTGCTCGGCATCAACGCGGGCGCGTCGGCTGCGGTCGTCACCGCCATGACGTACTTCGGTGTCACGAGTCTCAACGGCTATGTCTGGTTCGCTTTTTTCGGGGCGGCTGCCGTGGGTGCGCTGGTCTGGTTCCTCGGCGGCAGCCGGGGTGCCACGCCGGTCCGGCTCGCGCTCGCCGGCACCGCCATCAGCGCCGCCCTGTACGGCTATCTGCAGGCCGTGATGATCACGGACGACGCGGCGCTGAACAAAATGCGCTTCTGGACGGTCGGTTCGCTCTCCTCGGCGACCGACTCGACCATCCTGCAGGTGCTGCCGTTCCTCGCGGTCGGCACGGTCCTCGCCCTCGCGCTCGCCCGGCCGCTCAACGCCGTGGCCATGGGCGACGACACGGCCAAGGCCCTCGGCGCCCATCTGAACCGCACCCGGGCGCTGTCCATGCTCGCCGCCGTCGTGCTGTGCGGTGCGGCGACCGCCGCCTGCGGGCCGATCGCGTTCGTGGGGTTGATGGTCCCGCACGTCGTACGGTCCTTCACCGGTCCCGACCTGCGCTGGATCCTGCCGTACGCCACGATCCTGTCGCCCGTGCTGCTGCTCGGTGCCGATGTCATCGGCCGGGTCGTCGCACGTCCCTCGGAGCTCCAGGTCGGCATCATCACCGCGATCACCGGCGGGCCGGTCTTCATCTTTCTGGTACGACGACGGAGGACGGCGCAGCTGTGAAGAGCAACCGTGTGCTGAGGGCGCCGGGCGGGTTCTCCGTGCGCCTGGACGTCCGGGCCGCCACCGTCGTCGCCCTGCTGCTGCTCGCCGCGCTCACCGCGAGCGTCCTGCTGATCGGCACCGGCGACTTCCCGATCTCGGCCGGCGATGTGCTCAGGACACTGGCCGGGGGTGGCAATGCCGGGCAGGAGTTCATCGTCAACGAGCTGCGGCTGCCGCGGATCCTGGTCGGGCTGCTGGTCGGGGCCTCGCTGGGGCTCGGTGGCGCGCTGTTCCAGGCCGTCACCCGCAATCCGCTGGGCAGTCCGGACGTGCTCGGCCTCGGACAGGGGGCTACGGCCGGGGCGCTCGTGATGATCGTGCTGTTCTCCGGGAGCGCGGCCCAGGTCACCATGGGGGCGCTCGTGGGCGGGCTTGCGACCGGACTTGCCATCTATCTGCTCGCTTGGAAGCGGGGCGTGCACGGATATCGACTGGTCCTGGTCGGTATCGGAGTGTCCGCGATCGTCACGGCGGTCAACAGCTATCTGCTCACGGTGTCCGACATCGTCGACGCCACCCGGGCGGTCGTCTGGATGACCGGGTCGCTCAGCGGCCGTGACTGGAACCAGGTCCGGCCGCTGCTCTGGCTGTGCGCCGTACTCGTACCGCTGGTCCTCGCCAATGCGCGCGGGCTGCGGATGTTGGAGATGGGCGACGACGTCTCGAACGCCCTGGGGGTGCGGGTGGAGCGCGTACGGGCCCTGCTGATGGTGGCCGCCGTGCTGCTCACCGCGACCGCCACGGCCGCCGCGGGCCCCGTCAGCTTCGTGGCGCTCACCGCGCCGCAGCTCGCCCGCCGGCTGACCCGCTCACCCGGCCCCAACCTGCTGTCGTCCCTGTGCATGGGCGCCGCCCTGCTGGTCGGCGCCGACTGGCTCTCGCAGCGGACCTTCGGCGCCGATCAGCTGCCCGTGGGCGTGGTCACCGGCGTCCTCGGCGGTGTCTATCTGCTGTGGCTGCTGGTCACCGAGCGCAGGGCCGGCCGGATATGAGCGAGCTCGCGAAACCGGACCTGAGCGGCTCGAAGAACAAGCACACCCGAAGGAGCACTGTGAACCGGCTGTCCGCCGAGAACGTCACCCTCGCCTACGACCAGCGGGTCATCGCCGAGCAGCTCTCGGTGGAGATCCCCGACAGTTCGTTCACCGTGATCGTCGGCCCCAACGCGTGCGGCAAGTCCACCCTGCTGCGCGCACTGTCGCGGATGCTGAAGCCGAGCCAGGGGCGGGTGCTGCTGGACGGGCAGGTCATCCAGTCGATGCCGGCGAAGAAGGTCGCGCGGACGCTGGGCCTGCTGCCGCAGTCGTCGATCGCGCCCGACGGCATCACCGTCGCCGACCTGGTGGGCCGCGGCCGGTACCCGCACCAGGGCATCCTGCGCCAGTGGTCGGCCGAGGACGAGAGGGTCGTACGGGAATCGATGGCACGGACCGGGGTCGCCGAACTCGCCGATCGCTATGTCGACGAATTGTCCGGCGGTCAGCGGCAGAGGGTGTGGATCGCCATGGCGCTCGCCCAGCAGACCCCGCTGCTGCTGCTCGACGAGCCGACGACCTACCTGGACATCCAGCATCAGATCGACGTCCTCGACCTGTGTGCCGAGCTGCACGAGGAACAGGGCCGCACGCTCGTCGCCGTCCTCCACGACCTCAACCACGCCGCCCGGTACGCCACCCATCTCATCGCCCTGCGCGAGGGGAAGGTCATCGCCGAGGGTGCGCCCGGTGACATCGTCACGGCCGAACTGGTCGAGGAGGTCTTCGGGCTGCGCTGCCAGGTCGTCGAGGACCCGGAGGCCGGGACCCCGCTGGTGGTGCCGGCGGCGCGGAAGGCACGTGCGCGCGTGGTGGCTACAGAAGCTTCCTGAGCTGGAACAGGTCGCGCAGACCGGCCTCCAGCTTGACCCGGCCCGAGCCCCAGGCCTTGGCGAAGTTCAGCTCGCCGTTGACCAGGGCCACCAGGTCGTCGCCCTTCATGGTCAGTCTGATCTCGGCCTTCTCCCGCGGTGGGCCCTGGATCGTGTCCTGCACCACGATCCGGCCGCCCGTCATCCTGCCGACGAACGTGATGTCGAGGTCGGTGATCCGGCAGCTCACCGAGCGGTCGAGGGACGCGGCCGTGCGGACGTCCCCCTCGGCGGACTGCATGTTGTCCGAGAGCTTCTCGAGTGCGGCGCGGCACTCCTCGATCGTGGCCATCGCGATCGACGGTACCCCAGCGGTTCGGGGTAGCGTCTGGGCATGAGCGACTCTGTGCCCGACGCCACGGTGGGGGACGAAACGGTCGAAGTCGAACCGGTGCAGGAGCCCGAGTACGACCCCGCCGCCCCCGCGCCGTTGAACGTGCCCCGCACCCCGACCGGCAACGCCGACGTGGACGCGCAGCTGGAGCGCCTCGGTGATGCCGATCACCTCGCCACCGACGGCCACCTCGAGGTGTACGAGGATGTACACAGGGGGCTGCGCGACGCGCTGACCGCGCTCGACGCCCGCCCGGGACCCCCGGCGCCCTCGCCGTCGTATGACCAGAGGGCGCCTTCACCCTCGTATGGCACTAGGAGCTGAACCGAACGTGGCAGGAGTCGCACGCCGCCGTCTGGATGCGGAGCTGGTCCGCCGGAAGCTCGCGCGCTCGCGTGAGCATGCCAGCCAGCTGATCGCGGCCGGGCGGGTCACCGTCGGCAAGACCGTCGCGACCAAGCCCGCCACGCAGGTGGAGACCGCGGCGGCGATCGTCGTCACGGCCGACGACGGCGATCCCGAGTACGTGTCCCGGGGTGGGCACAAGCTGGCGGGCGCGCTGGGGGTGTTCGTGCCGCAGGGGCTCGTGGTGAAAGGGCGGCGGGCGCTGGACGCCGGAGCCTCGACCGGCGGGTTCACCGATGTGCTGCTGCGCTCGGGGGCCGCGCACGTCGTCGCCGTGGACGTCGGATACGGACAACTTGCCTGGACTCTTCAGAGCGATGAACGCGTCACCGTCAAGGACCGTACGAACGTACGCGAGTTGACGCTTGAAGAGATCGATGGGGAGCCTGTGGATCTTGTTGTGGGGGATCTGTCCTTCATCCCGCTCGGGCTGGTCCTGCCCGCCCTGGTGCGGTGCGTGAAACCGGACGCCGACCTGGTGATGATGGTCAAGCCGCAGTTCGAGGTGGGGAAGGAACGGCTGGGCAGTGGGGGAGTCGTACGGAGTTCGCAGCTGCGGGCGGAGGCCGTGCGGGGTGTGGCCCACAGCGCGTGGGAACTCGGGCTCGGGGTGAAGGGTGTCACCGCCAGTCCGTTGCCCGGACCTTCCGGGAATGTCGAGTACTTTCTGTGGCTGCGGAACGGGGCACCCGAACTGGACCCGGCCGACGTTGACCGTGCAGTGGCGGAGGGGCCGCGTTGACCCAGAACCGAGCTCGTACAGTTTTCCTGCTCGCCCACACCGGGCGGCCCGCGGCCATTCGCAGCGCCGAGCTCGTGGTCAAGGGGCTGCTGCGGGAGGGCATCGGCGTGCGCGTCCTGGAGTACGAGGCGGCCGATCTGCCGCTGCCCGAGGAGGTGCAGCTGGTCAAGGAGGCCACTCCGCAGTGCCTGGACGGGTGCGAGCTGCTGATCGTGCTCGGGGGTGACGGGACGCTGCTGCGCGGCGCCGAGTTCGCCCGGGCGTCCGGGGTGCCGATGCTGGGCGTCAATCTCGGGCGGGTGGGGTTCCTCGCCGAGGCCGAGCGGGACGATCTCGACAAGGTCGTCGACCGGGTGGTGACGAAGGCGTACGAGGTCGAGGAGCGGATGACCGTCGATGTCGTCGTTCATCAGAACGGGAACATCGTCCACACGGACTGGGCACTGAACGAGGCGGCGGTGCAGAAGGCCGGCGCCGAGAAGCTGCTCGAAGTCGTGCTGGAGATCGACGGGCGGCCGGTCACGGGGTTCGGCTGCGACGGCATCGTGCTGTCGACGCCCACCGGGTCCACGGCGTATGCGTTCTCCGCGGGCGGGCCCGTCGTATGGCCCGAAGTGGAAGCGCTGCTGATGGTGCCGATCAGCGCCCATGCGTTGTTCGCCAAGCCGTTGGTCACCTCGCCGGACTCCGTGCTGGCGGTCGAGGTGCTGCCTCATATTCCGCCGGGGGTCTTGTGGTGTGACGGGCGGCGGACGGTGGAGTTGCCGCCGGGGGCGAGGGTCGAGGTGCGGCGAGGGGCTGTGCCGGTGCGGTTGGCGCGGCTGCACCATGCGTCGTTCACCGATCGGCTGGTGGCCAAGTTCGCGTTGCCCGTTTCCGGGTGGCGGGGGGCGCCTCATTGAAAGCCGTGCACTCGCCTGGGTGACAATGTGCCGTCCATGGGCATTCGTCACCTGCACCTTCACACAACCGGGACGGGGGCCGTCGCACTTCCCGGTGCTGACCTCGTAAGGTCGTAGCCGTGCTGGAAGAGATGCGGATACGGTCGCTCGGCGTCATCGACGATGCGGTCGTCGAGCTGTCGCCCGGGTTCACTGCCGTCACCGGTGAGACGGGCGCGGGCAAGACCATGGTGGTCACCAGCCTCGGGCTGTTGCTGGGCGGCCGGGCGGACCCGGCGCTCGTGCGGATCGGGGCCGAGAAGGCAGTGGTGGAGGGGCGGATCGCCGTGCCCCCGGGCGCCTCGGCCGTCGTACGCGCCGAGGAGGCCGGGGCCGAGCTCGACGACGGGGCGCTGCTGATCAGCCGTACCGTTTCCGCCGAGGGGCGGTCGCGGGCGCATGTGGGCGGGCGCAGTGTTCCCGTGGGACTGCTCGCCGACCTCGCCGACGATCTCGTGGCCGTGCACGGGCAGACCGATCAGCAGGGGCTGCTGAAGCTGTCCCGGCAGCGGCAGGCGCTGGACCGGTACGCCGGGGACGCCGTCGCGGGGCCGCTCGCCAAGTACGGCGAGGCGTACCGGCGGCTGCGGGCTGTCTCCGTGGAGCTGGAAGAGATCACCACGCGCGCGCGTGAGCGGGCCCAGGAAGCCGACATGCTGCGGTTCGGGCTCGACGAGATCGCGGGTGTGGAGCCGCGGGCCGGGGAGGACGTGGAGCTGGCGGAGGAGGCCGAGCGGCTGGGGCACGCGGAGGCCCTGTCGTCCGCCGCCACGGCCGCTCATGCCGCCCTTGCCGGTAACCCGGAGGATCCCGAGGGCATCGACGCCGCGACGCTCGTCGCGGGGGCCCAGCGGGCGCTGGACGCAGTGCGGGCGCATGATCCGGCGCTGGCCGCGCTCGCCGACCGGATCGGGGAGATCGGGATCCTGCTGGGCGATGTCGCCGGGGAGCTGGCGGGGTACGCCGACGACCTGGACGCGGATCCCCTGCGGCTGGCGGCCGTCGAGGAACGGCGGGCGGCGCTCACCGGTCTGACCCGGAAGTACGGGGAGGACATCAACTCCGTGCTCGCCTGGGCCGAGCAGAGTGCCGCGCGGCTGACCGAGCTGGACGGCGACGACGAGCGGATCGACGAGCTGACCGCCGAGCGGGACGCGTTGCGGACCGAACTGGGCGGGCTTGCACAGGCGTTGACGGATGCGCGGGCGGAGGCCGCGGAGCGGTTCGCGGCCGCCGTGACCGCGGAGCTCGCCTCGCTCGCGATGCCGCACGCGCGCGTGTCGTTCGACATCCGGCAGACCGAGGACCCGGAGGGCGTGGAGGTCGGCGGGCGTACGGTCGCCTACGGGCCGTCCGGCGCCGACGAGGTCGAGCTGCTGCTGGCCCCGCACCCGGGGGCGCCGCCCCGGCCCATCGCCAAGGGGGCGTCCGGTGGTGAGCTCTCGCGTGTGATGCTCGCCGTGGAGGTCGTCTTCGCGGGGACGGATCCCGTGCCGACGTATCTCTTCGACGAGGTCGACGCCGGTGTCGGCGGCAAGGCGGCGGTCGAGATCGGGCGGCGGCTGGCGAAGCTCGCGAAGACCGCGCAGGTCGTGGTCGTGACCCACCTGCCGCAGGTGGCCGCCTTCGCCGACCGGCAGTTGCTGGTCGAGAAGACCAACGACGGGTCCGTGACCCGGTCCGGCGTGAAGGTGCTCGAGGGCGAGGAACGGGTGCGGGAGCTGTCCCGGATGCTCGCAGGCCAGGAGGACTCCGAGACCGCCCGGGCACACGCGGAGGAACTGCTGGCGACGGCCCGGGCGGACGTCTAGGTGCGGTGTTCGGGGGCCTCGGTTGCACGGGGTCCTCGAAGGTGAGCTGCCGTGGGACGTCCGCGAGTCGTTCGGGCGGTTGGTCGAGGACGATCCGGTAGCCGCTCCCGGCGGTCCGGCTGACGAGCGGTCAAGCCGCAGGGTGGGGCGTGCGGCCGCTCGTGGTGGTGCGCGGCGTGAACGGCCCGGTCCGCCACGCGCGCCGCATGCAGGTCTGTGTACTCGACCTTGCCCGGGGGACCGGCGCGTTCGAGGGCGGCGAGGCGCGCCGGGCCGGAGGAGTTCGAGCAGGGCCTTCTCGTCAGCGTGCGAACTTTTCGATGGCCTGCTCGGTGACCGGGGTGAAGAAGTTGACGAGGTTGCCGTCCGGGTCGCGGAACAGCAGTGACCGGTTGCCCCAGGGCATTGTGGTGGGCTCCGTGACGAAGTCGGTGACGAAGCCGGTCAGGTTCTGGTGGACGCGGTCCACGTCCTCGACGAGGAACTCGGCGATCACGCTGTGGTTGTCCGCCGGGCGGGCGGAACCCGGGGCGAACAGCGGGACGGTACGGGTGCCGGCGATCGCGAGGGTGGCGCCCGCGGTCCTGAGCTCGGCGAAGTCCTCGGTGGCCCACGTCGCCTGCGCCCCTGTGGCTCGCTCGTAGAACTCGACGAGGCGCGCGACGTCGCTGGTGATGATGCGGATCGAGACGAAGTCCATGGGAATCTCCTTGGCTGTGCCGGCGGCGAGGTGGTCGTGCCCGTCGCAGGCTAGGAGAAATAGGGGACAGAATCGGTCCTGTATCGGCGTTAGGCTCCGAACATGCCTCGACCCACCGGCCGCGTGCTGACACTCCTGGAGCTGCTGCAGTCGGGCGGCACCCGGACCGTGGCCGAGCTCGCCGACCGTCTCGGCGTCGAAGGGCGCACCGTGCGGCGGTACGTGGACCAGCTGATCGACCTGGACGTGCCCGTGGAGTCGGTGCGCGGCCGCTACGGCGGGTACCGGCTGGCTCCCGGGTACCGCTTGCCTCCGCTCATGCTCAGTGACGACGAGGCGCTGGCCGTGCTCCTCGGCCTGGTCGCCGGCCGCCGGGCGGGCCTGACGACGACGGAGCGCACGGCGAACGAGACGGCATCGGCGAAGATCCGGCGCGTGCTGCCCCGCCACATCGCCCGCCGGCTCGACACCCTCCTGGAAGCTCTCGCCTTCACCGACCAGCCCGGCGAGTTGGACCACCCGGACGCCGCGCTCCTGCTCACCGTCGCCGATGCGGTGCGCCACCGCCGCCCGGTCTCGATCCGCTACACCGACCGCGAGGGACGGCGCAGCGAACGCACTCTGCACGCGTACGGGATCGTCGCCCACGCGGGCCGGTGGTACGTCACGGGCAAGGACGCCCACGTCGACGAGGACCGGACCTTCCGGCTCGATCGCATCGCAGACGCGAGGACGCTGCCCGGCTCGTTCGAAGCGCCCGCGGGTCCCGGTCCGGCGGAGCGCGTGTTGTCAGGGTTCGCCACGGCCGAGTACCGGCATGAGGTGACCCTGCGGATCCACGGGACGGTGGAGCAGATCCGCGCGCACCTCCCCGTCGGCGTCGCGAGCGTGGAGGAGCACGAGCCCGCGGCCGGCCAGGACCTGGCGGCCGAGCGCTGGCTGCGCGTCGAGCTACGGGCGGAGCGGCTCGACTGGTTGCCTCGGACGCTCGCCTCACTCGACCGGCCGTTCGTCATCGAGCGCCCCGCTGAACTGCGCGACCTCGTCCTCGCGCTCGCCGATCGCCTCACGTCCCACGCCCGCCGAGCCTGACAGCCGTACAGGGGCCCGATGGTCAACCTCGCTCGCGGTGCGGTGTCGTTCGGGCTCGCCGCGTCTCTGACCGTTGGGAGCGGAAGAACTACGCGGGGCGGATCGTCGAGTTGTACGCCTCTCTGCGTCCTTCGGACGGCGAGGCCAACCGGCGGCGCCGTCAAGCTGTTCGGGGTCTCCGCCGCGGGAATCATCGCGGGTGCGCTGCTCAAGGGGCGGGCCGCCGACAAGACGCTCGCGGGCGTCGCGATCGCCTCAGCCGCCCACTTCGTGAACCTTCTGGACGTACGACCGGGGGCGCACGGGGGCGGCTCTTGGGGCTGCCGTCGTCGCAGGGTGGGGGAGGAGGCGACGGTCTCCTCGCGCACGCCGCCGCCCTCGTGGCCGCGGCCGCGTACGGTGACGTGGTGAGCGAGGCGGCGCTGTCATGGGGCGGGGGCAGGTGCCCCTCTCTCACTCGTGCGAGTGACCAATCCCACCGCCCCACAGCCCCCGTGCGGCACTCGCGTCACCTTCTCGTTGCCGGAACACCCGTACGTCCTGGCATCCTTGGCGTAGTACATGGAGGAAGCCGCGCGGTACACCCCCTCCGCTGGATCCTTCTGTACTTTCTTCGTGACCGCCCGACGCCGAACCAGGAGCCCCGGCCACGTGAGCCCCGTGAGCAGCCACGCACCGCACGGTCAGTCGCCACTGCGCACCGTGCAGGTGCTGGGCGGCGGCAACGCCGGCAGCAGCGCGCATGTGCGTTCGCTGGCGGCGGGGCTCGTCGCACGGGGGGTGCGGGTCACCGTCTGCGCGCCTGTCGAGGCCGATCACGCCTACGACTTCACGGGGACCGGCGCCGACCATGTGCACGTACCGCGCAGCAGCGACCCGGGAGCCGTGACCGCGCTGCGGGACGCGTGCAAGGACGCCGATCTGGTGCATGCGCACGGGCTGCACGCCTCCTTCCGGGCCGCGCTGGCCCTCAGCGGTCGGCGCACCCCGCTCGTGGTCACCTGGCACAACCGGGCCCATGCCGAGGGGGCGCGAGCGCATCTGCTGCGCCTCCTGGAACGGCGAGTCGTGAAGGCCGCCACCGTGGTGCTCGGCACCTCCTCGGACCTCGTGGACCGGGCCCGCCGGACCGGGGCGCGGGACGCGCGGCTGGCCGCCGTGGCGCTGCCCGGGCCGCCGCCGGGGGCGGAGCCGGAGGACCCGGACCGCCCGAGCTCCAAGATCCGGGCCGAACTGGGTGCCACCGGGCGTCCGTTGCTCATGGCGGTCGGCTCCCTCGACCGGCACCGCGGTTACGACACCCTGCTGGACGCCGCGCGCGCGTGGCGGCGACTCGACCCCGTGCCGCTCGTCGTGATCGCGGGGGAGGGGCCGCTGCGGGCCCTGCTGCAGCGCCGTATCGAGGACGAAGGGCTGCCCGTGCGGCTCATGGGGCGGCGCGACGACGTGCGGACGTTGCTCGCCGCCGCCGATCTCGCCCTCCTCCCCAGCAGCTGGGAATCGCGTTCCGTGCTCGCCCAGGAGGCGCTCCACGCGCGCGTGCCGCTCGTCGCGACCCGGGTCGGCGGCATCCCCGAACTCGTCGGCGACGCGGCCGAACTCGTCCCGCACGGGGACCCGGAGGCCCTCGCCGACGCCGTCACCGGGCTCCTCGGCGACCCCGAGCGCCGTGAGCTGCTCCGGGAGAAGGGCGTTCGGCAGGCCGCCACCTGGCCGACGGAGGACGAGACCGTCGCCCAAGTGCTCAGCGTCTACGACGAGTTGACCCAGCACCGGCCACTCGCCTGAGGGACTGGTCCTAGGGGGTGTGCCGCCGTGCTCGCAGGGCCAGGCTCAACGCCAGTACCGTCTGCGGGTCGTCGAGGTCCGTGCCGAGCAACTCGCCGATCCGGGCCAGCCGGTTGTAGAGGGTCTGCCGGTTGAGGTGGAGTTCGCGGGCCGTCTCCGCCTTGCGGCCCGCGTGCGCCAGGTATGTCTCCAGGGTGGGCAGCAGGGGCGGCTTGGAGCGGTTGTCGTGGTCGCGGAGCGGGCCGATCGCCCGGTCCACGAAGGCCGCCAGGTCCGGGTGGTCGCGCAGCCGCCACAGGAGCAGGTCGATGTCGAGACGGCGGGCGTCGTACCAGGGGCGGTCCGAGAGGCCCTGCGCCGCCGTCGCCGTCTCGGCCGCGTGCCTGAGGCCCGCCGAGGCCGCCGCCCAGCCGCCCGCGACCCCGACGACCACCACCGGCGGCTGTGCCCCCGGCCGCTGCATGCCCGCCCGCTCCACGCCCGCCCGCAGCGCCGCCGCGACCCGGTCCGCGACCGCCGACCGCTCCGCCTCCGCACGCAGGCCCACCAGCAACGGCACCCGGCCCTCGACAGGCCGTACGCCCAACAGGACCGGAACCCCCACCGAGGCCAGCTCCTCGGCAACCGCGCGTGCCAGCACCGCCCAGCCCCCGCCCGGCGAGAGCGTGTCCCCCAGCCGCATCACGACCGGCAGCAGCGGGCTGTTGCCGGGCTTGAAGCCCAGCACGCGCGCCTGCGCGGGCGCGTCCTCCGCGGCGACACGGCCCTCGGCGAGATCGGTGAGGAAGTCCCCGCGGCCGCGCGCCGCCAGTTCCTCCTCCTGCCGGGCCTGCATCAGGACGACGGCCAGGATGCCGGCCGCCCGCTCGGCCGCGATGCGGTGCACGGGGGCCAGCGGGGCCCGTACGGGGAGGAGGACCAGGCGTGCGCGTACCGAAGTCGTTCCCGGGCCGCCGCCGGGCACGTCCACGAGGACCGACCCCGAGGGCGGCGGGGCGTCCTTGTGGTGGCCGCGCAGCCCCTCCCACACCTGGAGCGGGTCCGCGCCCTCGGGGCCGGCCCCGGCGGCGTACAGCAGCTGTCCGTCCGGCGTCTCCAGGAAGACCGGGTTGCCGCTGAAGTCGGCCAGGATGCCCAGCACCTGGGGCACCCCGCCGCCGCCCAGCAGGGCCTCCGTGCAGCGGCGGTGCACCTCCTCGGCCCGCTGCAGCAGCGCGTAGTGGCCGTTGACGATCTCGGTGTGGATCTCCTCCGTGACCGTCACGAAGGGCACTTCGCGGTGCAGCTGGACCAGCGGGAGGCCGGCCGCGCGCGCGGTGTCGACGAGCGCGGCGGGCAGGCGGGCGAAGCGCGGGCCGAGTTCCACGACGAGGGCCGCGATGCCGCGCTCGGCCAGGGTGCGCACGAACGCCCGCTGCTCGGCCGGCCGGGTGCCGAGGCCGTAGCCCGTGGTCAGCAGCAGCTCGCCGCCCTTCAGCAGCGAGGCGATGTGCGGCACCTCGCCCGCGTGCACCCAGCGCACGGTGCGCTGCAGCCGGTCGGCGCCCGCGAGGACCTCCGGCAGCCCGCTGCGCAGACCCGGCAGCTCCAGCGCCCGCTGCACGGTGATCCCGGCCCCGTGCGTGTCGAATCTGTGGCCCGTACCGGTGTCCGTACTGCTGTCCATGAGCCGGACGCTACCCGTGCGTGCGCCTCCGGGACATCTCCGAGCGGGGTCGGGGGTTCCCCTGTCCGAGCCGCGCCAGGCACACGAGCCCGTGGGTACGCCCTGTCGCCGTACTGGAGGAGACGGCGGCAGCCTCCGCCGCCCGGCGGGCCGCTCACCGTCGCCGTGCACGCCTGCCGTATGCCGCTCGGCGTCGGCGCCCTGGTGCGTGCCCTGCCGGCCGCAGCCGCGGGCACATCCGGCCGGCCGGTGTTCCCGAGGCCGTGCACGCCGATGTCGGCGCCTGCGCCAAGGGCCGGCCGCGGGTCTGCGCACGCCGGAGGTGCTCAGTCCGGCCTGATGTTGTGGTTGAAGCGGAAGACGTTGTCCGGGTCGTAGCGCCGCTTCAGCGCCGCCAGCCGGGCCGTGTTCTCCGCACCCAGACCGGCTACCACCCGGTCGGGGCCCTCGTCGCCGATGAAGTTGAGGTAGACCGCGCCGGTGCTCCACGGCCGGACGTCGGCGCGCACGTCCCGCACCCACCGCAGGCACCGCTCGTCGTCCGCCGGGTTCTGCCAGATGCCGAAGGGGTGCACCGCCCACGGTGCGTCGCGATAGGGCACGGGGTACTCGTGCGGACCGTCCGCGATCGCGCCGCCCTGAGGGAGCAGCACGTACTGGACGCCCGTCGGTACGGGTATCTCCTCGCCGCGGGCGCAGTAGACGTCCACGAGGTCGTCGGGCAGGCCCGTCAGGTACTCCGCCGACCAGTAGTTCCGCAGCCCGGGCGGATCGTCGAGCAGGCACTGCACCTCCGCGTACGGCATCGCGCCGACGACCTCGGCCTCGTGCGGCAGCGCCAGCAGCGGCTCGGCGAGCTTGCGCAGGTCCTCCTCGCCACCGACGTACGTCAGCAGCGCAGCGCACATCAGACGGCCGACCAGCTGGGGCGGCACGAAGTCGGCCGGCGGGCCGGTGACGTAGACGGCCATCCCGGACGCCTCCACCGGGGCGGCCGTGATGATCTCGCGGTAGGTGCGCACGACCTCGCGGCCGAAGGCGGGCAGGTACATCACGAACGCGACGGAGAACACGGGCAGTTCGTGCAGCTGCAGGGTCAGCGCGGTGACGACGCCGAAGTTGCCGCCCCCGCCGTGCAGGCCCCAGAACAGCTCCGGGTTCTCGTCGGGGTTGGCGTGCACCCGCTCGCCGTCGGCGGTGACCAGCTCCGCGCCGAGCAGATTGTCGACGGCCAGTCCGCACCAGCGGTCCAGCCAGCCGGTGCCGCCGCCGAGGACGAAGCCGCCGACGCCGGTCGTCGAGGCCCGGCCGCCGGTGGTCGCCAGGCCGTAGGGCTCGGTCGCGCGGTCCAGGTCGCTCATGGTGGCGCCGCCCGCGATCCGTACCGCCTCGGCCGCGGGGTCCACGGTGACGGCGCGCATGTGGCGCAGGTCCACGACGAGCCCGCCGTCGTTCACCGCCATGCCCGCCACGCTGTGCCCGCCGCCGCGCACGGCGATCTTCAGATCCAGCTCCCGGCCGAAGCGCACGGCCCGTACGACATCGGCCTCGTCCACGCACTGCGCGATCACCGCGGGCCGCCGGTCGATCAGCGCGTTGAAGACGGCCCGCGCCTCGTCGTAGCCGACATCCCCCGGGGCGAACACATCGCCGACCAGATCCTCGCGCAGCGCGGCGAGGGCCGCGCCCGCCTTCGATGGGGAAGCCATGGGGCGCCCCCTTCCGTGCAGGGGCTGTTGGCTCCAGCGTAGGCGGGCCCGGCTCGGCGGTCCTGTTCAGCCGCCGTACGCCCCCGAGGCCGTCAGGCGCAGTGCCGTGTCGATCAGCGGGACGTGGCTGAAGGCCTGCGGGAAGTTGCCGACCTGGCGCTGCAGGCGCGGGTCCCACTCCTCGGCGAGCAGACCGAGGTCGTTGCGGAGCGCGAGCAGCTTCTCGAACAGCTTGCGGGCCTCGTCCACGCGGCCGATCATCGCCAGGTCGTCCGCCATCCAGAACGAGCAGGCCAGGAACGCCCCTTCGTCGCCGGGCAGGCCGTCGACACCCTCGCTGGACCCCTCCGTCGGGTAGCGCAGGATGAAGCCGTCCGGCGTGGACAGCTCGCGCTGGATCGCCTCGATCGTGCCGATGACCCGCTTGTCGTCGGGCGGCAGGAAGCCCATCTGCGGGATCAGCAGCAACGAGGCGTCCAGCTCCTTCGAGCCGTACGACTGGGTGAAGGTGTTGCGCTCCTTGTCGTAGCCCTTCTCGCACACGTCCCGGTGGATGTCGTCGCGCAGCTCGCGCCAGCGCTCCAGCGGGCCGTCCGCGTCACCGGACTCGATGAGCTTGATGGTGCGGTCGACGGCGACCCACGCCATCACCTTGGAGTGCACGAAGTGGCGGCGCGGGCCGCGCACCTCCCAGATGCCCTCGTCCGGCTCGTCCCAGTGCTGCTCCAGGTAGCGGATCAGCTTGAGCTGGAGCAGGGAGGCGTAGTCGCTGCGGGCCAGGCCGGTCATGTGGCCCAGATGCAGGGCCTCGGTGACCTCGCCGTAGACGTCCAGCTGGAGCTGGTGTGCGGCGCCGTTGCCGACGCGGACCGGCGCGGAGTTCTCGTAGCCCGGCAGCCAGTCCAGCTCCGCCTCGCCCAGCTCGCGCTCGCCCGCGATGCCGTACATGATCTGCAGGTTCTCGGGGTCGCCGGCGACCGCCCGCAGCAGCCACTCGCGCCAGGCGCGGGCCTCCTCGCGGTAGCCGGTGCGCAGCAGCGAGGACAGGGTGATCGCCGCGTCGCGCAGCCAGGTGTAGCGGTAGTCCCAGTTGCGGACGCCGCCGATGTCCTCCGGCAGGGAGGTGGTGGGGGCGGCGACGATGCCGCCGGTCGGGGCGTACGTCAGCGCCTTCAGCGTGATCAGGGAGCGGATCACGGCCTCGCGGTACGGGCCGTGGTACGTGCAGTGCTCCACCCACTCCCGCCAGAAGTCCTCCGTCGCCTCCAGCGAGGCCTCCGGCTCCGGCAGCGGCGGCGGCTCCTTGTGCGAGGGCTGCCAGGAGATGGTGAAGGCGATGCGGTCACCGGGAGCGACCGTGAAGTCCGAGTACGTGGTCAGCGACTTGCCGTAGGTCTCGCACTCGGTGTCGTACCAGACCGAGTCCGGGCCCGCCACGGCGACCGTGCGGCCGTCGTGCTTGTGCACCCACGGCACGACCCGCCCGTACGAGAAGCGCATCCTGAGGGCCGAGCGCATCGGGACGCGGCCGGAGACGCCCTCGACGATGCGGATCAGCTGGGGGGCGCCGTCACGCGGGGGCATGAAATCGGTCACTCGGACCGTGCCGCGCGGGGTGTCCCACTCGGATTCCAGGATCAGGGAGTCGCCGCGGTAGCTGCGCCGGGCCGCCGTCGGGGGCTGCGCCTCGGCCGCGTGGGCGGGGCCGAGGCGCCAGAAGCCGTGTTCCTCGGTGCCCAGCAGGCCGGCGAAGATGGCGTGCGAGTCGAAGCGGGGCAGGCACAGCCAGTCCACCGTGCCGTCCCGGCAGACCAAGGCGGCGGTCTGCATGTCTCCGATGAGTGCGTAGTCTTCGATGCGCCCGGCCACGTGCAACTCCAGTCGAACGGCCACGTCACCCCCGTGAAGGAAGGGGGCTGTCGCTTATTGCGGTCAAGGGGTCGTTGTAATGCGTCGTTGAGCGGTGAAGCAAAGCAGTCGTCCTGGCCGTGTGGCAAAACGACAATTGATGCTCAACGAACTGACGAGCTCTCGTTGTTCCGGTCATCACGTGCGGGGGTGGTGCCGTGTACCCGGCCGGGCTCGGCAGCGAGTGTCCGAGCAGGATACGACGCACGTAGATGATCTGCGTGCCGCTCCGGGCAACCCGAGTAGGCCGAACGGGTGAGCATCGGGTGAGAAACACGAAGGACCGTGCGGGTCTGTGGTGACTCGTGTGCGGTGCGTGGCCGGAAGCCATCCCCTCCGGGCGCTGATACCCTGGTAGCCCGTGGACCGGTGGGCGAGAAATCCCCGGAACCGCACCTCGAACCGCGACCACGGGAGCCCCCTCTTGGCCATGCCGCCGAAATCTACGACGACCAAGCACATCTTCGTCACCGGGGGTGTCGCCTCCTCCTTGGGCAAGGGCCTCACGGCCTCCAGTCTGGGCATGCTCCTCAAGGCGCGGGGCCTGCGGGTCGTGATGCAGAAGCTCGACCCGTACCTGAACGTCGACCCGGGCACGATGAACCCCTTCCAGCACGGTGAGGTGTTCGTCACCAACGACGGCGCCGAGACGGACCTGGACATCGGCCACTACGAGCGCTTCCTCGACCGCGACCTGGACGGCTCCGCCAACGTCACCACAGGTCAGGTCTACTCGACGGTGATCGCCAAGGAGCGGCGCGGCGAGTACCTCGGCGACACCGTGCAGGTCATCCCGCACATCACCAACGAGATCAAGCACCGCATCCGGCGCATGGCGACCGACGAGGTCGACGTCGTCATCACCGAGGTCGGCGGCACGGTCGGAGACATCGAGTCGCTGCCGTTCCTGGAGACCGTCCGCCAGGTCCGCCACGAGGTCGGGCGTGACAACGTCTTCGTCGTCCACATCTCCCTCCTGCCCTACATCGGCCCCTCGGGAGAGCTGAAGACGAAGCCGACCCAGCACTCGGTTGCGGCCCTGCGGAACATCGGTATCCAGCCAGATGCGATCGTGCTGCGCTGCGACCGCGAGGTCCCCACCGCGATCAAGCGCAAGATCTCCCTGATGTGTGACGTCGACGAGGCCGCCGTGGTCGCCTGCCCCGACGCCCGCTCGATCTACGACATCCCCAAGACCGTGCACGGCGAGGGCCTGGACGCCTATGTCGTCCGCAAGCTGGACCTGCCGTTCCGCGACGTGGACTGGCGGACCTGGGACGACCTGCTCGACCGCGTCCACAACCCCGACCACGAGATCACGCTCGCGCTGGTCGGCAAGTACATCGACCTGCCCGACGCCTACCTCTCGGTCACCGAGGCGCTGCGCGCCGGCGGCTTCGCCAACAGGGCCCGAGTGAAGATCAAGTGGGTCACGTCCGACGACTGCAAGACCCCGGCCGGCGCCAAGGCCCAGCTGGAGGACGTCGACGGCATCTGCATCCCGGGCGGCTTCGGCGACCGCGGTGTGCTCGGCAAGGTCGGCGCGATCAAGTACGCCCGCGAGAACAAGATCCCGCTGCTCGGCCTCTGCCTGGGCCTGCAGTGCATCGTGATCGAGGCCGCGCGCAACCTGGCCGGCATCACCGACGCCAACTCCACCGAGTTCGACTCCGCCACCGGCCACCCGGTCATCTCCACCATGGCCGAGCAGCTGGACATCGTGGCCGGCGAGGGCGACATGGGCGGCACGATGCGGCTGGGCATGTACCCGGCCAAGCTGGCCGAGGGCTCGATCGTGCGCGAGGTCTACGACGGCAAGGAGTACGTCGAGGAGCGCCACCGGCACCGCTACGAGGTGAACAACGCCTACCGCGCGGAGCTGGAGAAGAAGGCCGGCATCCTGTTCTCCGGCACTTCGCCCGACGGCAAGCTCGTCGAGTACGTGGAGTACCCGCGCGAGACGCACCCTTACCTGGTGGCGACCCAGGCGCACCCCGAGCTGCGCTCCCGCCCGACCCGGCCGCACCCGCTGTTCGCGGGTCTGGTGAAGGCCTCGGTCGAGCGGAAGAATTCCAAGTAGCACACCAGTTGTACGGTGGCCGGGGCGCTCGCATTCAAAAGGTGAGCGCCCCGTTTCACTCGTCGTGTGGCAGAAGCGTGCGGAAGGACAGGGCATGACGATCAAGGACACCCCCGAGGAGTGGGAGATCCGGGCGACGGAGACCCCCTTCGTGGGCAACAAGACCTCCGTGCGCACGGACGACGTGGTCATGCCCGACGGACATGTGGCCCGCCGCGACTACCAGGTCCACCCCGGTTCGGTCGCCGTCGTCGCCCTCGACGAGGACGGCCGGGTCCTGCTGGTGCGCCAGTACCGCCACCCCGTGCGCCACAAGCTGTGGGAGATCCCGGCCGGTCTGCTCGACGTGCCCGGCGAGAACCCGCTGCACGCCGCCCAGCGCGAGCTCTACGAGGAGGCGCACGTCAAGGCCGAGGACTGGCGGGTGCTGACCGACGTCTACACCACCCCCGGCGGCTGCGACGAGGCCGTGCGCATCTTCCTCGCCCGCGATCTGTCCGAGGCCGAGGGCGACCGCTTCGAGGTCGAGCACGAAGAGGCAGACATGGAGATCGCACGGGTGCCCCTCCAGGAGCTCGTACGGGGTGTCCTCGGGGGCGAACTGCACAACAACTGCCTTGTCGTGGGCGTCCTTTCGCTGGTCGCCGCGGAGCAGGGCGACGGGCTCGACGCACTGCGCCCCGCCGAGGCGCCGTGGCCCGCTCGTCCCTTCGAGTCCTGAACGCCGCCTCCCCCTCCGTACCGGTGTGACGATCTGCTGATCCGATCGGGGGATGTGCCCGCCGTGCTCCGCCAGGATCGTTGCAGAGCGTGAACTAGGCTCTGTTGATGCCCGGTACCGGAGTCCCGGCGGGCTTGCGCGTGCGGTGGGACGGGAGTGTGGCCCGTGACGGATCAGGCGGTCAACACAGACGGTGTACGGCTGTCGGGGCGCGCTGCTGACGAGAGCCGGTTCCTGGGCCGTACAAGGGAGTTGAAGGAACTCCGCGCCGACATCGAGCGGGCGGGCCTGGACACCCTCTCCGGCCGCAAGGCTCCACGCGCGCGCGTACTGCTCATCGCGGGCAGGCCCGGTTCCGGACGCACCGCCCTCGCCGAGGAGCTCGTACGGCAGGTTGCGGACCGTTACGACGACGGGGTGCTCCGGGCGCGGCTGAGCGAGCCCGACGGCACGCCCGTCCCCCTCGCACAGACCGCCCGCGAACTGCTCGCCGCGCTGAGGCTGCCCACCCCCGCCGGAGCCGCCGCGGACGACCTGGCCGAGGCGCTGCGCACCGCCCTCGCCGACCGCAGGGCCCTGGTGCTGCTGGACGACGCGGCGGACGCCGAGCAGGTCGACGCCCTGCTGCCGGACACGCCCGACTGCCTGGTCGTGGCCGTGTCGAGCGGTCCGCTGACCGGTATCTCCGACGTCCGCCCCTGCACCCTCGGCGGCCTCGACACCAAGTCCGCCCTGGAAATGCTCACCCGGTACACCGGCTCGGTCCGCATCACCGTCGACCCCCGTGCCGCCGAGGGCCTCGTCGAGGAGTGCCAGGGCCACCCCGCCGCGCTGACGCTGGCGGGCGGCTGGCTCGCCGCCCGCCCCAAGGCGGCCGTCGCCGACGTGGCCAAGCATCTGCACACGGAGGGTGAGGGCACGCCCCTCAGCCGGGTCTTCGGGCTCGTCTACACCTCGTTGCCCGCACCCTCCGCCCGGATGCTGCGCCTGCTCTCCCTCGCCCCGGCCGGACTGGTCGATCCCCACACCGCGGCCTCGCTCGCCGGCTGCTCGGTCGGCGACGCCCACGCAGCGCTGGACGAGTTCGTCGCCCTCGGTCTGCTGCGGGCCGCGGACTCGCCGCTGCCGCAGTACGAGGTGCCGGGCTGTCTGCACCCCCTGCTCAAGAAGCTCACCCAGAGCCAGGACCGCCCCGGAGAGGTGCAGCTGGCCCGCGCCCGCATGCTGGAGCGGACGGTACGGCTGCTGCAGTCCTGCCGGGTGATCACCGAGACGGACAGCCCCGAGGCGCGCGAGAAGCTCCAGGGCATGCCGCGCTCCCTGCGCTTCCCGAGCCCCCGGGCCGCCGAGGAGTGGCTGCGGCTGCGCAGGCCCGCGCTGCTGGCCGCGGCCCGGCTGGCCGTCGCGGACGGGGAGCTGGACACCCTCGCCCGCCGGCTGATGTCCCAGCTGGTCAAGGCCATGGTCGCGCACTTCGGCACCCGGGCCGCCGCCCCCGACCTGTACGGCATCCACCGGCTCGTGCTGGACGTGGCCGAGCGGCGGGAGCTGCCCCGCGAGAAGGCCGCCGCGCTGCTGAACCTCGGCGACCTGGACGCCCAGACCGGTCGCACGACGGAGGCGCTGGCGCGCTACCGGGCCGCACTGGACGCCGGACGGGAGGCAAACGACCCGTACGCCAGCGGTCGCGCAATGGAATCCGTAGGTGGTGCGCATCTGGAGCTCGGGGACTACGACCGGGCTGCCGACTGGTTCGGCCGCGCCCTCGCCGAGCGCCTGGCCCGGGACGAGCGTGCGGCCGCCGCCCGGCTCTACGGCCGTATCGCCGCGGCCCACACCTATGCGGGCCGCTACGGCGAGGCCCAGCGCTGCTGGCGCACGGCGATCGCCCGCCACCGCAAGAACGGCGACATCGCCTCCCACGCACGGGCGTTGAGCGAACTCGCGCGTGTCCAGGAGTACGCGGGCCGGCCCGAGGAGTCGTTGCGCACCTGCCACGAGGCGGTGGAGTGGGCCCGGCGTGCCGAGGACGTACGGCTGCAGGCGGCGCTGCAGCTGCGGCTCGCCGACACGCTGGAACGCCTGGGCGATCCCGCCTCCGCCCAGCTGCACCGGGGCACGGCCGAGCGGCTGCTGGGACAGGAGCGCGAGGGTGGTGAGCAGGAGCCGAAACCCCTTGATCCCTTGAAACAGGACGATGACACCTGCGAAATCCGCAGTACATCCGACGAAGATTGATGCAATGAAAGGCTAGACAGAGGGAACGCCTTCATTAGACTGGCTCTGCCGCACCTTCTCCTGCGGTGTCTCCCGGTGTGCTCATGCATGCCTGGGTATGTGTTGTATTGCCCCACATCCACTGAGCCAAGGACCGTGATCGACGTGAAGGTCGGCATCCCCCGCGAGGTCAAGAACAACGAGTTCCGGGTGGCCATCACCCCCGCCGGTGTGCACGAGCTCGTGCGCCACGGCCACCAGGTCGTCATCGAGCGCGATGCCGGTGTCGGATCGTCGATCCCGGACAGCGAGTACGTCGCCGCCGGTGCGCAGATCCTGCCGACCGCCGACGAGGTGTGGGCCGCCGCCGACCTGCTGCTGAAGGTCAAGGAGCCCGTCGCCGAGGAGTACCACCGCCTGCGCAAGGACCAGACGCTCTTCACCTACCTGCACCTGGCCGCCTCCAAGGAGTGCACCGACGCGCTGATCGAGTCCGGCACGACGGCGATCGCGTACGAGACCGTCGAGCTCCCCAACCGTGCGCTGCCGCTGCTCGCCCCCATGTCCGAGGTCGCGGGCCGGCTGGCCCCGCAGGTCGGCGCCTACCACCTGATGCGCTCGGCCGGCGGCCGTGGCGTGCTCCCCGGTGGCGTTCCCGGCACCCAGCCCGCGAAGGCCGTCGTCATCGGCGGTGGCGTCTCCGGCTGGAACGCGACGCAGATCGCGGTCGGACTGGGCTTCCACGTCACGCTGCTCGACCGCGACATCAACAAGCTGCGCGAGGCGGACAAGGTCTTCGGCACCAAGGTCCGGGCGATCATGTCCAACTCCTTCGAGCTGGAGAAGGCCGTCCTGGACGCCGACCTCGTCGTCGGCGCGGTCCTCATCCCCGGCGCCAAGGCCCCCAAGCTGGTCACCAACGAGCTCGTCTCCCGCATGAAGCCCGGCAGTGTCCTTGTCGACATCGCGATCGACCAGGGCGGCTGCTTCGAGGACTCCCGCCCCACCACGCACGCCGAGCCGACCTTCCAGGTCCACGACTCGGTCTTCTACTGCGTCGCCAACATGCCGGGCGCGGTGCCCAACACCTCCACCTACGCGCTCACCAACGCGACCCTGCCCTACATCGTCGAACTCGCCGACCACGGCTGGGTCGAGGCGCTGCGCCGCGACCCCGCGCTCGCCAAGGGGCTCAACACCCATGACGGCAAGGTCGTTTACCGCGAGGTCGCAGAGGCGCACGGACTGGAGCACGTGGAGCTCGAGAGCCTGATCGGCTGACCTGCTCGGCGGGCGGAGAGTCGCCGAGCCGGTAAGTCACCATTCGGCGGACTGCTAAGTCACCATTGAGTAAAAGGCGATACGTCAACACAGGTCGTCAACAGCGCACATCCGGCCGGACCTTGCCCGACGAGGTCCGGCCGGATGTGTGTATGGTCACTTTGCGGCTCTAGGTCAACTCGCCTCGAACGTAACCCTTCGACCGATTCGCACACCCGCGAAACCTGCCGTGCGACGGCCGTACGCCCTTGACAGAGGGATGTTTCATTGCCGACACATCCTGCCGGGTCCGGCGGATTGTGTTGCTGCGGACGCCCGACACGCCATAGAGTCGCCAACCGTCGGCATGGTGCCACGCTGACCTGTCTAGAAGTTTCCTGGTCACCAAGGAGGTAAGACGACTTGTGAATGAGTCGACATTTACTCCCGGGGGTGGTCAACCAGGAGCGCCTGTACGGGACCAGGGTCCCGCGGGGTTCGAGGCTGTCGGCTCCGTAGCTGTGCGCACCTTCGCAGCCCACCAGAGCCCGGGTCCGCAGGTGATCCGGACTGCACACCAGAGCATGGATGGCCATCACGTGAACGCCATGGCCGGCGACGGAAGTGGCGCGCCCCACAACCACTTCGCCGACTACGACGAACTGCCCGAAGGGCACTTCTACGACCCCGACGCGGAGTACGAGCCGGATCCCGAGTACGCGGCCACCCTCGCGCCCGACGCTGCCCGTCAGCGCCGTGAGCGCATCGGCCCGACCGGGCGTCCGCTGCCGTACTTCCCCATCCCGGGCCCGCTGACCGACCACGGGCCCGCGAAGATCATCGCGATGTGCAACCAGAAGGGCGGCGTCGGCAAGACGACGTCGACCATCAACCTGGGTGCCGCGCTCGCGGAGTACGGACGCCGCGTGCTGCTCGTTGACTTCGACCCGCAGGGCGCGCTGTCGGTGGGCCTCGGCGTCAATCCGATGGAGCTCGACCTCACCGTCTACAACCTGCTCATGGAGCGGGGCATGGCGGCCGACGAGGTGCTCCTGAAGACGGCGGTCCCGAACATGGACCTGCTGCCCAGCAACATCGACCTGTCCGCCGCCGAGGTGCAGCTGGTCTCGGAGGTCGCGCGCGAGTCCACGCTCCAGCGGGCCCTGAAGCCGCTGATGGCCGACTACGACTACATCGTGATCGACTGTCAGCCCTCACTGGGTCTGCTGACGGTGAACGCGCTGACGGCCGCGCACAAGGTGATCGTGCCGCTCGAGTGCGAGTTCTTCGCCCTGCGCGGTGTCGCACTGCTGACGGAGACGATCGAGAAGGTCCAGGAGCGGCTCAACCCCGAGCTGGAGCTCGACGGGATCCTGGCCACGATGTACGACTCGCGCACGGTCCACAGCCGCGAGGTGCTGGCCCGTGTGGTCGAGGCCTTCGACGACCACGTCTACCACACGGTCATCGGACGCACGGTCCGCTTCCCGGAGACCACGGTCGCCGGTGAACCGATCACCACGTACGCCTCCAATTCCGTTGGTGCCGCCGCCTACCGTCAGCTCGCCAGGGAGGTGCTCGCCCGGTGTCACGCCGAGTGAGTCTGCCGGGGGCCGACGAACTCTTCCGTACGACAGGGGGAATGGCGCTCCAGCCGTCCACTCCGCGGCGGGGGGCCAACGGCGAAGCCCGGGTGCCCGCGCCCGCGGGGGAGAGCGATCCGGCCGCGGCCGCCTCGCCCGAGGACGCGCCGCAGTCGGTGCCCGCGCAGGGCGGCGACGGCGACGGCCCGGAGCATGTGGCCGCGGAGCCGGAGCCGGTCGACGCCGGTGAGTCCCGCAGCCGTGCCGCGGGACAGGAGCGCTCCGGGCGACGTCAGGGGGCGCAGGAAGGTTCTGCCGCCGCCGGCCAGTCCCGCAAGCGCGGCCGGTCCTCGTCGGCCTCGCGCCGGCCCAGTGGCCGCGAGCGGCACGACGAGAAGATCACCGTGTACGTCTCCGCCGAGGAGCTCATGGACCTGGAGCACGCGCGCCTGGTGCTCCGCGGTGAGCACGGCCTCGCGGTCGACCGCGGGCGGATCGTCCGCGAGGCGGTCGCCGTGGTCCTGGCCGACCTGGAGTCCCGAGGGGACGCGAGCATCCTCGTACGCCGGCTGCGCGGGCGGTAACGGTAGCCTGCGGGGGCCATGACCTCGAACGACGTTCCCGCCCCCGGCGCCGGCGCCTCCGGCGGCCGTCGGCGTGCACTGGGGCGGGGCCCTGGCGCTCCACGGGTCGAGCCGGTGGCTCCTCCCGCGGAACCGGCCCCTGCGGAGACGACCCCCGAGGCTGCCGCCCCCGAGCCGGACCCGAGCCCGGAGGCCGCCTCCGAACGCCCGAATCCCGTGGCCCCGATGCCGGTCGCCGGGCGGCGGTCCGTGGGCGTTGGGCCGGTTGCGGAGCCGGGCGCAGTGGCGCCGGAGGCGGTGCGTTCGGCGGAGGTCGTGGCTCCGGAGGTGGTCCGAGAGCCGGAAGCCCTGATTCCGGGGTTGGGTTCCGAGGCTCAGGCGGAAGATGCCGCGGGGTGGCGGTCCGCGGGCGTGGAGCTGGGGCCAGAGGCGGGTGTCCAGGGGCCGGAGGCGGTCTCAGCACGTTTGGCGGAGGCCGCGGCTCCCGAGGTGGTCCGAGAGCCGGAGGCTGTGGCTCCGGAGGTGGTGCGCGAGCCGGAGGCTGTGGCTCCGGGGGTGGTCCGAGAGCCGGAAGTCCTGATTCCGGGGTTGGGTTCCGAGGCTCAGGCGGAAGATGTCGCGGGGTGGCGGTCCGCAGGCGTGGAGCCGGGTCCAGAGGCGGGTGTCCAGGGGCCGGAGGCGGTCTCTGCGCGTTCGGCGGAGGCCGCGGCTCCCGAGGGGGTGCGAGAGCCGGAAGCTGTGGCTCCTGAGATGGTGCGCGAGCCGGAAGTCCTGATTCCGGGGGCGGGATCCGAGTCTCGGACGGAAGTCCTGGCGCCCGGGCCTCCGGACGGGTCCGGTGGCGCGCCCCAGGGAGCAGGGGTGGGGGTGGAAGCCGACCCCGGTGAGGCCGACGGCGGTGGTGTCTTCAAGGTTCGGCTCTCCAACTTCGAGGGGCCCTTCGATCTGCTGCTGCAGTTGATCTCCAAGCACAAGCTGGACGTCACCGAGGTCGCGCTGTCCAAGGTGACCGACGAGTTCATGGCGCACATCCGGGCCATGGGGCCGGACTGGGACCTGGACCAGACGACCGAGTTTCTCGTGGTCGCGGCCACCTTGCTCGACCTCAAGGCAGCCCGGCTGCTGCCCTCCGCCGAGGTCGAGGACGAGGCCGACCTCGCGCTCCTGGAGGCGCGCGACCTGCTGTTCGCGCGGCTGCTGCAGTACCGCGCCTACAAACAGATCGCCGACATCTTCAACCAGCGGCTGGACGAGGAGGCCCGGCGCTATCCGCGCACCGTCGGACTCGAGCCGCATCACGCCGAGCTGCTGCCCGAGGTCGTCATCAGCATCGGGCCGGAGGGCTTCGCGAAGCTCGCCGTCAAAGCGATGCAGCCGAAGCCGAAGCCCCAGGTGTACGTCGACCACATCCACGCACCGCTGGTCAGCGTGCAGGAGCAGGCCGGCATCGTGGTCGCCCGGCTCAGGGAGCTCGGCGAGGCCAGCTTCCGGGCGCTGGTCGAGGACACCGACGACACCCTCACCGTCGTCGCGCGATTCCTCGCCCTCCTGGAGCTGTACCGGGAGAAGGCCGTCGCCCTCGACCAGGAGACGGCGCTCGGCGAGCTGATCGTGCGCTGGACCGGCGGCGAGGGCGAAGCCCAGCCGATGGTGACCGACGAATTCGACCGACCGCCCGAGCCGTCCAAGGAGGACAAGGCGTGAGCGAGGACACCACCGCCCTCCCGGCAGGGCTCCGCACCGTCGCCGACCTCGACCTCAAGCCCGCCCTGGAGGCCGTCCTCATGGTCGTGGACGAGCCCGCGACCGAGGAACATCTCGCGAAGATCCTCCAGCGGCCCAAGCGGCAGGTCGGGGACGCACTGCGGGAGCTGGCCGATGAATACGCCGTGCAGGGCCGCGGCTTCGAGCTGCGGCTGATCGCCGGGGGCTGGCGTTTCTACAGCCGGCCCGAGTACGCGGCGGCCGTGGAAGGCTTCGTCCTGGACGGCCAGCAGGCCCGGCTCACCCAGGCCGCTCTGGAGACCCTCGCCGTCGTCGCCTACCGCCAGCCGGTCAGCCGCAGCCGGGTCTCGGCCGTACGAGGAGTGAACTGCGACGGGGTCATGCGCACCCTGCTGCAGCGGGGTCTGGTCCAGGAGGCGGGCACGGAACCCGAAACAGGTGCGATCCTGTACACGACGACGAACTACTTCCTGGAGCGGATGGGCCTGCGCGGCCTGGACGAGCTCCCGGAGCTCGCGCCCTTCCTCCCGGAGGCGGAGGCGATCGAGGCCGAGACACTGGAAGGGGTTCCGTCGTTCGATCCGGACGCTCCGGATTCCGAGGACGCAGACGACAAGACGGAACTTTGATGCGAAGCAGCAGCGGCAGGAACAGCAGCGGAAACAACGGCGGGAGCCGTGGTGGCAACAGCGGCGGCCGCGGCGGGAGCAGCGGTGGCCGCGGTAATTACCGCGGCGCCGGTAACAACCGCGACGACAAGCAGGGCGGCCGGCCGAAGAAGCCCCGCCCGGAGGAGCGGCGCTACGACGTGGGCCCCGGCGCCACCCAGGACGGCCCGAAGTCGGGGCGCGGCGCCTCGGCGCGCGGCGGCGCCAAGGGCGGCCCCAGGCAGGGCCAGGGCACGGGGCGCGGCCGTACGGCTCCGGCGAGCTCCCGTGAGTACGACGCCCGGGCCGAGGAGCGCAACCGCGAGCGGTACGCGGGCAAGAAGGACGTCAAGCTGCCCAAGACCTTCCCGGGCGCCGAGCAGGAGGGCGAGCGGCTGCAGAAGGTGCTCGCGCGCGCGGGCTACGGCTCCCGGCGCGCCTGCGAGGAGCTGATCGAGCAGGCCCGCGTCGAGGTCAACGGCGAGATCGTCCTGGAGCAGGGCAAGCGCGTCGACCCGGAGAAGGACGAGGTCAAGGTCGACGGCCTGACCGTCGCCACGCAGTCGTACCAGTTCTTCTCGCTGAACAAGCCCGCCGGTGTCGTATCGACGATGGAGGACCCCGAGGGCCGGCAGTGCCTCGGCGACTACGTCACCAACCGCGAGACCCGGCTCTTCCACGTGGGGCGGCTCGACACCGAGACCGAGGGCGTCATCCTGCTCACCAACCACGGCGAGCTGGCGCACCGCCTGACGCACCCCAAGTACGGCGTGAAGAAGACCTACCTCGCCGCGATCGTCGGCCCGATCCCGCGCGACCTGGGCAAGAAGCTCAAGGACGGCATCCAGCTGGAGGACGGGTACGCGCGCGCGGACCACTTCCGGGTGGTCGAGCAGACCGGCAAGAACTACCTGGTCGAGGTGACCCTGCACGAGGGCCGCAAGCACATCGTGCGCCGCATGCTCGCGGAGGCCGGCTTCCCGGTGGAGAAGCTGGTGCGCACCTCCTTCGGTCCGATCACCCTGGGCGACCAGAAGTCGGGCTGGCTGCGGAGGCTGTCGAACACCGAGGTCGGCATGCTGATGCAGGAAGTCGACCTCTAGCAGCGACCTCTAGCAGCGACCTCTGGCAGCGACCTCTGGCAGCCCTGTGCGACGGCCGGTTCCGGATCCTCTCCGGGACCGGCCGATGCGTTTTCGGTCCCCCGCCGGTCTGTACTCGTGACCGGCGAGAGGAATGGCCATGCCTGCTACGACGACGGACCGCGACGAGTTCGTCCGGCTGACGGACCCGTACCGGCGGGAGCTGCTCGCGCACTGCTACCGGATGCTGGGCTCGGTCGACGACGCCGAGGACCTGGTGCAGGAGACATATCTGCGGGCCTGGCGGTCCTACGAGGGGTACGAGGGTCGCGCGTCCCTGCGGACCTGGCTGCACCGCATCGCCACCAACACGTGTCTGACGGCGCTGGAGGGCCGCGCGAGGCGTCCGCTGCCCGCGGGGCTCGGTGGGCCGTCACAGGCGCCTGAGGAGCCGCTGAGGACCCCTGCGACGGATGTTCCGTGGCTCCAGCCGCTGCCCGACTCTCTCGTCGACCCGGCGACCGTGGTGGCCGCCCGCGGCAGCCTGCGGCTCGCACTGGTCGCCGCGCTGCAGAATCTTCCCGCCCGGCAGCGGGCCGTGCTCATCCTGCGGGACGTGCTGGCCTGGCGGGCGTCCGAGGTCGCCTCGCTGCTCGGGACCTCGACGGCCGCCGTCAAGAGCAGCCTCCAACGCGCGCGTGCCCGGCTCGACGAGGTCGCTCCCGACGAGGACCTCGTCGTCGAGCCCGAGGGCACGGCGGACCGCGAGGTGCTCGACCGGTACATGGCCGCCTTCGAACGCGCCGACATGGACGCGCTGCTCGACCTCCTCCAGGACGGCGTCGAACTGGAGATGCCGCCCAATCTGGAGTGGTTCCACGGCAAGAAGGACGTGCTGCTGTTCCTGCGGGCCAGGGGGCATGGGGAGGGCCGCTACCGGATGCTGCCCACGCGTGCGAACGGGCAGCCGGCCGTCGTCATGTACGTGCGCGGGGTGGACGGCTTGCTGCGGGCGCACTCGGTGCAGGTGCTCACCGTGGCGGGCGGCTCACTGGCCCGCATCACGGCCTTCATCGACCTGGCGCAGGTAGACCGCTTCGGGTTCCCCAGGGTGCTGTCGTGAACTGCGGTGAGCTGCTGGAGCGTTCGATCGCCTACGCGCTGGGGAGTGTCGCCGGCGTCGGGCCCGGGAGTCTTGAGCGGGGCACCCCGTGCGCCGAGTGGGACCTGGGGGAGCTGCTCGGGCATCTCGACGACTCGCTGGACGCCCTGCACGAGGGGCTGACCGGCGGGCGGATCGGGCTCACGCCGGGGCGTCCCGGGGGAGATCTCGCCTGCGCGTTCCGCACGCGCGCGTGTGCTGTGCTCGGCGCCTGGGCGGCCGGGCACGGGGAGCAGGTGGTGGTGGGCGAAGTGCCGCTGGACGTACGCGTGATGGCCGCCGTGGGAGCGGTGGAGATCGCGGTGCACGGATGGGACGTGGCGCAGGCCTGCGGGCGGCCCCGGCCCGTACCGGGCCCGCTGGCGGCGGAGCTGCTGCCGGTGGCCCAGTGCGTGGTGGCGCTGGAGGACCGGGGCGTGCGGTTCGGCGCGCCCGTCGCCGTACCGCTGGATGCGGGGCCCGAGGCGCGCCTGCTGGCCTTCCTGGGGCGGTGCGATTCCTTTCCGGGGTGAGGGTGGTCTGCCTTCCGTGAGCGACCTCAAGAGCTCATGGAAGGAACTCCCGTCATGACCGACACACTGAGTGTCTCCGTACGCAAACCGCCCGCCGAACAGGCCCCGCACCGACCGGTGTGGACCGTCGTACTCGCCGGGCTCGGCGCGCTGCTGTGCTCGCTGGACGTCGTGGTCGTCGCTACCGCGCTGCCCGCCCTGCGGGCCGACTTCGGGGCGAGCCTGTCGGACCTGGAGTGGACGATCAACGCCTACAACCTGGTCTTCGCCTGTCTGACCCTGACCGGCGCCGCGCTCGGCGACCGGTTCGGACGGCGGCGGATGTACCTCGCCGGGCTCGCCGTCTTCACGCTGGGCTCGGCCGCCTCCGCGCTGGCGGGCGGCCCGAGCCAGCTCATCGGCGCGCGCGTGGTGCAGGGCGCCGGAGCCGCCGTGCTGCTTCCCCTCACCCTGACCCTGATCAGCGAGGCGTTCCCGGCCGAGAAGCGAGGTGTCGCCATCGGCGTCTGGGGCGGGGTGACCGGGCTCGGGGTCGCGGCCGGTCCGGTGCTCGGCGGGGCCGTCACCGAGGGCCTGTCCTGGCAGTGGATCTTCTGGCTGAACGTGCCCATCGGCCTTGCGATGCTGCCGTTCGCCGCGACCAGGCTCCGCGAGAGCTACGGCACGCGGCCCCAACTCGACCTCGTGGGACTGGTGTTGGCGGCCGTCGGAGTGACGGGGCTGGCCTGGGCGCCGGTGCGGGCGCCGCAGGCGGGCTGGGGGAGCGCCGAGGTGCTGACCGCACTCGCCGCCGGGATCGTGTTCCTGGCCGCCTTCCTGCTCTGGGAGCGCAGGGGAGCCCGCTACCCGATGCTGCCGCTCGCGCACTTCCGCAACCGCGGCTTCTCCGTGGCCAACGCGGCCGCCTTCCTGGTCTTCGGGTCCCTGCTGGGCGCCCTCTTCATGATCACGCAGCTCTTCCAGACCGGGCTCGGCTACTCCCCGCTCCAGGCGGGCGTGCGCATCCTCGTCTGGAACGCGATGCCGCTGCTGGTCGCCCCGGTCGCGGGCGCCCTCGCGGACCGCTTCGGCACCCGGCCCTTCATGTTCGGCGGCCTCGCCCTGCAGGCCCTGGGCCTGGCGCTGCTCGCCTGGCAGGTCGAACCAGGCGTCAGCTACGGGCAGTTGGTCCTCCCGCTGATCATCGCGGGCATCGGCATCTCCATGGTCTTCCCGAGCGTCGCCAACGCCGTGACCTCCGCCGTCCCCCTCGGCGACGCGGGTGTGGCAGCCGGCGTGAACAACGCCCTGCGCGAACTGGGCGGCGTCTTCGGCATCGCCGTCGCCGCCCTGGTCTTCACGCAGTACGGCGGCTACGGCTCACCGTCGTCCTTCCTGGACGGCTGCGCACCGGCCCTGTGGGTGTCGGCCGGCGCGGCCGGAGTGGGGGCGGTGGTGGCGGCGTTCGCGCCGTCACACACGCGGGTGTGAGCCCACTCCGCGCCGCCGAGCAGCCCCTTCATGGTCTCGGCGGCGCGGACCGCGGCGGCACCGCAGCAGTTGTTGAACAGCACGTGGAGCTGCTCCGTCCGTCCGGCCAGTGACCGCAACCGGGGCAGCCAGTCGATGAGTTCGTCCTCCCCGTAGTCGTACCGGAACCGGTCCTCCTTGCTCCCCGACCCCCAGACCGCGCTCCGCCCGTGGAACCGGACGACGGACAGCCGTGGCGCGGCGACCGGCGTGACGGGCGGGATCGACAAGGGAAGCGACTGGGTCATGTCCACCGCCACGGCGGTCATGTCGTACCGGGTCAGTAACGCGCGCGTGGCCTCCGCCCACTCCGGCCGCCACCATCCGGGATGCCGGAACTCCACGGAGACCGGCCACCCTTCGGTCCGTTCGGCGCACTCCCGCAGGAACTCACCGCCCCGCTTTCCGGGGGAGAACCACGGAGGCATCTGGAACAGCACGCTGCCGAGCCGCCCGGCCGCCCGCAGCGGCTCGATCCCCTCGGTGAAGCGCGCCCACACCTGGTCGAGCACCTTCGGATCCCGGTGGTCGGCCCGAAGCCCGTCCGGCATCACCGCGTCTCGCGTCGGGTGGCCCGTGAGCAGCGAGAACGCCTTCACGTCGAAGACGAAGCCGTCCGGGGTCCGTTCGGTCCACAGGAGGCTGTTGCGGGCGCTCGGCAGTGCGTAGTACGCCGAGCCGACCTCGACGACCGGGAACCGTTCGGCGTAGTGCCTCAGCCGCCCTTCCGCGTCCTTGCGCCCTGCCGGATACCAGCCGCTGCCGACCAGTGCCCGGTCCGTCCACGAGCACGTGCCCACGAGGATCTCGCCCATGCGGTGCCGGTTACCCCTCTCGGGGGCGTGGAAGCCCGCGAGTTGTGGAAGCGCTCGGGTGTTGTGTAAGCACCCGCCCCGCGATTATGGTCGACATGACCATTAAAGCGTCCGGGGGGTTGGAGGTCCGGTGTCATGGAGTACGACAAGTACGCCTACGAACCCTTCGCCGTCACCGTCGACCTCGCCGTCCTGACGATCCGTGACGGCGCTCTGCACGTCCTCCTCGTGGAGCGCGGCCAGGACCCCTACGCCGGTCACTGGGCACTGCCCGGCGGCTTCGTGGAGCCACGGGAGTCGGCGGAGACGGCCGCCCGGCGCGAACTCGCCGAGGAGACCGGCCTCCGGGACGTCACCGGGCTGCATCTGGAGCAGCTGCGGACCTACAGCGAACCCGACCGCGACCCCCGGATGCGGGTCGTGTCCGTCGCCTTCACCGCGCTGCTGCCCGACGCGCCCGAACCGCAGGCCGGCAGCGACGCGGCGCGGGCGAGCTGGCTGCCGTACGACTCGGCCCGCCCGCTCGCCTTCGACCACGACACGATCCTCGCCGACGCCCACGAACGGGTCGGCGCCAAGCTGGAGTACACCTGTCTCGCCACCGCCTTCTGCCCGCCCGAATTCACGCTCGGCGAGCTGCAGCGCGTCTACGAGACGGTCTGGGGCACGGCTCTCGACCGGCCCAACTTCCGCCGCAAGGTGCTCGCCACGCCCGGCTTCGTCGAGGCCGTGCCGGGCGCCGCCCGCCTCACCGGCGGCCGGGGCAAACCCGCCGCGCTCTATCGGGCGGGCCCGGCCACCGCGCTGCACCCACCCCTCCTCCGACCGTCCCGGGAAGGACGCCCCGCATGACCGCCACCATCGTCGACAAGCAAGCAGCCACCGGGGCGTTGACCGGCCTCGCGCTCGGGGACGCCCTCGGCTTCCCGACCGAGTTCAACGACGTGCCGTCGATCCTCGCCAAGTTCGGGCCGTGGCGGCAGATGCGGCTGCCGAAGCCCGCGATCGTCACCGACGACACGCAGATGACGCTGGCGGTGGGGAGGGCGCTGCGGACGGCCATGGATCACGGGGTGCTCGCGCCGGAAAGCCTGGCGGGCCCGCTGCGCAAGGAGTTCGTGGACTGGCACGACTCGCCGGAGAACAACCGGGCGCCCGGGAACACCTGCCTGCTGGCCTGCTACCTGCTGAAGGACGAGAGCCGCCGCTGGCAGGACGCCAGCCAGATCGGCTCCAAGGGCTGCGGTGCCAACATGCGGGTCGCGCCCGTCGGGCTCGTCCCCGGCCTGAGCGACGAACAGCGCGCGGGCGCCGCCCAGTTGCAGTCCGCCCTGACCCACGGCCATCCGACGGCCCTCGCCGCCTCCGACCTCACCGCCCGCGCGGTACGGCTGCTCGCACAGGGCGCCGAGCCGACCGGCCTCGTCGGCCTGCTGCGCTCGTACGCCCTGGAGAACCGCAGCCACTACAACGAGCGCTGGCTCGGCGACCTGTGGACGCGCAGTCAGGACCCGAGCCCCGAGCACTTCATCGCCCGCGGCTGGGACGAGTGCCTGGAGATCCTCGGCCGGCTGCAGGACGCCGTACGCACATCCTCGACCGAGACCGACCCGTGCCTGGCCACCGGCGCGGGCTGGATCGCCGAAGAGGCCCTGGCGACCGGCCTGTTGTGCTTCCTGCAGTTCCCCGACGAACCGGTGACGGCCATCCGGCGGGCCGCCTGCACCTCGGGCGACTCGGACTCCATCGCCTGCCTGACGGGCGCCTTCGCAGGCGCGCACCTGGGCGCCGACGCCTGGCCGACCGAGTGGGCCGACCGCATCGAATACCGCACCGACCTGCTGACCCTCGGCGCCCTCTGGGACGCTTGAGTCATGATCGACGCCCTGGCCCTCGACCTCACGCCGGTGGTCGCCGAACAGCCCGACCCGGTGCTGTTCGCGACCGTCTCCGGCGCCCACCTCTACGGCTTCCCGTCCCGCGACTCGGACGTGGACCTGCGGGGCGTGCACCTGCTGCCGATCGCGGACCTGCTGGGGTTGGGGGAGCCGGACGAGACCCGGTCCCGGATGTGGGACCGGGACGGCGTCGAGCTGGACCTTGTCACGCACGACCTGCGCAAGTTCGTACGGCTGATGCTGCGCCGCAACGGCTATGTGCTGGAGCAGCTGCTGTCGCCCCTGGTCGTGCATACGACCGACGCGCACCGCGAGCTGGCCGCGCTCGCGCCAGGTGTCCTGACCAGCCATCACGCCCATCACTACCGCGGGTTCGCGAACACCCAGTGGCGGCTGTTCGAGAAGACCGGTGAGCTCAAGCCGCTGCTCTACACGTTCCGGGTCCTGCTCACCGGGATCCATCTGATGCGCAGCGGCGAGGTGCAGGCCCATCTGCCCACGCTGCTGGGCGAGGTGGACGCCCCCGGCTACCTGTCGGAGCTGATTTCGGCGAAGGCGGAGCAGGAGCACGGGGGTGCCGAAGTCGACCACGCGCGCGTGCAGGCCGACGTAGAGCAGTTGCACGGCGTGCTGGACGCGGCGCAGGAGACCTCGGTGCTACCGGACGCCCCGGCCGTGTACGACGCCCTGCACGACTTCGTCGTACGCGTCCGGCTGGAAGGCTGAGGCGCGGCGGACGCGGACGAGGAAGTCCTCGACGCGGGCGCGGTCCGGCTCCTCGGGGAGGGGGCTGTGGCGGGCTGCCTCGTCGGCCTCCGCGGCCAGGCGGTTCATCCACGACTCGACCTCCGGCCACGGGACCTCGCCCCGCTTCACCGCCAGCAGGGGCTCGCGCTGCTCGCCCACGTCGAGGGTGAGGGCGCCCGTGCGCAGCAGGTCGCGGGAGCTCATCAGGAGGCGGAGCAGATGCATGGCGTGCTTCCAGCGCGGTGCGCCATGGGTGCGGACGTCGGCCCCCAGCTTCTTGCGCTGGCCGAGGGCGTAGCGCGTGAACGTCTCGTGGGCCCGGCGGGAGAGGAAGGCCCCGCGCAGCGCGAGGAGTTCGCGGCCGGTGTCGTCGACGTACTCCACGAGCGGGGAGTGCAGGCACTCCAGGATGTTCGGGTTGGCGCGCAGGGCCAACTCGCAGAACCGTTCCAGCTCCCAGCCGAACTGCTCCTCGGCCGGGCCCTCGACATGCGTCGGCGGCTTCTCGAAGCGCCAGAACAGGGGAGTGGGCGCCACGAACACGCCCCGGCGGTCGGTGTCGCTGCCGTCCGTCGCCAGCCCGAACGCGCGTGAACCCATCACGCAGGCGTAGATCGTGTGGTCGCGCACCAGGGTCTCGGGAAGCATGCCCCGGAGCGTACGCGGCCCCTCACGCCAGGCGGATCGAATTTCCCTCCACCTTGATCTGCTCCGCCGGCAGCGGCTTCGGTGCGGGGCCGCCGGCCACCGAGCCGTCGGCGATGCGGTACTTGCTGCCGTGGCAGGGACAGTCGATGGTGCCGTTCGAGATGGTGCTCACCGTGCAGCCCTGGTGGGTGCAGATCGCCGAGAAGGCCTTGAACTCGTCCTTCTTCGGCTGGGTGACCACGACCTTCTGGTCCTTGAAGATCTTGCCGCCGCCGACGGGGATCTCGGAGGTCTTCGCCAGCTCCTGCCCGCCGGATGCGTTCGCGGAGGACCCGGAGTCGCTGTTGTCGCCGTACTTGCTGCAGCCCGCGGCGAGCGTCGCCGCGCCCGTCGCGATGAGAACCGTGCGCCGCGTGGAGCGGTGGGTCATGTCGTCACTCCGAACGTGCGGAAGAACCAGAGGGCGGAGGTCAGCCAGATGAGCGTGAGAACGGTGAAGACCAGCCCGCCGACGAGCGGCAGCAGCCAGCCGGGGAGCCGCTGAGAGCGGAGCAGCAGCATCTTGGCACTGAAGGCACCGAAGAAGAAGCAACCCAGGGCGGAGTGCCACATCACGCGCGTCTCGTAGGTCTGGTAGCCCAGCGCGTACAGGCAGTGCACGGCGACCGGGACCGCCACCAGGAACGCGATCCGTCCCGACCAGCGGTGCAGCGTCGACGCCCAGCGCGGCCCCGGCAGCTTGCCGTACACCATGAACGCACTGACCAGCTGGACGAGCGCGAAGAAGAACGCGGTCGACGCCAGCCATGACTTCACCGCGCCCGTGCTGCTGAACCCGGCCAGGTTGAAGGCCGTCCCGGTGGGGTCGTGCACCTTGCCGTACACCCCGAGGCCGACGGCCACCGCGGCGGCGACGAGGGCCGGGATCAGATAGCGGGCGGGACTGGGAGCGCGATGGGCGGGTTCGGAGGGCGGGAAGCTCTGGGTCGCGGCGTTCGGGTCGACGGTCATGGTGTCGTCTCCCAGGTCAGGAGGATCAAGGAGTTACGGGATGTGCCGTCAGCCGCCGTCCGTCGACCGTCACCGCGCCCGTCGCCGGGTCGATGGCCGGCGCGGCCGAGGGCTCTCCGTCGCGGGTGACGATGCCGACCTGCTTGCCGCCCGGCAGGACGATCCAGCCGCCGACGATCCTGGCGCCGGCGACCTGGCTGTTCGCCCGGTAGATCCCGGACGGCTTCTTCGCCTTGTCGAGGGTGAAGGCGTAGTGCCCGCCGCCGACCTCGGCCGTGCCCCGGATCTGCCTGCCGCCCTTCAGCGTGCCGGTCAGCTTCGCGCCGTGGTCACCGGTCAGGCTCAGACTGCCGTCGTCCGTCACCGCGCCCTTCAGCCAGGACTCGATGTTGTGGCCGTCGCAGAAGTACGCGATCGCCTTGCCGTCGCGCAGTGAGACGGCCACGGCGGACGAGTCGTCGTCGGTACGGCCGGTGTAGACACCCTGGGCCGCGGCCGTCCGCGACGGCGACGGGCCGGTCGGCGCGGTGGCCTTCGAGGGAGTCGGCGACACCGTGACGGCGGGCGACTTCTCCTTGTACGGGGACGAGGCGCTCTTCGTCCCCGTCGTCGCGTTGAGCGACAGCATGAACAGGCCGAGCAGCAGTCCCGCGAGCAG
This sequence comes from Streptomyces sp. NPDC001604, assembly GCF_042893475.1. Classification (NCBI taxonomy): domain Bacteria; kingdom Bacillati; phylum Actinomycetota; class Actinomycetes; order Kitasatosporales; family Streptomycetaceae; genus Streptomyces; species Streptomyces sp. NPDC001604. The sequence continues at coordinate 598,519 of NZ_JBIAUY010000004.1, read as the reverse complement.
GGTGAGCAGCGGTCCAGGACGCTTCATACGGGCCTCCCCCGAGGCGAGTGTCCTGCCATCAGAGCGGACCGGCGGCCCCGACGTAAAGAGGCGCACAGGGGCGAGCCGCCCCAAGTAGCGAAATTGGGGCGATTCAGTGACATTGACCGGGCATCGGAGCCGCTGTCTCAGCGGGCGGGCGTCGCGCACCCGTCCGCCGCGGCCTGACTAGGCTGGAGGGTCGAAAGCCGATCCGTACATCAGCGAGGAGTGCAGCCGTGGCGGTACGAGCGGTCCGGGGAGCCGTCCAACTGGAACGGGACGAGGCCGGGCACATGGACGAGCAGGTCGGGGCCCTGCTCACCGCCATCCTGGAGCGGAACGCCTTGAGCACCGACGACCTGATCAGCATCTGGTTCACGGCCACGCCCGACCTGCACAGCGACTTCCCGGCGGCCGCCGCACGCAAGCTCGGCATCGTCGACGTACCGCTGATCTGCGCCCAGGAACTCGACATCGAGGGCGCCATGCCGCGCGTCGTGCGGGTCCTGGCGCACATCGAGTCCGACCGCTCGCGCGCCGACATCGCCCATGTCTACCTCGGCGCCGCAGCCGCCCTGCGCAAGGACATCGCCCAGTGAGGACCGCGCTCGTCATCGGCACCGGGCTCATCGGTACGTCCGCCGCCATCGCCCTGTCCCAGCGGGGCGTCGTCGTCCACCTCTCCGACCACGACCGGGAGCAGGCCCGTACGGCCGCCGCGCTCGGCGCCGGCACCGACGAGGCCCCCGCCGGCCCTGTCGACCTCGCGATCATCGCCGCGCCTCCCGCCCATGTGGCCGGAGTCCTGGCCGACGCCATGCGCCGGGGCCTGGCCCGCGGCTACCTCGACGTGGCCAGTGTCAAGGGCGGACCGCGCCGCGAGCTGGAGGCGCTGGGCCTGGACCCGTCCGTGATGTCGAAGTACATCGGCACGCACCCGATGTCGGGCCGCGAGAAGTCCGGGCCGCTCGCGGCGACCGGTGACCTCTTCGAGGGCCGCCCCTGGGTGCTGACGCCGACCCGGGACACCGACACCGAGGTGCTCAACCTCGCCCTGGAGCTGGTCTCGCACTGCCGGGCCGTCCCGGTCGTCATGGACGCCGACGCCCACGACCGCGCCGTCGCCCTGGTCTCCCACATGCCCCACCTGGTGTCCAGCATGGTCGCCGCGCGGCTGGAGAACGCCGAGGAGGCGGCCGTACGACTGTGCGGCCAGGGCATCCGGGACGTGACCCGGATCGCCGCCTCCGACCCCCGGATGTGGATCGACATCCTGTCCGCGAACCCCGGGCCGGTCGCCGACCTGCTCTCCGACGTCGCCGCCGACCTGGAGGAGACGGTGCAGGCGCTGCGGTCCCTGCAGTCCTCCGACGAGGCCAAGCGCGGGGAGGGCGTCCTGGGCATCGAGGACGTCCTGCGGCGCGGGAACGCCGGACAGGTCCGGGTGCCGGGCAAGCACGGGTCCGCTCCGCGGGCGTACGAGGTCGTGGCCGTCCTCATCGACGACCAGCCGGGTCAGCTGGCGAGGATCTTCGCCGACGCGGGTCGGGCCGGGGTCAACATCGAGGACGTGCGGATCGAGCACGCGACCGGGCAGCAGGCGGGTCTGGTGCAGCTGATGGTGGAGCCGCAGGCGGCGCCGGTCCTCACGGCGGCGCTGCGGGAGCGGGGCTGGGCGATCCGGCAGTAGTTCTCTCGCCCCCGCCGCCCCTACCCGTCCCTGGGGGCTCCGCCCCCAGACCCCCGCCTTCGGCCTGAACGGCCTCGTCCTCGAACGCCGGACGGGCCGGGGGTGCCGGCCGGCGTCCATCAGCGGCCGAGACCTGCGCGTCCGGACGAGTGACGCGCACCCAGTAACCTTGTGCAGGGCACCCTCGCGGCCCCGCACACCCACCGCATCGCACCAGGAAGGTGTCCCCCCGTGGAAAACGGCGTCGCCAAGCCCGTGATTGTCGCCATCGACGGTCCGGCCGGCACCGGCAAGTCGAGCACGTCGAAGGCCGTCGCCGCGCAGCTCGGCCTGAGCTACCTGGACACCGGCGCCCAGTACCGGGCGATCACCTGGTGGATGGTGACCAACGGGATCGACATCGACGACCCGTCCGCTATCGCCGCCGTGGCGGGCAAGGCCGAGATCGTCTCCGGCACCGACCCGGCCAATCCGACGATCACGGTCGACGGCACCGACGTGGCCGGCCCGATCCGCACCCAGGAGGTCAGCTCCAAGGTCAGCGCGGTCAGCGCGGTGCCCGAGGTGCGGGCCCGGATCACCGAGCTGCAGCGCTCGCTGGCCACCTCCGCGGAGCACGGCATCGTCGTCGAGGGCCGTGACATCGGTACCACCGTGCTGCCCGACGCCGACCTGAAGATCTTCCTCACCGCCTCGCCGGAGGCGCGTGCCGCCCGCCGCAGCGGCGAGCTGAAGGGCGCCGACGTGCACGCCACCCGCGAGGCGCTGATCAAGCGCGACGCGGCCGACTCCTCCCGCAAGACCTCGCCGCTCGCCAAGGCGGACGACGCGGTCGAGGTGGACACCACCGACCTCACCCTCGCGCAGGTCATCGAGTGCGTCGTCACCCTCGTCGAGGAGAAGCGGGCCGGGAAGTGACCGCACCCTCCGTCCCCTCCGAGAAAGGCGCCGAGGTCGGGCGGCGGATCGGCGTCGGCCTGATGTACGGGCTGTGGAAGCCGCGCGTGCTGGGTTCCTGGAAGGTGCCCGCCACCGGCCCGGTGATCTTCGCCGTCAACCACTCCCACAACATCGACGGTCCGATGGTCATGGGCGTGGCGCCCCGGCCGACGCACTTCCTGATCAAGAAGGAGGCGTTCGTCGGCCCACTGGACCCCTTCCTGCTGGGCATCGGGCAGGTCAAGGTCGACCGGTCGGGTGCCGACCGCACGGCGATCACGCAGGCGCTGGACGTGCTGTCCGCCGGCGGGGTCCTCGGCATCTTCCCGGAGGGCACCCGCGGTGAGGGCGACTTCGCCGCGCTGCGCGCCGGGCTCGCCTACTTCGCCGTACGCAGTGGAGCACCGGTCGTCCCGGTCGCCGTACTGGGAAGTTCCGAGCGGCGGGGACGGTTGATAAAGGGGCTGCCTCCGCTGCGCAGCCGTATCGACGTCGTCTTCGGCGACCCCTTCGAGGCGGGCGACGGCAGCGGACGGCGCACGCGCAAGGCGCTCGACGAGGCGACCGAACGCATCCAGAAGCAGCTCACCGCTCACCTGGAAAACGCCAGGCGCCTGACCGGGCGCTGAGCGACACTTCAGTAGTGGATCAGCCGGAGAAACCGGACGGTCCACCGATCACCACGATGAACGACGAGGTACGGACTTCATGAGCGACCACATCCACTCCGACGGCTCGGGCGAGGAGCACGACCACGGAGCACTTGGCGACGCCGAGTACGCGGACTTCATGGAGCTCGCCGCGGAAGAGGGCTTCGACCTCGAGGACGTCGAGGGCGCCATCGAGGAGGCCGGTCACGGCCCGCTGCCCGTCCTCGCCGTCGTCGGCCGCCCGAATGTCGGCAAGTCGACCCTGGTGAACCGCATCATCGGACGGCGCGAGGCAGTCGTCGAGGACAAGCCCGGCGTCACCCGCGACCGCGTCACCTACGAGGCCGAGTGGTCGGGCCGCCGCTTCAAGGTCGTCGACACCGGCGGCTGGGAGCAGGACGTCCTCGGCATCGACGCCTCCGTGGCCGCGCAGGCCGAGTACGCGATCGAGGCCGCCGACGCCGTGGTGTTCGTCGTCGACGCCAAGGTCGGCGCCACCGACACCGACGAGGCGGTCGTACGGCTGCTGCGCAAGGCCGGCAAGCCGGTGGTGCTGGCGGCCAACAAGGTCGACGGCCAGAGCGGTGAGGCGGACGCGGCCTACCTGTGGTCGCTGGGCCTCGGTGAGCCGCACCCCGTCTCCGCGCTGCACGGCCGCGGCACCGGCGACATGCTGGACGCCGTCCTCGAGGTCCTGCCGGACGCACCCGAGCAGACCTTCGGCACCGCGGTCGGCGGCCCGCGCCGCATCGCCCTGATCGGCCGCCCGAACGTCGGCAAGTCCTCCCTCCTCAACAAGGTGGCGGGCGAGGAGCGCGTCGTCGTCAACGAGCTGGCGGGCACCACCCGCGACCCGGTCGACGAACTCATCGAACTCGGCGGGGTCACCTGGAAGTTCGTCGACACCGCCGGTATCCGCAAGCGCGTCCACCTCCAGCAGGGCGCCGACTACTACGCCTCCCTGCGCACCGCCGCCGCCGTCGAGAAGGCCGAGGTCGCGGTCATCCTGATCGACGGCTCCGAGTCCATCTCGGTACAGGACCAGCGGATCGTCACCATGGCCGTCGAGGCGGGCCGGGCGATCGTCATGGCCTACAACAAGTGGGACACCCTCGACGAGGAGCGCCGCTACTACCTGGAGCGGGAGATCGAGACCGAGCTCGGCCAGGTCGCGTGGGCGCCCCGGGTGAACGTCTCCGCCCGCACCGGCCGTCACATGGAGAAGCTGGTCCCGGCGATCGAGACCGCGCTGGCCGGCTGGGAGACGCGTGTCCCCACCGGCCGTCTCAACGCCTTCCTCGGCGAGCTGGTCGCCGCCCACCCGCACCCGATCCGCGGCGGCAAGCAGCCCCGCATCCTCTTCGGCACCCAGGCCGGCACCAAGCCCCCGCGGTTCGTGCTGTTCGCCTCCGGCTTCATCGAGGCGGGCTACCGGCGCTTCATCGAGCGCCGGCTGCGCGAGGAGTTCGGCTTCGAGGGGACGCCGATCCATATCTCGGTGCGGGTGCGCGAGAAGCGCGGCAGCAAGAAGAAGTAGGCCACACAAGGGGGTGGGCGGTCCCGATCGGGACCGCCCACCCCCTTGTGTCAGCGAACGCCGCGCGGTCCTGGTGGCAGTGCGGCCGGCAAGCGCTGCCACTGCGTCTGCTGCCGGGCGCTGTAGGCCCCGGCGCTGTAGGCGCTGTACGAGCTGCTGAACGATCCCGGCCGATGACCTCCGTGCTGCTCCGAGCTGGTCGGAATGTTGCCGAAGGCGACGAACCCCAGGTTCTCCTCGCCGCTGCGGTCACCCGGCAGCGTGCGGAAGGACTTGACGTACTCGGACCAGAGTGCGTCGTAGATGGGCGTGGCCGAGTGGCTGCCCGAAATGTCCTGGGCCGAGCGGGCGGAGGGAATCGGCTGGAAGGACTGGCGGCGGGGGATGTCGTATGCGTGCACGTATGTCCAAACGACCCCGAACTTCAAGGGATGCGGTTGATATCCGCCTCTTTGGGTGATCTCATGTGCCCGCGAGCGGCATGGCGACGCCGACCAGCTTCCCGTTGGCCGCCGCCTTGTCGAGCGCGTCCCGCAGCAGGTCCTCCCGGGGCTGACGCCCGATGGACCCCACCGGCGCGGCGAACATGAGCACCTGCTGGTGCTTGTTGGCGGCGGCCCGCCAGCCGTCGGTCACCTGCAGCGGCTGATGCGCCTGCCACCATGCCACCGGCTGCCCGCCGTTCGTGCCGGGCTGCAGCACGGCGTGCAGCTGGCCCATGGCGAGCAGCACCGACCAGCCGTGCAGCACCGGTGGCACCTCGGACAGCTCCATGAGCGGCATGAACCCCTGCTCGATCAGCAGCGGCAGGAAGTCGTCACCGAGGCCGGTCGTGCCCGGCCGCACGATGGGTCCGGTCGGCTCGACGACCAGCGCCGGGTGCAACTCACCGGCGATCAGGACCAGTCCGCTGGTCACTCCGAGCACGGCCTGCTCGGGGACGACCTGGGCGGGGTCCAGGTCCACGGTGTCCCCGGAGATGGAGCGCACGGCCCCCTGGAGCTGCTCCTCGGTGACCTGGACGACCTGCGAGGGCAGGCAGGTGGCGTGGGCGAAGGCGAGGACGGCGGTCTCCTCGCCGACGAACAGGACGGTGCTGGTGCGCTCCTGTTCGGAGTCGCCCGGGGTGCGGCAGGAGGTGCAGTCGTAACTGCCGGGGGCGTTCTCTCCGGCGAGCAGCCGGTCGGCTTCTTCGTCGCCGATCTCGGCTCGTACCTCGTCGCTGACGTCGAGCATGCGCGGCACGGGTGGCTCCCCTCGGGAAGTGTGAACCGGGCGGGTCCCGGGCTCATGAAGAAGACAACGGGCGATCTGTGGCGGGAGTCACGCTTCAGGGCGAACGGAGTCGAACCATCCACCGCGCAGGGTCACCGCAGGTGCGGAATCGGACACTCATTGTCAATTCCTTGGAAATCCAAGGAAGTTGGTTGCGTGAAGTGGGTCACAGATCGTCACGACCCATGGTCGACAAATCAGGAAATCCGCGAATTAAGTGGGTGGCCGAAAATTGCCGATACCGGCGGTAACGGCGAACTGGCCTGGAATGACAAGCAGTTGGTTGCTGACGCCTCGACAGGCTCCTTAGATTCCTCCGCCGTGTGCAACGAGCACCGCTCGGGAACGTCCGCCGACCGCACCAGCCAGCAGTACCAGCAGAACGCGATCACCGGCGGACGGGGCGGAGCGCGGCGACCGGCCCATGTGCCGTGAGCGCGCCCCGCCTTGGGGGAGCCCGGGTGTTTCGAGAGGGAATTACATGTCCGAGTGTGCCGATACCAGCCGTGACAACGTCCGCAGGAACCGTACGACGGCGCTCCTCGCCGGGGCGGCACTGCTCGCCCCGCTCGGGCTGCTGGCCGCGACCGGCAACGCCGCGGCGGCGGACGGCGGGGTGTGGGACCGCATCGCCCAGTGCGAGAGCGGCGGCAACTGGCACATCAACACCGGCAACGGCTACTACGGCGGGCTGCAGTTCTCCGCCGGCACCTGGCGCGCGTACGGTGGCGCGGCCTATGCGCCGACGGCCGCCGGGGCCTCCAGGGAACAGCAGATCGCAGTGGCCACCAAGGTCCAGCACGCCCAGGGTTGGGGTGCCTGGCCGGTCTGTTCGGCACGGGCCGGAGCGTACGGCAGCGCACCCGCGGCCTCCTCCGGCTCCGTCACCACCAAGTCCTCATCGGTCACCAAGCCGAAACCGGTCACCAAGTCGAAGCCGTCGAAGACATCGGCACGTTCGACGGGCCACACGGCGCGCAGTGCCTCCCGCGGCGACTACACCGTCCGCGAGGGCGACACCCTGAGCAAGATCGCCGCCCGGCACGGGACCACCTGGCAGCGGCTGTACGCCGCCAACAAGGCCGTCATCGGCTCCGACCCCGATCTGATCGTGCCCGGGCAGCAGCTCGACCTCTGAGCCGCTCCCCTCGCCGAAGGGCTCCGTCCGGTCGTCCGACCGGGTGGGGCCCTTCGGCCCATCGGACGCGCCGGAGCGGTCGCGGGCCGCCCACTGCTTACCGTGGCCCGATGTTCCGCATGCACCGTAAGCAGTTCGCACTCGCGCTGGCCGCCGCCCTGTTCGGCGCCCTCGTCCCCGTCACGGCGCAGGCGGCACCACCGCCACCGCTGCCGGGAACGCTTCCGGTGCGCTTGTCCTACGCCTGCGCCAAGGACCACTGGCCCTGGGGATGCATCGCGGACTGCGAGAGCGGCGGACAGTGGGACATCAACACCGGGAACGGCTTCTACGGCGGGCTGCAGTTCCGGCAGTCCACCTGGAAGTACTTCGGCGGGCTGAAGTACGCCCCGCGCGCGGATCTCGCCAGCCGCGAGGAGCAGATCGCCGTGGCCGAGAAGGTGCTGGCCGCCCAGGGATGGGAGACCTGGCCGGCCTGCTCCCAGCGCTACCGCCTCCAGGGGCGCGTGCACGCCGTCCACGCCGGCGAGACGCTGGTGTCGATCGCGGACAGGTACCGCGTCGACGGCGGCTGGCTGTCGCTGTACCGGGCCAACAGGGACATGGTCGGCGAGCATCCGACCCGGCTGAACGTCGGTACGCAGCTGCTCATCCCGCGGGGCTCGGCCCGCGCCCAGGAGCCGTACCGGGACTTCGAGGCGGCCGGCCCGCCCCTGACCCAGGACGAGACTCCCGTTCGCCCGCCTCTCCGCTGAACACGACGGTGCCGCGGCGCAGTTCGTACACGATGACCCCCGTCCGGTCCTGCAGCCCGGGCGGCAGCCGCTGCTCGGCGATGACGACGCAGGCGTCGAGGGCGCCCAGCAGCTCGTAGGTGCGGGCCGCGACCGCGGGCGACATGCCCTGCGCGGGCTCGTCGACGAGCACCACGCGTGCGCGTGCCAGCAGGGCGCGGGAGAGCGCGAGCATGCGCTGCTCGCCGCCGGAGAGGGTGCCGGCGCGGCGCGCGAGCAGCGGCTCAAGCTGCGGATAGGCCTCCAGGGCGAAGCCATGGTCCCCGGACGCCAGTTCGAGGTTCTCGCGCACGGTGAGGGAGCCGAACACGGCCTGCCGCTCGGGAACCAGACACAGCCCCCGCCGAGCCCGCTCGTACGCCGGTGTCCGGCTCACGTCGACGCCGTCCCACACCACCGCGCCGCCGGACAGCGGTACGACACCGGCCAGCGCGCGCAGGGCGGTCGTACGGCCGGAGCCGTTGCGGCCGAGCAGGACGGTGAGGCCGGGGCCGGGGGCGGCGAGGGTGACGCCGTGCAGGGCCTCCAGGGGGCCGTAACGCACGCGCGCGTGGCGCAGGGAGATGGTCATGGGCCCGCCTCCCCGGTGCCGAGGGTGTCGAGTACGTGTCCGGGTGGGCCGGAGGCGACGATGCGGCCCGCCGTCATGACGTGCACGACGTCCGCGAGGTCGGCGACCAGGTCCAGGTCGTGCTCCACCACGAGGAGGGCGGTGCCGTCGGCTGCCAGGGCCTTCAGCACCCGTGCCAGGGCGGCGACCTCGGTGCTGTCGAGGCCGGCTGCGGGCTCGTCGAGCAGCAGCACGCGGGGGCTGCCTGCGAGGGCTCTGGCCAGTTCTACGCGGCGCAGTGTGCCGGTGGGGAGGTCGGCGGCGGGCAGGGTCCGTACGGGGCCGTCGAGGCCGAGCAGCCGCAATGCCCGGTCGACGGCTGCGGGGTCGGTCACCCGGCCCTGTTCGGCGCCCACGCGGACGTTCTCGGCCACCGTCAACGACGGGAAGACGGAGAGCTGTTGGAAGGTGCGGGCGATTCCCAGGCGGGTCCGGGTGTGGGCGGCGAGTCGCGTGATGTTCCTTGGGCCCAGGCGGACTTGACCTTGGGTGGGGTGCAGGGTTCCTGCCAGGCAGTGGAAGAGGGTGCTCTTGCCTGCCCCGTTGGGGCCGACGACGGCGGTGATCTGTCCCGGGGGGACGGTGAGGTCTACTCCGTCGAGCGCCTGGAAGCCGCCGTAGCGGGCGTGGAGGGTGTGGGCTGTGAGGGTTGGTGCGGGTGCGGGTGTGTGGGTGGGCGCCCGGCCTTCGGCCGGGTTGGAGGTCCCACCCGCACCACCCGTGGCGCTTTCGTTGTCGGGCGCGGGTGGCCCTTGTGGTGGCCGCGCGCCATCGGCGGCTGCGGCTCGATTCCGTGGGGAGCCGGCCGGTCGTTCCGCAGGCCGCAGCCTCGCCCGCACCCGTGCCCCCAAAGGCGTCAGCCTCGCCCCCCGCCGTAGCCGCAGCGCTCCCGCCGCCCTTCGCAGAGCCTCGTACGGGCCGCCCGGGAAGCGGCCCACGAGTACCGCCAGCACGCCGATCAGGGCCGCCGCCATGCCGCCGCGGGCGCCCGCGTCCAGGCCCACCAGGAGGGCGGCTGCGGCCAGGGCGCCCAGGGTGCTGTCGGCGCCCAGTACCACGACGGCGGCGAACCACAGCAGGCTGCGCACGGGGTCGTAGGTGCTCGGGTCGAAGGCCCGCAGGCCCATGCCGAGCATGCCGCCGCCGAGCGCGGCCAGCGCGGCGCCCGAGACGAAGGCCAGGAGCTTGAGCGAGGGGACCTGGACGCCGGCTGCGGAGGCGCCCGACTCGTGGTCGCGCATCGCGGCCAGGGCCCGGCCCGTGCGGCCCCTGCGCAGCGCCCGCGTGGCCAGCAACGCCGCTGCCAGCAGGGCCAGTTCGAGGACGTAGTAGGCGCGGTCGCCGTCGAAGCCCGCCGGGCGGTCCAGGGCGAGGCCGGAGGTGGCGTACGGCTGGGCGAAGACGAAGCGGCTCACGCCGACGCCCACCGCGAACGTCGCCAGTGCGAGGGCGAGCCCCTGGCGGCCGATCGCCGGCCAGCCCGTCAGAAGCCCAAGGGGAGCCACCAGGACGACCGCCACCGCCAGGGCGGCCAGCTCGGGCAGCCGCGGCAGCACCGGGAAACGGCCCGCCGCGAGGAGGGCCGTGAACAGGGCGCCCAGGCCCGCGTAAGCGGCCTGTCCCAGGGAGATCTGGCCGCCCCGGCCGGTGACCACCACCAGGGACAGCAGGACCACGCCCAGCGCCGGCACCTGGACCGAGGTGTGCAGGTCCGAACCCGCGAAACCCAGCGGGAGCAGGAACAGGACGACGGCCACTGTCCAGGCGCCCGGCGGTGTCGGCACGCGTGCGGTGGCCGTCCGGGGAAGTGCGTCGCGGGTGCCGATCCGCGGCAGAGCCAGGGCGGCGACCAGGAGGGCCACCACGAACAGGTTCGCGCCCACCGCCTGCAGCAGAGGTTCGCCCCAGCCGGCGGGATGCAGCCGCGTCAACTGGCTCTGCGCGATCCCGATGCCCAGCGCCACGACGACGGCCACCGGCAGGTTCCGCATCCGCGCCGCCACCGCGACCGCCACCACCTCCATGACGAGCAGCGGCAGGCCGTACGGGTCCAGGCGCACGTGCGGCGCCAGCAGCACCCCCGTCAGGCCCGCCGTGAACGCACCGAAGGCCCAGCCGGCCGCCGCCACCCGGTCCGCGTCGATCCCGCCGAGCACCGCGAGCTGCCGGTCGTCGACCACGGCCCGCAGCTCCCGCCCGAACCGCGTCCACCGGATCACCGCGCCGACACCCACGGCCAGCACGAGCACCACCGCCAGCTGGCCCCAGGGGTCCTCCGAGACCAGTTCCGGGGCGTCGTCCCGCGCCCCCTGCCCCCACACCAGCGCCGCCCCGCCGACCAGCAGCACGAAGACCCCGATGGACGCGACGAGCGTCTGCGCCGGGTCGCTGCCCAGGACGGCGAGGGGCCGGAAGACGAACCGTTCCAGAACCACGCCGATCGCCGGGGCCAGGACGACGAGCGTCACCGTCGCCCCGAGCCACAGCGGCCAGCCCCACTCGACCACGCACTGCCGCAGCACGTACGCGCACACCATCGCGATCGCACCGTGCGCGAAGTTGAGCACGCCGGTCGCGCGGTACGTCACGATCAGGCCGATCCCGGTGAGCGCGGCCGCGCTGCCGACGGAGAGGCCGGCGAGCGTGAGGTCGTACGTGAGGGAGGACATCGGGAGGCTTCAGTCGGTCTCGTCGGCGGGTTCGCAGATCGGACACGGGCCCAGCTCGCCGCTCTGCAGCAGTTTCGAGTCGACCGGTACGGCCTCCGCCTTCCCGGAGACCAGTGGGCAGTCCGCGCGGTGCCACAGCGTGCCGCCCGGCACCATCAGCAGGTCACCGCTGACCGCGAGGGGCAGGGCGGCCGCCTGCCGGGACTCGTCGGCGTCGGCGGACCCGGCGGCGACCAGGAGGCCGTAGAGCTCCTCCACACGTGCGGCGGCGAGCGCGTTGCGCCCATGGGTGAGCAGCACGGACCCGGCGATGATCAGTGCGGCGCCGGGGACCGTGCAGGAGGCGAGATAGGGCAGCTGACGCTCGGCGTAGCGCTCACCGGAGATGCCGTACCAGCCGATGACGCACAGCACCGCACCCGAGGCGAGCGCGGCCCAGCCGGCCCACAGGACGGGGTGCACGGTCCGCAGTCGGGCTGTCCGCATAACTGGCTCCCACACGTCGCGTTTCTGTGCATGTGCCTGTCCATGTCAGCCAATGGCTTGCACTATGCCTCCTGGAAGCTGACCCTGAAAGCACCGGGCGCACCTTGCCCGGACCGACACCCGGTGGTGAGCCAGATGGTTCTCGGGAGCGACCTCAGGCGGGGGAAGGTACGAAGGGGGCGCGGCCCAAGGGCGGCGGGACGGGGCACGGCGTTCGCGGCCGCCCTTGTTCTCATCTTCGCCCCGGTGCTCGCGGCCTGCAGCGACAACAGCGGCGGCGGGAGCGAGAGCACACCCCCCACGCCGTCCGTGGAGAAGACGACGAGCGCACCGGCCACCGCGCCCGCGGATCCGGCCGCCGCCACGAAGGAGATCAAGCAGAACTGGGCGAAGTTCTTCGACCCGAAGACGCCCGTCAAGGACAAGCTGGCCGTCCTGGAGAACGGTGACAGGATGGTGCTGGTCCTGAAGGCCTTCGGCGGTGACCAGCGCGGCGGACAGGTGCAGGCCCAGGTGACGAAGGTCGACTTCACCTCGCCCACCAAGGCGACCGTGACGTACAACCTGACCCTCAAGGGCGCCACCGCCCTGCCGAACGCCTCCGGGACGGCCGTCGAGCAGAACGGCACCTGGAAGGTCTCCGTGAACACCCTCTGTGCACTGGTCGGTATGAGCGGCAATGCCTCGGCGTCGGCTCTCCCCGGCTGCTGAGTGCGCTACCGCGGCGCTGCTGCTCCTGCTGGGCACGGCCTGCGGCAGCCGCCTGCCGGAGAGCGACTTCGAGCACGGCGGCCGCACGAACGCGCCCGCGCCCACCGGCGGGACCCCCGTCCGCGTCGGCATCATCACCAGCGCCACCAGCCCGGTCGGCGGCAACACCTTCACCGGTCCGCGCGACGGCGCCAAGGCCTTCTTCGACCGGCTCGACGCGCTCGGGGGCATCGACGGGCACCCGGTCGAGGTCCGGGAGTGCGACGACGGAGGCAGCGGCGTCGGCAACAACACCTGCGTGCACCGGCTGATCGAGGAGGACCAGGTCGTCGCCCTGGTCGCCACCACCGCCCTGGACTACGCGGGCGCCTCCCGGGTCTCCCACGCGCGCGTGCCCGACATCGGCGGCCAGCCCATCGGCGCCGCCTACGACACCTGGCCGCACCTGTACGGCATCTACGGCAGCCTCGCCCCGAGGAACGGCACCCCCGGCTGGAACGGAAAGCTCTACGGCGGCACGGAGGTCTACCGCTACTTCAAGCGCGAGAAGGGCGCCCGCACGGCCGCCGTCGTGTCCTACAACCAGGCCGCGTCCGCCGCCTACGCCCGTCTCGTCGAACAGGGGCTGAAGGCCGAGGGCTACAAGGTGGTCACCGAACAGGTCGACTTCGCGCTGCCCAACTTCCGTGCCGCCGCCGCCGATCTGAAGGAGCAGGGCGCCGACCTGGTCTTCGACGCGATCGACACCCACGGCAACGCCCAGCTGTGCAAGGCGATGGACGAGGTCGGCGCCGAGGTCCTCGCGAAGGTCACCAACGTGCAGAACTGGACGTCCACCGTCCCCGACGACTACAAGGACTCCCCGCGCTGCCGCAACGCCCTCTGGGCGACCGGCTCCAGCCGGAACTACGAGGACACCGGCAACGCGGCCGTACGGCAGTTCCGGGACGCCACCAAGGCCCTGAAGACGCACTCCCAGTGGCAGTTGGAGGGCTGGGCGGCCGCCATGTGGTTCACGGACGCGGCCAAGTCCTGTGCACGGACGGGCATCACGCGCGCGTGCGTCGACGCCTTCATGAACCGCAGTGAGAACTACACCGCGGGCGGGCTGCTGGTTCCCGTCGTCTTCGAGCGGCTGGCCGAGCCGCCGAAGGACCGCCGGACCTGTCTGTCGGTGGCCCGCTGGCAGGACGGCAGGGGCTGGGTGTCCCAGGGGGACATGAACAGCAACTGCTTCGACGTGCCGCAGCTCTCCTACCAGCCGTAGACCGGTATCGGCCGTAGTCCGAGGTAAAGGGCAACCAAAGTGCCTGTCCGACGGTCTAACCCAGGAACACCGGCCGAGAAGGGATCCGTACCGCATGACAACGTTGGCTCCGCAGTCCACACCGCTGCGCGCCGACTGCATCGCCGACTCCGCGGGCGGCCTGACCTTCGACGTCCGCGCGGTCGGGGAGACGGCCACGGCCCTGCTCGTGCTGCGCCGCCGCGACAGCCACGACGAGGTGTATCTGCCGCTGACCCCCGCCGGGGACGGCCGGCTGCGTGCCGCGCTGCCCAGCATCGTCGCCCTCCCCGAGGGCCGCTGGGACGCCTACGCGCGCGTGGACGCCGGCGAGCCGCGCCGTCTGGCGCCCGGGGTCACCGATCTGCGCTCGCTCGCCGCCCGCACCCCCAGCGGCTCCCACGGCCATGTCGCCGTCCGCATCCCGTACGCGACCCGGCAGGGCAACCTCACCGTCCGCAGCTGGGTGCGCGCCCCGCACGCCGAGGCGGGCGAGCTGCGCATCAGACAGGGTGTGTTGACGGTGCCGGGGCGGGTGTACGGCATCGGGCTCGGCCCGGACGCCCATGCCGAGCTCCGCGGCCGGCACGCGCCCGTTCCGGTGCGGCGTACCGAAGTCCTCGCCGACCGCACCGAGTTCCGCTTCAAGGTGGTCTACGGCGCTCTGGAGCCGGGCCTGTGGGACCTGTGGCTGCGGCCCGCGGGGGAGGCGGGACCGGCGGTGCGGATCGCGCGGCTGCTCGACGACGTGGCCGACAAGAAGCCCGTGTTCACCTATCCACGTGTGCGTGTGGAAGCGCCGTACGGCCCGGTGGAGGCCGGGCCCTACTACACACGGGACAACGACCTGTCCGTGTCCGTCACCGCCGTCAGCCCGTCGCTCCAGGATCCCCTTTAGGACAGCGGCGGTCCGCAACGGCTGGCAGACTCGGCCCCATGTTGGAGACCTCGGCACGACTGCTGCGTCTGCTCTCGCTCCTCCAGGCCCACCGCGAGTGGTCCGGCGCCGATCTCGCCGACCGTCTCGGTGTCACTGCGCGCACCGTGCGCCGGGACGTGGACCGCCTGCGCGAGCTGGGCTATCCCGTCAACGCCAGCCCCGGCACCGGCGGTGGCTACCAGCTGGGCGCGGGCGCCGAGCTGCCGCCGCTGCTCCTGGACGACGACGAGGCGGTCGCCGTCGCCGTCGGGCTGCGCACGGCCGCCGGGCAGGGCATCGAGGGCATCGGCGAGACCTCGGTCCGGGCCCTCGCCAAGCTGGAGCAGGTGCTGCCGAACCGGCTGCGCCGCCGGGTGGGCGCCCTGAACGCCTTTACCGTGCCGATGCTGCGCGGCCCGCAGCCCTCCGCCGTCGACCCGGCCGTCCTGACCGAACTGGCCAACCTCTGCCGGGACTGTGAGCGCCTGCGCTTCGAGTACAGCGACCACGGGGGTGCTTCGAGCCGCCGGACCGTCGAACCCCACCGTCTGGTGTGCTCGGAGCGCCGCTGGTACCTGGTCGCGTGGGACCTCGAGCGCGCGGACTGGCGTACGTTCCGCGTCGACCGCATCACGCCGAAGCCGCCGCACGGCCCGCGCTTCGCGCCGCGCACCCCGCCCGCCGACGACCTCGCCGCGTACGTCTCGAAGGGCGTCTCCACGCGCGCGTACGCCTCCCATGCCGTCGTCCGGCTGCTCGCGCCCCTGGAAGAGGCGGCGGAGCGCATCTCGCCCTCGGCGGGGCAGCTGGAGGCGGACGGCGCCGACGCCTGCATTCTGCGCACCGGGGCGGCGAGCCTCGACGTCATGGTGATCCACGTGATGATGACGGGCTTCGACTTCGAGGTTCTGGAGCCCACCGAGCTCATCGAGGCGATCAGGACGGCCCGGGACCGGCTTTCTCGCGCTCTTCTCCGAGAGGCTCCTCGGGCGTCGCCGCGAACTCGGGATGGTGCAGGTCGAACGCCGGGGACTCGGAGCGGATCTTCGGCAGGATCGTGAAGTTGTGCCGCGGCGGCGGGCACGAGGTCGCCCACTCCAGTGAGCGGCCGTAGCCCCAGGGGTCGTCACTCTCGACCTTCTCGCCGTACTTGGCGGTCTTCCAGACGTTGTACAGGAACGGCAGCGTCGACATGCCGAGCAGGAACGCGCCGATCGTCGAGATGGTGTTGAGGGCCGTGAAGCCGTCCGCCGCGAGATAGTCGGCGTACCGCCGCGGCATGCCCTCCGCGCCCAGCCAGTGCTGCACCAGGAACGTGGTGTGGAAGCCGACGAAGAGCGTCCAGAACTGGATCTTGCCCAGCCGCTCGTCGAGCATCTTGCCGGTGAACTTGGGCCACCAGAAGAAGAAGCCGCCGAAGATCGCGAAGACGACCGTGCCGAACACCACGTAGTGGAAGTGCGCCACGACGAAATAGGTGTCCGAGACATGGAAGTCCAGCGGCGGCGAGGCCAGGATCACCCCGGTCAGACCGCCGAACAGGAACGTCACCAGGAAGCCGCACGCCCACAGCATCGGCGTCTCGAAGGACAGCGAGCCCTTGATCATCGTGCCGATCCAGTTGAAGAACTTCACACCGGTGGGCACGGCGATGAGGAACGTCATGAACGAGAAGAACGGCAGCAGCACCGCGCCGGTGACGAACATGTGGTGCGCCCACACCACCACCGACAGCCCGGTGATCGACATCGTCGCGCCGACCAGCGTCAGATAGCCGAAGATCGGCTTGCGGCTGAAGACCGGGATGATCTCCGTGATGATGCCGAAGAACGGCAGCGCGATGATGTACACCTCGGGGTGGCCGAAGAACCAGAACAGGTGCTGCCACAGCAGCGCCCCGCCGTTGCCCGAGTCGAAGACCTGCGCGCCGAACCGCCGGTCCGCCTCCAGACACAGCAGCGCGGCCGCGAGCACCGGGAACGCCATCAGGATCAGGATCGACGTGAAGAGCGTGTTCCAGGTGAAGATCGGCATCCGGAACATCGTCATGCCGGGGCAGCGCATCCCGATGATGGTGGTGATGAAGTTGACCGCGCCGAGGATCGTGCCGAAGCCCGCCAGCGCCAGCCCCATGATCCACAGGTCGGGCCCGACGCCGGGGGAGCGCACCGCGCTGTTGAGCGGCGCATAGGCGAACCAGCCGAAGG
Source organism: Streptomyces sp. NPDC001604 (assembly GCF_042893475.1). Lineage (NCBI taxonomy): Bacteria > Bacillati > Actinomycetota > Actinomycetes > Kitasatosporales > Streptomycetaceae > Streptomyces > Streptomyces sp. NPDC001604. Next base: position 581,588 of record NZ_JBIAUY010000004.1, on the reverse strand, counting down.
CGGCGGGACCGCCGGGCACGAGCAGCGAGCCGAGCACGATCAGGCCGCCGAACAGGAAGAACCAGTACGACAGCATGTTCAGCCGCGGGAAGGCGACGTCGGGGGAGCCGATCTGCAGCGGCATCAGCTCGTTGGCGAAGCCCGCGAACATCGGGGTCGCGAAGAGCAGCAGCATGATCGTGCCGTGCATGGTGAACAGCTGGTTGAACTGGTTGTTGTCCATGATCTGCAGCCCCGGCCGGGCGAGTTCGGCGCGCATCAGCAGCGCCATCACCCCGCCGGTGAGGAAGAACAGGAACGAGGTGATCAGGTAGAGATGCCCGATCTTCTTGTGGTCGGTGGTCGTCAGCCAGTCGACGATCACCCGGCCCTGACTGGTCGGCACGGGTTGCGCCGCGGCCTGCACGGTCTGGGTCCCCATCGCTCGCTCGCCCCTTCGCTCGTCGCGCCCCGGGCCCGCTGAAGCCCGCGCCCACCCCCGCCCGCGAGCTCACGTCATGATGCGCGCGCCGTCGCGCGCTCCGACAGGGGGTGTGCGGGGGTTCTGTGCTGGAACCGTGTATTTTCTACGCGGTGTCAGCTCTCACGAACCCCGCCGGGAATCGGACCCGAAAGAAGTCCGGGATCAGTTCTCACGGCACTTTCCGACGGGCTATTCGGCGAGCGGCCGCGACACGCGGGAATTACGTTCGATTGCCTGCGGAAGGCCTACGGAACCGGTGCGGAACCGCTCGTACGTGTGACACCCGCAGCGCAGTAGTTGATGTCACATGAGCCGAAACACCTGTCGTGATCCTGTGACAGAAGCGTGACAGGAGGGGGATACGGGCCCCGTGGGACGGCCCCGCCTTCCCCGGCCGCGGGACAGGGCCTAGCGTGGCGGCATGGCACCGATTCCCACTCCGCAGGCGGAGCCCCAGGACAGCCCGGACGCGTATGTCGGCCTCGATGCGGCCGGCGCCGAGCGGCGCGCGCGGGAGCGCGGCTGGTCCACGGTGCGCTCGCTGCCGCCGGGGGCGATCATCACGATGGAGTACCGCACGGGCCGGCTGAACTTCGAGGTGGAGGACGGCCGGGTGGTGCGGGCCTGGAAGGGCTGACGGATGACGAAGGCCCCGGTTCCCGAACGGGAACCGGGGCCTTCGCCGTGCGGGGGTGGTTGTGCGTACCGGCCCCGCCGGTGTGCTCTCAGCCGCCCGCCAGGGGGCGGGCCGTGGAGGTCGTCGCGCCGCGCGGGATGCGGTCCGCGTGCGGTGGGCGGCGGCTGCCGGCCGGGGTGACCGGTGTGCGCTCCGAGCGGGCCGTGTGCGGGCCCGGGGCCAGGTAGACGGGCGCCCGGCCCGAACGGGCCCCGGAGCCGACCGTCTCGCGTGCGGCGGCCTCGTCCTGTGCGGCCGTACGCGGCTTGAGCCGCACCGGAGCGCCCACGGGGGCGGCCGGCGCGGTGGCACCCTTGCGGGCGCGCCAGCGGTCGCGCAGGTCGAAGAGGGCGACCTCGGCCTTGGCGATCCCCGGCTCGCACCACGGCAGGGCCAGCAGGATCAGCAGGCCGGCGGCCCAGCCGAGGAGCACGTCGCTCAGCCAGTGCGTACCGAGGTAGACGGTGGCCAGGCCCACGCCCAGGGCGGTCAGTGCGGAGAGGGCGGACAGCCAGCGGCGGGCTCTCGGCGTGGAGGCGAGGTAGGCCAGGATGCCCCAGGTCACCACGGCGTTGGCGGTGTGGCCGCTGGGGAATATATCGCCGCCCATGCCCATCTCGTTCGAGCCGATGGTGGTCGCGTAGTGCGGTCCGAGGCGGCCCATGCCGATCTTGGCGGCGCCCACGGTGATGTTCAGCAGCAGCAGTGAGGCGCCCAGGGTCAGCAGCGGGCGCAGGGTGTGCTGGCGCCAGGAGCGCCAGCCCAGCCAGGCCGCGACCATCACCGCGGTCGGGCCGCGCTGGCCGAGCACGACGTAGTAGTCGACGAACCAGTGGATGTTGTGCCACTGCTGGTACGGCCGGAAGAACATGACCTGCCAGTCGAAGCGGACCAGCCACGACGTGGTCACCACGAGATACACGATCGCCAGGTAGAAGGCCAGGGTCCCGGTCAGCAACGCGACCCGGTGCCGGCTCATCCTCGGCACATCGATGTGGGCCGGTCGTTCCGGCTCCCTGTCCAGTCTGGCGAACACCCGGTCCAGACGGGTGAGGTTTCGTTCGGTACGCACCCAATCGACGTTACAGCGAGTGAGGTAAGTTCTCCGTCTCTTCAGCTGCTTTGTGATGACGATGTGATGTGGGATTCCTCTCAGCAGCGGGTTTATTTCCAAGGAATCCGCAATGTCCGGCGGCCGCTCCCTTCAATTCCTTTGATCATTCCGCGAATCAGTTTTATGGGACTTCCGAATTCGTTCACCGAATGCTGGGGTTGATTTCCCCGGACGCTCACCGGCCCGGCGAGTCGATCATGGAGGACCGGAGCCGTTCAGCCAGAACGCTCCGTACACGGCCGATGCCACCGCGACACCACCCACCACCAGGGCCGACCTGGACGTACGCAGCCGGGACAGGGCCAGGGCGAGGGGCAGCAGCAGCGGGAAGGCGGGCAGCAGCAGGCGCGGTTTCGAGCCGAAGTAGCTCGACGCGCACAGGGCGAGCGCGGTGACCACGCCCGCGTGGACCAGCAGCGGGAGCGGCTGGCGCTGCCGTACGCAGACGACGTACAGCCACACCACAAGGCCGACCCCGAGGACGATCGCGGCGGCCGCGAGCGCCGACGGGAACGACGTGAACTTTCCGGCGACGAAGCGGGCGAAGGCCAGGCCGCCGTCGAAGCCGTTGCGCCAGCCCGCCTGGACGTCCAGATAGCCCAGCGGGCCCCCGCCGGTGCGGTGGCCGACCCACAGGACGTAGCCGGCGGCGCCCAGCGGGGCCAGGAGCATGGCCAGGGCGCGTCGTACGGCCGCGGGGGCGCGTGGTGCGTCCGGTGCGCCGCCGGATGGCCCGACGCGCCGCGTGGAGCCGTCCCCGGGCGGCGCGGGAGTGCACTCGCCCGCGCGCGCGTCCGCCGCGCTCCTCTCTCGCACGAACGAGACCGTCCCGGCCGCCCACACCGCCGCGACGACGGCGAGTCCGACCGGCCGGGTCAGCCCCGCCAGCGCGGCCAGCGCGCCCGCCGTGAGCCAGCGGCCGGTCAGCACCGCGTACAGCGACCAGGCGGCGAGCGCCGTGAACAGCGACTCGCTGTACGCCATCGACTGCACGATCCCGACGGGCAGCACCGCCCACAGCAGCACCGCGCACACCCCGGCCCTGCGGCCGTACACATGTTCTGCGACCGCGAAGATCCCCCAGGCCGCCGCGAGCGAGGCGAGCAGGCTCACGGCGAAACCGGCGTCGGCGTACGACAGCGGACTCACCGCCGCCAGGCCCCGCTCCAACCAGGGCAGCAGCGGGAAGAAGGCCAGGTTCGAGTGCACGTCGCCATTGGGCAGCCGCACCTCGTAGCCGTAACCGAGCTCGGCGACCCTCGTGTACCAGAGCGCGTCCCAGCGGGCCGTCAGCAGCGTGTACGCGCTCTTGCCGCGCGCGGCGCTCCACAGGGCCAGTACGAGCAGGCCCAGGGCGCGCACGGCCACGTACCCGAGGAGGGCCGGGGCCGCACGGCGCAGGGCCGTCTCGCGTGGCGGCGCAACGCGTGTCACAAGGTCGGTCACGGGCTCGATTATCGACGGCCGACGGAACCGGGAGGCCGGGCGGGGCGTGGCTCAGGAGGAGGGGGAGTGGCGTACGCCACACCGGTCTGTGCGAACTCTGAGAGGTCCACCACGTGACCTTTACACGAACTCGCGTACGCTGACGTGTCACTCGCCTTCGTTGCGCGGGCCGGAGACCACCGCTCCTCTCCGGCCGAGATCACGGGGAGTCCCCACCCCGTGTGCCCGCCGACCGCGAGGGAACATCTGGGAGGTACGTACATGTCCGGGACGACCACGGCCGCCGCTGCGCTGCGCCGTCGGGCGGCCGGGGCCGGTGCAAACCGCTGGGTCGTGCTCGTCGTCCTCTGCGTGAGCCTGCTGCTGGTCGCGGTCGACGCGACCGTGCTGCACGTGGCGGTCCCCGCCGTCACCGAGGACCTCAGGCCCGGCGCGATAGAACTGCTCTGGATCGTCGACGTCTACCCCCTCGTCTGCGCCTCGCTGCTGATCCTCTTCGGCACGCTCGGCGACCGGGTGGGCCGCAGAAGGATCCTGCTGCTCGGTTACGCCCTCTTCGGCCTCGCCTCCGGCCTCGCGGCCCTCGCCCACGACCCTCAGGTACTGATCCTCGCGCGGGCGCTGCTCGGCGTCGGCGGCGCGATGATCATGCCCGCGACGCTCTCGATCCTCCGCCAGGTCTTCCCCGACCGGCGGGAACGGGCCCTCGCGATCGGTGTCTGGAGCGCGGTCGCCGCGGTCGGCGCGGCGGTAGGGCCGCTGCTCGGCGGCTTCCTGCTGGAGCACTTCTGGTGGGGTTCGGTCTTCCTCGTCAACATCCCGCTGATGCTGGTCAGCCTGCCGGTGGGCCGGCTGCTGCTGCCCGAGTCGCGGGGCGCCGGCGACGGTCCCTGGGACGTGGTCGGCGCGCTGATGGCTGCCGCCGGGCTGTTCGGCGTGGTGCTGGGCGTCAAGCGGCTGGGCGGCGGCGAGCTGGACGTGTTCACCGTGGCGCCGCTCGTCGTGGGCGCCCTCCTGCTGCTGCTTTTCGTACGGCGGCAGCGGCGTCGTACGCATCCGCTGGTGGACCTCGGGATGTTCGCGCGGCCCGCCTTCAGTACCGCCGTGGGCTGCATCGTGCTGGCGATGCTCGCGCTGGTCGGTCTCGAGCTGATCGCGGCGCAGTACCTGCAGCTGGTGCTGGGGCTGTCGCCGCTGGAGACGGGGCTCCGGCTGCTGCCGCTGACGTTCGCGGCGATGGCGGCGGGGCTCGCGGGCGCACGGATGCTGCGCCGCTTCGGCCCGCGTCGGATGGTGTCCTTCGGGTTCTGCCTGACCGCCGGGGCCGTGGTGCTGCTGACCGTGATGGGCGGCTCCGACAACGCGGGGCTGATGGTGGCCGCGTTCATGCTGCTGGGCTTCGGCCTGGAGACCACGCTCTTCGGGGCGTACGAGTCGATGCTGAGCGAGGCTCCGCCGGAGCAGGCCGGTGGGGCTGCGGCGATCGGCGAGACCTCGTACCAGCTGGGGGCGGGGATCGGCATTGCGCTCCTCGGAAGCGTGATGAACGCCGCGTACACGCCCGGACTGGCGTCCGTGCCTGGAGTTCCTTCGTCGGCCTCGGCCTCCGCCTCGCATTCGCTGGGCGAGGCGTATCAGGTTGCCGCGCAGCTGGGCGGGCCCGTGGGGGTGGCTCTGCGGCGGGCCGCGCGGGACTCCTTTGTGCATGGGTTGCATGTGACCTTGCTGGTCAGTGCGGGGTTGTTGCTGCTGGGGGCGGTGATGGCGTTGCGGTTGCCGCGGATCATGCACTGTGGGGAGTCCGCGGTGCCTGTGGAGTTGCCGGCGCCTCGGGAAGTTGCCGACTCGCGGGTTTCGGCCTGACCGATTTTGCGGCTCCGCCGCGGGGTCGTTTTGTTGTCTGCGGCGCCGTTGTGGCTGGTCGCGCCCACGCGGCGGAGCCGCATATCGACACAGCCCCGCGTCCCCAGGGGGCGCGCTGCACTGGACGTAGACGAAACTGCACCGTAACGTCGGCTTCAAAGTTGTAACTAGCGGTGCTAGTTTTTCGCGTGCCGGAGGGTCCTCATGTCTGCGTCCTCGAAGTTGCCCCCCTTTGACCCGGCCGACCCGCTCGGCATCGACGACCTGCTCGAACCCGAGGACCTGGCCATCCGGGACACGGTTCGCGGTTGGGCTGCGGATCGCGTGCTGCCGTACGTCGCCGACTGGTACGAGAAGGGGGAGCTGCCGGAGATCCGGGAGCTGGCCCGCGAACTCGGTGGTATCGGGGCCCTCGGTATGTCGCTCAGCGGATACGGGTGTGCCGGGGCCAGTGCTGTGCAGTACGGGCTTGCCTGTCTGGAGCTGGAGGCCGCCGATTCCGGGATCCGGTCGCTGGTCTCCGTGCAGGGGTCCCTCGCGATGTACGCCATCCACCGGTTCGGCAGCGAGGAGCAGAAGCAGCAGTGGCTGCCGCGCATGGCCGCCGGTGAGGCCATCGGGTGCTTCGGGCTGACCGAGCCCGACCACGGGTCCGACCCGGCCTCGATGCGCACACAGGCCAAGCGGGACGGCGGCGACTGGGTCCTCAACGGGCGGAAGATGTGGATCACCAACGGATCCGTGGCGGCCGTCGCCGTGGTCTGGGCCCGGACGGAGGACGGGATCCGCGGCTTCGTCGTGCCCACCGACAGCCCCGGGTTCTCCGCACCGGAGATCAAGCACAAGTGGTCCCTGCGGGCCAGCGTCACCAGCGAACTCGTCCTCGACGACGTACGGCTGCCCGCCGATGCCGTACTGCCGGAGGTCGTCGGCCTCAAGGGACCGCTCAGCTGTCTCTCGCACGCCCGCTACGGGATCGTCTGGGGCGCCATGGGCGCGGCCCGCAGCTGTTTCGAGGCCGCCGTCGACTATGCGAAGTCACGGGAGCAGTTCGGGCGGCCCATCGGGGGATTCCAGCTCACCCAGGCCAAACTCGCCGACATGGCGGTCGAACTGCACAAGGGGATTCTGCTCGCCCACCATCTGGGGCGGCGCATGGACGCCGGCCGCCTGCGTCCCGAGCAGGTCAGCTTCGGCAAGCTCAACAACGTACGAGAGGCCATCGAGATCTGCCGTACGGCACGGACGATCCTCGGCGCCAACGGGATCTCGCTCGAATACCCCGTCATGCGGCACGCCACCAACCTCGAGTCGGTGCTGACCTACGAAGGCACCGTCGAGATGCACCAGCTCGTACTGGGCAAGGCGCTCACCGGACTCGACGCATTCCGGTGAACCCTGCGCGGGGGCAGGGCCGGTGAGCGGCCCTGCCTCAGCTCTGGTTGAAGAAACCGTCCGAACGGTGCGAGGCCGGCTCCCCGCTGATGATTTCCGTGTCGGCGGGGGTGAGCAGGAAAACGCGGTTGGAGACACGGTCGATCGAACCGCGCAGACCGAAGATGAGCCCCGCCGCGAAGTCGACGACGCGCTTGGCGTCGGACGCCTCCATGGCGGTGAGGTTCACGATCACCGGGACACCCTCACGGAACAGCTCGCCGATGGCGCGGGCGTCCCGGAAGCTGTCCGGGGTCACCGTGCCGATACGGCGGCCCTTTTCCTCGGCGGTGTCCGAGGCCACCTTGACCCGCGGGTCGGTGACCCAGGCATCCCCGGGCTGCTCGGTCCCTTCGGAGTAGTCGTCGTCGTAGTAACGCTCGTCATCGTTGTCGTCAACGAGGCCAAGCCAGGCACTCGCCTTGCGTACCGATCCCATGGACGCCTCCTCTCACAGCGGTCCTTCTTGCTTTCCGCATCCCTATGGTCATCCATGATGCGGTTGGCGCGCCAAGTGGATAGACGCCGCACGGGGGGTTTGTGACGGTACTGGTGCAGAGCGAATCCGTCGAGAGCCCGCGTTTCCCAAGGGTCGTGCTGTACGCAGATGCTGACTGTGAGTGAAATATGATTCTTCACGGCGTACGGGTGACGGGCACTGCGTACGGGTGAACGCAGTGGTCGGTACGATGCGGCAGCTCAACGCCGTATCAGAAGCAGCACCAGCACCGAAAGTCACACGAGCCACGGGGGGATCGTCGTGTTCGGAATCGTCAGGCCTTGTCGGCATCGGCTCGGTGAGAACCTCAAGTCCCAATGGGTTGCCCATTTGTGCGGTCTGTGTCTCGCACTGCGCAAGGACCACGGTCAGTTCGCACGGGTCGTGACCAACTACGACGGGCTGCTCATATCCGTTCTGACGGAGGCTCAGGCCGAGCAGGATGCCGGACGGCGTCGTACGGCAGGGCCTTGTCCGCTGCGCGGGATGCGTACCGCATCCGTCGCGCAGGGGGAAGGGGCGCGGCTCGCGGCCGCCGTGTCGCTGGTGCTCGCCTCGGCCAAGGTCCGGGACCACCTCGCCGACGGGGACGGGCTGCTGGCGCGGAAACCGGTGGCGCTCGCCGCTCGCCGGGTCGCCTCGAGCTGGGACACGGCGGGGGCCCGTACCGGATCCGCCGTCGGGTTCGACACCGCGGTGCTCGTGGACGCCGTGGACCGGCAGACCGGTATCGAGGCCCTTGCAGAGCCCGGGACGCCGGTTCTGACGGTCACCGAACCGACCGAGACGGCGACCGCGGCGGCCTTCGCGCACACCGCGGTCCTGGCCGGACGGCCGGGCAACGCCGAGCCGCTCGCCGAGGCCGGGCGGCTGTTCGGGAGGCTCGCGCATCTTCTGGACGCGGTCGAGGACAGGGAAACTGACGCCGCGTCGGGTGCCTGGAACCCGCTCACCGCCACCGGAACCCCGCTCGCCGAGGCCCGGCGGCTCGCCGACGACGCCGTGCACGGGATCAGGCTCGCGCTGCGTGAGGTGGACTTCGTCGACAGCGGACTCGCCCACCGCCTGCTCGTCCACGAACTGCGCACCTCCGTCGACCGCGCCTTCGGTACGGCCCTCTGCGCGCACGGGGCGCCGCCGCCCCCGCGGCGTGAACGGCGTGGGCTGCTCGCGGGCTGTGCGGTGTGGGCAGGGCTGGCCTGCACGTGCCAGCTGTGCTGCGGCGAGTACGAGGACCCGTGGAGCCGTGAGCGCAAGGACGGCCTCTGCAAGGGCACCGACTGCGGCGACTGCTCGATTGCTGTGACTGCGGCTGCGATTGCTGCGATTGCTGTGACGGGTGCGACTGCTGCGACTGCGGTTGTGACTGCTGATCCGGTACCGCAGGTGTCGTATACGGAATGCGCCACGCGGAGCGGCCACCTGGCGCTTCCCGAAGATCGTGTGTCCACAACGTAAAAGAAGAAGATGATCTGGTGACCGGTGCCCCGGTGAGGTCGTTGGGCGGAAGCAGAACCATTTCTGTCCCTGTCCCGACTCGCCACCCACATAAGGCACTTCAGTGGACGTCACAGCAAAAGCGACCACCACCATTCGCACCAGGCTGCTGCGGATCCTGATCCTCGCCCTCGCGGTCCTGCTGACGCTGCTCGGCGTCGCGGCTTCCGAGCAGATCTCCGCCTACCGCAACGCATCGGCCACCGACAAGAACGCACGGCTGGAGATCACCCTCCAGGGCCTGGTGCACGAGCTGCAGAAGGAGCGCGGACTCACCACCGGCTACGTGGGCGGAGTAGGGCAGTTCAAGGCCAAACTGCCTGCCCAGCGGCGGGCCACCGACACCGCCCGCGCAGCGCTCGACAAGGCGCTGAAGGGGCGCGAGGACGCGGCCGCCGACTCCGTGCGCGAGTCCCTCGGACGGCTCGACGGCCTGGCCGGCATCCGCAGGGACGCCGACGACGGGACCGGCGTCGTGAAGGACACCTTCAACTACTTCACCACCACGATCACCGTCCTCGACCGGCTCGACCTCGGCCTCGACGCGGTGCGCGACGGCACCCTGCGCGACGCCTACCAGGCGCTCCAGGTCCTCGGCAACGCCAAGGAGTTCACCGGAGAGGAGCGCGCCATCGTGCTCGGCTCGGTGCGCGCCTCCGGCGGCCGCTTCCGCGGCGACGACTACAGCCGCTTCATGCAGATCCGGGCGGGTCGCCAGGCCGCCCTCGCCGCCTTCCCCCGCTCGGCGACCGCCGACCAACAACGGCGCCTGAACGAGGCCCTGACCACTCCGGACGCGGAGCGCATGCTGGCCTACGAGAGCGTCGCCGTGCACGGCGGCTCCAAGCTGAGCTCCTCCAGCCTCCCGCCCATGGACTGGTGGAACACCACCACCTCGACCATCAACGGGCTGCGGGCGGTGCAGATCTCCCTCGGCGCCGACGTCGAGCACCGCGCCGCCGACCTGGAGAGCACCGCCCAGCGTGACCTGCTGCTGTTCGTGCTGCTCGCGCTCGGCACCGTCGCCGCGCTCGGCGCGCTCGCCCTCGACTGCGTACGATCCGTGTCCGCGCCGCTCGCCGAACTCGCCCAGCAAGCCCGGGAGGTGGCGGGCGAGCGACTGCCGCGCGCCGTCGCCGCCGTACAGGACGCGGACTCCGGGGAGAGCCCGGAGCCACCCGCCCCGCTCACGGTGGGCCGCAGGGCGGGCGCCGAGGTCCGGGAGGTCGCCGAAGCCTTCGACCGCGTCCAGCGCGCCGCCTTCGACCTCGCCACCGAACAGGCCGTGCTGCGCCGCAACGCCACCGACTCGCTGGTCAGCCTCGGCCGCCGCAACCAGAACCTGGTACGCCGCCAGATCAGCTTCATCAACAAGCTGGAGCACGAGGACGCCGACCCGGCCACCCTCGCCAACCTCTTCGAACTGGACCACCTGGCCACGCGTATGCGCCGCAACGCCGAAAGCCTCCTCGTGCTCGCCGGGGAGTCCAGCCCCCGCCCCTGGGCCACCCCGCTGGCCGTCACCGACGTGCTGCGCGCCTCGCTCGCCGAGGTCGAGGAGTACCGCCGGGTCACCCTGCGCCGGATCGAACCCGCGCACATCAGCGGCGCCGTCGTCGCCGAAGTCGCCCATCTGCTCGCCGAGTTGATCGAGAACGCGCTGAGCTACTCGCCGCCGGACTCCGCCGTGGAGATCGAGGGGCGGCGCACCAGCGCCGGTTATCTCGTCGCGATCGTCGACAACGGGCTCGGCATGGACACCCAGGCGCTCGCCGAGGCGAACGTACGGCTGTCCGGCACGGCCAGCTTCATGGCGGAACCCACCCGGTTCCTCGGCCACTTCGTGGTCGGCGCCCTCGCCCGCAAGTGCGGGATCGAGGTACGGCTCGGCGAGGCGCCGGCGGCCGGAGTGGTCGCCCGGGTGCTGATTCCGTTGCAGCTGCTCACGGACGCTCCGCAGAGCAAGGCCGCCGACAAGCCGGTGCTCCCCGCTCCCCGGAAGGAGAAGGACGTGGACGTTCCCCCCAGGGAGCTGGTGACGGCTCAGGCAGAGGCGAAACCCGCCGAGAACGCCGGCAACAAGGCCGCGGGCGGCAAGGGCACCTCCGCCGCGCGGACCCGCAACGGGCTCGTCAAGCGACCGCAGCGCAGCGCCATCTCCGACGCCGTCAGCGAGACCGACCGCCCCGAGCGCCCGGCGCCCGCCGGGCCCACGCCCGAGCGCAGCCCCGAGGAGATCTCCGGGATGCTCTCCACCCTGCGCAGCGCCCATATGCGGGGCGGGATCAGCGCGGAGAAGGAGAAGGCGAAGGAGGGCGACAAGGACGACCACAAGGGCGCCGCGCAGAAAGAGGGTGACGCCAAGTGACCGCCGTCGACGCCCACAAGGACTCGCAGACCTTCAACTGGCTGCTCGCCAATTTCGTCAAGAGCACCGACGGGGTGCGGGACGCGGTCGCCGTCTCCTCCGACGGGCTGCTGATCGCCGTGTCCGACGGGCTCGGGCGGACCGAGGCCGACCATCTCGCCGCGATCGTCTCGGGGCTCAGCAGTCTGGCGCGCAGCGCCTCCAAGCGGTACGGCTTCGACGGGGTCAAACTCATCATGATCGAGATGGGCCGGGGTTTCCTGCTCGTCTCCGCGATCCGCGACGGCAGCTGTCTGGGTGTGCTTGCCGACAGCAGCGGTGAACTGGGGCTCGTCGGCTACGAGATGGCGGTCCTCGCGGAACGTGCGGGCGATCTGCTCACGCCGGCCCTCATCGCCGATCTGCGGCAGGCGTTGCCGCGGTGAACGGTGAAGAGCCCATGGACGTAGAGCCTGTTGAGGACGCGACGTTCGTCCGGCCGTTCATCATCACCGGCGGCCGGGCCGAGCCGCTCCAGGCCGACCTGCGGCTGGAGACGCTGGTCGTCGCCGTGGGCGAGCCCGACGAGTCGCTGACGTTCGAAAGGCGGCACATCGTCGCGGTGTGCGAGCAGCCGATGACGGTGGCCGAGGTGGCGTCGCGGGTCGGCATCCCGCTGGGCGTCGCCAAGGTGCTCGTGTCCGACCTGGTCGTCGCCGGCCGGCTCGACTGCCGGGAACCCGAGGAGCTGCCGCTCCAGATGCTCGAAAGGATCAGGGACCATGTCCGGGCGCTCTGACAGGATCGTGCCGCTCGCCGTGAAGATCGTGGTGAGCGGTGGACTCGGCGTCGGCAAGACCACGTTCATCGGGGCGATTTCGGAGATCGAACCGCTGGACACGGAGGCCGCGATGACGCAGGTGTCCGTGGGGGTCGACTCGCTCGACGGGGTCGAGTCGAAGACGACCACGACCGTGGCGCTGGATTTCGGGCGGATCACCCTTGATCCGACGATCGCGCTCTATCTGTTCGGGACGCCCGGGCAGGACCGGTTCTCGTTCCTGTGGGACGACCTGGTGGAGGGGGCCCTGGGGACGGTCGTCCTGGCGGACACTCGGCGCATCGAGGAGTGTTTCCCGGCCGTCGACTACTTCGAGTCGCAGGGGGAGCCGTTCGTCCTTGCGGTGAATCGCTTCGACGGGGCGGAGCAGTTCGAACTGGAGGAGGTGCGGGAGGCGCTTGGCCTGGCGGCCGACGTTCCGGTGCTGGAGTGTGATGCGCGGGATCGTTCCTCGGTGCGGGATGTTCTGGGGGCGTTGATGGACCGGGTGATCGGGGTTCGGGCTGCGCCCAAGAGGCGGGTTGCGATGGTGCGTTAGCGGGTGCGGGTGGCTTGTGGTTGCTCGGGCCCACGCGGCGGAGCCGCAGATCGACACAGCCCCGCGCCCCTGTGGGCGCGGGGAACTCGCCGTCAGTTTTTCAGTTCCGGTGGGGAGATCCGGGACTTGGTGATCGCCGAGCCCGTTGTGCCCCACTTCTTGAGGATCTTCTCGTACGTGCCGTCTGCCATCAGCTTGTTCACCGCTGACTGGAAAGCGGGGGCCAGCTTGGTGCCCTTCTTGAAGGCGAAGCCGACGTCGAGGCGGTGGTACTCGTTGAGGAACTTCACGCCCTGCTGGTGGGCCACCGCGTAGCGGAGGCCGTTGATGGTGGACATCACCACGTCGCTGCGGCCCTGCTGGAGGGAGGACCAGATGGCGCCCGTGTCGTTGTAGGTCTGCACCTTGTAGGGCTTCTTGCCGGCGGTCGTGCAGAGCTTCTCGTTCTCCTCCAGTGTCGCCTCGAAGGTGGTGCCGGCGCCGGTCGCGACATTCAGGCCGCACAGCTGCTTCAGGTCCGTGACCTTGGAGAGCTTGCTGTCCTTGCGGGTGGCGAAGCCCTGGCCGTCGTTGATGTAGGTGACGAAGTCGATGGTCTTGCGGCGTTCGTCCGTGACGCCGAAGTTGCTCGCGCCGAAGTCGTACTTGCCGCTGTCGAGGGCCGGCAGGATCGCCTCGAAGCCGGCCTGTTCCGACTTGAGCCTGATGCCGAGCACCTTGGCGACCGCGTCGGCGAAGTCGACGTCCTGGCCGGTCAGGGTTTTGCCGTCGTCCAGGTAGGTGGTGCCGGGCGGGGTGCCGCCGACGCTGAACGCGACGGTGAGGCTTGTCGTGCCCGACGGCAGGAGCTTTGCCGACGCCTCGTCCTTGTGGACGGCGGAGACCACGTCCGTCGTGGGGACCTTGTCCGCCTTCGCCGAGGTGCCCGCGGCGTCGGTCGAGCCGTCCGAACCGGAGCCACAGGCGGTGAGCAGCACCGTGGCCGATGCAATCAGGGCGAAAGGAGCAAAGAGGGTTCTACGGGTACGCGTGAACGTGCGCATCGTGTGCGGTCTCCTGGAAGCAGGAAGGAGTGAAAGAGCGCGAGGGGAGGGGTGCGTGCGCGTGTGAAGGCGAAGCGGGAGAACGCTGAGAACGCCCGGTCAGGGCGCGCAGTGGGGTCGGCTCAACAGGAACAGGACCACACTCGACCGAAGTCGATGTGGGAGCGCGTGACCAGCCACTGCTGTGGATGCATGGGCCAAGTGGAACAGGCATCCGGTTCTGCGTCAACTGACTTGAGACGTGCTGCTCACATGCCGGACAGCCTTGACAGTGAGGGGAAACGGCCCCGTACAGTCGATGGACGGCCCTGCTGAGGGGCTCGGCCGTATCGCGCTGTCGCTGTGCCCAGCCCGGCGCGTCCGTGTGAAGGCATCCACCGTGTTCGACCTACGCGTCACGGAGCCTTCGTATGTCTTCCGACACTCTCGCCAAAGTCCCGGCGGCACCGGACATACCCGAGCGGGCCGATGCCCTGCGTATCGTTCCGCAGCGGCGGTTCGGGCAGTGGACCGCGGCCGTCCTCGTGCTTGCCCTGCTCGGTCTCGCCGTCGACTCCGTACTGCGCAACAGGGCGTTCCAGTGGGACGTCGTCGCCGAGTACTTCACCTCGGACTCGGTGCTGCGCGGGCTGTGGCTCACCCTGTGGCTGACCGCGGTCGTGATGGTGCTCGGCTTTGCGCTGGGCACGCTGCTCGCCGCCTTCCGGCTGTCCGCCAATCCCGTGCTGCGAACGGTGAGTTGGGGATATGTCTGGCTCTTCCGGTCGATTCCGATCCTGGTGCAGCTGTTGCTGTGGTTCAACATCGGGGCCTTGTATCCCGAGTTGTTCGGGGTCAAGACCGTCAATCTGCTCGGGCCCGTCGAGGTCGCCGTCGTCGGACTCACGCTGCACGAGGCCGCGTACGCCGCCGAGGTCGTACGCGGCGGCATCCTGTCCGTCGACCGGGGGCAGATCGAGGCCGCCCAGGCGCTCGGGCTGAGCCGGTGGCGGCGTTGGCGGCGGATCGTGCTGCCGCAGGCGATGCGCTCCATCGTGCCGCCCGCCGGGAACATGCTGATCGGCACCCTCAAGGGCACCTCCATCGTCAGCGTCATCGCGGTGAACGACCTGCTCTTCTCGGCGCAGCTGATCTACCACCGCACCTACCAGGTCATTCCGCTGCTGATGGTGGCCACCCTCTGGTACACCGTGGTCACCTCGGTGCTCGGTGTCGGGCAGTACTACGTGGAGAAGCACTACGCCCGCGGTTCGGAGCGCGCGCGATGAGGCCCTCCCTGGTGATCGTCGGGGCCGGGCCGCGGGGGACCGGTCTCATCGAGCGGATCGCCGCCAACGCGCCCGAGCTGTACGCCGGTTCGGGCCTCGACATCCATCTCGTCGACCCCCATCCGCCCGGCGCCGGACGCATCTGGCGCGCCGCGCAGTCGCCGCTGCTGTGGATGAACTCCCACGCCGAGGACGTCACCATGTTCACCGACGAGACGGTGGCCATGGAGGGCCCGGTACGGGAGGGGCCCACGCTGCACGAGTGGGCCGGCATCGACGGCCGTACCTTCGCGGACCGACAGCTCCAAGGGGCCTATCTGCGCTGGGTGCATGAACAGGCCGTGGCCGATCTGCCCCCGGGTGTCGTCGTCCACCACCACCCCCGGCGGGCCCTACGGGTCAGCGGCCCGCGCGAGGGCCGTCAGCAGGTGTGGCTGGAGGGCCGCCCGCGCCCGCTCCTGGCCGACCTCGTCGTGCTCACGCTCGGCCATCTCGACGCCGAACTCGACGACCAGCAGATCGAGTTGGCCGAGTATGCGCGTGCGCACGGGCTGGTCCACCTTCCGCCCGACTTCACCGCCGACAGCGACCTGTCCGCGCTGAAGGCCGGTGAGCCCGTTCTCGTGCGCGGGTTCGGGCTCGCCTTCGTCGACCTGATGGTCCTGCTGACCGAGGGGCGGGGCGGGCGGTACGACGGCGACACCTATGTGCCGTCGGGGCAGGAGCCGGTGCTGTACGTCGGTTCGCGGCGCGGAGTGCCGTACCACTCGAAGATCGGCTACGACTGGAGCGGTGAACGGCCGCCGCTGCCGAGGTTCTTCGGGCCGCCCGAGGTCGAGGCGCTGCTCGCGCGCCCGGGTGGGTTCGACTTCCGGCGGGATGTGTGGCCGCTGGTGGAGAAGGAGCTGGGGTTCGCCCACTACCACCGGCTGTTCACCGTGCATCCGGAGCGGACGGCCGTCGAATGGAGTGCCTTCGAGGAGAAGTACGCTGCCGCGTCCGACGTGGCCGAGCGGGAGGCGCTCGTGGCGTCCGCCGTGCCCGACCCCGCCGACCGGCTCGACCTGGACGCGCTCGACCACCCGCTGGACGGGGTGCGGTACGGCTCCTTCGACGATTTCCAGGACGGAATGCGCACGTATATCGAGCAGGACCTGAGCAGACGTCACGATCCGCGCCACAGCCCGGATCTGGCCGTGTTCCTCGGGCTGCTCTCCGTCTACGGTCAACTGGTCCGGCTCGGTGGCATCGGCCCCTGGTGGCACGGCTTCTTCAGCTATCTGGCCTCCGGGCCGCCCGGTCCGCGGCTGCGGCAGATGCTGGCCCTGTCCCGTGCCGGTGTCCTGAAGTTCCTCGGTGCCGACATGACCGTCAGCGCCGAGGGCGGGGTGTTCCGGGCGTCCAGTGCCACCGTTCCGGGTGCCTTCGTCGAGGCACGGGCGCTGGTCGAGGCACGGCTGCCCGAGCCCACCGTCGGACGGGCCCGCGACACCCTGCTGCGCGAACTGCACGCCGACGGCGCCGTCGAGACCCCCGACGGGCTGCTGCGGGTCGACCCCGCCGACGGGCGGCTCCTCGACGGCGCCGGGCGGCCGCATCCCCGGCGGTTCGCACTCGGGCCGTACACCGACGGACGCACGCCCGGTGCCTTCACCCGGCCGCGCACCGGCGGTCCGGCCTTCCGGCAGAACGACGCCACCGCACGGGCCGCGCTGCGGTTCCTGCGCGAGCTGGACGGCAGCGCGACCGCATGACCCGCCTCCCTCCCATTCCCAAGGAAGTGCCCCGATGAGCGTCATGGTCGACATCAGATCCGTCCACAAGAGCTTCGGCTCGCTCGAGGTCCTCAAGGGCATCGATCTGGAGGTGCGCACCGGCGAGGTCACCGTGGTCCTCGGCCCGTCCGGCTCCGGCAAGTCGACGCTGCTGCGCACCATCAACCACCTGGAGAAGGTGGACCACGGAGCGATCAGCGTGGACGGCACGCTGGTCGGCTACCGGCGCTCCGGCGACAAGCTGCACGAACTGCCCGAGCGTGAGGTGCTCAAGCAGCGCACCCGGATCGGGTTCGTCTTCCAGAACTTCCATCTGTTCCCGCACCTCACCGTGGTGGACAACATCATCGAGGCGCCCGTGTCCGCACTGAAACGGCCGCGCAAGGAGGCCCTCGAGAGTGCGCGCCGGCTGCTGGAGCGGGTGGGTCTCGCGGACAAGGCCGACGCCTACCCGCGACAGCTCTCCGGCGGACAGCAGCAGCGGGTCGCCATCGCACGGGCGCTGGCACTGGAGCCCAGGCTGCTGCTCTTCGACGAACCGACGTCCGCGCTCGACCCCGAGCTGGTCGGCGAAGTCCTCGACGTCATCAGGGACTTGGCCGATCAGGGCACCACGATGATCGTCGTCACGCACGAGATCGGCTTCGCCCGCGAGGTCGCCGACACGGTCGTGTTCATGGCCGACGGGAAGATCGTCGAGCAGGGCCCGCCCGCTGACGTGCTGGACGCCCCCCGCCACGAGCGGACCCGGGCGTTTCTCTCCAAGGTTCTCTGAAAGGTTCCCCCCACATGACCTCATCGCACGGCCGGGGGCTGTTGCACCTGGCCGCCGCCCTGGACCAGCCGGCGGTGTTCGACGCCGGCTCCCACATCGAACTGGCGCGGCTCGCCGAGCGCGGCGGCCTGGACTTCGTCACGCTGGACGACAGCTTCGCCCGTCCCGGGCCCGACGCGCTCGCCGTCCTGTCCCGGGTCGCCCCCGCCACCGCCCGCATCGGCCTGGTCCCCACCGTCACCACCACCCACACCGAGCCCTTCCATGTCCAGGCCGCCGTCGCCACCCTCGACTGGGTCAGCCGCGGGCGGGCCGGCTGGCGGATCGACGTGTCCACCACCGAGGGCGAGGCCCGCCTCTTCGGCCGCCGCCATGCCGTGACCGCCGACGAGCTGTGGCGCGAGGCCGGCGAAGTCGCCGAGGTGGCCGCCAGGCTGTGGGACAGCTGGGAGGACGACGCCGAGATACGGGACCTGGCGACCGGCCGCTTCATCGACCGGGACAAGCTGCACCACGTCGACTTCACCGGCACCGGCTTCTCGGTGAAGGGACCCTCGATCGTGCCGCGGCCCCCGCAGGGCCACCCCGTCCGCGTGGTCGACGCCACCGAGGGGCACGCCCGGCGCACCGCCGCCCAGTACGCCGACGTGGCCCTGGTGCGGGCCGCGAGCCCCGCGCAGGCCGCCGCCGTACGGGACCAACTCCGCCAGTCCGCCGCCGAGTTCGGACGCGACCCCGACACCCTGCGTGTCCTCGTGAGCCTCCTCGTCGACCTCGGCGACGGTGAGCACGCGGCCGAGCCGGGCCATGGCGGGGGCGGCCCCCGGCAGACCGTGCAGGGCCCGCTGTACCGGGGCGGCCCCGTGGACCTCGCCGAGCTGATCGCCGGCTGGCACGCGGACGGCATCGTCGACGGCTTCCACCTCACGCCCACCGAGCCGCGCCGTGACCTGGAGCGGCTCGTCAACGGCACGGTGGCCCTGCTCCAGCACCGCGGCCTGTTCCGCACCTTCTACCCGGGCAGCACCCTGAGGGAGCACCTGGGCCTCGCCAGGCCCGTCAACCGGTACGCCGTGACAGGGGGAGCGTCATGACCGTACGAGCCCGCAGAAAAGTCCACCTGGCGGCCCACTTTCCCGGCGTCAACAACACCACCGTATGGGCCGATCCGCGCTCGAGGTCACAGATCGACTTCTCGTCCTTCGCGCACCTCGCCCGCACCGCCGAACGCGGCCTGTTCGACTTCTTCTTCCTCGCCGAGGGGCTGCGGCTGCGCGAGCACAAGGGGCGTATCCACGACCTGGACGTGGTGGGCCGGCCCGAGTCGCTCACCGTGCTGAACGCGCTGGCCGGCGTCACCGAACACCTCGGCCTCGCCGCCACCGTCAACGCCACCTTCAACGAGCCCTACGAACTCGCCCGCAGGCTGGCCACGCTGGACCACCTCAGCGGCGGCCGCGCGGCCTGGAACGTGGTGACCTCCTCCGACGCCTTCACCGGCGAGAACTTCCGGCGCGGCGGCTTCCTCGACCCGGCGGACCGGTACATGCGCGCCGCCGAATTCGTGGGCGTGGCAAGGAAGTTGTGGGACTCCTGGACCCCCGAGGGCATCTCCCGGCCCTTCGCGCACCGCGGGCAGCACTTCGACATCGCGGGCGAGTTCACCGTGCCGCGGTCGCCGCAGGGGCACCCCGTCGTCATCCAGGCCGGGGACTCGGCCGAGGGACGGGAGTTCGCCGCGTCCACGGCCGACGTCGTCTTCACCCGGCACGGCACGCTCGAGGCGGGGCGTTCCTTCTACGCCGATGTGAAGCGCCGCCTGGAGAAGTACGGCCGCTCCCCGGACGACCTGAAGATCATGCCCGGTGTCACCGTCGTCCTCGGCGACACCGCCGCCGAGGCCCAGGAGAGGGCCGCCGAGATCCGGCGGCAGCAGGTGTCCCCGCAGAACGCGATCGTCGCCCTGGAGCAGATCTGGGGTGTCGACCTGTCGGCGTACGACCCCGACGGCCCGCTCCCCGAGATCGACCCGGTGGCGGACTCCGCGATCACCCAGGGACGGACCCGGCGCGGCGACACCGTGGCGATCGCCGAGAAGTGGCGCGCGCTGTCCAAGGAGAAGGGGCTGTCCATCCGGCAGACCGTGATCGAGGCGGGCGGCCGGCAGTCCTTCGTCGGCACGCCCGAGGCCGTCGCCGCCGAACTCGAGGAGTATGTGCGGAAGGACGCCGCCGACGGCTTCATCCTGCAGCCGCTGATCACCCCGGTCGGACTCGACGAGTTCGTGGACCGGGTGGTGCCGCTGTTGCAGGAGCGAGGCGCCTTCCGCACGGAATACCAGGGCGCGACGCTGCGCTCCCATCTCGGCCTGCCCGACCCGGTACCGTCCGTCAGCGCCTGAACGGTCGGGGCCTCAGGGGTGAGGGCCATCCGGAAGGGCGACTTCCGGACATCCCCGTGTGCTGGGCTTCTGCCGTTCCCGCCGCCGGGGAACATCCGGGTGAGGCGGGCGTCCGCACACCTGGTCCGAACCAGGGCAGAGATGGCCAAAACTCATGGTTCGTGGAGGGGTTGGCGGCCGAAAGGCGCCCTTGCGCCTACCGGCCGTTCGGCCGAATACTCCCCGCAAGCGCTTGTCAGGGGCACGGCGTGTCCGGAATCCGGACGAACGCGGCCCTGGCTGCGCCTCACGGGCCCCGACCCCACGCGGGCCCCCGACTTCCCCTTGGGAGGAACGAACGTGAGGATCAAGCGCACCACCCCCCGCAGCGGCATTGCGAGACGGACCCGGCTGATCGCCGTCACCACCGGTCTCGTGGCCGCCGCAGCGATCGCGGTCCCCAGCGCGAACGCGTCCACCGCCACCCCCTTCAGCACGGCCCAGCTGAAGAGCGCCGACGCCTCGGTGCTCAAGGCGAACGTCCCGGGCACCGCCTGGGCCGTCGACAGCAAGACCAACCGCGTCGTGGTCACCGTCGACAGCACGGTCTCCAAGGCCGAGATCGCGAAGATCAAGCGGCAGGCCGGCAGCAACGCCGGCGCGCTCACCATCAAGCACACCTCCGGGCAGTTCAAGCCGCTGATCAGCGGCGGCGACGCCATCTACGGCGGCCAGTACCGCTGCTCCCTCGGCTTCAACGTGCACAGCGGGAGCACCTACTACTTCCTGACCGCGGGCCACTGCGGTGAGGTCGCCTCCACCTGGTACTCCAACTCGGGCCACACCACGACGCTGGGTACGAACGTCGGTTACACCTTCCCGGGCAGCGACTACGCGCTGGTGCGTTACACCAACTCGTCGATCTCGCACCCGAGCACGGTCGGCAGCCAGACCATCACCAGCGCGGCCACCCCGAGCGTCGGTACGACGGTGTACCGCCGAGGCTCCACCACCGGTACGCACAGCGGCCGGGTCACCGCGCTGAACGCCACCGTCAACTACGGCAGCGGCGACGTCGTCTACGGCCTCATCCAGACCACCGTCTGTGCCGAGGGCGGCGACAGCGGCGGCCCGCTGTACGGCGGCACCGTGGCGTACGGTCTCACCTCCGGCGGCAGCGGCGACTGCTCCTCGGGCGGCACGACCTTCTTCCAGCCCGTCACCGCGGCGCTGAGCCACTACGGCGTGAGCATCGGCTGACGCCCGCTGTTCCCGGCCCCCGTGCGCAACCGGCGCGCGGGGGCTCCCTCTTGTCCGGGTGACGGAGTTACCTTCGAAGTACACGTGGTGCTCGGTCCCCTGGGGGCGGCATGGTCGAGGAGCTGGTGGCGGCGGGAGCGACCCTTGCGTCCGCCGGTGTGGTGTACGTGATGGCGGCCGCGCGGGTCGTCAAGCAGTACGAACGCGGTGTGGTGTTCCGGCTCGGCAGGCTCCGAGACGAGGTGCGCGGGCCGGGGTTCACGATGATCGTGCCGTTCGTGGACCGGCTCCAGAAGGTCAACATGCAGGTCGTGACGATGCCGGTGCCCGCGCAGGAGGGCATCACCCGGGACAACGTCACGGTGCGGGTGGACGCCGTCGTCTACTTCAAGGTGACCGGGCCCGCCGAGGCGGTCGTCAAGGTCGAGGACTACCGGTTCGCCGTCGCGCAGATGGCGCAGACCTCGCTCAGGTCCATCATCGGCAAGAGCGAACTGGACGATTTGCTGTCCAACCGGGAAAAACTCAACCAGGGGCTGGAGTTGATGATCGACAGCCCGGCCGTGGAGTGGGGCGTCACCATCGACCGCGTCGAGATCAAGGACGTGTCCCTGCCGGAGACCATGAAGCGCTCGATGGCCCGGCAGGCCGAGGCCGACCGGGAGCGCCGGGCCAGGGTCATCAACGCCGACGCCGAACTCCAGGCGTCGAAGAAGCTCGCCGAGGCCGCGCAGCAGATGGCGGACACCCCGGCCGCGCTGCAACTGCGGCTGCTGCAGACGGTGACGGCCGTCGCCGCCGAGAAGAACTCCACGCTCGTACTGCCGTTCCCAGTGGAGTTGCTGCGGTTCCTGGAGAAGGCGCAGCAGACGGCCGGGGTGCCCCAGCAGGTGCCGCAGCAGCCGGTCCAGGCGCAGCAGCAACCGGTGCAGGAGCAACTGCCGCCCCCTGTGCCGCGCTTGGAGCCCGGCCCCGAAGGGGCGAAATCCGGACAGGACTAGACCTCACGCACCGCACATGGGCTACTCGCTCGTAGTGTTTGCAGAGCGAAGACATGGAGTGACCGTGGACTGTCAAAACCGACGGGGGCGCACATCCCGCGTTCTACGCGCGTCCTGAAGACGCCCTTGTGTGCTCCCTGCCGCCCTCGGGATAGTAGGCGCTGTTCAACGCCTTCCGGTTCGCGAGGTCCCCACAACCTCCCGGACCGACCCCCCACAGGAGGACGTGAGTTGAAGCACCGACGCATACCCAAGCGGCGTGCAGCCCTGGCCGGTGCGGGCATAGCCGCACTGGTGGCCGCGGGAGTCACCTTCCAGACTGCGAACGCCAGCGAGCCCGCGAAGACCTCGGCGCCCGAGACCCTGTCGGCCGTGGCGGCCGGAAAGCTCGCCTCGACCCTCGGCAAGAACCTCGGTACCGACGCGGCGGGAACGTATTACGACGCGAAGGCCAAGAGCCTCGTGGTGAACGTCCTCGACCAGGCCGCAGCCAGGACCGTCGAGGCGGCCGGCGCCAAGGCGAGACTCGTCGAGAACTCCCTCGCCGAACTCGACGCCGCCCGTACGACGCTGACCAAGGACGCCACCATCCCCGGCACCTCGTGGTCGACGGACCCGGTGAGCAACAAGGTCGTCGTCACCGCCGACAAGACCGTCTCCAAGGCCGAGTGGGCCAAGCTCTCCAAGGTCGTCGACGGGCTCGGCGCCAAGGCCGAACTCAAGCGCTCGAAGGGGGAGTTCAAGCCCTTCATCGCGGGTGGCGACGCCATCTCCGGCTCGGGCGGGCGCTGCTCGCTCGGCTTCAACGTGACCAAGGACGGCGCGCCGTACTTCCTCACCGCGGGCCACTGCACCGACGCCATCAAGACCTGGTCGGACTCCAGCGGCAACCAGATCGGCCAGAACGCCGACTCCCAGTTCCCGGGCAATGACTTCGGCCTGGTCAAGTACACCGCCGACGTGGACCACCCGAGCGCGGTCGACCTCTACAACGGCTCCTCGCAGTCCATCACCCACGCCGCCGAGGCCACGGTCGGCGAGAAGGTGACCCGCAGCGGCTCCACCACCCAGGTGCACACCGGCACGGTCACCGGCCTGAACGCCACCGTGAACTACTCGGAGGGCACGGTCAGCGGTCTCATCCAGACCGACGTCTGCGCCGAGCCCGGCGACAGCGGCGGCTCGCTCTTCGACGGCGACGCGGCGATCGGCCTCACCTCCGGCGGCAGCGGCGACTGCACCTCCGGCGGCGAGACCTTCTTCCAGCCGGTCACCGAGGCGTTGTCGGCCGAGGGTGCCCAGATCGGCTGATCTTCGGCTCCGCCGGTTGCACGCGAAAGTCCCGCCCCTGCGCGCGAGGTGCGGGACTTTCGCGTGCGGCGTGCCAAGCGCTCCACGGGATGTGCGGTGAACTGGCTGCGGGTGCGTCGTGGCTGGTCGCGCCCACGCGGCGGAGCCGCAAATCGATACAGCCCCGCGCCCCTTTGGGGCGCGGCGGACCGCAGCGGGCTTTGCCCGAACCGCTCACTGCGCCTGGGTAGCTAGAGGTTCGTCCGCGCGTCTCTCGCGCAGCACCGCCGCCCCCAGCGTGATCGCGATGCCGGCCGCCGCCCAGGCCGACAGCACCAGCAGCGAGGCGGTCGTGTCGTTGCCCTCGAAGTACGCGATCGACCGCGCCGCCCAGGTCCCGGCGCCCGGCGGCAGCGCCGGCCCGATCGCCTTCCAGAACGGCGGCAGCATCGGCAGCGGGAAGGCGCCGCCCGCGCTCGGATTGCCCGCGATCACCACGAGCAGGATCGCCAGGCCGATGCCGACGATCCCGAAGATCCCCTGGAGCGCGAGCGTCGCTGCCCCGACCGCAAAGGTGATCAGCGCCCCCAGACCCCACAGGGCGAGCACGCTCCCCGGCAGGGCACCCAGGATCGGGCCCACGATCACCGCTCCGCCGAGTCCGCCGACGATCGAGACCAGCGCCATCACGACCAGCCGGATCACCGCACGGCGCAGACTGGCCGGCCGGGCGCCTGCGCTGATCGCCAGGATCGAGGCGCACAGATAGCCGCCGACACACCAGCCCACGACCACATAGAAGGAGGACAGCCCGTCGAAGTCCTGGGCGGAGGCCGGGGCCACGTCCACCGTCCGGACGGTCCGCTGCTGAGAGGCCTCCAGGAGGGTGAGGTACTGCTGGAGGGTGTTCGCGAGAACGGTGCCGCCGCCGCTGGCCACCAGCAGCGTGTCGGCCGTGCGGGCCGGGTTGATCAGCAGTGCGCCGTCGATGTCCCGGTTCAGGATCTGCTCGCGCGCCGTCGCCTCGTCCGCCACCGCCCGCGGGTCGAACGGCGAGCCGTGCAGGCTGTCCAGCCGGGCCACCACCTGCTCGGCCGCGGCCTTGGGGGCGACGACTCCGAAGGGCACGTCCTTGGGTTTCGGATCGTGTAGCGCGCCCACATAGGAGGCGATGAACAGCAGCTGGAGGGCGATCACACCGACGACCAGCAGTGTGGCACGCGGCGTGACCGCGTCCTTCACCTCGGCGAGAAAGCTCCTCTGTGCCATGTCCTCACGGTCCGGGGCGGCGGACGTTTCCGCAGGTGGGGGAGGGCCGAACGGTTGTCGCACACTCGTTCGGTTTTTGGTCTATGGTGGAGGTGAGGCAGTCGGGAACTGATGTTCGATAATGGAGACGGCTCAGACAGCGGGAGGTGCGGATGCCTGGCTTCACCCATCTGCACACCGTCTCCGGATTCTCCCTGCGCTACGGCGCCTCGCATCCGGAGCGGCTGGCGGAGCGCGCCTCCGAGCAGGGCATGGACGCCCTCGCCCTCACCGACCGCGACACCCTCGCCGGCGCGGTCCGCTTCGCCAAGGCCTGCGCCGGGGCGGGCGTCCGACCGCTGTTCGGCGCGGAACTGGCGGTGCAGCAGCCCGCCCGGCTGCGCGAGGACGATCCCGTACGACGGGAACGGCGCCGCACCCCCGTACGCGGCGGTGCCTTCATCGACGAGTCGACCCCCCGCGTCACCTTTCTCGCCCGGGACGGCGCCCGCGGCTGGGCCGACCTGTGCCGCCTGGTCACCGCGGCGCACTCCGCCGACGGGCCGCCCCTGCTGCCCTGGACGGACAACCGGGCCGAGGGTCTGACCGTCCTGCTCGGCCCCGCCTCCGACGTGGGCCGCGCCCTCGCCGCCGGCCGCCCCGACCGCGCGGCCAGGCTGCTCGGCCCCTGGCGCGAGGTCTACGGCGACGCCCTGCGCCTCGAGACGGTCTGGCACGGCCGCAAGGGCACCGGCCCCGGCTCCCTGCGCCTGGCCGCCCGCACCCTCGGCTTCGCCGCCGAGCAGCGCATCCGCCCGGTGCTCAGCAACGCCGTCCGCTACGCCGACCCCGGCCTCGGCCCGGTCGCCGACGTCCTGGACGCGGCCCGCCGACTGGTCCCCGTCGACCCGACGAAGGAGCTGGACTCGGGCGAGGCCTGGCTCAAGGGTGCGGGCGACATGCTGCACACCGCCGAGCGGGTCGTCGAGGCCGCGGGCTACCGGCGCGACACCGCCCACCGGCTGCTGGAGCAGACGCAGGCGACGGCCGCCGAGTGCCTGGTCGACCCCGAGGACGACCTCGGCATGGGCGCCGTCCACTTCCCCGAGCCGCACCTCGTCGGCGCCGGCCGCCGCACCGCCCAGCGGGCACTGGCCTCGCGGGCGGCGGCCGGGATGGTGCTGCACGGCTACTCCGACAGGCGCGCCTACTGGGAGCGGATGCACCGGGAGCTGGACATCATCGCCCACCACGGCTTCGCCTCCTACTTCCTGACGGTCGCTCAAGTGGTGGACGACGTACGGAAGATGGGCATCCGGGTGGCGGCCCGCGGCTCCGGAGCGGGCTCCCTGGTCAACCATCTCCTCGGCATCGCGAACGCCGATCCGGTCGAGCACGGACTGCTGATGGAGCGCTTCCTGTCCAAGGAGCGGGTCGTGCTCCCCGACATCGACATCGACGTGGAGTCGGCACGCCGCCTCGAGGTCTATCGCGCGATCATCGACCGGTTCGGCGAGGAGCGGGTCGCCACGGTCTCGATGCCGGAGACGTACCGCGTCCGCCACGCGATCCGTGACGTCGGCGCGGCCCTGTCCATGGACCCGGCCGACATCGACCGCATTGCCAAGTCCTTCCCGCACATCCGGGCGCGCGACGCCCGCGCGGCACTGGAGGAACTGCCTGAACTGCGAGCGCTGGCAGGGGAGAAGGAGCGCTACGGCCGGCTCTGGGAACTGGTCGAGGCCCTCGACGCCCTGCCGCGCGGAGTCGCCATGCACCCCTGCGGGGTCCTGCTCTCCGACGCGTCCCTGTTGAGCCGTACGCCGGTCATGCCGACCAGCGGCGAGGGCTTCCCCATGTCGCAGTTCGACAAGGACGACGTAGAGGACCTCGGACTGCTCAAACTCGATGTGCTCGGGGTGCGGATGCAGTCGGCGATGGCGCACGCGGTCGCCGAGGTGCAGCGGGCCACGGGGGAGCGGATCGACCTGGATGCGCTCGAGGGCGGTGACCCGGCGACGTACCGGCTCATCCGTTCCACCGAGACCCTGGGCTGCTTCCAGATCGAGTCGCCGGGCCAGCGGGACCTGGTGGGGCGGCTGCAGCCCGCCACCTTCCACGACCTCGTCGTCGACATCTCCCTCTTCCGCCCCGGCCCGGTCGCCGCCGACATGGTGCGGCCGTTCATCGAGGCGCGGCACGGGCGGGCGCCCGTCCGTTATCCGCACCCGGACCTGGAGGAACCGCTGAAGGGGACGTACGGGGTCGTCGTCTTCCACGAACAGATCATCGACATCGTGGCCATCATGACCAGCTGCGGACGCGGCGAGGCGGACCGGGTGCGGCGCGGGCTGTCGGACCCGGAGTCGCAGGGCCGGATCAAGGTGTGGTTCGCCCAGCACGCGGCGGCGGCCGGGTACGACGCAGAAACGATTCGGCGGACCTGGGAGATCATCGAGGCCTTCGGCAGTTACGGCTTCTGCAAGGCGCACGCGGTCGCCTTCGCCGTGCCGACGTACCAGTCGGCGTGGCTGAAGGCGCACCATCCGGCCGCCTTCTACGCCGGACTGCTCACGCACGACCCCGGGATGTATCCGAAGCGGCTGTTGCTGGCGGACGCGCGGCGGCGCGGGGTGCCGGTGCTGCCGTTGGATGTGAACAAGTCGGCGGTCGCACACCGTATCGAACTGGTGTCTGAATCCAGGGAGTCGAAGGGGCCCGAGGTTTGGGGGCTGCGGCTGGCCCTCTCCGACGTGTACGGCATCAGCGAGGCCGAGGCGGCGCGGATCGCGGAGGGGCAGCCGTACGCCTCGCTGCTGGACTTCTGGGAGCGGGCGCGGCCGAGCAGGCCGCTGGCCCAAAGGCTGGCCCAGGTCGGCGCGTTGGACTCCTTCGGCGCCAACCGCCGTGATCTGCAACTGCACTTGACCGAACTGCACCGGGGCGCCCGGGGTGCGGGTGGCGGCCAACTCCCCCTGGCGGGCGGGCGGAAGACGGCCCCGGCCGGGCTGCCGGACCTGTCGGAGGCGGAGAAGCTCAGTGCCGAGCTGGGAGTGCTCTCGATGGACGCCTCACGCAACCTGATGGACGATCACCGGGCCTTCCTCGACGAGCTGGGCGTGGTCTCCGCGCGCCGGCTGCGCGAGACCGGGCACGGTGAGACGGTGCTCGTGGCGGGCGCCAAGGTGGCGACGCAGACCCCGCCGATCCGCTCCGGCAAGCGCGTCATCTTCTCCACTCTGGACGACGGCACGGGCCTGGTCGATCTCGCCTTCTTCGACGACTCCCACGACGCCTGCGCCCACACCGTCTTCCACTCCTGGCTGCTGCTGGTGCGCGGGGTGGTGCAGCGGCGCGGACCGCGCAGCCTCAGCGTGGTGGGCGCCGCCGCCTGGAACCTCGCCGAACTGGTCGAACTGCGCGCCGAGGGCGGCCTCGACGAGGTGGCGAAGCGGCTGGCGCAGCCGCTGCCGGAGGGCGGCGGGGATTCGGCCCACGGCAGGCGGATCCAGCTGCCCACCGGATACGAGATGAACCCGTGGGCCGATCTGCGGCCGGCGGGCCAAGAGCCCTCACAGGTACGGAAGTTGTGGCACCAGAGCCCGGGGAGTGCGGGATGACCATCGTGTGCGTACGTTTCCAGCTGCCTTCGGAGTCCGAGGCCGCGCTGCCGGGGCTGCTCGGACTGCTGGAGGAGTTCACCCCGGTCGTCCAGGCGCTGCCGCCGGACGCGGCGCTGGCCGATCTGCGGGGCGCCGAGCGGTACTTCGGGCGCAGCGCCATCGAGCTGGCTGCGGTGATCCGGGTGCGCGCCCTCGCCCTGTACGGCGTGGACTGCGCGATCGGCGCCGGGCCGGGCCCGATGCTGGCCCGGGTGGCGCTGGGAGCGGCCGGGCCCGGGCTGACCTGCGAGGCCCCCGGCGATCCGGAGGGCATCGCGGAGTTCCTCGCGGACCGCCCGGTCACCGCGCTCCCCGGTGTCGGCACGGCCACCGCCCGCACCCTGGACGAGTACGGCCTGGACACGCTCGGCCGGGTCGCCGCCGCACCGCTCTCCACACTCCAGCGTCTGATCGGTGCGAGGGCGGCCCGCGAACTGCGCGAGAAGGCGAACGGCGTCGACCGCGGCCGGGTCGTCCCGAACGCCGTCTCCCGCTCCCTGGCCGCCGAACGCCCCTTCACCCGCGACGAGTTGTCCCCGGACCGGCACCGCCGCGCGCTGCTCTCCGCCGCCGAGGAACTGGGCGCCCGGCTGCGCGCCCTGGACAAGGTCTGCGGCACCCTCACCCTCACCGCGCGCTACGCCGACCGCACCGCGACGACCCGCACCCGCACCCTGAAGGAACCCACCGCCCACTCGGCCGCCCTGACCAGGACGGCGTACGACATGTACGAGTCGCTGGGCCTCCAGCGCGCCCGGGTGCGCGCCCTCGCCCTCCGCGCCGAGTCCCTGGGCCCCGCAGAACAGGCCTCCTACCAGCTCACCTTCGACCCGGTGGACGAGAAGGCCCGCCGCATCGAGGAGGTCGCGGACCGGGTACGGGCGAAGTTCGGACCGGGGGCGCTGCGGCCGGGGGCGCTGGCGGCATAGGCCTCAGTTGGCCCACGGGGGAGTGAGCCGGGTGCCGTCGGCGAGGACCGCCTCCAGGCCGATGGACGTGGTGACCCAGGAGATCGCCGTCTGATCGGTGGGATTCTCGACGCCGAGGGTCGAGCCGGGGTTGACGATGACCGTGTCGCCCGCGGTGATGCGGTCGGTGCGGCCGTCGAGAGTGATCAGCAGCTCCCCGATGAGGAGATGAAAGATCTCCTCACGATTGACCGTGTGCACCGGCGCCTTGGTCCCGGCGGGGATCTCGCCACGCCAGGCGCAGAGCTCCTTGCTGCCGGCGAGCGGGGTGGCGTACGAGACGAAGCGGGCGCCGTGGATCTCGTGGGTGACAGCTTCGGACGTGCGGATGACGGGCATGGCTGACTCCGATCACATATGGTCAAGCAGCTTGACTATCTGGCAGAACCATAGTCAAGCTGCTTGACCATTCCGTCAAGGGTGTTTCAATGCCTCCGTGCACAACTCCGAGGCCATGGCCCTGTCCGCCGCCCTGCTTGCCGTCGCCGGTGAGCTCACGCAACGCATCAATGAGGGCGTGGTCGCCCGCGGCTTCGAGGGGGTGCGGCCCGCCCACGGCTTTGCCTTCGCGCGGCTCGCGCCGGACGGCGCGACGGTCACCGACCTCGCCGTCCATCTGGGGGTCACCAAGCAGGCGGCCAGCCAGCTCGTCGAAGAGATCGTGCGGAAAGGCTATGCCGAGCGGCGGCCGCATCCCGTGGACGCCCGCGCCAAGTTGATCGTGCTGACGGAGCGAGGGTGGGCCTGTACGCGGGCCGCGGAAGAGGCTGCCGCGGAGGTGGTGCGGGAGTGGAGTGCCGTGCTCGGCGAGCGTGAAGTGCGAGCGCTGGGCGGGCAGTTGGGGCGTATTGCTCCCTATGGGCCGATCCGGCCCGCCTGGTGAGGGTTCCGGTGTCGGCTACTGGCGAGTCAGTTATCACTGGAAGTTTTTACTGACGCGTAACTTCACACTTGCACTACTCGCCCGTAACTTGACGAGTGAACAGCATCCTTCGTGATCCGGATCACAGGGCGTAAGGCCATCGCAACTCCCTTGAGCCGCAAGGAGATCACACGATGCTGCCCTGGAAACGAGTGCTCAGACCCCTGACCGCGCTGCTCCTGACCGCCGCGGTCGTCACCGTCCCCGCCGCCACCGCCGCCCACGCCGCCGACACGGCCGCGACCTCGTCGAGCGGCTGGAACGACTACTCCTGCAAGCCGTCCGCCGCCCATCCCCGGCCCGTCGTCCTGGTGCACGGCACCCTCGCCAACTCCGTCGACAACTGGCTGGCCCTCGCCCCGTATCTGGAGGACCGCGGCTACTGCGTCTTCTCCTTCGACTACGGTCAGCTGTCGGGCGTCCCCGTTTTCTACGGCCTCGCCCCCATCGACAAGTCGGCGGAGCAGCTGTCCGCCTACGTCGACAAGGTGCTCGCCGCGACCGGTGCCGCCAAGGTCGACCTCGTCGGCCACTCGCAGGGCGGCATGATGCCCCGCTACTACCTCAAGTTCCTCGGCGGAGCCGCCAAGGTGAACGCCCTCGTCGGCATCGCGCCCGACAACCACGGCACCGACCTCGACGGGTTCACCAAGCTGCTGCCGTACTTCCCCGGCGCCGCGGACCTCATCTCCGCCTCGACACCCGGGCTGGCCGACCAGATCGTCGGATCCGCCTTCCTCACCAAGCTCAACGCCGGCGGAGACACCGTTCCCGGCGTCCACTACACCGTCCTCGCCACCAAGTACGACGAGGTGGTCACCCCGTACAGCAGTCAGTTCCTGAGCGGTCCCGACGTGCACAACGTGCTGCTGCAGAACCTGTGCGCCCTCGACCTCTCCGAGCACGCCCTGATCGGGCTGACCGACCGGATCGCCTTCCACGAGGTGGCGGGCGCCCTCGACCCGGCGCACGCCACCGCCACCACCTGTGCGTCGGCGCTGAGCTGACGCACTTCTCGGGGCCTGTCCGACCTGAGCCGCCGGACAGGCCCCGCGCTCTTCGGGCCGGTCAGCGGCCGTGCCGTCCGCCGTCGCCGGTCGTGCGGCGGCGGACCGAGGAGACCGAGAGGAACAGCGCCGCCGCACCGAGCGCCAGGGCGGCCGCGCCACCGATGGCGAGGTACGAGGTGCTGTCGTCGGCGCCCGTCTCGGCGAGGTTCTCCGACGTCCCGGCCGCCTTGGGCCCGTTGGCCGCGGCGGTCGACGGATTCCCGGCGGTGCTCGCGTCGGCGGCACCGTGACCGCGGTGCTCGACCGTCGACTTGTCGGCACCCGCCTCGATCTGCTGGTCGGAGGGGGCGGAGGCGGTCGGCGCCGCGGACGAGCTGCTCTTCGTACCACTGCCGCCGGTGTGACCGCCGCCGAAGCTCACGTCGGAGCAGGAGTAGAACGCCTCCGGGCTGTCCGAGCGCTGCCAGATCGCATACAGGAGCTGCTTGCCGGAGCGCTCGGGGAGCGTGCCGGAGAAGGTGTAGAAGCCGCCCGAGGGGACCGGGTCGGTGGCCGTCGCCACCGGGTGGTCGAGGTCCAGGTCGGACCAGGCCAGTGGGTGTGCCGGGTCGTAGCCGGCCTTGGTGAGGTACACCTTGAAGGTGCCCTTGTGCGGGGCGGTCACGCGGTACTTGAAGGTGTACGGACCCGGGCTCACCCTCGTCGCAGGCCAGTCGGCGCGGGCCAGGTCGAGCCCCTTGAACTCCTCGTTGTTCGCGCTGCACAGCCTGCCGTCCGGGATCAGCGTCCGGTGCCGCCCGTCCGCGTCGCCGATCCGGATGCCGTTCCAGTCGTAGAGCGCCTGGGTGCCGCCTGCCGCGACCGCCGCCCTGCACGCGTCCGACTTCGGGCTCTCCGGGCCCTCCGCGTAGCACTGCGCGACCCGGCTGACCGGGTCACCCATGGTGCCGTGCGCGGACGCCGGGGCCGCGGCGAGGACGGTCAGGGCGAGCGGGGCGACGCCGAGGGCGGTGAGAGCGGCGACCTCGCGGCGGCGTGCGGGCATGCGGAATCTCCTCGGAACGGTCCTGGTGCGTGGGGCGGATCGCGGGGGTGAATCCCGTGGGGCGCGATCAGAAGCTAGTCCCAAGGAACCGTGAAATCGCCTGCTGGAGGCGGGTGGTGGAGATCCTTATGGTGCCGTTAAGGGAGTGCTCAGCCTGGGATCAGGTAATAGCGTGCGCGGCATGACCGACGAGGAGATCCGGGCGGCCGTCGCCGCCGACGTACCGGCCGTGAAGGCCGTGACCGACGCCGCCTATCACCACTACATCGAGCGCATCGGGGTGGTGCCGCAGCCCATGGAGGCGGACCACGCGGCGAACGTGGCCGCGGGGAAGGTGTTCGTGACGGGAGACCCGGTGATCGGCCTGGTCGTGCTCGAGGAGCACGACGACCATCTGTACCTCGACAACATCGCCGTCCACCCCGAGACGCACGGCAGGGGCGTGGGGCGACGGCTGCTGCAGTTCGTGGACGCACGCGCGCGTGCGCTCGGACTGCCCGAGGTCAGGCTCTACACCAACGCGATGATGTGGGAGAACCAGAAGATCTATCCGAAGTTCGGCTATGAGGTCGTCGAGCGGCGGGTGGACGGCCCCTACGACCGCATCCACTACCGCAAGCGGCTGGATTGACTTGACTGACGGGCTGGACCGGCTGTTTCAGCCGTCCGGCCACCACGTTCGTGCGATGTCCTTGCGGACCTCCGGGCGCCCGGAGGTCCGCTCGTCGGCCTCCTCGCGGACCTTGCGGGAGTCCGTCTTCCTCAGGGGCTTCTGCACGGTGGTGCGGCGCATGGCTGCCTCCTTCAGGTTCCACCGGGTTCCGCGTTTTCACGGAGGTAGACCCTTTCGGGGAGAGTGACTCATCGGTCGGGGTCTGTCTGTGGTGGCTGTCACGAATCGACTGTCAGTGGCGGGTGTCACTCTTGGACGCATGACCAACGACAATGACGCGCTGAGCTGGGCGGCTGTGGACTGGGACGCGGAGGCCGCCTCCTTCGACGAAGAACCGGATCACGGTCTGCGCGACCCGCGGGTGCGTGACGCCTGGGCCGAGCGGCTCGGCTCCTGGCTGCCGGAGCGCCCGAGCGACGTCCTCGACCTCGGCTGTGGAACCGGCAGCCTGTCGCTCCTCGCATCCGAGCAGGGACACCATGTGACCGGGGTGGACAGCTCCCCCGCGATGGTCGGCCTCGCGAGAGCCAAGCTGGCCGGTCGTGACGCGGCGTTCCTGGTCGGTGACGCGGCGGCGCCTCCGGTGGGGGAGCAGCGCTTCGACGTCGTACTCGTACGGCATCTGCTGTGGGCGTTGCCCGAGCCCGGCCGGGTCCTGCGGCACTGGCGGGAGCTGGTGCGCCCCGGAGGCCGGCTGGTGCTGGTCGAGGGCGTGTGGGGGACGGTCACGCCGGTCGGCATACCGGCCGATGTGCTCACCGGCCTCCTGGCGCCGCTCGCCGCCGAGGTGCGGCTGGAGCGGCTGTCCCAGGATGCGCAGCTGGGGGGGAAGGAGGTGACGGACGAGCGGTACGCGGTGGTGGCGCTGGTGTGAGCCCTCAGGCCAGGAGCGCGTCGAAGCCGCCCTCGCGGGCCAGCGACTCCAGCTCGTCCAGGGCGGCGACGGCGGCGGCCGCGGCCTCCGGGTCCGTCGCCGCCAGGCCGCTCTCGGCGAACTCGTCCTCGTCCAGGCGGAGTACGTCCCTGCCGTCGGCGGAGTGCCACAGGTCCAGGTCGAGGTCCTCGACGACCAGTTCGGTGCCGGAGAGCGTGGCCGGGCGGGTGACGTCGCAGTACCAGCCCTTCAGCGTGCCCTCGAGGTCGCGGACCTCCTTCACGGCGTACCAGCGGTCGCGCCAGTAGTACTCCGTGAAGACGTCGCCCTTCTCGAAGCGGACGAAGCCGAAGTCACGGACGCCGTCGCCCGCCCAGGGCGCACGGACGACCACGCGCGTACCGTCGTCGTCGAGCAGCTCCGCCGCGTAACGGATCTTCGTCCGGCCCGCCTTGACCAGGACGACGTCCAACTGCCGTGTCATGTCAGGCGAGTTCGCGGACATACCGCACCTCCGATGCGCAGATCTCGTAACCGAACCATTTGTTGATCGCGAGCATGGGCTCGTTCCCGGTGTCGTTGCCCGTGAGCGCCACCGAGTATCCGGCGGCGCGGGCGCGGTGCAGGGAGTCGTTCTTGGCGAGCTTGGCCAGGCCGCGGCCGCGGTAAGGGCGGGCGGTGCCCGTCATGGCGGTGGCGTAGCGGCCGGTGGCAGCGTCCGTCCAGGCCGAGCTGAAGGCGGCCGGGTGGCCCTCGACGAGCGCGATCGTGGTCAGCTCCTGGTCGAGCAGCGGGTGCTTCCAGATCTCCTCGACCCAGGTCTCGTAGTCGGTGAGCTCGGCGTCGACATCGCTCGGTTCGTCCGAGGTGGTCAACGCGTCCAGCTCGAACAGCGGGCGCGGATCGTCGGCGAAGTCGGCCGCGGAGCGCAGCTCGACGCCTGGCGGCGGCGACTGGAGCGGCGGGAGCGTCCCGCCGGTCAGGTCGAGGCGGAGGAAGTGGGCGGAGCGGCTGGCGCGGTAGCCGTGCCGTTCGGCGAACGCCCGGTTGGCGGGCTCGTCCAGGACCCAGGCGAACAGCTTGGTCGCGCCGTGCTCGGCCAGGTGCTGCTCGGCCGCGCGGACCAGAAGGCTGCCGGCGCCGCGGCGGGTGCGGTCCGGGTGCACATAGATGTTGAGCATGCCCTGGCCCGGCTCCGGGCTGTCGTACGCCAGTTGCACCTGGGCGGTGCCGACGACCTCGCCGTCCTCCTCCGCGACCAGGGAGCGGAAGCGGGCGTCGGGGTGGGTGTGGGCGAGACGGTGGACGATGGCGTCCGGGGTCCACAGGATGTGCGGGAGGGCCAGATGGCGGACATGGGCGAAACCCTCGACGTCGGCCCGGTCGTCGGAGCGTAGATCGCGCACGGTCACTGTCATTGGGCGCACGCTACGGGGAAGGCGCATCCGGGTGCCTCTCATTTTCGGGCCGGTGCGGGACAATCGGCAGCGTGACCTTGAAGATCCACATTGACGACAGTGCCGCGCCGTACGAGCAGGTGCGGGCGCAGATCTCCGAGCAGGCGCGGTCGGGGGTGCTGCCGGTGGGGTACCGGCTGCCGACCGTGCGGGGCCTGGCCGAGTCGCTCGGGCTCGCGGCGAACACCGTCGCCAAGGCGTACCGGGCGCTGGAGAGCGACGGGGTGATCGAGACGCGGGGGCGCAACGGTACGTTCGTCGCTGCCGCGGGCTCGGCGGCGGAGCGGGAGTTGGCCCTGGCGGCCCAGGCTTATGTGGAGCGGGCTCGGCGGCTGGCGGTGGGGGAGGAGGCGGCGCTGGCTGCCGTGCGGGATGCCCTGCGGGCGGCTTACGAGGGGTGAGCTGTGCCCTGCGGGCGGCTGAGCGGTTCGCGGGGTGCCGCAATGGGCCGTCGATCGGCTGCGGGTCCGTCGTGGCTTGTCGCGCAGTTCCCCGCGCCCCTTTGGGGCGCTGCCGGCGCCGTTCGCTGCATCCGCTCCGTTCCGCCGGACAGGCTCTGGTCAGCGCCGGGTCGCCAGTTCCGGGGTGCGTGTCACCGTGAGCCCGGCCCTGGTCGCTGCCCGGCTGAAAGTCACCGCGTCCTTCACCGCCGCCCCTCCGGGGTCGTTGTTGAAGTAGGCGTACACGTCCCGGCGGTCGGACCAGGTGGTGGCGATGCGGTCCACCCAGGTTTCCAGGGAGCGGCGGCCGTAGTGCGGCCATGGGTGGGCGCGGCCCTGGTGGAAGCGGACGTAGCCCCAGTCGGTCGTACGCCACAGCGGGGTGGCGGGGCGGGCCTGGACGTCGGCCCAGCACAGGGCCGCGCCACGGGACTCCAGGACCTTCCGGGCCTCCTTCGTCCACCAGGAGTCGTGACGCGGTTCGACCGCGACGCGGGTCGACGAGGGGAAGCAGGCCAGGCATGCGTCCAGCAGACCCGCGTCGGCCTTCAGCGTCGGTGGGAGTTGCAGGAGCACCGGGCCCAGACGGTCGCCCAGGCCCGTCGCGTGGCTCATCAGGCGGTGGACCGGTTCCTCGGGGTCCTTGAGGCGCTTGATGTGGGTGAGGTAGCGGCTCGCCTTCACCGCCACCACGAAGTCACGCGGCACACGC
Organism: Streptomyces sp. NPDC001604; assembly: GCF_042893475.1. NCBI lineage: Bacteria > Bacillati > Actinomycetota > Actinomycetes > Kitasatosporales > Streptomycetaceae > Streptomyces > Streptomyces sp. NPDC001604. The sequence continues at coordinate 545,067 of NZ_JBIAUY010000004.1, read as the reverse complement.
TCTCGCCACGCCTCGAAGTTCTCCCGCGTCGGGAGCCGGTAGAAGGCGTTGTTGATCTCCACCGTGGCGAAGTGCTCCGTGTACTCCTCCAGCCACAGCCGCATGGGCACGTCGGCGGGGTAGAAGACCTCCCGCCAGTCCTTGTACTGCCACCCCGACGTTCCGACGAACAGGGTCATACGTCCATCAAAACACCGGTGGCCTAGAGATACAGCCCGGCGTCCGCCCCGTCCCGCGGTTCCGGCAGGGCGGTCGGCGAGGTGCCCCGGCGCAGTGCGTACAGCTCGGCCAGGGTCGCGCCCTCGCGGCCCACGCCCTCCTCCGTACCCAGCCAGTTCACCGCCTCCGCACGCGTCAGCTGCCCCACCTCGATGCGGGCCAGACAGCGGCCGGGGCGGACCACGGCGGGGTGCAGGCGCTCCAGGTCCTCGTTGGTCGTCACGCCCACCAGCACGTTGCGGCCCTGCCCGAGCAGGCCGTCGGTCAGGTTCAGCAGCCGCGACAGGGCCTGGCCCGCCGTGTGCTTGGCCTCGCCGCGGATCAGCTCGTCGCAGTCCTCCAGGAGCAGCAGCCGCCAGCGGCCCTTGCCCGTCCCGTCCTCCTCGCCGATCGCGATGTCCATCAGATAGCCGACGTCGGAGAACAGACGCTCCGGGTCGAGCACGCAGTCCACCTGGCACCAGTCCCGCCAGGAACGGGCCAGCGTGCGCAGGGCCGAGGTCTTGCCGGTGCCCGGCGGGCCGTGCAGCAGGAGCAGCCGGCCCGCGATGTCCTCCGGGGTCGTCCTCATCAGTCGGTCCATCGCGTCCGCCACCGGCGCCGTGTAGTTCTCCCGCACCTCGTCCCAGGTGCCCGCGGAGATCTGCCGGGTGGTGCGGTGCGGGCCGCGCCTCGGGGAGACGTACCAGAAGCCCATCGTCACGTTCTCCGGCTGGGGTTCGGGCTCGTCCGCCGCGCCCTCCGTCGCCTGGTCGAGGACCTTCTGCGCCAGCTCGGCGCTGGTCGCCGTCACGGTGACGTCGGCGCCGCGGTTCCAGCGGGAGATCAGCAGCGTCCAGCCCTCGCCCTCCGCCAGCGTGGCGCTGCGGTCGTCGTCACGGGCCATGCGCAGCACCCGGGCACCCGGCGGCAGGAGCGTCGCCCCGGAGCGGACGCGGTCGATGTTCGCCGCATGCGAGTACGGCTGCTCGCCCGTCGCGAAGCGGCCGAGGAACAGCGCGTCGACGACGTCGGACGGCGAGTCGCTGTCGTCGACGTTGAGCCGGATCGGCAGAGCGTCGTATGGGTTCGCAGACATGCCGCCCATGATCCGGCACGGGGGCGCTCCGTGCACTGGATTTCCCCCGCTCTGTCCCGGGTGTCTGTTTGCTACAACCTCTGCCATACCTGGCATTCCGCCGGTTACTGTTGCCCTCGATGGGACGTCATGAGTGGAACTCGGGGGCACGACGGTGGCGGCTCACCGCGCTGCTCGGCGTGGGTGTGGCCGCACTGGCTCTGATCGTGACCCTGATCAACACGCTGCCGGGGAACGGCGCCGGCACCGCGGGCACCTCGCGCAACGGCGACACGGTGCACGGCACCCCGGTCACCCGGCCCGACCAGGACAGACCCGAGGTCGGCTGGGGCTTCACGCACACCCAGTACAGCGCCGACGAGGGCAGCTCCGCCGCCACCGAGCGGGTCGAGGGACTGATCTCGGACGCCGGGGGCATGCCGCAGGACCAGGCGATCATGGGCTGGGGCGCGGACAACCCCGAGCCGGTGAAGGGCCGTTACGACTTCGATGCGATGGACCGCCGTATCGACTTCATCCGCAAGTCCGGCGGCACCCCGGTGGTCACCCTGTGCTGCTCCCCGGACTGGATGAAGGGCGGCAAGGCCGGCGTCGACAACACGAACTGGAGCCAGTCCGCGCTGGAGACCGCCCCGCGGCCCGAGCACTACGCGGACTTCGCCGCGCTCGCCGCGACCGTCGCCAAGCGCTATCCGGACGTACGCCACTTCATCGTCTGGAACGAGTTCAAGGGCTTCTGGAACGATGCCAAGGGCCGCTGGGACTACGAGGGTTACACCAGGCTCTACAACCTGGTCTACAAGGCCCTGAAGAAGGTCGACAAGGACATCATGGTCGGCGGGCCGTACCTGGTCATGGACAGTGTCGACCCGCGCGCGGACGAGGCCTCGAAGACCTTCAAGGGTCCGTGGGGCGCCATGGACCAGCGCGTCCTCGACGCCTTCGACCACTGGAACAAGAACAAGGCCGGCGCGGACTTCGTCGTCGTCGACGGCTCCAGCTACACCAACGACGACGAGATGCTGCCGAACGAGTTCGCGGCGACCGACAAGTTCACCGCCGTCGGCAGGTGGGTGCGGCAGCGGACCGGCAACCTCCCGCTGTGGTGGTCCGAGTACTACGTCGAGCCCGCCGACGGCAACGAAGACCGCAGGGGCTGGTCCGAGACCCGCCGCGTCGCCGTCCAGGCCGCCGGAATGATCGCCATGGTCAGGGGCGGCGCCTCCTCCGGCTTCTACTGGAACCCGGAGGACGAGAAGGGCGGCGACTGCGCGGGCTGCATGTGGACGCCGACCGACAGCGCGGACGGCGGCAGGAAGCTGCCCATGTTCGACCTCGTCTCCCGCTTCCACCGGGCCTTCCCGCCCGGCACGAAGTACACGACCGTCTCCGTCGCCGCGGACGACGTGCCCAACGTCCGCGTCCTCGCCACCGACAAGACCGTCCTGGTCGTCAACACCCTCGACCGGTCGATCAGCGCGCAGGTCGACGGGAAGCGGTTCGAGATGCAGGCGTACGAGGTGCGGTGGCTCACGCGCTGAGCCACCGCACGGTCACTTCATCGTCAGGAACCGCTGCACCAGCGAGGCCAGCAGCACCGCCAGCAGCGGCAGCGAGAACCAGAAGCTGCTCTGCAGCCACCGCAGCTGCCTTACGCCCGGCCGCACCGCGACCCGCACCACCTCGCGCGCCGTCAGCAGCACGATCAGCGCAAGGGCGGCCAGGGCGCCGACGACCGACCACGGCGTCCAGGTGATCATCGGTCCGATAGGACCCGGATTCGGCTTCGCCACCTTGCCCTCGGGCTGCTTCCTGAGGGCGTAGACGGTGGCGTCGTCGTTGACGTACACCTTCTTCAGCTCGGGCCGCTGGTCCAGGTTCTGGATCAGCCGGGGCTCCCAGGTGTCCGAGTAGCCCACGTCCATCTCGAGATACGTCGTCTGGCTCTCGTTGACCATCAGATACGAGTTCGGGCCCGCGTCCTTGAGCGCCTTGACCAGGCCCGACACCAGCACCGGGTCGGCGGGTGCCAGGGTGGGCACGTAGTTGACCCGCTCCATGTCCTTCGCGCCCCACGGCATCGCCGGCGTCACGTCGTTGACCGTGTCGTTGCTCAGCCACAGCAGACGCACGGTCGGCTTGTCGTGGGCGTACACGTAGTCCATGGCGGCGACCTCGCCGGGCCGGACCCGTTCGAACGGCTCGTTGCCCCAGCGGGCCACCAGGAAGCCGCCCATGAGGACCAGGCCGGCCATCAGCGCGGCCAGCGGGGCGAGGCTCACGCGGTCCTTGTCGCGTTCCTCGGCGGTGACGCCGGTGCGCGGGAACAGGGCGAGGCCGCCGAGGAGGGCCGCGCCCGGCACCGCGAACATGAAGACGCGCAGGGCCATCTCGCCGCCGTAGGACTGCATGCCGAAGCCCAGGAACGGCACGAAGGTCAGCACCAGCAGCGAGCGCTCGCGGTACTTGTGGTCGCGCCGCCGCCACCAGCCCCAGCAGGCGAACGCCATCACGGCGCCGGCCAGCAGCACCCGCGCGTACAGGACGAGCTTGTGGGTCGAGTCGCCGCCCTGGATACGGCCGGAGACCGAGGTGGAGACATTGCTGCCGACGCCGCCGACCCCGCCGAACAGCTCGTCGAAGTGGCCGGACCAGTACGGCTCGGCCATGAAGCCGATCCACACCGCCACCACCACGGCGAACAGGATGGGCAGGCCGCGCAGTTCGGACCTGCCGATCAGGACCAGCACCGCGAGCACACCCAGCATCACGAACGGGGTGAGCTGGTGGGCCGGGACGCTCGCCATGAACAGGCCGATCAGCACACCGAGCAGGACGGCCTTCTGGCGCCGGTTCACCGGCTCGACCTCTGCCTCGCCCGGCCGCTTCTTCGTCCAGATCACCCGCGGCTCACGGAACCAGACCAGCAGGATGGCGACGAACGCGAGGTAGAGGAGGTAGGTGAAGCCCTGCGGGGAGAAGTAGTCCTGGCCCACCCAGCTGCTGAGCACGAAGATCCAGATGCCGGTCCACTTGGCGCGCCAGCTCGCCCGCAGCGAGCGCACGAGCAGGAACATCGGGGCCAGATACAGGAGCTGGATGGTCAGCGGCCACCAGCGGATGAGCTCGGTGAGGTCGGTGACCCCGCAGGCCTTCGTGACGAACGCGGCCACCGCGAAGAAGCCCGGCCAGCTCCAGCGCGCGTCCAGGTCCGGTACGGCGGACCCGGTGCGGTCGATGTAGTCGAGGAACCCGAGGTGCTGCCAGGCCGTCGGGAAGCGCGGCTCGGTCTCGATCACCGCGGGCAGCGCATGCAGCGACACCACAGTCGCCACCAGGGTGACCAGCAGCAGCGCCTTGTGCTCACGGCCCAGCCACAGCAGCGAGGCGAACACCGCGACCAGCAGCGCCGCCCCGATCAACGTCGGCAGTGGCAGCACCGAGACCAGGGCGAGCCCGCCCATGCGGTCCAGGTCGGCCTCGCCCAGGCGCAGCGCGGGCACCCAGTACAGCAGCAGCGCGGCCACCAGCAGACAGCCGAAGACGACTCCGAGGCGGGTGGGCCGCAACCGCTCCCGCCAGGAGAGCGGCGGCGGTTCGGCCCCTCCTACGGGCGCCTCTTCCGGTACGAGCGATGCCTCCGCCTCTCGTACGGCCTTCTCGCCCGCGTCGAAGCCCCTGTCGAGGTCTCGGCCGAGGCCCCGGTCGAATCCCGCGGCGAAGCCGGGCTCGAACTCGGTCTCGAAAGGCGCGTCCACCTCCGTCTCGGCCGGTCCCAGGGAGGCTTCGGAACCCGGTTCGCGCTCTTCGACGGGCAGACCGACCTCCGGGTTCTTCGCCCAGGTCGGCCGGGGGTCGACGCGTGCGACGGGTGTGCCGGTGGGCGGGGTGCCCGGGCCCGGGCGGACGTCGGGACGGCGTTCGAGGTGGTCGAAGTCGACGTGGATGCCGAGGGCGAGGGTGTCCGTGTCGAGCGCCCAGGCGGGACCCCGTCTGCGGGGCCTCTCGGCGGCCGGGGCCTCGCTCGCCCCCAGGTCGGCGAGGTCGCCGTCGGGTGCCGTGTCCTCGGGGACGGCGTCGGCCGGCGCGGCCCGGACGGTCCGGTACAGCTTGGGCGCGGCGATGGCGACGATCACCGCGAGCGAGGAGATCTCGGCGACGCCCGCGCCGGTCAGCCCCATGCGGGGGAGCAGCAGCAGCGTCAGACCGAGCACCAGGACGCACAACAGGCCCTGCAGCCAGGCCAGTCCGGCGGTGCGGCTCTGCGCGCGCAGCACCGCGAAGTACGTCTCCATGACGACCCTGAGCAGCGCGCCGACCGCGAACCAGCGCAGCAGCGGCGTCGCCGCGTCCGCGTAGCCCTGGCCGAAGACACCGAGGATCCACGGTGCGCCGAGGAACAGCAGCCCGCAGATCGGCAGCATGATCCGCGCCATCCGCCTGAGCGCCGCCCGGGTGTTCGCGGACAGCCGGCCCGGGTCGTGCGAGCCCTCGACGGTCAGTGAGGCGCCCATGTTGATGGCGAGCAGATTGACCGTGCCGCCGATCGTCGTGGTGATGTAGAAGTACGCGTTGTCCTCGGAGCTGACCTGCGAGGCGATGATCACCGGGATCAGATAGACCACGGCGAGCGAGAACAGCGAGCCGGTGTAGTCGCCCGCCAGGAACCTGCCGATCTCCTTCAGCGTCGGCGGTTTCGCATGGTCGGCCGTGGTCTCGATGTGCCGGGGGACCAGCCGCCGGAACACCAGCAGGCCGAGCGGCACCACGGAGGTGGCGATCGCCAGCACCCAGGAGACGAACACACCGGTCGTGGGCATGCTGGCGGCGAGTCCGACCAGCAGCGCCAGCTTCACCGCCGAGAACACCGTGTTGCCGACCGGCACCCACGGCGCACTCCGCAGCCCGGTCAGCACCCCGTCCTGCAGCGTCAGCAGGTTCCAGGAGGCCACGGCCATGATGAACCCGAGGCCCTTGATCGGCCCGTGCAGGAAGTGGTACGACGGCCCCCAGGTGCTGAGGGTCAGCAGGAAGATCCCCGCCGCGAACGACACGACCACACAACTCGCCGCGTACGTACGGAAGATGAGGCGTCCGGTGGCGCGCCCGGCGACCGGGATGAAGCGGGCCAGAGCGCCCGTCAGCGTCACCGCAGTCAGCCCGGCCAGCAGCTTCATCGCGGCGATCGCGGCCGAACCCTGGCCCACCGCGGACTCGGAGTAGTAGCGGGCGGCGATCAGCCAGTAGCCCAGCCCCAGCACCGCGGAGATGCCGGTGTTCAGCATCAGGGCGTAGGCGTTGCGGAAGAGTGGGCTGCCGCCCTTGGACCTGCCCAGCCCGGGCAGTCGAAGACGGCGCCCCGACTGCTCGGGCGCCTCGGTCGCGGGCTGCTTCGCCTTGGTCGTCGTGGTCGTGTCAGACACGGGAACGGATGGCCTTCCGGCGGACCTGTCGTGCTCTGCGGACCAGGGCGTACCCCTTGGTGAGGGCACGGTCCCCGGCGAAGGTGCGGGCGATCGAACGGCCCTCGACCAGCCGCTCGAACTCCTCGATGCCCGTGCTGCGGCGCACGGTCACACGCTGCAGGGCGTACGGCCCCTGCCGGCGGCGCGCGAGGCCGTTGCCGACGGCGAGCGCCTGGGCGTACCCCGTCTCGCGGACCGCCTCGCGCACCCGGCGGCTGGAGTAGCCGTAGGGGTAGGCGAAGGAGACCGGGGCGGTGCCCAGTTCGTCGGCGACGATCTCCTTGCAGTGGATCAGCTCGTGCCGCAGCGCGTCGTCGTCGAGCTGGTCCAGTTGCGGGTGGGTGTGGCTGTGCCCGCCGATCTCGACGTCCTCGGCGGCCAGTTCGCGCACCTGCTCCCAGTCCAGCATCGTGTCGAGGCCGCCCCCGGTGTCGTGCGCGCCCTTGATCCAGCCGGTGGAGACGAACAGCGTGGCCGCGAAGCCGTGCTTGGCGAGCACCGGCAGCGCGTACCGGTGCACGCCCTCGTAGCCGTCGTCGAAGGTGATCAGCACCGGACGCGGCGGCAGCGAGCGACCGGAGCGCCAACTCGCCGCCAGTCCAGCTGTGTTGACCGGGGTCAGCCCCAGGTCGCCGATCATCGCCATCTGTTCGGCGAACGCCTCGGGCGCCACCGACAGCGTGCGTGTGGCGTCGTTCGGCGCGGACGCGACCGAGTGGTACATGAGAACCGGTACGGGCGCTTCGCTCATTGAGATCCCCCCTCGATCCCGACCACGGAGAACGTGGCACCGCCCTTGCGGGCCCGGACGCTCCCCACCACGTACCCACCCGCCGCCGTCAGCACCCCGGCGACGATCGCACCCGCCCGTCCCGCACCGCCCGGCCGGGCCAGCACGGCGTCGCGCAGACCCCGCACCACACCGGCCGGAAGCACCCGCGTGGTGTACCGGCGCTCGGACTCAAGTCCCTTGTCGGCCCCCACACTTCGCGCCACCAGCGCCTTGGACAGGCCCTCGGCGTACGCGCGCGTGCGGAAGTACCCGAAGTGCTCGCGCGCCTCGGGCACCCGGTGATGGATCACCGCACGGTCGTCGATCAGCAGGATCGCGTCCGGTCGGGCGCGGGTCAGGCGGATGCACAGCTCCGTCTCCTCGCAGCCCAGCGGGCGCTTGTCGCCGTCCCGCCCGATACCGGTGGCGAAGCCGCCCGCCGCGTCGAAGGCCGTGCGACGGAACGAGGCGTTGCCGCCCAGGACGTTGCGCACCTGCACCAGGCCTGGCGGCAGCCCCTTGTACGTACAGCCCACCACCCAGTCGAACTCCTCCGGGAACCAGGCAGGGCGGCGGCCCGAGGCCCAGATCGGCATCGTACGGCCGCCGACGGCCATCACCCGCGGATCCGCGTACCCCTCGGCGAAACGCCGCAGCCACTCCCGCTCGGCCACGGCGTCGTCGTCGAGGAACGCGATCACCTCGCCCCGCGCGGCTGCGATACCGGTGTTGCGGCCGGCGGACAGGCCGCGGGGGCCCGCGTTGGCGAGCACGCGGACCTCACCGGTCTCCTCGTGGTCCTTGTACTCCTTGGCGAGCCGGTCCAGCAGGGCCGGATTGTGGTCGACGACCAGCAGGGTCTCCAGCGCGGGCCGGGACTGCGCGCGCACCGAGGAGACCGCCGCGAGGATGTCCTCCCAGCGGTCCTCGGTGTAGACGCAGATCACGACGGAGATGTCGAGACCGCTCAAGACACCTCTCCCCGCACCGAGTCGAGCCGATCCGAGTCGAGCATCGGCGAGTGGCGTTCCTGACTGCGCAGCTCACGCCGGTTCGACCGCTCCTTGAGGATCACCTTGAGCACCCGGAACCCGTCCCGCACGGCCCGCAGATTGCTCGCGCCATGGATGCGCAGGTACTCGTAGCTCGGGATCTCCTGCACCTTGAGCCCCGCCTTGACCACCCGGATGTTGATCAGGGTCTCGATCTCGAAGCCCGTGCAGTCCAGGGAGATCTTGTCCAGGCAGTGCCGCCAGAACGCGTTGTAGCCGTAGCACAGGTCGGTGTAGCGGGCGCCGAACTTGCGGTTGACGATGGTGCACAGCGCCCAGTTGCCGAGCTTGCGGATGAACGTCATGTCGTCGGTGCCACCGCCGTTGGCGAAGCGGGACCCCTTGGCGAAGTCCGCGCCGGAGACCAGGGCGGACACGTACGACACGATCTCGTTGCCGTCGGCCGAGCCGTCCGCGTCGACCATCACGATGATGTCGCCGGTGCATGCTTCGAAGCCCGTGATCAGGGCATCCCCCTTGCCCTTGCCCTGCTGCTCGACGACCTTGACGTCCGGCCACAGGCCGCGGGCCACTTCGACGGTGTCGTCCGTGGAATTGCCGTCCACCAGAACGACTTCGTGTATCCAGTCCGGAAGTGTCTTGAACACGTACGGGAGATTCTCCGCCTCGTTCATGGCGGGAATCACCACACTCACCGGCGGCGCGATGGCCAGGTGAGAGGAGATCGGCCGGTATCGGCCGGCGAGTGACGGACCTTGGTCCGTGGCAGCCGACCGCAGAACAGAACTCATGAGTCTGGTCCCTCTCGTCCGGTGGACCGCCCGCCCCTGGGCGGCCCGGTTATGTGTCCGGTTCGAAAGGGGGGTTTCACGCCTGTGGCAATGACGAAATGGATCTCCGTGCACGCCGACGGCGAGCTGGCAAAGCTGCCCGTCTGCCGTGGAACGGCAGACGGTCGCGCGGCACGACCCGGTCACAAGTGCGGTCACCGAGCACGGCACCCCCCTACCGCGCCCCACGCCGGGAACCATCGCGGTCCTGAGCCCTCCCCTGGGCCGCTTGATGATGGACCGATGCGGGTGAGATGTACGACGGTATTGACGATTGAACCCGTATGGCAAGACCTGGAACGAGGCCTCACCTTTTTGTTGGTTTGACCGTTACACAACTCAGAAGAATGAGGAAACTGATCACGGTCATTGCGATGATTCCGCCGCGCACCGACCACCGGTGAACGGCCAACATGCCTTGTGCCACCAGCATGTTGAGAACGATTGCGCCCGCGACGGCGGCAAGTGTGCGGCCGAAGGGCTCCAGTCCGCGCAGCGCGGCCCCGATGGCCGTGGCGGGCGCGGCAAGCAGAAAGAACAGGGTGAGCGGCCCGCGCAGCGGCGAGCCCGAGTCGGCCAGCGCCAGCAGCGCGCCGAATCCCCCGACGGCCGTCGCGGCGCCCGCGAGCAGTGGCGACAGGTCCCTCCCCGGTCCTGGTCGCCTCCGCTCGGCGCCGTCCGTCGACGATCTGCCGTCTGCCGAAGACCTGTTGGTGAGTCTCTTGATACGGATGGTCTGCATTGGCGACTTTGCCCCCCAGCGCGCCGGATGCCGGGCTTCAATGTCGCGCAGCGTCAGAGGGGGCGTCAAGAGACGGAACCCTCCCGCGCCTGTTCTCGTCCAGCTCTGAACATGTGTTCCCCGGAGGTGCCGACTGCCTCCGGGGAACCGTTGGTTCAGGCCGGGCGTGTCCCTCTCGCCGGCGCTACGGCACGACCTTCAGGAGCTTGTTCGGCGAGCCGGAGCCCGCGCTGGTGACCACGCCGGAGGTGGCACCGTTCACCAGGGCCGTGGCGACCTGGGCCGGGGTGGCCGAGGTGTGGCCCGCGAGGTAGACCGCCGCGGCGCCCGCGACGTGCGGGGTGGCCATCGACGTACCGGAGATGGTGTTGGTCGCGGTGTCGCTGGTGTTCCAGCCCGCCGTGATGGAGGAGCCGGGCGCGAAGATGTCCAGGACCGAGCCGTAGTTGGAGTAGCTGGCCCTGGCGTCCGAACTGGTGGTCGCGCCGACCGTGATCGCGGTGGAGACCCGGGCCGGGGAGTACGAGGAGGCGTTGGCGGAGCTGTTGCCCGCCGCGACGGCATAAGTCACGCCGCTGGATATGGAGTTGGCGACCGCCGTGTCCAGCGAGGAGGAGGCGGAACCGCCCAGCGACATGTTGGCGACGGCCGGCGTGGTGTGGTTCTCGGTGACCCACTCGATGCCGTCGATGACGCCCGCGGTGGTGCCGGAACCGCTGTTGTCGAGCACCCGCACGGCCACGATCTTCGCCTTCTTGGCGACGCCGTAGGTCGACCCGGCGATGGTCGTGGCCACATGGGTTCCGTGGCCGTTGCCGTCGGAGGCGGTGGTGTCTCCGTCGACCGCGTCGTAGCCGTAGGAGGCCCGGCCGCTGATCTGGCTGTGGGTGATGCGGACGCCAGTGTCGATGACGTACACGGTGACGCCGCTGCCCGCGCTGTCCGGGTAGGTGTAGGTGCCGGAGAGCGGGAGCGCGGTCTGGTCGATGCGGTCCAGGCCCCAAGGGGCGCTGGACTGCGTGGTGTCGGTCAGCCGGACGCGTTGGTTCTGCTCGACGGAGGCCACCGACGGGTCGGCCGCGAGTCTCTTCGCCTCGGTCGCCGAGAGGGTGGCCGTGTAGCCGTTGAGCACGGTGTCGAAGGTCTTCCTGACCGTGCCTCCGTACTCCTTGATCAGGCCCTTGCCCGCGCTGGAGGCCGCCTTGAGGCCGGCGCTCTTCTTCAGCGTGACGATGTAGCTGTCCTTGACCGCGGTGGGGGAGCCGGCGGCCAGGACCCTGCCCTCGGCGGGGGCGGCCTGGGCGGGGAGGGTGGTGAGTCCGCCGACCAGGGCGGCGGTCGCCAGGCCGGTGACGGCGGCGAACCGGAGCTTGTTGCTACGCAGTTGTGCCATTACGAGGGAGTCCTCCTCCAGGCGGCGCGCGCCCGGGTCGGGCGCACGACTGTGGGGGGTGCGCGCGAGGTCGCGCGCACAGCCCGGAACGTCGCGTTCCCGTCCCAAGCCGAAGTAAAGAATGGGTCATCCGCCGGTGTGGAACAAGGGTTTGAGGAGTCGTCAACAAAGCTGTCATGGGCACGTAATCAAACATGCCGTGAAGCGACGGTGACGACCCGTCGGGGGCGGAAAAGTCTTGACATGAACACTTCCCATCGACACGTGTCATTGGTACGACGGTTACGGCAGAGATCCTGCTAAAGGGAGGTTCCATGAGACGTTCCCGAATTGCCGTTTTCGTGAGCTCGATCCTCCTCGCCGTCGGCACGGCCCTCACCGGGGCCACGGCGGCGCAGGCGTCCGGGCAGGCCGCAGCCACCGGCTATGTGGCCCTCGGCGACTCCTACTCCTCCGGCGTCGGCACCGGCAGCTACATCAGCGCCGCCGGCGACTGCAAGCGCAGCACCAAGGCCTACCCCTACCTCTGGGCCGCCGCCCACTCACCCTCGACGTTCGACTTCACCGCTTGCTCCGGCGCCCGTACGGGTGATGTTCTGTCAGGTCAGCTGGGCCCGCTCAGCGCCGCCACCGGCCTGGTCTCCATCACCATCGGCGGCAACGACGCAGGCTTCTCCGACGTCATGACGACGTGTGTGCTCCAGTCCGACAGCGCCTGTCTCTCCCGGATCAACACCGCGAAGGCGTACGTCGACTCGACGCTCCCCGGACAGCTGGACAACGTCTACTCGGCGATCACCGCCAAGGCCCCGAACGCCCACGTCGTCGTCCTCGGCTACCCCCGCTTCTACAAGCTCGGCACCACCTGCCTCGGCCTCTCCGAGACCAAGCGGAAAGCCATCAACGACGCGGCCGACTACCTGGACACCGCCACCGCCAAGGTCGCCGCCGACCACGGCTTCACCTTCGGCGACGTCCGCACCACCTTCACCGGCCACGAGATCTGCTCCGGCAGCTCCTGGCTGCACAGCGTCGAGTGGTTCAACATCGGCGAGTCCTACCACCCCACCGCGGCCGGCCAGTCCGGCGGCTATCTGCCGGTCCTGACCAGCGCGGCCTGATCACCCGGAGGGTGACGGCGAAGTACTGGAGGAGGCCCCGCCCGTCGGGGTCTCCGACACACAGGTCACCGAGAACGGAACCGACTCGGACGTCGCCTGCTTCGGCGAGCGCACCTCGACACTGATGGAGTTCCGGAAGGTCCCGGTGTTGTTGTACGTCGTCACGAACGCCCTGTCCTGCTTGGTCTTTCCGCCGCCCTGAGGGAAGGACAGGGTCTTCCATCCCGGATCCATGATCTGGCCGTCCTTCGACAGCCAGCGGTAACTGACCTCCGCCGGCAGCTTCCCGACCGTGAAGGTCGCGGTGAATTCGGGCGCGTCGCTCCGGGCGGGCGGACAAGTGCCGGAGTAGTCGGTGTGGGAGCCGGACAGGGTGACGCTCACCGTCTGCGGGGCCGCCGTGGAGGCGCTGCTGCTCGGGCTCGGCGTCGGACTCGCGCCTCCACCCGGGTTGCTGTGCGTGGCGGTCGACGGAGTCGCGGTGTCCGAACGGGGGGTGTCGGCATTGTTGTCCCCGCCGCCGTGGTCGCGGTTCAGCAGCGCGTACGTCAGCCCCGCGATGGCCAGTGCGAGGACGAGCACCCCGGCGAGCAGGACCACGCCGGCCCGGCGGTTGCGCTCAGGCGGCGGTGTGGCCGTCGCCGTCGTCGAGGGGCTCGGCGGCGGTTGCGTGTATCCGGCCGGATACGGCATCGGAGGCGTCGGCGACGGCCGCTGCGGGAACGCCGCGACCGTCGGGGCGAACGGAGACACCGGCGCGCCGTACGCATGGGGCGTGCCGCCCGCAGCGATGATCCGCAGCTCCTGCTCGGCCCGGTCGGCGGGCAGCCGCTCGGCCGGGTCCTTGCGCAACAGCCCCTCGATCACGGGGGTCAGCGGACCGGCCCGGTGCGGCGGCGGCAGTTCCTCGTCGACGATCGCGCGCAGGGTGCTGAGCGGGGTGTCCTGGCGGAACGGGGAGTTGCCCTCGACCGCCGCGTAGAGCAGCACGCCGAGCGACCACAGGTCGGACTCCGGGCCGGGTGTGCGGCCCAGCGCCCGCTCCGGCGCCAGGAACTCCGGCGAGCCGATCACCTCCCCGGTCATCGTCAGCGCCGAACTGCCCTCGACCTGTGCGATACCGAAGTCGGTGAGCACCACCCGGTCGTCGTTCGACAGCAGCACATTGGCGGGCTTCACGTCCCGGTGCAGCACCCCGGCCTCGTGCGCAGCCCGCAGCGCGGCGAGCACCTCGGCACCGATGTGCGCGGCACGCTGCGGATCCAACGGGCCCTCGGCGTCCAGGAGTTCGGCAAGGGAGATACCGCGGACCAGCTCCATGACGATCCACGGGCGGCCGTCCTGCGTCGCCACGTCGTACACCGTGACGACGTTGCGGTTGGCGACCCGCGCGGCCGCCCACGCCTCGCGCTCCAGCCGGGCGTACATCCGCTCCACGTCCGACGCCGGCAGCCCGGCGGGCGCACGTACCTCCTTGACGGCGACCTCGCGGTGCAGCACCTCGTCCCGGGCGCGCCACACGGTTCCCATGCCGCCCTCGCCGAGGGGGGACAGGAGACGGTAGCGGCTCGCGATCAGACGTTCACTGCCCGATTCTTCGGACACGGGCGTCCCCCATTCGCATCCGCGTGTTTTCTCCACTCCGTGCGTTTTCTCCACAAACGTAGCTCAGCCGAGTGCGGATGCGGCCCCCTTGAGCACCAGTCCCACCCCAAGAGCCACGACGAGGAACGCCGAGCCCAGGGGCGCGGTCCTGCGGACGAGGGACGCCATCGGGTGGGTGGTCCAGCGGGGGCGCCTGTCCAGCACACGGTTCATGCCGGTACCCAGCTTGACGACGGCGAACCCCGCCGCGGTCAGGGTGAGGGCGAGCCCGACGCCGTACGCGACGACCAGCAGCAGCCCGAACCAGGCCTGACCGAGCGCCGCCGCGCCGACGAGCACGACGACCGCGGAGGGACTGGGCACGAGGCCACCGGCGAAGCCCAGCAGGATCGTGCCGCGCAGGGTGGGGGCGACGGAGTGGGTGTGGGTGAAGCCGCCGTGGGTGTGCTCGACGGTGTGTGAGTGGGGGTGGGGGTGTGTGTGGTCGGAGTGGTGGCTGTGGTCGTGACCGTGGCTGTGAGGGTGGTCATGGTCGTGGTCGTGGTCGTGGTCGTGGTCATGGCCATGGTCGTGATCGTGATCGTGTGTGTGGCCCGGGGAGTGCGTGGGGGTGTGGGCTTCGGCTGTGGTCGAGGCAGCTTCGGTGTGGGCGGCGACCAGGACCAGGGCGCGTTCCTCGGGCTCGGCGGTCTCGTGCGAGTGCGTATGGCCGCCGGGGTCGTGCGGGTGCGGGTGCGGGTGCGGGTGGTCGTGGTCATGCGTGTGCCCGTGGTCGTGGGTGTGTCCGGGGCCGCGGTTGCGCCAGGCTCGGCGTACGAGGGTTGCGCCCGCGCAGGTCACCATGACGCCGCTCGCGATGCCCAGCCAGGTGATCACCGAGGGGGCCGCCGCCGAGCCGGCCGTGACCAGGAGGCCGAGGGCGACCACGCCCAGGGTGTGGGTGACCGTGACCGAGGCGGCCAGGGGCATGACGTCCTTGAGGCGGGCGCGGCCGCCGCGGGCGGCTGCCGTCGCGGCCATCAGGGTCTTGCCGTGACCCGGGGCGAGCGCGTGCATCGCGCCGAGGACCACCGCGATGAGCAGTGAGAGCGCGGCGAAGCCGAAGGTGAGGTGGTGGCGGGCGACCAGGTTGTTGAGGGCCTGTGTCCAGCGGTCGGCGCCGCGCGGCAGCACGGAGGCGGCGGGGGCGTTCTGCCGCTCCTCGACCAGGGCCGGTCCGCCGGGGCGCACGCGCAGGGAGGCGGTCGAGGTGTCGGCGGGGGAGGAGAGCAACTCCTTCGGGTAGCTGGTGAGTTCATGGGAGACCGACGTCCTGGGTACGTCCGTCGCGGTGAGCGTCATCCGGTCCCCGCGCGCGGTGATCTCCCGCCAGCCGGGTCCGGAAGTGGCGCCCTCGCTGTGGAAGCCGAGGGTCACGGTGTGGCCCTCGGGGAGCGGCGCGGTCAGCCGGCACTCCACCCGGATGGTGTTCAGCCCCGCCTGTCCGGGCCGCAGCTGCGCCTTGCTGCTGCCGACGGCCAGGGTGGCGGCCTGTCCGTCGACGGTGACCTTGCTGCCCTCGGCCGCCTTCGCGCACCGCTCCTTCGCCCACTCGCTCATGCCGAGCCGCTTGATGTCGGGCTTGGCCTGGGTGGCCGGGATCTCGGCGAGGTCTTCCACGTGGTCGACGCGGAGCTTGCCGGGCGCGGCGACCAGGCCGTCGTAGCGGTTGACGGTGAAGTTGCCGAGGGGGTGCGCGCTCGCGCCGGTGGAAGGTACCAGCGCGAGCGCGCAGGCCGCCGTGAGGACGGCCCCGGTGGAGGCGAGCAATCGACGCGGGTTCACTTCGCCGCCTCCAGGTCTGCGAGTGCCTTGCGTGCTTCACGGGCGCCCAGCGGTGAGAAGCCGGGGTTGAGGTCCAACGCGGCCTTCAGGGAGTCACGGGCGTCCTTGGTGTGGCCGGTGGCGCGTTCGATCATGCCCCGGTGGTAGAGGAACGAGGCGTTGCGGTAGCCGGTGGCCGTCGCCTGCCGGGCGTACGGGAGGGCCTCGGTGTCCTTGCCGTTGACGTGCAGGGCCCAGGCCAGGGCGTCCGCGGTGTGCACGGTGTGGCGGCGGGCCCACTCGGCACGGGCGGCGCGCAGGGCCGCGGCCTTGTCGCCGTGGTCGGCCGCCGCGAGGGCGGTGTCGAGGTCGGCGTTGACGCCGTTGGCGCGGGCGAGCGCGATCCAGGCGTCGACGAGGGCGTACTGGTCGCGGGCCTTCGCCTCGTCGCCGGCGGCGCCGCGGTCCTCGTACATCTCGCCGAGTTCCACGAGGGGTTGGGGCAGCGGGTAGCGGGCGACGAGCTGTTCCATGTCCCTGAGCCCGATCGCCTTGTCGCCGCTCGCGTACTCGGCACGGGCGCGGCCCTCCAGCGCCGGTAGGTAGTTGTCGTCGGCGGCGAGGGCGCGGGCGTAGTAGCTCACGGCGGTCTTGTAGTCGCCCTGGTTCCAGGCGAGTTGGCCGAGCTGGAAGGCGACGTAGGAGATGTCGCCCTTGGTGCTCGCGGTGCCGAGGACCTGCTCCAGGACCCGGCGGGCCGTCTTCACGTCCCCGCGCAGCTCGTGCACATACGCGTAGCGGGTGAAGACGGGGATGCCCGGGCGCCGCGAGTCCGCGGTGTCGGCCGCCTTCGACGCGTCGGCGTAGCGGCCGAGTTCGACGAGGGCGTCGATACGGGAGGAGAGGGCGCTTTGGCTGTAGGGGTTCTCCTTCAGCACCTGGTCGGCGTACTTCAGGGCGTCCTTGAAGTCGTGCCGGGCCGCGGCGAGGGCCGCCTGACCGGTGATGGCCTGCTCGTTGCCGGGCTTCACGGCGAGGGAGCGCTTCAGCGCCTTGTCGGCCTGCGGGTATCGAGAGGGGTCACCCTTGGTACGGGCCTGCTCGACATACGCCAGCCCAAGACCCGCCCAGCTCCCGAAGTCCCTTGGCTGGGCCTTGAGATGGGCCTGCAGGGAGAGGATGCTCGCGTCGATGTCCCCGCTGTTCAGCAACGCCGGGGACAGCGCACTGGGCGCGGCAGAGACGGCCGTGGTGTTCCCGTCCCGGATGGCGCCGTAGGCAATGGACCCACCGGTCAGCGCAACGGCCAACAGGGCGGCGATTCCGGTCAGTTGACCGATGTGCCAACGCCGTCCGGCGGCAGCGACGCGACGCACGGCGGCGACTCGCTCGTCGGTGGAGGCCGTGGGCGCGCCCAGTCCGGACGAGCCCGCAGACGAGTCACGGTCCTCCGTGGCGCTCTCCGCGAAGCCTTCGTTGTCGTCAGTGTCCGGGGCCATGCCCTCTCCTCGTCGGTGTATGGGCCGAAGCCCGCGGACCGGGCGGTGCCGCTCCGAAGAAGCCGCCCGGTCCGCCGGTAATGGTGCGGACTAGTACGCGCGGCTCCGCATCCGGCGCCACCACATCAGGCCCGCGCCGATCAGCGCGACACCGGCGGCTCCGCCACCGGCCGAAGCCGCGATCATTGTGGTGTTGTTCATGCCACCGGCCGACGCGGGCTGCAGCGCGTCACCGAGCTGGCTCTTGACGTCGCTGCCGCTGGAGACGCCCTTGGCGGTCGCACCGCGCGAACCGGAGGTCGGGTTGGCCAGGTACGGGAAGTACTTGCCGAAGCCCTTGTCGTTCTTGTCGACCGCGTCGCCCAGGTCGTTCTTGGAGCCGACCAGTTCGCCCTCCACCACCTGGAGCGCCTCGTCGATCACGTCGTCGGTGAGCCGGCGCCCGTTCGGGAAGCCCGCGTTGTCGCCGTCGAGGACGCCCAGCCGCTTCGGATAGGCGGTCGGCTTGATGGAGGTGTTCAGGCGCAGCTCCTCCGCCGGACGCACGTACGGCGGCTGGTTGAGGCCCTTGACGCCCTTCAGGAACACGTCGACGAGGTCGTTGCGCGGCTCCGACGGCGCCTTGATCTTGTAGATCGACTCGATGAGCTTCGGCAGCTCCGGGTTGGTCACGTTCTTCAGGAACTGGGCGTCGTACGCGGGCGAGGACGCGTTGAACTTGTCCTTGTCCTTGATCGGGTTGACGACCTCATTGACGAGCGGGTTGCCCAGACGTGAGACCTGCTCGTAGTAGCCGTGCGCGTTCCTGCGCTGCACGGTCGACCAGATGCCGACGACCGGCTGCTTCTTCGACTCGGTGATCATGTCCGTCGGAACCTGCAGGGCGATCGAGTTGACGTTGTAGCCCTTGAGGGTGTCCCGCCCGACCTCGGAGAGGTTCCCGCCGTACAGCAGGTCGAAGACGCGCAGATCGGCGAAGAACGGGTCGTCCGCCTGCCCGGCGAAGGTCTGCGCGCCGTTGGGCAGTTTGTAGATCGCCTGCTCCCGCAGCTTGTTGTAGTCCGGCATCGACGCCTTGCCCACGTCCGACGGCGCCACCGGAACGTCGTCGGCGAGCTTCGAGCGGTACACGGCCTTGCCGTGCCTCAGCTTGACGACCTCGATGTCGTACGTCTGCGTGATGTTCAGGTCCGGGTCGGCCAGGTTGCTGACCACGCCCGTGTTGTACAGGAACGACTTCTTGTTCTTCGTCTGCGTCCTGAACGTGTAGCGCAGCAGCAGATCGTCCTGCGCGTCCCCGTTGTTGTCGATGTGGAGGTCGTACTGGGCGTCGTCGGCGAACTGGTAGAAGTTCGGGCCGCCCGCGGGCTCCTCGAAGGGGATGAAGTTGGCGATGAGCGTCGTTGTGTCCGGCTTGTCCGGGCTGACGAACGCGTACAGGTCCGTGTTGTCGTACTGGGGCTGCCCCGAGATCAGGGGAGCCTCCCGGTGGCTGGAGGCGGAGGCCGCCCCCGGTTCCAGCGTGGCCACACCGGCGGCCGCGAGCCCGCCGGCGGCCAGCGCACTGGCTATCAGGGTCGCGATGCTCCTGCGTCCCGAGCCGCTCCTGGAGATAGGTGTCATGCCGTCCGTCCTCAGTCCCAACTTGCCTGACGAACGCTGATTCGGAGCGGTCGCCGGAGTGGATTGGTGGAATCTCAAACGTCTTTACGGCAAACCCCTGATCTTGTTTCAGTCGAACCGCGAAACTTCTTTGGTGCGGCGCCGACCCGCGTTTCGGGCGCGCTGATCCGTACCCCATCCGGAGGTGCGTTCGTTGCGAATGCCTGGTGTGACGGGACGGGGCCCTTGCGGCCGGGGAGAGGGGGACCGAGTGGAGGCGGACGAGCTTCTGGTACTCGTGGCAGGCGGCGACCAGAAGGCATTCGAGAAGCTGTACGGCCTGGTGTCCGGTCCGGTGTTCGGACTCGTCCGCCGGGTGGTGCGCGACCCCGCGCAGTCGGAGGAGGTGGCGCAGGAGGTGCTGCTCGAACTCTGGCGGTCCGCCGCGCGGTTCGACCCCGGCCGCGGCAGCGCCCTGTCCTGGATCCTCACCCTCGCCCACCGCCGCGCCGTCGACCGGGTGCGCAGCGCCCGCGCGGCCGTCGACCGCGAGCAGCGCGAGGCGCGCCGGGCCCACCACCCCGCCTTCGACCAGGTCACCGAGGAGGTCGAGGCAGGCCTCGAACGCGAGTGGGTACGCCGCTGCCTGGACCGCCTCACCACCCTGCAGCGACAGTCCGTCACCCTCGCCTACTACGACGGCTACACGTACCGTGAAGTGGCCGAGCGGCTCTCACTGCCGCTGGGCACGGTCAAGACCCGCATGCGCGACGGACTCACCCAGCTGCGCAAGTGCCTGGGAGGTGTCGCATGAGTGTCCTCGCCCGACTGCTCGGCCGTGGGGATCTGCACTCGCTCGCGGCCCCCTATGCGCTCGACGCGCTGGAGCCCGCGGAGCGGGTCCGCTTCGAGCGGCACCTGAAGAACTGCGAGCGCTGCCGAGCCGAGGTGCGTGCCCTGTCCGAGGACGCCGTCCGCCTCGCGTGGTCCACGGCAGCCCCACCGCCGGCCGCGCTGCGCGACCGGGTGCTCGCCGCCGTACGCACCACCCCGCAGGAGGCGGGGCCGGTCGCGAGGGAGCACACGCCCCAGTTGCCGCCGCACGTCTGGGGCACGCAACCGCCACCGGGACGCTCCCGTGCGCCGCGTGAGCGCCGCCCCTTCTTCGTGCCGTTCGCCACGGCGACGGCGGCCGCGGCCCTCGTCGTCGCCTCGCTCTTCGCCGTCCAGGCGAACCGGACCCAGGACAAGCTGGACGCCGAGCGCGCCCAGGCACGTGAGATCGCCCACGTTCTCGCAGCTCCCGACGCGCGTGCGACGACCCGCAAGGACTCCCGGGGCCGAAGTATCGGAGCGGTCGCCTCCGCATCGGAGGGACAGGCGATCGTCACGCTCAGCGGATACGGCGCCCTGCCCAGCGGACGCGTGCACCAGCTCTGGCTCATGCGCCCCGGTGCGCAACCACGCTCCCTGGGGCTCTTCGGGGGCGGCGACACGCCCTTGGTCGCGACCGACCTCAGCAGTTCGGCCACGTCACTCGCAGTGACCGTCGAACCCGACGGAGGCTCACCTCAGCCCACCAGCCAGCCCATTGTCCAACTCGCCCTGAAATCGGTTGGATTCGGAGAGTGACCATGGAGGAGTTGTCAACACCCTTATGGGGAAGGTGAATCCTGTGACCGCGATACACGAGTGCCCCGAGGGAGCGATAGGGTTACCCTGCCCGGGCCGGGTGGACTCGTACGGGTGGGGAGTGACATGGAACAGATAACAGTGCGCAGCAGGGCCAGGGTCCCTGCGATCACCTGCGGGAGCAGCGCGACCAGTTCGCGTCTCGACCGCCATCTCTCGGTGCTGGGCGGCCCGGCCGTGCCGCAGCGTGAGACGGCCGAGGCGACCTCGCTGATGCGTGAGCTGACCGCGCGTGACACCCCACGTGAGCGCAGCGCCAGCGGCAACCGGATCAGCCGTGTGCTGCTCTTCGCACCGCTGCGCCGACTGCGTCGTTCGCTGTTCGGCGGGCGCTGAGCCAGACCGGCGCCCGTTCCGCAAGAGGCCGCGCCCGGGGCACCGAGTCGTCCGGCGCAGCGCTGCGATCCCGTCGTCCGTCATCCCCACGGCACGCAGCGACACCCGGGCATACGCCCGGGCGTGGCCACGATCCATCACCTCCGGTACATCCCACCCGCTCCGTACCCCGAGGCGAAACCGCTCACATCACCGTTCCCCGCGCGCGTACCTCCGCACCGCGAGCGGCAGGAACCCCGCGATCAGCACGGCGCACCACAGCAGTGACCCGGCGATCGGGTGCGCCACCGGCCAGGCTGCGCCCTCCGGCACCGGCGCATTGCCGAAGAGGTCCCGCAGGGCCGTCGTCACCGCACTGATCGGATTCCACTCGGCGACCGTGCGCAGCCAGCCCGGCAGACCGTCGGTCGGGATATAGGCGTTGGACAGCAGCGGCAGTACGAACGTCGAGGCGCCGAGCTGTCCGGCCGCATCCTCGCTCCGGGTGAGCAGTCCGAGGAAGATCCCGATCGAGGTGCAGGCGAACCGGAACAGGAGCAGCAGCCCCACCGCGCCCACGGCCCGGGGCGCGGACCCCTCGATCCGCCAGCCCACCGCGAGGCCGACCAGGAGCAGGGGCACCGTCCCGGTCGCCGTGACCACGAGGTCGGCCACCGCCTGTCCGAGCGGCACGGCGGCCCGGCTCACCGGCATCGTGCGGAAGCGGTCCATCACACCGCGGTGCGCGTCGGCGGCGGCCTGGAACATGCCGGTCATCAGTCCGCCCGCGGCCGTCGCGACCAGCAGCCCCGGCACCAGGAAGGACCGGTACTCGCGGCCGGGCATCGCGAGGGCGCTGCCGAACACGTAGCCGAAGAACAGCAGCATGTTGATCGGCATGACCTGGGTGAGGATCACCAGCCCGGGACTGTTGCGGACCCGCCGCAGCTGCCGGCCGACCATCGCGAGGCCGTCGTACGCCAACGCGCTCATGCTGCAGGCTCCTTGATGTCGGTCGTCAGTCGGATGAAGGCCTCGTCCAGCGTCGGCTGCCGCAGGCTCGCGTCGAGCAACGGCACGCCCGCCGCGTCGAGTTCGCGCACCAGGCGGGGCAGGGTGAGCGTCCGGTCCCTGGTGACCGCGGCGACGGCGTTGCGCTCACGGTCGAACGACGGCTCGGAGCCGGTGAGTTGATCGAGGACCCCGGCCGCCTTCACCAGCACGTCCGCGTCCGCGACGACGACCTCGACGCAGGCCCCGATGAGCGCCTTGAACTCGTCCGGTGAGCCCGTGTGCGCCACCCGTCCCCGGTCCACCAGGGCGATGTCGTCGGCGAGTCGGTCGGCCTCCTCCAGGTACTGCGTGGTCAGCAGCACCGTCGTACCGTCGGCGGTCAGTTCGCGCACGGCCGTCCAGATCAGATTGCGGCTGGCCGGGTCGAGCCCCGTCGTGGGCTCGTCCAGGAACAGCACCTCGGGCCGGCGGATCAGACTTGCCGCCAGGTCCAGCCGGCGGCGCATCCCGCCGGAGTACGTCGACGCCGTCCGGCCGGCGGCCTCGGCCAGCCCGAACCGCTCGAGGAGCTCGTCGGCGCGCTGCCCCGGCGCCCGCACCCGGTGCAGCCGCGCGAACAGCTGAAGGTTCTGGCGGCCGGTGAGATCGCCGTCGACCGACGCGTACTGCCCGGTGACGCCGATCCTGCGCCGGACGGCCGCGGGCTCCCTGACGAGGTCGTGCCCCGCGATCCTTGCCGAGCCCGCGTCCGGCCGCAGCAGCGTCGTCAGCAGCCGTACGGCCGTCGTCTTGCCCGCCCCGTTCGGCCCGAGGACACCGCAGACCGTGCCCCGGGCCACCGCGAGATCCAGCCCGCGCACCGCGTGCACCTCGCCGAACCTCTTCTCCAGACCTTCACTAAGTACAGCGTACGTAGAAGTCATGGCTCGACCATAGCGCACTACGTACGGTGTACGTAACTAGGATGGTGGGCGAGGTGATGACCGATGGCGGGCCGAGCGGCGGTACCCGAAGTGATCTGGGCTCGTCCCGAGCGGACGGGCCGGGGGCCGAGACCGGCCTACACGCGTGCCGACATCGCGGTGGCCGCGGTGAAGATCGCCGACGAGGGCGGCCTGGACGCGGTGTCGATGCGGCACGTCGCGGCCGAACTGGGCTGCGGGACCATGTCCCTGTACAACTACGTCCCCCGCAAGGAGGACCTGTACGAGCTGATGGTGGACGCGGTCAGCGGCGAGCACGAGATGTGGGAGCCGTCGGGCGACTGGCGGGCCGATATGCGCCGGGTCGCCCGGCAGACGCGGGCGCTGATGCACCGGCATCCGTGGCTGACGCGGCTGATGTCACCGGTGTACGGATTCAGCCCGAATGCGCTGCGGTACCTGGAGCACTGTCTGGCCTGCCTGGATCCGCTCGATGCGCGCTACGGCATGAAGATGCAGCTCGTCGGGATGCTGAACGGGTGTGTGACCTCGTATGTCGCCACGGAGTTGGCTGCCGCCGAGCGGACGCGGTCGTTGCCGTGGTCGGCGGAGGAGGAGAGCGCGGTGCGGATCGCGTATCTGGGGAGTGCGCTGGCCGGCGGTGAGTATCCGCGGATGGCTGCGGCGTTCACCGAGGACTCGGGGCCGATTGATCTTGAGGGGGCCTTTGAGCTGATGGTCGAGCGGATGCTGGATGCGTTTGCGCCGCGGGCGTGAGCTTCGGCCGTCACAGCAGCGCGAACTGGCCTTCCGGGCCTTCCTCGTGGTGGTCGAAGACCGAGGCCGGTCTCCGCGCCGCCTCCGGGGCCGGGAGCACCCCCGCCTTGTGCAGGTCGGAAGCCGTGACGGATGCCGTCACCGTCAACTCATCCTGTTGTGGCCGCAGTTCGGCCAACAAGGCCAATACCGTGATCAGCTCCAGCAGCTCCGACGTCCAGGTCTGCGGCCATGTCGGCGGCCGGATCGCAGCCAGCGTGCCCGTCTCGGCCTCTGTCGTCCGGGTCGTGAACCAGTGCTCCAGGACCCGGACGCCGGACGCCTCGAAGTTCCAGGCCTCCGGTGGCACCGGGGAGATGCGGCCCTCGTCGAGGAGCAGGGTCTCCTCGTCGCGGTCGTAGGCGATCGTGAGCGGGCGGGAGGGCAGCGGCGCGCGGACGTAGGGGCGGCGGCCGCCCGGGAGTTTGGGGCGGTCGCCGTTGCGGCGCATCAGCCAGAGGAGGCGGCGGCCCAGCTCCACGCCGTGCGACCAGAGTTCGGCGTCCTCGGTGAGCGGGACCGTCAGGTCCGGGCGGACCGTCGCCAGGATCCAGGCGAGGAAGTCCGGCGGGGCGGGGGAGTGGCCGAGGCGGGTGCTCAGGTGGTCCAGCAGACCCGGGGTCAGATTGGGCTCCGTGCCGCCGGGGCGGCGGTAGAGGGGGCGGATGCGGCCGGGGCGCAGGAGGGGGAGGTGGGAGGTGGCCAGGAGGTGGGGGCCGGTGCTGTCCGTGGCCGTCTCGGCGACGAAGACCTGGTGTTCGTCCGCCACCCGCCACAGTTCGGGGCGGGCCGTGTCGATCAGCCGGTGGTCGGGGATCAGCCACTGTTCGTCGAAGGGGGCGTGCAGGACGCGTACCGGCTCGGGGCACGTGCCCGACGCGTGGATCAGTCTCTCCGTGCCGCTCGACTGGCCCGGCAGTTGACCGACCGCCGAGCGCAGGGTGCGTGAGCGGGTCGGCTCGAACAGGGCCTCACGGTCCGGGCCCTCGGCCTTCATCAGGGCGTCCCAGCGGGCTTTGAGGGATGCGGCGTCGGGGCCCGTCGGCCACCCCCGGCCGAGCCGCGGCGGTGCGACGGACCACGGCATGAGGTCCGCGAGCAGCGGAGCGTCGTCGTGCGTCACGCTGGGCATCGTACGACCTTCCGCCGACAGGCACCGGGGGGCCGGTGACGCCATGCGGCTCCCAGCGTCACCGTGAAGGAGAAGCGGTCGCCGTGGTGGTGGGTGGCCGCCATGTCCGGGGTGTGTCCGGCGCCGTCGTGCGTCGGGTCTGTGTGGGGTGGATCGGGCCGGGCGGGCCGGTCTCGATGGTGGTGCGGCCTGGTTCCGGTGGGGGCGTCATGTGGCGTCCAAGGTCACCGTGAAGGAGAAGCGGTCGCCTCGGTAGTGGATGACGGCCACGTCCAGGACGCGTCCGTCGCCGTCGTACGTGACGCCCGTGTAGTGCAGGATCGGGCTGAGGAGCGGGACTTGGAGCAGTCGGGCCGTCTCCGGGTCGGCCAGGCGGGCCTCCACGGTGTCCGTGATGCGGCTGATGTCCGCCCGGACGATGTCGCGCAGCACCTTGGTCATCGGCCGGCGCACCAGGTCGGTGGGTTCGAAGCGGGCGGCCAGTTCGGGACGGACGTAGTTGCGGGCGTGGTTGGTCGGCTCGCCCGTCTTCTCGTCGCTGCGCAGCCGGTGGTACGTGGCCACCTCGCCGGTCCCCGGGAAGTGCTCGGCGAGTTCGGGCGGCACGGGCGCGCTGCCGTGGTCCAGCAGCTCCGTCACCATCCCGGACTGCTGGGCCACGATCGCGTCCACCGAGCCGAGAAGCCGGACCGGGGCACCCCTCAGAGCGTCGGGCTCGATGAACGTGCCCCGGCGGCGGTGGCGCGTGATCAGGCCCTCGTCCTCCAGCTCCTTCAGCGCCTGCCGCATGGTCAGCACGCTCACCCCGTAGTGGCCCGCCAACTGCTCCTCGGTGGGCAGCCGCAGCGGGTCCTGGGGCGAGCGGCCGAGTATCGAGGCGCGCAGGGACTGCGACACCTGGTACCAGAGCGGCAGCTTGCGGTTCAGGACGATCGAGTCCGGGGCGAAGGAGGTCACGGGCCTATCCGTACCGGTCGTACGCGATCAGTGCAATGGGCGGAAATGCCGCTCGAGGCCCTGCCACACGTCGTCGTAGCGCTGCTGCAGGTGCTCCGCGTCCGCCGCGTGCGGGGTGAGCGTCACCGGCCAGCGGGTCTCGAACATGAACGCCAGCCCGTCGTCCACCTTCTGCGGCTTCAGCTCGGCCGCGCTCGCCCGGTCGAAGGTCTCCTGGTCCGGACCGTGCGCCGACATCATGTTGTGCAGCGAGCCACCGCCCGGCACGAAGCCCTCCGCCTTGGCGTCGTAGGCGCCCTCGATCAGGCCCATGTACTCGCTCATCACGTTGCGGTGGAAGTACGGCGGCCGGAAGGTGTTTTCGCCCACCAGCCACCGCGGTGCGAAGACGACGAAGTCGACACCGGCCAGGCCCGGGGTGTCCGACGGGGACGTCAGCACCGTGAAGATCGACGGGTCGGGGTGGTCGTACGAGATGCTGCCGATGACGTTGAAACGGCGCAGGTCGTAGACGTAGGGGACGTGGTTGCCGTGCCAGGCGACCACGTCGAGCGGTGAGTGGTCGTAGACGGCGGTCCAGAGGTTGCCGCAGAACTTGTTCACCACCTCCACCGCGCCCTCCACGTCCTCATAGGCGGCGACGGGGGCCCGGAAGTCGCGGGCGTTGGCGAGGCCGTTGGCGCCGATCGGGCCCAGGTCGGGGAGGTGGAAGGGTGCGCCGTAGTTCTCGCACACATAACCGCGGGCGGAGGCATCCAGAAGCTCCACACGGAAGCGCACCCCACGAGGAACCAGCGCCACATGTCCCGGCTCCACATGCAAGTGCCCGAACTCGGTGCGCAGCAGCAGCCCGCCGCGCTCCGGGACGATCAGCAGCTCGCCGTCCGCGTCGCTGAAGACGCGCTCCATCGAGGAGTTGGCGTGGTACAGGTGCACGGCCATGCCGGTGCGCTGGGTGGCGTCGCCGTTGCCGCCCAGGGTCCACAGGCCGGCCAGGAAGTCCGTCCCGGCCGGGGGCTCGGGCAGCGGGTTCCAGCGCAGCCGGTTCGGGTCGGGGACCGACTCGGTGAACGGGGCCGTGCGGATCGCGCCGTTGTCCGTGCGCGTGAACGCCGGGTGCGCGGCCGACGGGCGGATGCGGTAGAGCCAGGAGCGGCGGTTGTGGGCCCGCGGCTCCGTGAACGCCGTACCGCTGAGCTGTTCCGCGTACAGCCCGAGCGGCGCGCGCTGCGGCGCGTTGCGGCCCTCGGGCAGGGCCCCGGGCACCGCCTCGGAGCTGTGCTCGTTGCCGAAACCGGAGAGATAGGTCAACCCCTCGGCCGTCTTGCGCGCGTCCCCGCTCATCATCGCTCCCTTGCGACTGCCTTCTCATTCCTATGCATCACCGTAGGATTGCGGTTTCACGGGCGCAAGGGGGTACCCGGGCTCCTCATCAGGGAGGAACGAGAACCAGACTCCAGGGGGATCCGAGTGTCGGACCGGTGTCCTAGTCTCCCGGGCATGTCGTGGACGCGGGGTCTTCCAGCCGCGCTCGCGGTCTGTGTCCTGCTGTTGACCGGATCCGTGAGCTGCGGCTCCAGTGATGCGCACGAGGGGAAGAACGGCGACTCGATCTCGCCGGTCGGCAAGCTCCTGGACAACACGGACAAGCAGGGGCGGCACTACCGTGAAGTGAAGAAGAAGGGCGCGCCCGAGGTCGGGATCGAGGTGCAGCCGGACTCCGGCAACTCCTGGGACGTGTATCTGACCGTCCACAACTTCCGCTTCTCACCCCCCGGTGCGAAGGCGCGCCCGACGGCCGGCCGCGGTCTCGCGTACGTCTTCGTCGACGACCGGCTGGTCACCCGGCTCCATGGCCTCACCTGCCGCCTCCCGGCCAGGTTCGTGCCGCGCGGCACGCATCACGTCACCGCCCGGCTGTACGCCGACGACGGCACCGTATGGGCCGTGCAGGGCCGCCCCGTGGAGAGCACGGCCGACATCACGGCCTCGGAGGCGGCGGGCGCACCCAGTGCCACTCCGGGGGCGACCGCACTCGGTGTATCCGGCACCCATGTGCATGCCGGGGGGCGAGGTTCACCGCAGCGCTCCGGAACGGCATCATGAAGCCTGTGCCCCACGCGACATCGCTACGCCGAGCGCCTGTGCAGCGGCGCAGTGCCGAACGCCTCACCAGGATCCTCGACGCCTGCGCCGACCTCCTCGACGAGGTCGGCTACGACGACCTGAGCACCCGGGCCGTGGCCCTGCGCGCCGGGGTTCCCATCGGCTCGGTCTACCGCTTCTTCGGCAACAAGCGGCAGATGGCCGACGCCCTCGCCCAACGCAATCTCGAGCGCTTCACCGAGCAGGTCACCGAGCGGCTGAAGTCGGCCGGCGACGGCGGCTGGCGCTCGGCGATGGACGCCGTGCTCGACGAGTACCTGGCCATGAAGCGCACCGCACCCGGCTTCTCCCTCGTCGACTTCGGCAACCAGATCCCGGTCGGCGCCCGCAGCGCCGAACCCAACACCCGTGTCGCCGACCGCCTGACCGATCTGCTCTCCGGCTACCTCGACCGGGAGCCGGACGACGATCTGCGCCGTACCTTCCTGATCGCCGTGGAGACCGCCGACACCCTGGTCCACCTGGCCTTCCGGGTGGCCCCGGAGGGCGACGAGAAGATCATCGAGGAGGCGCGGGAGCTGCTGCGGGCGTATCTGGCGCGCGTGCTGGACTGAGATCCCGCCCGGTCGCGGCCGCGGATTTCCGACCTCACCCCCGGAGAGGCCTCCCCCTTGTGCATACCGGTCGGTATGCTCGGCGCACAGTACGAGCGTCACCGTCGCCGCCACCGGGAGGACCCGTGTCCCGCACCGCCCTGCGAATCTGCCCCCTGTGCGAGGCCACCTGCGGGCTGACCCTCACCATCGAGGGCACCCGTGTCACCGGCGCCCGCGGTGACCGCGAGGACGTGTTCAGCAAGGGGTTCATCTGTCCCAAGGGCGCCTCCTTCGGCGCCGTCGACGGCGACCCCGACCGGCTGCGCACCCCCCTCGTGCGCAAGGACGGCGAGCTGCGCGAGGCCACCTGGGAGGAGGCCTTCGACGCGGTCGCCGCCGGGGTCCGCACGGTCGTCGAGCGCTACGGCCCCCACTCCGTCGGCGTCGTCCTCGGCAACCCGAACGTGCACACCATGGCGGGCGCCCTCTACCCGCCGGTTCTGCTCGCCGGGCTCGGCACCCGCAGTGTCTTCACCGCGTCCACGGTCGACCAGATGCCCAAGCACGTCTCCAGCGGACTGCTCTACGGCGACGCCAACGCAATCCCGGTGCCGGACCTGGACCACACCCACCATCTGCTCCTGATCGGCGCCAACCCCCTGGAGTCCAACGGGAGTCTGTGCACGGCCGCCGACTTCCCCGGCAAGCTCAAGGCGCTCAAGGCCCGCGGCGGCACCCTCACCGTCATCGACCCGCGCCGCACCCGCACGGCCAAGCTCGCCGACCGCCACATCGCGATCCGCCCCGGCACCGACGCGCTCCTGCTCGCGGCGATGGCGTACACCCTGTTCGAGGAAGACCTCGTCGACACCGGGGAGTTGACCCCGCACCTCCAGGGCCTGGACGAACTGCGCGCGGCGATACAGGACTTCAGCCCCGAAGCCGTCGCCGGAACGTGCGACGTGGACGCCCCCACCATCCGCACCCTCGCCCGCGAACTCGCCGCCGCACCCACCGCCGCCGTGTACGGCCGCATCGGCAGCTGCACCGTCCCGCACGGCACCCTGGCCAGCTGGCTCGTCGACGTCCTCGACATCCTGACCGGCAACCTCGACCGTCCCGGTGGCGCCCTCTTCCCGCAGGCGGCCACCGACCGCACACCCCGCCCCGCCGGACCGAGCCACGGCTTCACGCTCGCCCGCTGGCACTCCCGGGTGAGCGGGCACCCCGAGGCGAAGGGCGAGTTGCCGCTCTCCGCGCTCGCCGAGGAGATCGACACCGCGACCGAGGAAGGCGTGCCGATCCGCGCCCTCATCACCTCCGCCGCCAACCCCGTGCTCTCGGCGCCCGACGGCGACCGCCTCGACAAGGCCCTGGACTCACTGGACTTCATGGTCAGCATCGACCCGTACCTGAACGAGACCACGCGCCACGCGACCGTCGTCCTGCCGCCGCCCCCGCCCTCGCAGAGCCCGCACCACGACTTCGCGTTCAACACCCTCGCCGTACGCAACCAGGTCCGCTACACCCGCCCCGCCGTCCCCCTGGAGCCCGGCCGCCTGCCCGAGACCGAGATCTTCGCCCGGCTCATCCTGGCCGCCACCGGCATGCACGGCGCCGACCCGTCCGCCGTCGACGAACTGGTCATCGGGCAGACCCTGGGCAAGGCGGTCAAGGAGCCCTGGTCGCCCGTGCACGGCCGCGACCCGAAGGAACTCGCCGCCCAGCTCACCGGGGTGACCGGTCCCGAGCGCCGGCTCGACATGATGCTGCGCCTCGGCCCCTACGGCGACGGCTTCGGCGTACGACCGGACGGGCTGAGCCTGGAGCGGCTGCTCGCGCATCCGCACGGCATCGACCTCGGTCCGCTGCGGTCGCGTCTGCCGCAGCCGCTGAAGACCAGGAGCGGCAAGGTCGAGCTGCTGCCACAGCCGATCGCGGACGATCTGCCGCGGCTGCGGGCGGCCCTGGACCGGCTCCCGGACGAACTCGTCCTCGTCGGCCGCAGGCATCTGCGCTCCAACAACAGCTGGATGCACAACGTCCCCGCCCTCACCGGCGGCACGAACCGCTGCACGCTGCACATCCACCCCGAGGACGCCGAGCGCCTCGGTGTGCGGGACGGGGCGGCCGTACGCGTGAAGGGCGCCGGGGGAGAGGTGATTGCCCCCGCCGAGGTCACGGACGCCGTACGGCCCGGCGTGGTGAGCCTGCCGCACGGCTGGGGCCACGACCGGCCCGGCACCCGGATGAGCCATGCCGCCACCGACCCCGGGGTCAACGTCAACCAGCTCCTCGACGGCAGCCTGCTCGACCCGCTGTCGGGCAACGCGGTCCTCAACGGAGTGCCCATCGAGGTCGCCGCAGTGGCCGCCGTGTCCGAAAAGCTCAGCCCTGTGACCTGAGCAAAGCCGTGACCTGGGATTTTGCGCTTATTGCTCGCAGGTCAACGTCTTGTTAACGCCGTTTGAACGGACCTAACGTCGTCGCACCGCCTGCCCCGGTGGGATGTTCAAGGGCGAACGTTAGGTATCCATTCATGCTGACCATCCTCGGCTTCGCCATGATCGCGACCTTCCTGGTCCTGATCATGCTGAAGAAGATGTCGCCGATCGCGGCGCTCGTGCTGATCCCGGCCCTGTTCTGTGTCTTCGTCGGGAAGGGGGCCAAGCTCGGCGACTACGTCATCGACGGCGTCACCAGCCTCGCGCCCACCGCGGCGATGCTCATGTTCGCGATCGTCTACTTCGGTGTGATGATCGACGTCGGCCTCTTCGACCCGATCGTTCGGGGGATCCTGAAGTTCTGCAAGGCCGACCCGCTCAGGATCGTCGTCGGTACGGCCGTCCTCGCCGCGATCGTGTCGCTCGACGGCGACGGCTCGACCACCTTCATGATCACCGTCTCGGCGATGTACCCGCTGTACAAGCGACTGAAGATGAGCCTGGTCGTGATGACCGGTGTCGCCGCCATGGCCAACGGCGTGATGAACACCCTGCCGTGGGGCGGACCGACCGCCCGCGCCGCCACAGCGCTGAAGCTCGACGCGAGCGACATCTTCGTCCCGATGATCCCGGCGCTCGCCATGGGCCTGCTGTTCGTCTTCGGCCTCGCGTACGTCCTCGGCCGCCGCGAGCGGGGGCGGCTCGGCGTGCTGACGCTGGACGAGGTGCTGGTCGAGGAGAAGGAGACCGAGACGGTTCTGGTGGGCGCGGGCTCCGGCTCCGGGTCCGGCAAGGACGCCCGGCGCGCCACCGGCGGCTCCGGCTCCGGGACCGACGCGGACCTCCCCGCGGACGAGGACGACGGCCTCCAGGGCCTCGACCCCGACCGGCCCACCCTGCGCCCCAAGCTGTACTGGTTCAACGCACTGCTCACGGTGGCCCTGCTCACCGCCATGATCATGGAGTGGCTGCCGATCCCGGTGCTGTTCCTGCTCGGTGCGGCCCTGGCGCTCACCGTCAACTTCCCCCACATGCCCGACCAGAAGGCCCGTCTCGGCGCCCACGCCGAGAACGTCCTCAACGTCTCCGGCATGGTCTTCGCCGCCGCCGTCTTCACCGGCGTCCTCCAGGGCACGGGAATGGTCAACAGCATGGCCAAGTGGCTGGTGGACAACATCCCGGACGGGATGGGCCCGCACATGGCCTTCGTCACCGGCATCCTGAGCATCCCGCTGACGTACTTCATGTCGAACGACGGCTTCTACTTCGGCATCCTCCCGGTGCTCGCCGAGGCCGGCCAGACGCACGGCGTCTCGTCCCTGGAGATCGCCCGCGCCTCGCTCATCGGGCAGCCGCTGCACATGTCGAGCCCGCTCGTCCCGGCCGTGTACGTCCTGGTCGGCATGGCCAAGGTGGAGTTCGGCGACCACACCAGGTTCGTGGTCAAGTGGGCCGCGCTCACATCACTCGTGGTCCTCGGGGCAGGGATCCTCTTCGGCATCATCTGACCGTCCGGACCGGCGAATCCGGCTTCGGTACCAGGGAATTCAGGAGGATCCGTACATGGGGCCCGGTAGGAACCGCGGCTGGCTGCTCCGCCTCGTCATCGCCTTCGGCTTCACGCAGGGGGCGGTGTCGATGGCCCGGCCTGCCGTCTCCTACCGGGCCCTCGCGCTGGGTGCCGACGAGCGGGCGGTCGGCGTCATCGCGGGCGTGTACGCCCTGTTGCCGCTCTTCGCCGCGGTACCGCTGGGCCGCCGCACCGACCACGGCCGCTGCGCACCCCTGCTGCCGCTCGGCGTGGTCCTGATAGCGGGCGGCTGCGCGCTGAGCGGACTCGCCGGCTCCCTCTGGGCGATGGCGGTCTGGAGCGGGGTGATGGGCCTGGGCCACCTCTGCTTCGTGATCGGCGCCCAGTCGCTCGTCGCCCGCCAGTCCGCGCCGCACGAACAGGACCGCAACTTCGGTCACTTCACCATCGGTGTCTCGCTCGGCCAGCTGGTCGGCCCGGTCGCGGCGGGCGCACTGATCGGCGGCCCGGACAGGGCGGGCACCAGCGCGCTGGCCCTCGTGGTGGCGGGTGCGGGTGCCGCGGTCGCGTTCACCTCGCTGTGGCGCATCGAGGACCGTACGGCCGTCAAGTCCCGTACCGCACAAGGCGATCACGTCCCGGTCGGCAGCATCCTGCGCGCCCCGGGTGTGCCGGCGGGCATGCTCATCAGCCTCTCCGTGCTCTCCGCCACCGACATCCTCACCGCCTATCTGCCGGTGGTCGGTGAACACCGGGGCATCGCGCCGTCCGTGATCGGTGTGCTGCTCAGCCTGCGCGCGGGCGCCACCATCGCCTGCCGGCTCGTCCTCACCCCGCTGCTGCGGCTGCTCGGCCGGCCGCTGCTGCTCACGGTGACCTGTCTGCTGGCTGCCGTGCTGTGCGCCGGGATCGCGCTGCCGATGCCGGTGTGGGCGCTCGCCCCGGTGCTGGCCGCGCTCGGGTTCTGCCTCGGCGTCGGGCAGCCGCTGTCCATGACGACCGTCGTCCAGGCGGCCCCGGACGGCGCCCGCTCCACGGCCCTCGCCCTGCGGCTGACCGGCAACCGCCTCGGCCAGGTCGCCGCGCCCGCCGCCGCGGGTCTGGTCGCGGGGGTCGCGGGCGTGGCGGCGCCCTTCGTGATGCTCGGGGCGCTGCTGCTGTTCTCGGCGGGCAGCGCCCTGCGGGCACCGGCCGCTCCGGGCGGCGCTCAGGTGGCCGGGGGAGCTCCGGACGGGCGCCCGGCCCGCGCTCCCTTGCGCCGGTCGAGGGATATCTGACGGCGAGTCGGGTGGTGCTGCCGCAACACGCCGGGCGGATGTGAAAGAGAGTCAGATGAAAGAGCGATTTGTATGAAAATCGTCTGACTCGGAGGAACGTCCATGCCCACCTTGCTGCCCCCGTCCGCAGGCGCCCGTCTGGGAGCCGCGGCCCTCACCGTACTCACCGCGGCCGGGGCCTCCTGGTCCGCGACCTCCGCCGCTCTTGCCGCCCCGGGTGACGGTGCCGACATCAGGATCCACAGTGAGCGAGTGCCCTACGGCGTCTCCAAGGACGACCCCGTTGTCTGCCGGTTCTACCTCGACGCCGTGAATTTCGGCGACCTGACGTCCGTGTCCTACACCATCACGGCTCAGCCCCCGCTGCCCACCGCGGCCACCGTGAGCGGCACGATCTCCCTGGCCGGCGGCGCCGGGCACACCGACATCCTGGGGCTGGCCGACGGCAGATACACCCTCCAGTGGACCATTCCGCCGACCACGCCGCCCACGCCGCCCGTCGCGCCGAAGGAGAAGGTCTTCTCCGTCGACTGCCACGGCAGGCACGACCGGGGGCAGGCGGGCCCCAGCCACACGATCGAGGACCACGGGCCGAAGGGCGGCGTCCACGCCGGCGGCGGCGGCCTCGTCGACACCATGCAGGCATACACCCCGCTGAGCGCGGCCGGAGGCGTCGGACTGGCCGCCGTCGGCGGAGCCGTCTACGTCCGGACGCTGCTGCGCCGCCGCTCCCACGGTGCCGAGTAGGACCTGTCCGGCGCCCCCCACCGGGGGAGTGCGTGCCAGACCCCACGGTGCCGGCACGCCCCGCCGGGCAGGTCCCCGGCGCAGGCGCCGCAGGCCCTGGCACCGGACCCGCGCCTACCGCCTCACCAGGACGGCCATGATCGTGGCCGCCCTGGTGACGGTCTTCCGGTGCGGGGGCCATCACCACCACCCGACCGAGTCCGTCCGGGCCGAGGCCCCGCCGCGCGCCTCGGCGCCCGCCGAACCGGCCCCCGGCCCCGCCGACGGGCGCCCCCGGGCCTCCGAGCCGGCCGCGCCCGCCCAACCCGCCACACCGCCCCCGCCACTGCCCCGGTCACCGGCGGCCGCCCTGCGCGTACCGTCCCTGGGCATCGACGCGCCGGTCATCGGGGTGCGGGTCGGCGCCGACCGGCAGCTGGAGACCCCGCCGCTCGACAGGCCCAGGCTCGTCGGCTGGTACCAGGACGGGCCCTCACCGGGCGAGTCCGGCACCGCCATCGCCGTCGGCCACCGCGACACCAGGACCGGCGCCGCGGTCTTCGCCGCCCTCGCGCAGGTGCACCCCGGGGCCCGGATCGAGGTCCGGCGCACCGACGGCCGTACCGCCGTCTACACCGTGGACCGCGTACGGATCTTCGACAAGGACCGCTTCCCCGACAAGGAGGTGTACGGCCCGAGTTCACGCCCCGAGCTGCGGGTGCTGACCTGCGGCGGCCTGTTCACCCGCAGGACCGGCTACAGCAGCAACGTCGTCGTGTTCGCGCATCTGGCGGCGATCCGCTGACCCGGGAGGCGTGGTCCGCACCTGCGCGTCCGCTTTCTCACTGGGCGGAACGCAGCACCGGATTCCGTCAGGTGTCTTCCCTGGAGCGCGTACGGTCCGTTAACTTCCGTGACTCACAGCCCGTGCGACCCGTACGGGCCGTCCGACCGCGGAGCCTCAGGACTCGCTCAGTACGCCCCCGGGGGCAGTGCCATGACACGCGCCATCTCTCTGCAGGACGTGAGCAAGACCTATACGCGAGGCGTTCGCGTGGTGGACCGGCTGTCGCTGGACATCCGCCCCGGCGAATTCCTCGTGCTGCTCGGGCCGTCCGGCTGCGGCAAGTCCACCGTGCTCCGCATGATCGCCGGGCTGGAGGAGATCACGGAGGGCCGGCTGCTGCTGGACGGCGAGCACTCCAACGAACTCCTCCCGTCCGAGCGGAACATGGCGATGGTGTTCCAGAACTTCGCCCTGTACCCGAACATGACCAGCCGCGGCAACATCGGCTTCCCGCTGCGCGTCGAGAACCCCGGCGAGGACCCGCGCCCGCGTGTGGACGCCACCGCCCGGATGCTCGGCATCGAGGACCTCCTCGACCGCTTCCCCAGCCAGCTCTCCGGCGGCGAACGCCAGCGCGTCGCCATGGGCCGCGCCATCGCCCGTCACCCCTCGGCCTTCCTGATGGACGAGCCGCTGTCCAACCTCGACGCCAAGCTCCGCAACCACCTGCGGGCCGAAATATCCAAGCTCACCCGCGAGTTGGGCGTCACCACGGTCTACGTCACCCACGACCAGGCCGAGGCCATGTCGCTCGGCGACCGGGTCGCCGTACTGCGCGGCGGAGTGCTGCAGCAGCTGGACACCCCGCGCATGGTGTACGCCCTGCCCCGCAACATCTTCGTCGCCGCCTTCATCGGCACCCCGCGCATCAACCTGCTGCGCGGCCTGGTCCGTGCCCCGCTCGACGGCGCGATGACCATCAGCCTCGGCAAGCAGTATCTGCGGCTGCCCGAACCGCTCTCCCAGGACCACCAGTTGCTGCGGGTGCAGCAGGGCCGGGAGGTGATCGTCGGGCTGCGCTCG
Organism: Streptomyces sp. NPDC001604; assembly: GCF_042893475.1. NCBI lineage: Bacteria > Bacillati > Actinomycetota > Actinomycetes > Kitasatosporales > Streptomycetaceae > Streptomyces > Streptomyces sp. NPDC001604. Next base: position 508,526 of record NZ_JBIAUY010000004.1, on the reverse strand, counting down.
GAGGCCGTACGCATCGCCAAGCACTCCTCCGCCCGGCCGGGCGAAGCGCCGCTCACCGGCCTGGTGGAGCACGTGGAGTTCCAGGGGCACGAGATCCTCGTGCACTTCAACACCGGCTCCCAGCCCGCCGTCGTGCCGGACCTGGAGGCGCCGCGGCCCGGCTCGCGCGCGTCCCGGCGCCGTCGGCGGGAGGGCGGGCCGACCGTGCTGGAGCGTCTGCGGGACCGGGCGGGGGCGCTCCGCGCGGGACCGGTGGTGGTCATGGATGACCCGGGGGAGGCCGACCCGGCCGGCGTCGCGTCGACCGGGGCCCGCCTGCCGGGTGATCTGGTGGTGCGGACCACGCCCGACATCGAGCTCCGGCATGGCATGCAGGTGCCGCTGCTCGTTGACATCGCCCATCTGTTTGTCTTCGATCAGCACGGGGAGCGGATCTGTCCGGCGCCTGCGCGGTTGCCGGATTTGGACGCGTAACGGGTTGCCGGGGTGGGTTGCCGGGCGTCTGCGGGTGCGTTGGGGCTTGTCGCGCCCACGCGGCAGCGCCGCATATGGATACAGCCCCGCGCCCCTTTGGGGCGGTGTCGATCTGGCGGTTGAAAACTACCGGCGCTAGTTTGTGTGGCTGTCGGTAGGTTGTCACGCGGACGACGCACCCCGCCCCGGAGGAGCACCATGAAGGCACACGACGGCCTGTACATCGACGGCGCCTGGCGGCCCGCCGCAGGCCAGGACGTGATCGATGTCGTGAATCCCGCCGACGAGCAGGTGATCGGGCGGGTCCCCGCGGGGACGGCAGTGGACGTGGACGCCGCCGTACGCGCCGCCCGTGCCGCCTTCCCCGCCTGGGCCGCGACCCCGCCCGCCGAGCGGGCCGCCCGGCTGGGTGCGCTGAGGGACGTCCTCGTGGCCCACAAGGACGAGATCGCCGAGACCGTCACCGCCGAGCTCGGCTCACCGCTGCCGTTCTCGCAGAACGTGCACGCGGCCGTGCCGATCGCGGTCGCGGGCTCGTACGCCGAACTGGCAGCGACGTACGCCTTCGAGGAGAAGGCCGGGAACTCGACCGTCTACCTTGAGCCGGTCGGCGTGGTCGGCGCGATCACGCCCTGGAACTACCCCCTGCACCAGATCGTCGCCAAGGTCGCCCCGGCCCTCGCGGCGGGCTGCACGGTGGTCCTGAAGCCCGCCGAGGACACCCCGCTCACCGCCCAGCTCTTCGCCGAGGCGGTCCACGAGGCGGGCGTACCAGCGGGCGTCTTCAACCTGGTCACCGGACGCGGACCGGTCGCGGGCCAGGCCCTCGCCGAGCACCCGGGCGTCGACCTGGTCTCCTTCACCGGCTCCACCGCCGTCGGCCGGCAGATCGGTGCGACCGCGGGCGCCGCGGTCAAGAAGGTCGCCCTGGAGCTGGGCGGCAAGTCCGCCAACGTGATCCTGCCGAGCGCAGACCTCGCCAAGGCGGTCAACGTCGGCGTCGCCAACGTCATGTCCAACTCCGGCCAGACCTGCAGCGCCTGGACGCGCATGCTCGTCCACCGGGACCGGTACGAGGAGGCGGTCGGGCTCGCGGCCACCGCCGCCGCCAAGTACGGCGACCGCATCGGCCCGGTGGTCAGCGCCAAGCAGCAGGCTCGGGTGCGCGGTTACATCGAGAAGGGCGTGGCGGAGGGCGCGCGGCTGGTCGCCGGAGGCGCCGAACCCCCGCGCGAGCAGGGCTACTTCGTCTCCCCGACGGTCTTCGCCGACGTCACCCCCGAGATGACCATCGCCCAGGAGGAGATCTTCGGCCCGGTCCTCGCCATCCTCCGCTACGAGGACGAGGAGGACGCCCTGCGCATCGCCAACGGCACGGTCTACGGCCTCGCGGGCGCCGTCTGGGCGGGCGACGAGAGCGAGGCGGTCGCCTTCGCCCGCCGCCTCGAGACCGGGCAGGTCGACATCAACGGCGGCCGCTTCAACCCCCTCGCCCCCTTCGGCGGTTACAAGCAGTCGGGCGTCGGCCGCGAACTCGGCACGCACGGCCTGGCCGAGTACCTCCAGACCAAGTCCCTGCAGTTCTGAGGAGCGCATCCATGGTTCGCGCAGCAGTCCTTCCCGCCGTGGGCGCCCCGCTGGAGATCACCGGCATCGACCTCCCGGCCCCCGGCCCCGGCCAGGTCCGCGTCCGTCTCGCGGCCGCCGGGGTGTGCCACTCCGACCTGTCCCTGTCCAACGGCACCATGCGGGTGCCGGTCCCCGCCGTCCTCGGCCACGAGGGCGCCGGCACGGTCGTCGCCGTGGGCGAAGGTGTCACGCACGTCTCGCCCGGCGCCGAGGTCGTCCTCAACTGGGCGCCTTCGTGCGGTGCTTGCCACGCCTGCACGCTCGGCGAGGTGTGGCTGTGCGCCAACGCCCTGAACGGCGCCGCGGACGTCTACGCCCACCGCTCCTCCGACGGCTCCGACCTCCACCCCGGCCTGAACGTCGCCGCGTTCGCCGAGGAGACGGTCGTCTCGGCGGGCTGTGTCCTGCCCCTCCCGGAGGGCATCCCCCTCGCGGACGCGGCCCTCCTGGGCTGCGCGGTCCTCACCGGCTACGGCGCCGTACACCACTCGGCGCAGGTCCGGGAGGGCGAGACGGTGGCGGTGTACGGCGTCGGGGGAGTGGGCCTGGCCGCGCTCCAGGCGGCCCGGATCGCGGGCGCCGCACGCATCGTCGCCGTCGATGTCTCCCCGGAGAAGGAGGAGCTGGCGCGTGGCGCCGGTGCCACCGACTACGTCGTCGCCTCCGAGACGACGGCCCGCGAGATCCGCGGACTGACGGACAAGCAAGGCGTGGACGTGGCGATCGAATGCGTGGGCCGCGCCTCGACGATCCGCACCGCCTGGGACTCCACCCGCCGCGGCGGCCGCACGACGGTCGTGGGCATCGGCGGCAAGGACCAGCAGGTCACCTTCAACGCCCTGGAGATCTTCCACTGGGGCAGGACGCTGGCGGGCTGTGTGTACGGCAACTCGGACCCGGCGAAGGACCTCCCCGTACTGGCCGAACACGTGCGGGCGGGCCGCCTGGACCTGGGCGCACTGGTGACGGAACGGATCGGCCTGGACGGCATCCCGGCCGCCTTCGAGAACATGCTGGCCGGCAAGGGCGGACGCGCGCTCGTGGTCTTCTAGCCCTGCTCAGCCACGCATCAAGGCCCTTGCGGGCAGGGCGCGTCATGCGGATTCCGAGGCGCCCTCGGGCTGCGGCTCCGGAGTGCTCTCCGGCGCCGCAGCCGGCACGACCGCAGCCCGCGGCCGCGACCGCGAGACCGCCACACCCGCCAGGCACAGCACCCCGCCGCCCAGTGTGAGCAGCCCCGGCACCTCGCCGAGCGCCAGCCGCGACATCAGCACGACCAGCGCCGGCACCGCGTACGTGGTCGCCCCCATCCGGCTGGCGGTCGTACGAGCCAGGGCGTACGCCCAGGTGGTGAAGGCCAGCGCGGTCGGAAACACACCCAGGTACACCATGTTGAGCGTCGCCGACACCGGCGCGTGGGCCGCCTCGCTCACCAACTGCCCGGCGAACGGCAGACACCCCACCGCCCCGACGAGACACCCGAACGTCGTCACCTGCAGCGCACTCGCCCTCGCCAGAGCAGGCTTCTGCGCGACGACTCCACCCGCATAGCCGACCGCCGCAAGCAGACACAGCACCACCCCGAGCACCGACGACCCGCCGCCCCCCGACAACGACAGCCCGACCGTCACCGCCCCCGCGAACGACACCGCCATCCCCACCAGCAGCCGCGGCGGCATCGGATCCCCGAGCAGCCGCGCCCCGAGCAGGGCGATGAGGATGGGCCCGATGTTCACCACCAGCGCGGCCGTACCGGCGTCGACCTGCTGCTCCCCCCAGTTCAGGATCACCATGTAGAAGCCGAACCACAGGGCTCCGGATATCGCGATCCCCCGCCATGCGCCCCGTGGCGGCAACCCTTCCCCGCGTACGACCAGCATCACCCCGAGCACCAGCGCCCCGGACAGCAACCGACCGAGCGCCAATGCCCCGGGCGAGTACGCGGCACCCGCACTGCGGATCGCCACGAAGGCGGAGGCCCACAACACGACGCTGACCGCAGCGGCAGCGGGGGCGAGCAGGTCGGTACGACGGGAGGTCATCATGCTCCAGAGGCTAGGAGAGGAATGAGCTTGGGTCTCGCGGATTTCAGACGGCGCGCTGCTGCGCCCCTTCAGGGGCGCGGGGCTGTATCGATATGCGGCTCCGCACCCGCACAGGCGCCACTCAGCGCAGCGAATCGGCATCGATACCCAACAGCTCCTGCAAAGCCCGCTCCCCCGACGGAGTCACCTTCACGGCCCGCTCGGACCCGATCCGCACACACCACCCCGAGTCCAGCGCATGCCGACAGAGCGCCGCCCCCGCAACCCCCGCCAGGTGGGGCCGCCGCTCAGTCCAGTCAAGACACGCACGGGCCAACGGCCGCCGCCCGCGGCGGTCGAGGGAGAGACCGATGGTGTCGAACCACCGAACCCCCGCCTCCGTCAGGGCAAACCCGACGTCCTGCCGCAACAGCCCGCGCAGCGACAACGCATCCGTCACCGCAGTCCCCAGCCGCCCCGCCAGATGGTCGTAACAGGTCCGCCCCCGCGCCATCGCCGCCCCGGCACTCGACTCCCGCAGCCCCCGGGGCCGTACGGCATCCCCCGGCTCCACCTGCGCGGCCAGATCCTCCACCAGCTGCGCAACCGCCGCATCGGCGAGCCGCACGTACCGATGGCGGCCCTGCCGTTCCTCCGCGAGCAGGCCGCCCGCGACGAGCTTGCCCAGATGTTCGCTCAGCGTCGACGCGGCGACCCCCGCATGCCGCGCCAGCTCACTCGCGGTCCACGCCCGCCCGTCGAGCAGCGCCAGCAGACAGGTGGCCCGCGTCTCGTCGGCGATCAGCCCGGCGAGCCGGGCCAGCCGCGGTGCCCGGGGCTCCCTGGTGGTCATGCACCCCAGCATGGGACAGGGACACTTCGGCGGCCGCCGAACTGTCGCTAACCGGCCCGCTGCACCTGCTCGAACTGCTGCACAAGACCGTCCAGCAGCGCCGTGAGCCCCGTCTCGAAGGCCCGCTCGTCGATCTTCTCCTGCTGCTCGGCGAGCAGGTGCGCCTGGCCCAGGTGCGGATAGTCGGCGGGGTCGTACGCGCTCTGGTCGTCCACGAAACCCCCGGCGAAGGAGCCGAGGGCGGAGCCCATGATGAAGTACCGCATCAGCGCGCCGATGGAGGTGGCCTGCGCGGGCGGCCAGCCCGCGTCGACCATCGCGCCGTAGACGGCGTCCGCGAGGCGGAGGCCGGCCGGACGGCGGCCCGGGCCCGTGGCGAGCACCGGGACGATGTTGGGGTGGTCACGCAGCGCGGCCCGGTAGGAGACGGCCCAGTCGTGCAGCGCGGTGCGCCACTCGCGGCCGTCCTCGAACATCGACAGGTCGACCTGCGCGCTCACCGAGTCGGCGACCGCCTCCAGGATCTCGTCCTTGGTGCGGAAGTGGTTGTAGAGCGAGGGCCCGCTCACCCCCAGTTCCGCGGCGAGCCGACGCGTGGAGACGGCCGCGAGGCCCTCCGCGTCCACCAGCGCACGGGCCGTCTCGACGATGCGGTCGGTGCTGAGCAGGGGCTTGCGCGGTCGGGCCATGGCGCACATAGTAGGGCTGCACGCCCGAAACTAGCAGTGCTAATTTAAATGTGTAGGATTGTGCAGGATCTCGAGTGGGGTGACCGGTCATGAATCTGGAGCTCAGTGACGAGCAGGAAGCCGTCCGGCGGCTCGCCAGGGACTTCGTGGACCGAGAGATCGCCCCGAACGTCATCGCCTGGGACCGGGCCGAGGAGGTTGACCGGTCCATCGTGAAGAAGCTCGGCGAGGTCGGCTTCCTCGGACTGACCGTCGCCGAGGAGTACGGCGGCTCCGGCGGCGACCACCTCGCGTACTGCCTGGTCACGGAGGAGCTCGGGCGTGGCGACTCCTCCGTGCGCGGCATCGTGTCCGTGTCGCTCGGGCTGGTCGCCAAGACGATCGCCGCCTGGGGGAGCGTGGACCAGAAGCGGCAGTGGCTGCCCGGGCTCACCTCGGGCGAGTACGTCGGCTGCTTCGGCCTCACCGAGCCCGGCACCGGCTCCGACGCCGGCAACCTCTCCACACGCGCGGTGCGCGACGGCGACGACTACGTCATCAACGGCACCAAGATGTTCATCACGAACGGCACCTGGGCCGATGTGGTGCTGCTGTTCGTCCGCTCCACCGACGCCCCCGGCCACAAGGGCGTCTCCGCCTTCCTCGTGCCGGCCGACACTCCCGGCCTCACCCGCCGCACCATCCACGGCAAGCTGGGCCTGCGTGGTCAGGCGACCGCCGAGCTGGTCCTGGAGGACGTCCGCGTGCCCGCCTCCGCGATGCTGGGGGAGGAGGGCAAGGGCTTCTCGGTGGCCATGTCGGCCCTGGCCAAGGGGCGGATGTCGGTCGCGGCGGGCTGTGTGGGCATAGCCCAGGCCGCGCTGGACACGGCGGTGAAGTACGCGGGCGAGCGCGAGCAGTTCGGCAGGTCCATCGCGCACCACCAGCTCGTACAGGAGCTGATCAGCGACATCGCCGTCGACGTGGACGCGGCCCGCCTGCTGACCTGGCGGGTCGCGGACCTGATCGACCGCGGGCAGCCCTTCGCCGTCGAGTCCTCCAAGGCCAAGCTCTTCGCCTCGGAGGCCGCCGTCCGCGCCGCCAACAACGCGCTCCAGGTCTTCGGCGGCTACGGCTACATCGACGAGTACCCGGCCGGCAAGCTGCTGCGCGACGCCCGCGTGATGACCCTGTACGAGGGCACCAGCCAGATCCAGAAACTGCTCATCGGGCGGGCCCTGACCGGGGTTTCGGCGTTCTGAGTACCTGAGCTGAGTATCCCGGCGGATGTGGCACCGGCCACATCCGCCGACGCTTGTCCCCATGAGTGACACATCCGGCAAGCAGCAGAACACCGCCGCCTTCTACGGCCAGGCCGTCGCCTCCTTCGCGATCGCCATGGCCGCGACGGCCATCGGCATCTTCCGGCTGGACGCCGACGCCTGGGTGCGGGCGTTCCTCGGGATCGCGGTGCTGTACCTCGTCACCTCCGCCTTCACCCTCGCCAAGGTGATCCGCGACCGGCAGGAGGCGGCGGAGCGCGCGTACCACCCCTTCGAGAAGCTCTGAGTCCTCTGGAAGCTCCGGGCCTCCTGGAAGCCCTGAGCGGGGACTCTAAGCGCTCGCTCACCTTCGGCGGTATGGTGGGGTGTCTGTCTGCGAGAGGGGCGAGCGAGCGATGAGTACGGCGAAGGAGACGGCCGGTGGCGAGACGTCCGCGTGGGGCGAGGTCACGCCCGACGCGGCACGGCGGCTGCTGATCGCCGCGGTGGAGGCCTTCGCCGAGCGCGGGTACCACGCCACGACGACCCGTGACATCGCGGGCCGCGCCGGCATGAGCCCCGCCGCGCTCTACATCCACTACAAGACCAAGGAAGAGCTGCTCCACCGGATCAGCCGGATCGGTCACGAGAAGGCCCTGGAGATCCTGCGGACGGCGGCCCGGCGCGAGGGCACCGCGACCGAGCGCCTCGCCGACGCGGTGAGCTCCTTCGTCCGCTGGCACGCAGGCGGCCGCACCACCGCCCGGGTCGTGCAGTACGAGCTGGACTCGCTCGGTCCGGACGCCCGCGAGGAGATCCTCGCGCTGCGCCGGCAGTGCGACGCCGAGGTGCGCGGGATCATCGAGGACGGGATCGCCTCCGGCGAGTTCGACGTGCTGGACGTCAAGGGCACCACCCTCGCCGTCATGTCGCTCTGCATCGACGTCGCCCGCTGGTTCAACGTCGACGGACCCTGGACGCCCGACGAGGTCGGCGCCCTCGACGCCGACCTCGTGCTGCGCATGGTGGGGGTCAAGTAGTCCGCCGGGCCACTGCTCAGACGTAGAAGCGGGCCACCGACTCCGCCACGCAGACCGGCTTGTCCCCGCCCTCGCGCTCCACGGTGTAGGCGACGGCCAGCTGGACCCCGCCCGGGACGTCCTCGACGCTGCTGATCGTCCCGGTGGCGCGCAGGCGCGAGCCGACCGGCACGGGGGCGGGGAAACGGACCTTGTTGGTGCCGTAGTTGACGCCCATCTTCACGCCCTCGACGCTGATCAGCTGAGGGCCGAAGAGCGGCAGCAGCGACAGGGTGAGATAGCCGTGCGCGATCGTCGTCCCGAAGGGACCCGCCGCGGCCTTCTCGGGGTCGACGTGGATCCACTGGTGGTCGCCGGTGGCCTCCGCGAAGAGATCGATCCGCTTCTGGTCGATCTCCAGCCAGTCGGTGTACCCCAGCTGCTCGCCCACCGCCGCCTTCAGCTCGTCGGCGGAGGTGAAGATCCTCGGCTCTGCCATGTCCCGGCCTCCCATGCCTCGCTCATGTCCTGAACATCGTGAACACTATGTCTAAGCAACTGCTTAGCATGGTCGGCCGGGAAAACAATGTCAACGGACAGCGGCCGGGTACGGATGGGTAGGGTTCGAGGGGTGCCCCAGATTCCAGAGAAGATCCACGAGCTCACGGTCGGCCAGCTCGCCGCGCGCAGCGGCGCCGCCGTCTCCGCCCTGCACTTCTACGAGTCCAAGGGCCTGATCAGCAGCCGGCGGACCGCGGGCAACCAGCGCCGCTACCACCGCGACACGCTGCGCCGGGTTGCCTTCGTACGGGCCGCACAACGCGTCGGCATCCCGCTGGCCACCATCCGCGAGGCGCTCGCCGAGCTCCCCGAGGAACGCACCCCGACTCGGGAGGACTGGGCCCGGCTCTCCGAGGCCTGGCGTTCCGAACTCGACGAACGCATCAGCCAGCTCAACCGCCTCCGCGACCACCTGACCGACTGCATCGGCTGTGGGTGCCTCTCGCTGGAGGGGTGCGTGCTGTCCAACCCGGACGACGTGTTCGGCGAACGGCTGACGGGGTCGCGGCTGATGGTCGACCGCGGCGGAAGCCGAAAGGCGCGGGAGCGGAACTGAGCGCTCGGCGGGAAGTGCGGCGATCGGCCGTCCATCGACTCCAGGCTCGTCGTGGCTGGTCGCGCCCACGCGGCGGAGCCGCAAATGGACACAGCCCCGCGCCCCTTCAAGACGCCCCCCGGTTCACTCGTACTCGGTGCCGCCCTTCCGCGTCAGATAAGCCGTGCTCACCGCCTTCGCGATCGCCCGCCCTCCGGTCACCGGGCTGTACCGCTCCGTCGCCGGACGGATCACGACCCCCTCCCGCAGATGCAGCCCCCGCCCCGACACGGTCTCCCGCCCGCCGGCCAGCTCCAGCACCCGCTCGATGTCGTACGCCCCCTCGTACAGCCGCGGCACCAACGGCAGCTCCCCGTCCAGCAGTTCGGCCGCGTCCAGCCACCGCACCGTCCCGTCGATCTCCGCGGAGACGTCGAACACGGCGTACCCCAGGCTCTCGCGCCGTCCGTCCGCGCCGTACGTCAGATCCTGGACCCCCGCTCCGTACACCTCACCGAAGATCCCGACCCGACGCGCCCCCAGCCGCCCGGCGAGCCGCGCGGCGACCTCGGCGACGCCGTGGCCGTGCACGGCCCGCCAGTACAGATTGCGCGGATCCTCCTTCAGGGCGAGGGACTTGGCGCCGAAGCCCTTGGAGGAGACGTGCGCGCGGTCCTCGTCGGCGAGGTAGGTCAGCAGACAGGCCGAGCCGTGCAGCTTCTCGGTCAGGACCACAGCCTCGCCCGGTGTGAAGATGTCCGGAAACCGCTGGATGTTCTCGATGTCGACCCAGGGCAGCAGTTCCGGCGCGGACTCCACCTCGCCGTCCATCGTGGGCGGGATCGGCGGCACCCACTTGGTGATGCCGAGCCGCTGGGCGAAGTCCGTCCCGTCCAGCGCCGCCCGCGCCAGGTCGACGCCGGCCAGCGCCTTCGGCCGGCACACGATTCCCTGCGACAGCTCACCGCGCAGCCGCACCGCCTTGACCCGGTCCGAGTTGCTCCCCGCCAGCCGCCCGGTCAGCCCCAGCTCCTCGATCAGCCCGGTGGGCAGGACGGACTGCTCGGGGATGTACACGGCGACGTCGCCGGTGCGGTAGGCGCCCTTGGCGACGACGGCCCGGTACAGGCCCACCTGGGCCAGTTCGAGCGCATCGGCGTTCGGATGCTCGTGGACGGTCAGCACTTCGGCGGTGACGCGCAGCGTCGACATGGGAACTCCTAGGATTCCGGATTCGCTCGGTTCGGTTTCATCGCCTCCCAACTGTCCGGACGGGAAAGGGGTGGAGCGAGCGGATTAGCGGCTGGTAACGTCGCGATCTTCGGCCGGCCGAGACGCCGCGCACGGAGTCCTGACGGGATCAAATCCCATGCCCACAGCAGCACTTGACGCCGCCCTCGCGGACATCGACCCCGTCTTCAACGGCTTCGCCGGCTTCGACGAGACCGGCTGCGGCCACTGCCACGTGCCCGAGGAGACCGCGTTCCTGCGCACGCCACATGTGTGGACACCGCTGGACGTGGTGCAGTACTACCTCTTCGAGGTGCCCGATCTCCCCCAGAGGGGGGACCCCCATCGCCGACCACCCGGCCGCCATGCGGCGCCTGCTTCCGCAGGCCGCGCGCGCGATGGCCGACGGCTCCCTCGACACGATCGGCTACGGCGCCCACGGGTTGAGCCGGCTGGACTGGCGCTCCTGGCCGGCCGAGCAGGCCGCCGCGATCGAGGCGTTCCTGCACGCCTGGTGGCAGGACGCCCTCAGCAGGCCCGACCCGCCCTATGGCATCGACGAGATCTTCGACACCTGCGCCACGATCGCCAGAACCGTCACCCCGTTCCTGGACGGCTGGGGCCGTGGCCCCGTCGCCGACGCACACCTCGTCCACTGCACCGACGGCTGGCTCTACGACCTGCTGTCCGACGTCTCCCCGTTCTTCCGGTGGTACGACGACAGTGAGGCCGCCGGTCTCGCGGACCTGCGCAGCCGGCTGGCCGGTCCCGGCGCCGCCCGCCTCCGCGCTCAGGGCGAGTCCGATCCGGCGATCCGTGCAGAGCTCCTCGTCCTGCCCTACGACGAGCGCTGGGCACACCCGTACTGGGCCAGCGCCTCGGACACCAACTGAGCGTTGGACACGGCCCGTTCCCCGTCCGGCAGGAACAGCGTGTCCTCCAGGCCCACCCGGGTCGCGAGCCCGAGCCGGCCCGCCAGCCGCAGCACCGGCCAGGCGCCGCCGTCCTCGCCGTGCAGCAGCACGGGGCGGCGGGGCGCCCGGCTCAGGTCGGTGAGCAGCGCACGCGCGGACTCCTCCGCCGTGTCCGGCGAGGTGTCCGTCACCTCGGCGAGTACGCGGAGCACTCTCGGGGCCAGGGGTGAGGCCGCGAACCGTATCGCCGCGTCCGTCCCGGACCGGATACCGGCCTCGACCTCCACGCCCAGGTCGAGCAGGGCGGCGGCGATCTCCTCGGCGCCCTCCTCATGCCAGTTGACCGAGGCGTGGTCGGGGAGTTCGGAGAGCGTGGCCCAGCTCCGGACCCTCCCCCACGCTCGAACACGCTCGCGCGGGGGCACCCCCATCAGCCGTGCCGCGGGATCCGGTTCCGCCCAGGCGCCCGTGGTGACACCGACCGGGACCGACACGCGCGCCCGTATCGCCTCGAGCACCGGGCCGATCACGCGGGGCGACAACGAGTCGTGCCCGCAGGGTGTCTTGGGGTGGACGTGGATGTCCGTGGCCCCGGCCGCGACCGCTTGCGCCGCGGACTCGGCCGTCGCTTCCGGAGTCAGCGGCACCATCGCACCGTCGGCGGACCCGCGGGGCCCGTTGAGACACACCTGCACCATGTCTCGATGGTGCCAGCCGCCACTGACAACGAGGAGCCAACACTGACAACGAGGACAAGCCGACAAAGGGGGCAAAGAGGGACATGTAGGGGGTGCGGCATCCCCGGCGCACCCCCGCCGTACTAGGCCGACACCAGCAGCCTTCCGCGCCTTGCGTCCGCCAGGGCCTCGGGACTGAGCACGGGCCGTGGCACGAGAATTCCACAGTGGGTGCAGACCGGACCCGCAGAGGGTTCGTGGTCCAGGTCGTACTTCCAGATCAGGCGCTCCGCGCCGCACACCGGGCAACCGGAGCCCGGCTCGCGCTGCAGGCCGGAGATCAGCCGGCGCAGCACCTCCGCAAGCGGCTCCCGGGGGTGCACCCGCGGGTCGTCGCACCAGGCGACACCGAAACCGCCCCAGGTCAGCCGGTGCCAGTCGTCCACCGTGCCCGGCCGGCGCAGCCCGTCGTGCTTCTCCTTCTTGCGCCGCTCGGCGAACTCGACCTCATAGGCCAGCCACACCGAACGCGCCTCCTCCAGCTCCTCCAGTGCGGCCACGAGCCGCGCCGGGTCGGGGGAGCGGTCCTCGGGACCGAAACCTGCCCGGGAGCACAAATGGTCCCAGGTCGCCCTGTGCCCGTAAGGAGCAAACCTCTCAAGGCACTTGCGCAGTGAGTACCGCCGCAGTGCCAGATCGCACCGCGGGTCGCGGACCTGTCTCGCCAGACTCCGGAAACCGGCCATCGCCCTGCACCTCCGTCACACCTGCACCTGTACTTCGGTCACTTCGGCGTCGTCGTACGGACGTCGCCGAATAGACGTATCGACAAGCGATTCGGCTCCATTCGATTTCCGATGCCCTCCATAAGCCGTCCCGCCCACTCCAAAACTTGACGCATGTTCATCTTCACTCCCGGGGATACCGGCGGTAACGTCCCGGCTCACCCCCGTCGGTAGGAGCTGCCATGCCCTGGCGTACCTCTCGTAGCGCCCCAGTCAGACTGAGAACTCCCGGCAGACTCGCCGGGTTCCTGAAGACCGCATCCATATGCGTCCTGATTGCTGGACTTTTGTCCCCGCTCACCCAGGCGACGGCCGCGGCCGCCACCTCGAACGACTACTGCGGCGGCCAGTGTTCCGACATCCTGCCGCCCGGTGAGAACGGCAACGCGACCCTCGCCCAGGTCCTGCTCAACCAGGCGTTCGGCACCCAGCCCGACCACGCGGAGGACCAGCTCGGCCCGTACGCCAACCTGGCCAAGGGGTACTCCTCGCTCACCGACTCGACGATCAACACCTTCTTCAACGACGCGTCGTTCGGGGTCGCCTCCGATCAAGTCGCCTCCACCGAGAAGCCTGCGGGCCGCACCGACGTGACGATCGTCCGCGACAAGAAGGCAGGCATCCCGCACATCACGGGCACCACCAGATACGGCACGGAGTTCGGCGCCGGATATGCCGCCGCTGAGGACCGGCTGTGGCTCATGGACGTCTTCCGGCACGTGGGCCGCGGTCAGCTGACGACGTTCGCGGGCGGTGCGGCCTCCAACCAGGGCCTGGAGCAGCAGTTCTACCGCAACGCCCCCTACAGCGAGGCCGACCTGCAGGCCCAGATCGACAACGCCGTCGCCCGCAACGGCGCCCGCGGCCAGCAGGCCCTCGCGGACGCCAACGCCTACCTGGCCGGCATCAACGCCTACATCGACGCCTCCGACAGCGGCCGTTACTTCCCCGGTGAGTACGTCCTGACCGGCCACAAGGACTCGATCACCAACGTCGGCACCATCGACCACTTCAAGATCACAGACCTGGTGGCGCTGGGTTCCGTCATCGGTGCCCTGTTCGGCGCCGGCGGCGGCGGCGAGGTCAACAACGCGATCTCACTCCTGGCCGCCCAGTCCAAGTACGGCGTGACCGAGGGCACCAAGGTCTGGGAGTCCTTCCGTGAGCGCAACGACCCCGAGGCCGTGCTCACCGTCCACAACGGCGAGAGCTTCCCGTACGCCACCAAGCCCGACACCGCCCAGGGCGAGGCGCTGCCCGACGCCGGCTCGGTGACGACCGAGCCGCTGGTCTACGACGCCACCGGCACCGGGGCGAGCCAGAGCGCCACCGCCGCCTCCAAGGCGGCGACCACGACCGCGCTCAGCTCGGCCAGACGCGGTATGTCCAACGCCCTGGTGGTGAGCGGCAAGTACACAGCCAGCGGTCACCCGATCGCCGTCTTCGGCCCGCAGACCGGCTACTTCGCGCCCCAGCTGCTCATGCTCCAGGAGCTCCAGGGCCCGGGCCTCAGCGCCCGAGGCGCCTCCTTCGCGGGCCTGAGCATGTACGTCGAACTGGGCCGCGGCCAGGACTACTCGTGGTCCGCGACCACCTCCGGCCAGGACATCATCGACACCTACGCCGTCGAGCTGTGCCAGGACGACTACCACTACCTGTTCCACGGCACCTGCACGGCCATGGACAAGGTCGAGCAGACCAACTCCTGGAAGCCGACCACGGCCGACGGCACCGCGGCGGGCTCGTACACCATGCGGGTCTGGCGCACGAAATACGGGCCGGTGGAGTACCGGGCGACCGTCGGCGGCAAGAAGGTCGCGTACACCACCCTGCGCTCGTCCTACATGCACGAGGCCGACTCGATCATCGGCTTCCAGATGCTCAACGACCCCGACTTCGTCAAGGGACCGCAGGACTTCCAGAGCGCGGCGCAGCACATCAACTACACCTTCAACTGGTTCTACGCCGACTCCCAGCACACCGCGTACTACAACAGCGGCAACAACCCGGTGCGGGCGAGCGGCGTCGACGCCGAGTTCCCGGTGTGGGGGCAGGCGGCCTACGAGTGGAAGAACTGGGACCCGACGACCAACACCGCCGACTACACACCGGCCTCCGCTCACCCCAACTCCATCGACCAGGACTACTACATCTCCTGGAACAACAAGCAGGCCGAGGACTACACGACCGCGCCCTGGGGCGACGGGTCCGTGCACCGCGGCAACCTGCTGGAGGACCGGGTGAAGAAGCTGGTCGCGGCCGGCGGGGTGACCCGTACCAAGCTGGTGCAGGCCATGGCGGACGCGGCACTGGAGGACCTGCGGGCCGAGGACGTGCTGCCGAAGCTGCTCAAGGTCGTCAACAGCAGCACGGTGACCGACTCCACCGCCGCGGACGCCGTGAGCAAGCTGCAGGCGTGGGTGACCGCGGGCGCCAAGCGGACCGAGACGTCGGCCGGTTCGAAGAAGTACGCCAACGCCGACGCGATCCGCATCCTGGACGCCTGGTGGCCGCTGCTGGTGAAGGCCGAGTTCCAACCGGGCCTCGGCAGCGATCTGTACACCGCCTTCACCAACAACCTGCCCGTCGACGAGGCACCGTCGGCCGCACACGGGCCGACCGGCTCGCACGCCGGCAGCTCCTTCCAGTACGGCTGGTGGAGCTACGTCGACAAGGACATCCGGGCGGTGCTCGGTGAGCCGGTGCAGGGGCCACTGGCGCAGAAGTACTGCGGCGGCGGCAGCCTCAGCTCCTGCCGGGACATCCTGATCAGCACCCTGAAGACGGCGGTCGGCACGTCCGCGTCGACCGTCTACCCCGGCGACTCCCTGTGCTCGGCGGGCGACCAGTGGTGCGCCGACTCGATCGTCCAGCGGACGCTCGGCGGCATCAAGCACTACAACATCAGCTGGCAGAACCGGCCCACCTTCCAGCAGGTGGTGGAGTACACCTCGCACCGGTAACGGACCAGCGGCGGCGGGTCAGCGGATGCGGCCCGCCGCCAGCACCACCTGGGCCAGCTCCCGGTGCACGATGTCGCTGTGTGCACCGGCGGGCGGCCCGCCGCTCTTCACCACGGCCGCGGCGTCGATGTTGACGCACCCCGAGGTCGGCAGCGTGCTCTTGAGGGCGTCCGCGAGCTTGTACGCGCGCGTGCCCGGCACCCCCTGCACACCGTCGTGCCCCATCGCACCCCACTTGGCGCCCAGCAGCTCCCCGATGCCGAAGCCCTCGGTGGCCCCCTCGACGACGCCCTGCGCGTCGTCCGCCATGCGCGAGGCCAGCGGGTAGATCGTGCCGAGCGCCGTGTCGAAGTGCGAGTAGCAGCACACCAGAGGGCCGTCGACACGGTTCTGCTGGCCCTGCAGCACACCCCCCGCATGCGCGTCGTACGGCAGCCGCGCCGCGAACGCGTAGTGCGAGAACGCCCCTTGCAGCAGCGTCACCGACTTCACCGTGTGCACGCCCTCGGGCAGACCGCGCAGCGCGAACGACACCAGCCGGCCGCCGAAGCTGTGCCCCACGAGGTGCACGCGCACGGCGGGAGCGGCGGCGGCGAGCTGCCCGACCAGACGGCCGAGCCCGCGCTCGCCGACCGTGCCCGCTCGCCGCTTCATCGCGTAGTACGTCGCCTGCCGCAGCAGTTCCTTCGCCCCGTCCCAGGGGTTCGGCAACGAGAAGCCCTCCGGGTCGCCACCGGACCGGACGTCGGCCAGTGCCTGCGCGAACTCGTCGCAGAGCGTCGCCGTGTCCCCGGTGAACAGCACCGGCTCGCTCTGCGGGACACCCTCCGCGAGGGTGTCCGCCGCGAACAACGGTTGCGGCCCGCCCGGCACGAGCTCCACCAGCAGCCGGACCAGCCGTCCGAACTCCTCCAGTTCGTTGTCGGGCCGCTGGTCCAGCATCCGTGCGATCTGGTCGATCACGGTGGCCCGGCCGGGGAACGTCTCCAGCAGTGCGTGCCGGGTGTCCTTGTCGAGCGCGGGCGCCGGGGACGCCTCCGCCTCCATGGCCACCACGGATTTCGGGAAGTCGGGGATCGGCTCGTCGCAGAACCGCATCGACGGCCAGATCACGCCCACGTACCCGATCCTCGCCTGGGCCGCCAGGCCCGGGATCGGCGCGAAGAACTGGCTGTAGAGGGCAGTCGCCCCCGAGCGGTCGTTGTTCCAGCCGTGTGCGAAGACGATCAGGTCACGGATTCCGCCCTTCGGGACCTCGGCGAGCAGCCGGTCCCGCTCCCGCCCGTCGACGTCCCCGTCCGCGTCGAAGGTCAGCTCCCAGTAAGGAGTCACACTCATTGCCGGCTGTGCCATGACAGGCCCCCTCGTCCCCCGTAGCAGAGCGATGTGGGCGCATCGTCCTGCTACCGGCCGAGGATGGCCATACGTCCCGACTCACTTGTAGAGGAGGTATTCCTTTCGAATCCGCCGGAACGCGGCGAGTTCCTCCTGCCAGCCCGCCACCACCTCGTCGGTGCTCGCGCCCGCGTCGACCGCCGTACGCACGCTCGTGGAGCCGGTGAGCTTGTCGATCCAGTTGTCGGACCGCCAGCCGAAACCGCTCCACACCTTCTTGGCGGTCACCAGCAGTGCGATCCCGGTGCGGACCGGGTCGTAGGCGGCCCGGTCGTGCACGTGGATCTGCACGCCGCCTATGGTCTTCCCCTGGAACTTGGAGAACGTCGGCGCGAAGTACGCCTCTCTGAAGTGGACGCCCGGCAGGCCGAGTTCGTTCGCCGCGGCCGCCCACCTCCCGTCGATGCCCTCCGCGCCGAGCAGCTCGAAGGGGCGGGTGGTGCCGCGGCCCTCCGACAGGTTGGTGCCCTCGAACAGGCACGTCCCCGAGTACACGAGCGCCGTGTCGGGCGTCGGCATGTTCGGGCTCGGCGGCACCCACGGCAGTGACCAGGCGTCGTAGAACTCCGAGCGTCTCCATCCCGTCATCAGGACGGTCTGCAGGGCCACGGGGGTGGTCAGGAACTCACCGTTGAACAGCAGGGCCAGCTCGGCGACCGTCATGCCGTGCGCCTGGGAGATCGGCTGCCGTCCGACGAAGGTCGCGAACTCCTTGTGCAGCACCGGGCCCTGGGCCGCGCGGCCCGTCACCGGGTTCGGCCGGTCGAGGACGACGAAGCGTTTGCCGGCGAGCTGGGCGGCCTCCATGCAGTCGTACAGCGTCCAGATGTACGTGTAGAAGCGGGCGCCGACGTCCTGGATGTCGAAGACGACGGTGTCGACGCTGGACGCGGTGAAGACGTCGGCGAGGGGCCGGCCGCTCTTGAGGTAGGTGTCGTAGACGGGGAGGCCGGTGGCGGGGTCGTCGTAGCGGCCTTCGGAGCCGCCTGCCTGGGCGGTGCCGCGGAAGCCGTGTTCGGGGCCGAAGACGGCCCCCAGGTTTATGCGGTTGTCCGCGTGCATCACATCGACGATGTGGTGGACGTCTCGGGTCACGCCGGTGGGGTTGGTGACAATTCCGACGCGTTGCCCTTGCAGGGCGGCGTAGCCGGTTGCGGCGAGGTTTTCGAAGCCGGTCCGGAGTTGTCCGTGCCGTTCGGTCGCGGAGGCCGTGGATGCTGTGGGGAGCGCTGCTGCCGTTGTCGCTGCGAGTAAGGCTCGTCTGGATAGGCGCATGGGGTGCACGGTATTGCTGCCGCAGGTTGTGGGGGAAGGTGCGGGTTCGTGGGGGCTTGTCGCGCCCACGCGGCGGAGCCGCAAATTGACACAGCCCCGCGCCCCTGTCGGGGCTTGCAGTGACCCCTTTCCTGTTACATACCGACCGGTTAGTCTGACGGGCAGCAGAGCCGCAGTCGAAGGAGACCGATGGTGGAAGCCGTTCAGGGTGCTGGTGTGGTTGTCACGGGGGCCGGGGGTGGCATCGGGGCCGCCCTTGCGCGGCGGTTCGCCGCCGAAGGGGCCCGGGTCGTTGTGAACGATCTTGATGCGGACCGGGCCAAGGCCGTTGCCGAGGAGATCGGCGGTATCGCCGTGCCCGGGGACGCCTCCGGGATCGCCGGTGATGCCCGGGACGCGCTCGGCGGATCCATCGACGTCTACTGCGCCAACGCCGGTGTCGCCTTCGAGGACGCGGGGCCGGGGCAGCCGCTCGACGAGAAGTCCTGGGCCGTGTCCTGGGACGTCAACCTGATGGCCCATGTCCGGGCCGCCCATGAGCTGCTTCCCGAGTGGCTGGAGCGGGGCAGCGGCCGTTTCGTGTCCACCGTGTCCGCCGCCGGGCTGCTGACCATGATCGGGGCGCCCTCCTACAGCGTCACCAAGCACGGTGCGTACGCCTTCGCCGAGTGGCTGTCGCTCACGTACCGGCACCGGGGGCTCAAGGTGCATGCCATCTGCCCGCAGGGGGTGCGCACCGACATGCTGGCCGCCACCGGCACCGCGGGCGACCTGGTGCTGCAGCCGACCGCCATCGAGCCGGCGGACGTCGCGGACGCCCTGTTCAAGGGGATCGAGGAGGACCGGTTCCTGATCCTTCCGCACCCCGAGGTCGCCGAGTACTACCAGGCCAGGGCCACCCACCCGGACCGCTGGCTCACGAACATGAACCACCTCCAGCAGAAGTGGGAGGCGGCACGGTGACCGGCTCCTCTTACGCCGCCCGGCCCTGGGTGGCGCTGCTGAACGAGGCCCAGCGCGGCCCCATAGAGCCCGCCGACTCCCTGGTCCACGCGCTGCGCCGGTCCGTCGCCGCGGCCCCGGACCGCACTTTCCTCGCCTACTTCGACGGGCGGCTGAGCTACCGCGAGGTCGACGAGCTGAGCGACTCGGTCGCCGGGCATCTGGCCGCCCGTGGCCTGGAGCGCGGCGACCGGGTGGCGATCCTGCTGCAGAACTCCCCGCTCTTCGTGCTGGCGCTGCTGGGCGCCTGGAAGGCGGGAGCGATCGTCGTGCCCGTCAACCCCATGTACAAGTCGGGGGAGGTCGGGCACGTCCTGCGGGACGGCGAGGTCATGGCGCTGATCTGCTCCGACCGGGCCTGGGAGTCGTATCTGCGGGACACGGCCGAAGGCTCGCCCGTGCAGATCGTGCTGACCGCCTGCGAGCTGGACTTCCAGACGCGTGGCGACGCGCGGGTGCTGGGCTTCGAGCGGCTGGCGCAGTCCGCGGACGCCGCCGACCTGACGACCGTGGCCCGCGCCGGGTACGAGGCGCCTGAGGGACGTCGGCTCAGGCCGTCCGACATCGCGCTGATCAGCTACACCTCGGGCACCAGCGGCACCCCGAAGGGCGCCACCAACACGCACGGCAACATCATGTACAACGCCGAGCGGCAGCGGACGGGGCTCGCCCTGCCCGACGCCCCCGTGTACTACGCGCTGGCGCCGCTGTTCCACATCACCGGGATGGTGTGCCAACTCGGCGCCTGTCTCAACAGCGCGGGCACCCTCGTGCTGACGTACCGCTTCGAGGCGGGTGTCGTGCTGGAGGCGTTCGCCGAGCACCGGCCGCACTACACGGTCGGCCCGTCGACCGCCTTCATGGCGCTGGGCGCACACCCGGACGCCACCCGGGAGCACTTCTCGTCGTTCGTGAACATCTCCAGCGGCGGTGCGCCCGTGCCGCCCGCCCTGGTGGAGAAGTTCCGGGCGGGCTTCGGGCCGTACATCCGCAACGGCTACGGGCTGACCGAGTGCACCGCACCCTGCGCCTCCGTCCCGCCCGGCCTCGAGGCGCCCGTCGACCCGGCCTCCGGCACGCTGGCCGTGGGTCTGCCGGGTCCCGACACCGTCGTACGCATCGTCGACGACCAGGGCAAGGAGGTGCCCTTCGGCGAGCAGGGCGAGATCGTCGTCCGCGGGCCGCAGGTGGTGCCCGGCTACTGGCGGCGGCCGGAGGCGACCGCCGAGACCTTCCCGGACGGTGAGCTGCGCACCGGCGACATCGGCTTCATGGACGAGCAGGGCTGGCTGTACGTCGTCGACCGCAAGAAGGACATGATCAACGCGTCCGGTTTCAAGGTGTGGCCGCGCGAGGTCGAGGACGTCCTCTACACGCATCCCGCGGTCCGTGAGGCGGCCGTCGTCGGGGTGCCCGACGGGTATCGCGGGGAGACCGTCAAGGCGTACATCAGTCTTCGTCCGGGCGCCGACACGGACCCGGGTGAACTCGCGACGTACTGCAAGGAGAGACTGGCCGCCTACAAATACCCGCGGCAGGTGGAGATCCTGCCGGACTTGCCGAAGACGGCGAGTGGGAAGATCCTCCGTCGGGAGCTTCGTTCCCGGCCGCAGGACAGCGAATAGCAGCGAACAGATACAGGCAGAGACCTTGGAAGGCAGGTGGCGGCACAGTGCCCAGAACGACGGACGGTGACGGTACTCCCGTCCCGCAGCGGCTGCTGGCCGCCGCCACCCGGCTCTTCGCCGAGCAGGGCTACGACCGCACCTCCGTACAGGAGATCGTCGAGGCGGCCGGCGTCACCAAGGGGGCGCTGTACCACTACTTCGGCTCCAAGGACGACCTTCTGCACGAGGTGTACTCGCGGGTGCTGCGCCTCCAGCAGGAGCGCCTCGACGCGTTCGCGGACGCCGACGAGCCGATCGAGAAGCGCCTGCGGGGCGCGGCGGCCGATGTCGTCGTCACGACGATCGAGAACCTCGACGACGCGATGATCTTCTTCCGCTCGATGCACCACCTGAGCCCGGAGAAGAACAAGCAGGTGCGTGCCGAGCGCCGGCGCTACCACGAGCGCTTCCGTGCGCTGGTGGAGGAGGGGCAGCAGGCGGGTGTCTTCTCCAAGGCGACGCCCGCCGACCTGGTGGTGGACTACCACTTCGGCTCGGTGCACCACCTGTCGACGTGGTACCGGCCGGACGGGCCGATGAGCCCGCAGGAGGTCGCCGACCACCTGGCGGACCTGCTGCTGCGGGCGCTGCGGCCGTAGGGCGTACACGGGTGAGGGGCGGTCGCCATGGCGACCGCCCCTCACCCGTGCCCTACAGGTACTTCTTCAGCTCCCGGCGCGCCAGCGACCGCTGGTGCACCTCGTCCGGGCCGTCCGCGATCATCAGTGTCCGGGCTCCGGCGTACAGCTCGGCCAGCGGGAAGTCCTGGCTGACTCCGCCTGCGCCATGCAGCTGGATAGCCCGGTCGATGATGTCGACGACCGCGCGAGGCGTGGCGATCTTGATGGCCTGGATCTCCGCGTGGGCCCCCCTGTTGCCGACCGTGTCCATCAGCCAGGCCGTCTTCAGCACAAGCAGCCGCAGCTGCTCCACCGTCACGCGCGCGTCGGCGATCCAGTTGTGCACCACGCCCTGCTGGGCCAGCGCCTTGCCGAAGGCCGTACGGGACACCGCCCGGCGGCACATCAGCTCGATCGCCCGCTCCGCCATGCCGATCAGCCGCATGCAGTGGTGGATACGGCCGGGGCCCAGGCGGGCCTGGGCGATGGCGAAGCCGCCGCCCTCCTCGCCGATCAGATTGGTCACCGGCACGCGCGCGTGGTCGAAGATCACCTCGGCGTGGCCGCCGTGGTAGTGGTCCTCGTAGCCGAAGACCTGCATCGCCCGCTTGACGGTGACGCCCGGGGTGTCACGGGGCACCAGGACCATGGACTGCTGGCGGCGGATGTCCGCGCCGTCCGGGTCCGTCTTGCCCATCACGATGAAGATCTTGCAGTCCGGGTTCATCGCCCCGGAGATGTACCACTTGCGGCCCGTGATGACGTACTCGTCTGTGCCGTCGGAGGCTCGCTCGATGTGCGTGGTGATGTTGGTGGCGTCGGACGAGGCCACCTCCGGCTCGGTCATCGCGAACGCCGAGCGGATCTCGCCGGCCAGCAGCGGCTCCAGCCACTGCTTCTTCTGCTGCTCGTCGCCGAACTGCGCGAGCACCTCCATGTTGCCGGTGTCGGGGGCCGCGCAGTTCGTGGCCGTCGGCGCCAACTGCGGGCTGCGGCCGGTGATCTCGGCCAGCGGCGCGTACTGGAGGTTGGTCAGTCCGGCGCCGTGCTCGGCGTCCGGCAGGAAGAGGTTCCACAGGCCCTGCCGGCGCGCCTCCGCCTTCAGCTCCTCCACCACGGCAGGCGTGTCCCAGGGGGACGCGAGCGCGGCCCGCTGCTCCTCGGCGACCGCCTCGGCCGGGTAGACGTACTCGTCCATGAAGGCGAGCAGCTTGGCACGCAGTTCCTCGGTGCGCGCGTCGAACGCGAAGTCCATGGTCCGTCAGCCTTCCTGGAGAGTGGTCAGGCCGTGCTCGATGAACACCGGCACCAGATCGCCGATGCGGTCGAAGCCGCGGCCGACCGTCTGGCCCAGCGTGTAGCGGTAGTGGATGCCCTCGAGGATCACGGCGAGCTTGAACCAGGCGAACGCCGTGTACCAGGAGACGGCGGAGACGTCTCGGCCCGAGCGGGCCGCGTATCGCTCGATCAGCTCGGCGGGGGAGGGATGTCCGGGGGCCTCGGCGGTCGTGGAGACCGGGGAGTCGGGCATGCCCAGCGGCATGCTGTACATCACCAGCAGGCCCAGGTCGGTGAGCGGGTCGCCGAGCGTGGACATCTCCCAGTCGAGGATCGCCCTGATCCTGTCGTCCTCGCCGATCAGGACGTTGTCCAGCCGGTAGTCGCCGTGCACGACGGCCGGTGCGGGGGAGGTGGGCAGCCGGCGGCCCAGCGAGGCGTGCAGCTCGTCGATGCCGGCCAGGTCGCGGTTGCGGGAGGCGTCCAGCTGCTTGCCCCAGCGGCGCAGCTGCCGGTCCAGGAAGCCCTCGGGGCGGCCGAAGTCCGCGAGGCCCACCTCGGCGGGATCCACCGCGTGCAGCTCGACCAGCGTGTCCACCAGGGACAGCACTGCGCCCCGCGTGCGCTCCGGGCCGAGCGGGGCGAGCTGGTCGGCCGTGCGGTACGGCGTGCCCTCCATGAACTCCATGACGTAGAACGGCGACCCGAGCACCGCCTCGTCCTCGCACAGCAGCACGGGGCGCGGCACGGGCACGTTCGTCGGGTGCAGTGCGCTGATCACCCGGTGCTCGCGCTTCATGTCGTGCGCGGTGGCCAGCACATGGCCGAGCGGGGGCCGGCGCACGACCCACTTCGAGGTGCCGTCCGAGACCGCATACGTGAGGTTCGACCGTCCGCCCTCGATCAGCCGGCCGGTCAGGGGGCCGTGCACCAGGCCGGGCCGCTCCTGGTCGAGCAGGCCGCGCAGCCGGTCGAGATCGAGACCTGGCGGGTGGTCGGGGCTCATCGGTGCTCCTTCAGAGGCGTCAGAACGGTTCCCCACCATGATGCCGACCGGTCGGTATGTCGTCCAGTATGTGCGCCGAACGTGATCTGAGCCACGATAGGCCGACAGCTCCCGGCGCGATGGCGCGGGGAGCTGTCGGCCGACCGGTTCCGGCCGGTTTCAGTGGTCGTCCCAGTGGCCTTCGTGCGGGGCGTGCCGATGGCCGTCGTGCAGATAGTCGACGTGGTCGCCGTGCAGGACGCTCTCGTGTCCGCAGCCCTCTCCGTGCCGGTGCTCGTGGTCCTCGTGCGGTGCGTGCCCGTCCGGCTCGCACTCGTCCCAGTGGCCGCCGTGCTCGCGGTGCAGATGCCCGTCGTGTGCGTAGTCGACGTGATCTCCGTGCGGCACCTGTGTGTGTCCGCAGTCGGGGCCGTGGGCATGAGTGTGGGACGCGTGTTCGAGGTGAAGGGTGGTCATGGGGGTTCGCCTTCGGGGGGAGTGCTGGTGATGACGTCGGACAGGGTGCCACGCGAACGGCGCATATCAGACCATTCGGCTTGCGTGGCGTCCGCGTACACCGGAGGGTCGAGCCCATGAAGGCCATCAGCTACGCGCGGTACGGCGGACCCGATGTGCTCGAGTACGGCGAGCTGCCCGACCCGAAGATCGGCCCCGACGCGGTCCTCGTCAAGGTCCGCGCGGCCGCCGTCAATCCCGTCGACTGGAAGTGCCGCGAGGGCCACCTCGACGGAATGCTCGACGCCGTCTTCCCGGTGGTGCCCGGCTGGGACGTCTCCGGCGTCGTGGTCCAACCGGGCGTGTCCGTCACGGAGTTCACCGCCGGGGACGAGGTCATCGGATACGTGCGGGAGGACTTCCTCTCGCGCGGCACCTTCGCCGAGTACGTCGCCGCTCCCGTGCGCACCCTCGCCCGCAAACCGCGCAACCTCTCCTTCGAGGAGGCGGCCGGGCTGCCTCTCGCGGGGCTCACCGCCTACCAGGTGCTCGTCAAGGCGCTCCAGGTCAAACACGGCGAGACCGTCCTGGTGCACGCGGCGGCGGGTGGCGTCGGGTCCATCGCCGTGCAGCTCGCCCGGCACCTCGGTGC
This sequence comes from Streptomyces sp. NPDC001604, assembly GCF_042893475.1. Classification (NCBI taxonomy): domain Bacteria; kingdom Bacillati; phylum Actinomycetota; class Actinomycetes; order Kitasatosporales; family Streptomycetaceae; genus Streptomyces; species Streptomyces sp. NPDC001604. Next base: position 483,602 of record NZ_JBIAUY010000004.1, on the reverse strand, counting down.
TCGCGTGATCGGTACGGCGAGCGAGCGCAACCACGACTTCGTCCGGGCGCTCGGCGGTGAGCCCGTGGAGTACGGCGACGGGCTGGGCGAGCGGGTGCGCGGGCTGGTCCCCGAGGGCGTGGACGCCGTGTTCGACACCGTCGGCGGTGAGACCCTCAAGGTTTCGGCCAATCTGCTGGCCCCCGAGGGGCGCCTCGCGTCGATCGCCGACGGCGATGTCGTCGACTACGGCGGCCGCTACTGCTGGGTGCGCCCGGACGCCGAGGACCTGCTGCGGCTGACCGGGCTGGCGGAGGAAGGGGCGGTGTCCGTGCACGTGTCGGAGACGTTCCCGCTGGAGCGCGCGGCGGATGCGCACCGGCTCAACCAGGAGGGGCGGACGCGGGGGAAGATCGTGGTGACGGTGGAGTGGGAGGTGGAACCGGCCGGCTAGCGGACTTCGGTGCGAAATCCCTGGTCAGAGGACCAGTGCCGCCCCGCACGCCGCAAGGGCCACCGTGCACAGCACTGCCGCGGTGGCGTGCCGGGGGGCAAGGGCCAGGGGGCTGTCGGAGGACGCCAGGGCGCTGATGCGGCGGTGCGCGACGAAGAGGAAGCCCAGCCAGAGGACGCAGCACAGCGCGCAGGCGATGATCCCGGCCGCGGAGCGGCCGCCGTGCAGCGCGGTCTTCGTGGCGAGGACGGCGGCCACGGTGCTCGCCAGCGTGGTACGCCGCCAGGCGAGCCGGGTCCGCTCCGGCTGGAGCCCGGGGTCGCGCGCCTGGCCCGCGTGGGCGGTCATCCCTCCCACCCGACGAGTACGACGACGACCATCGCCACGGCCACGACGGCGACGACGATGCTCAGCAGTGCCGGGAACCGCGAGACCGGCAGATCCTCGCCGCGGCGCATGGCCCGCTCGCAACGCATCCAGTGGTTGACCGCGCGCAGCGAGCACAGCACGCCCGCACCGAGCAGCGCCAGCGCCAGGCCCACGCGCCAGGCCCAGCGCAGGTCCGGCAGGAACTGGTCCACCGCGAAGCCGCCGCCGATCAGGGCGAGGGCGGTGCGCAGCCAGGCCAGGAAGGTGCGTTCGTTCGCCAGCGAGAAGCGGTAGTCCGGCGTTCCGCCCTCGCTCCGGACCTGTTCCGGGGCGAACCAGAGCCGGACGTTCCGTCCGAATTCGATCACGCTTACGACTTTATCCAGCTTCAGTCGGCGTCGTCCGCCGGGGGCTGCCGCTCCCAGTCCCTCAGCCGCTCGTACGCCGCCAAACCGTCCGGCACCCACTCCCACTCGCTCAGCCGGCGCTCCACCTCCGCCTCCGGCAGGAAGGCGTGCCAGGCCACCTCCTCCGCCTGTGGGCTCACCGGCAGCTCGCAGCGGACCTCGTAGACCGCCGACCACCACGTCTGGCCGGCGCCGTCGTCGTACAGGAACTTGAAGAGGAAGCGCGGGCTCGGCAGCCCGGAGATGCCGAGTTCCTCCTCGGCCTCGCGCAGTGCGGCTTCGTCGTAGGACTCGCCCGCGCCGACCACTCCGCCGACCCACATGTCGTAGAGGGAGGGGAAGACCAGCTTGGTGGCGGTGCGCCGGTGGACGAAGAGGCGGCCTTCCGCATCTCGGGCCTGGATGAAGACGCAGCGGTGGCGCAGGCCCTTGGCGTAGGCCTCGCCGCGCGGGGACTGGCCGATGACCTGGTCGTTCTCGTCGACGATGTCGAGGATTTCGTCTGCGGGGCTCGTCATGCCGCCATCCAAGCAGGACGGGGTCAGCCGCGCTGCAGGGCCTCGGCCCGCTCCGGCTTCGTCGTGCCGCTCGGCATGCACGGGTGCAGGCCGAGCAGGACGATGCCTCCGACGATCGCCGCGAGGCCCGCCGCCTCCCAGGCGAGGGCGCCCGTGTCGGTGCGCAGGCGGTCGCCCAGGAAGCCCACTCCGCACAGGATGCCGGCCAGTGGCTGGGCGGCGGTGAGCGCGGGCAGCGACATCCGCAGCGGCGCGGTCTCGAAGGCGCTCTGGACCAGGATCAGGCCGGCGACCCCGAGCGCCGCCACGCCGTACGGCTGCCAGCCCGTCACCAGCTCGGTGAGGCCGCCCTGGGTGAAACGCTCGCCGCTGACCCGGGTGAGGGCGTCCTGGACTCCGTAGAGGAGACCCGCGGCGAGGGCGAGGAGGACGGGGGCGGCGCTCAGCCGGGAGCGCTTCGCGTACGTCGTCAGGAGGAGGGCCAGGCCGATCATGGCGCCGATGATCAGCCAGTGCCGGAAGGGGTCGCTGACCGCGGTGCCGCCGCGTGGCTCGCCCGCGACGATGAAGGCGGTGACGCCGCCCGCGAGCAGGGCGAGGCCGGTCCAGCCCTGGCGGCCCAGTGGCTGTCTGGTCTGCTTGCGGGAGAGGGCCAGGGCGAACAGGAGGTTGGTGGCGAGGAGCGGTTCGACCAGGGAGATCTCGCCCTGGCTCAGCGCTATCGCGCCGAGGACCATGCCGGCCACCATCAGCGCGATGCCGCCCAGCCAGCGCGGCACCTGCATCAGGTCGAGGAGCAGACGTGGTGAGAGGAAGTCGCTGAGGGGTGCCCGCTGGGCCGCGTTCTGCTGGAGCACGAATCCGAAGCCCAGGCAGCAGGCAGCGCTCACGGCGAGAATCAGAACCAGAACGGACACGCTGCGTACCTCGAGTCAGATGGGCCGGGCCACGGGGTGCGTAGTGGGTGACTGTAGCGTCCCAGGGCCCGGCTTGCCCCTGGGAGTGCCCGGATCGGGCCGTCGACTCGGTCACGTCTCCCCGAAGAGCAAGGGCGCGGCCGCGGTCGTCCCGCCATGGTGGGGTGCGGGGGCGTGCGGCGCCATGGTGTGCGCCACACGCATGACCGCGTGCGGCGGAACGAACGTCCCGCGCGATCACAATTGCCCCGCCAGTAACGGAAGTTGACGCGTGTAACAACCGTCCCTCCCTTGACGCAAAGCGTTGGCTGGGGGTTTGCTGTGCGTGACCAGCTGACGGCAAACCGATATCAGGCCGGACCGATACCAGACGTCGAGCCGCGTCGCGTGAGGAAGATCCCGCGGTGTCCCCACCCCCGCCCCCCTTCGGCCGGGGCCGCAAGCGCGCGGCCCAGCCCCTCGACGCGGCCCTCGACGACGCCGAACTCGTCGCCGCCCGGGCCGCGTTGACGCAGGGGCGGTGGCAGGCCGCGCGGTCGTTGCTCGTTCAGACGGGGGACGACTGGGACCGCCGCGGGCACCGGGTCACCGTGCTCGCGCTGGAGCCGTACAGCGCCGCCTGGGCGCGGGACTGGCTGCTCGCCGAGCCCGACTCCGCCGACGCCGCCGTACTGCTCGCGCTCGCCCTCGTCCAGCGTGCTTTACGGGGCAAGGAGAAACCGGAGCGCGCCCGCGAGGCCTGCCGGGACGCCGCCGCACTCGTACCCGCCGACCCCACCCCGTGGCTCGGCCTGCTCATGCTGGAGCGCGACCCGGGCCGGGACTGCGAATTGCTCTTCGCCGAGGTCCGCGGACGGTACGCCGACCACCACCACGCCCACCACCTGATGGTCGCCCGCCTCGCCGAGCGGCACGCCGACGCCGGCCCGGACCCGCTGCACGAGGTCTACGACTTCGCCAACCGCTCCGCCCTGCACGCCCCCGCCGACTCCCCCCTCGCGATCCTCCCGGTCGTCGCCCACGCCGAGCGCTACCGCGTACTGGCCGCCGCCGGGCACGAACCCGCCGACCCCGCCGCCTCCGGCCACTGGAGCGGACGCCGGGCCCGGCAGGTGATGAAGGCCGCCTTCGACTGGTGGCTGGAATGGGAGCACGAAGGCCACCCGCGCCGCCTGGTCGACCTCAACTTCCTCGCCCACGCCAAGGTCTGCGAGGGCCGCGGCGCCGAGGCCGCCGCCCTGTTCCACCGCATCGGCGAGCACGCCACCCCCGCCCCCTGGTCGTACCCGGACCGTGATCCGCACTCCGCCTTCCGCGCCGCGCGTGCCACCGCGCTCGGCACGGCCTGACACTCCCGACCCCGACAGAAGGACGGTCCCCCGAATGACCACGGGCAGTTCCAACGCGAGCAGAGCCGCCGCGGGCGGCATCAGTACCTATCTGGGGCAGGAGCGCGCCCTGCGGGCCGACCGGCTGGGCGCGGGCGGCCTGTTGCTCTCCGTGCTTGCCGCGACCGCCCCCCTCATGGTGGTCGCTGGTGTCATGCCCACCACATTCGCGGTGATGGGCATCGTCGGACAGCCGCTCCTCTTCGTCGTCCTCGGCGTGGTGCTGGTCCTCTTCAGCGTCGGGTACGCCGAGATGAGCCGGCACGTCCACAACGCGGGCGCCTTCTACGCGTACATCTCCCGCGGCCTGGGCGGCACCGCCGGGGCGAGCGCGGCCCTCGTCGCCCTCGCCGCCTACAGCGCGCTCCAGGTCGGCATCTACGGCATCTTCGGCTTCGAGGTCTCCAACCTGTTCGCCACCTACGCCGACGTCCAGGTGGCGTGGTGGATACCGGCGCTGGCGGCCGTGGCCGTCGTCGGGCTGCTGGGCTGGCTGAAGATCGACGTCAACGCGCGCGTGCTGGGCGTTCTGCTGGTCGTCGAGGTGATCCTCGTCGTCATCTTCGACGTCGCCTCGATCACCGACCCCGCCAAGCAGGGCCTGTCGCTGCACGCCTTCAACCCGGACACCCTCACCGGCGCCGGAGTCGGCACGGCACTCTGCTTCTGCATCGCGGCCTTCACCGGATTCGAGCAGGCACCGGTGTACGCGGAGGAGACCAGCCGGCCGCACCTCCTCGTCCCGCGCGTGATGCTGCTCGCGGTCGGCTTCGTCACCGTCTTCTTCGCGATCAGCTCCTGGGCGTACACCGTTGCCACCGGCCCCTCCGCGATCGTCGGCGCCGCGCAGAAGGAGAGCGCCGGGCTGCTGTTCTCCCTCACCGAGTCCCGGCTCGGCTCCACCTTCACCGACGTCCTGCACGTCCTCTTCGTGACCGGCATGTTCGCCGCCCTGCTCAGCTTCCACAACGTCGTCGCCCGGTACGCCTTCGCCATGGGCCGCGAGGGACTGCTGCCGCGCACCTTCGGCCGTACGACGGGAACGAGCGGCGCGCCCGGCACCGGCTCCCTGCTGCAGACCGTCGTCTCCGCGGTCGTCGTGATCGCGTTCGCGGTCGCCGACGACAAGCCGACCGGCGACCCGACCGCACCCGTCCTGCACCTGTTCACCTGGCTCGGCAACATCGGCGCGCTCGGCGTGATCCTGCTGATGGCGGCCGCCTCCGTGTCGGTGATCGTCTTCTTCGCCCGGCGTGGCGCGGCGGGCGCCCAGGCCTGGCGGCTGGTCACCTCCGCCCTTGCGGCCGTCGCCCTGCTCGTGATCGCCGGCTACACGGTCAAGGACTTCGACGTCCTGGTCGGCGCCGGCCCGGACTCGGCCCTGAGCTGGGCGCTGCCCGGCATCATCGGCCTCGCCCTGGTCGTCGGCCTGGCCCAGGGCCTGGTGCTGCGCTCCCGCTCGCCCGAGGCGCACGCCCGCATCGGGCTCGGCAACGAGGCGTTCCAGCTGGACAAGGCGGCGGGGGACGCGTCGTGACGCCTCCCGGATGCGGCGGTTTTCTGAGAAGCCCGTAAGAAGTGCTTACGGAACCCTGACGATCACCCGCGATTCCTGGTCCCGCCGGGGTCGCGGGTGTTCGAATGGATACGTGAACTCCGAACAACCCGAGGAGCCGGGCACACCGCAGCCACCGCCGGAGCGCGGCACACCGGTCGGCCGTCGTGTCCTGCTCGGCACCATCGGCCTGGGCGCCCTCGGCGTGGTCGCCGCCCCCACCCTGCAGCGCGCCCTGGAGGGCTTCCTCGGCGCGGCCGCCGACAAGGACCCCACCGGCCTGACCGGCCTGCTCCCCAACGGCGGCGGCTTCCGCTACTACTCGGTCGCCTCCTCCGTGCCGCACAGGAACGCCACGAACTACCGCCTCACCGTCGACGGCCTCGTCGACCGCCCGAAGACCTACACCCTCGACGACCTGCGCGCCCTGCCGCAGACCCGGCTGGTCAAGGACGTCCAGTGCGTCACCGGCTGGCGGGTCCCCGGCACGCCCTTCGAGGGGGTGCGGCTGTCCCGGCTGCTGGACGCCGCGGGAGTGCGCTCCACGGCCGGGGCGGTCCGCTTCACCTGCTTCGACGGCACGTACACCGAGAGCCTCACCCTCGACCAGGCCCGCCGCTCCGACGTCCTGGTCGCGCTGCGCATGCAGGACAAGAACATCGGCCACGACCACGGCGGCCCGGTCCGCCTCTATGTGGCGCCCATGTACTTCTACAAGTCCGCCAAGTGGCTGTCCGGCATCACCGTCACCGAAGACGTGAAGCCGGGCTACTGGGAGGACCGCGGCTACGACGTCGACGCCTGGGTCGGCCACTCGAACGGGCGGGACGATGAGCCTACGAGCTGAGGCGCACACACCGCCGGTCGCCGGGGTCCGCCGCTTCGGCCCCGTGCAGCGCTGGGTGCACCGTACGACGGCCGCGCTGATGGGTGTGTGCGTGGTGACCGCGGCCTTCCTCTACATCCCGCAGTTCGCCGAACTCGTCGGCCGGCGGGAGCTGGTGGTCCGTGTGCACGAGTGCGCAGGGCTCGCCCTGCCCGTGCCCGTCCTGGTCGGTCTCGTCTCCCGCCACTTCCGCGCCGACCTGGGGCATCTGAACCGCTTCGGACCGCACGACAGGGTCTGGCTGCGGGCGGCTCTGCGCCGGGACAAGCGGCGGTCGTCGCGACCGGCGGCGAAGTTCAACGCGGGGCAGAAGATCTACGCGGCGTGGATCGCCGGGGCCACGCTGGTGATGCTCGGTACCGGGCTGATCATGTGGTTCACCCATCTGACCCCGCTGATGTGGCGCACCAGCGCGACGTTCGTCCATGACTGGCTGGCGCTGACCATCGGGATCGTGCTCGCCGGGCACATCGGAATGGCGATCGGGGATCCGGAGGCGCGGGGCGGGCTACGGACCGGGAGGGTGAGCCGGGAGTGGGCCGAGCGGGAGCACCCCTTGTGGCGGCCCTGAAGGTGCCTCCGGCGGGGGCGAGGATGCTACGGCGGGTGCAGCTACCGTGAGGGCGTTTTTGAGGCGGGCCTCCGTGTTTCCGTAGCGGACGACTATGTCCACGGGGTCGTTGTCTGCGGCGCCGTCGGGGCTGGTCGCGCCCCGCGGCGGAGCCGCAGATCGACACAGCCCCGCGCCCCTTTGGGGCGCCGCCGTACCGCAGAGAGATGGCACCACCGCCGACAGCACCAGCCCATCACCCGTCTGCGACCGCAGGACCGGTGGTCCGGCGGTCTGCTGTCCGCCGATGAACACGCTTCCGAACCGGAGCAGTTCCGCATGGTCGAAGAAGGTGCCCCGCAGTTCGATGGCGATCGTGTCGCCCGGTTGTGCCGCGCCGTCGCCGCCCGGGTCCACGCCGGCGATCCGGTAGGTGCAGGCGGGCGTGCCGCCTGATGCAGCCTTCAACTGCACGGTGGCTTCCGGGTGTTGGCGATGAAAGTGCAACAAGCCGCCGAGCACCGCGTAGGCGGCGCGGCCCTTGCAGGTGTCTGCCCTGCCTGCGAGAGCCGGGTACTCCTTGGCCGCCGTGGCCCAGTTGCCGCCCTCGCCCTGGACGGCCAGGCAGGCGGTGGCGAGGGCGTGCAGCAGGCGCCACTCAGGGTCCGTGGAGGCCGTGGGGATCAGCTTGAGGGCGGTCCGGCACTGGCCGGGGTCGCGGAGCTGGTCGTAGACGCTCGACGGGTCCGGTGTGGTGTCGGCGTTGGGAGAGGCGGGACCCGGCGGGAGCCAAGTGGGGCTCAGGAGGGGCCTGTTGCTCGGGGAGCCGGCACTTGGCGAGGGAGTGGCGGTACGGGTGGGGCCCCGGCCGCTCGGCAGTGCGGTGCTGCCCGCCTCTCCGGCGGGCGACTGCCGAGGTGTGGGTGAGGGCGACGCGACGCCGTGCGACGGCCCCGCGGTCACGATCGTGCTGCCGCCGCCCCGGCTGTCCGGGGTGTCACTCCCGTCACCGTTGAAGGCCGTGACGGCCACCGCCACCGCTCCGACCACGAGCAGCCCCGAGATACGCATCCCGAGGGAAACCGCCATGACGCCCCCCGACCCCCCGACCCCCAGCGCCCCTGGAGGCTGTGTCCAGGGTCCCCTCATCATCGGGCCCACCCGGGCGGCGGGGAAGCCGCCTTGGGCTGATCCTTGGGGAAAATTCAGGATTCGAAGTCGAGCAGCACCTTGCAGGAACGGCTGCGGTCCGCGGCCAGCGCGAACGCCGACTCCGCCTCCCGGACCGGGACCACCGCGCTGACCAGCCCGTCGAAGGCCGGCTCGGCGGCGAGCAGCCGCAGTGCCTCGTCGAACTCCGTGTCGAAACGGAATGCTCCCCGCAGCTCGATCTCCCGGCTCACGACCAGGTTCCCGGCGAAGGGGCTCGGCCCCGGCGGCAGCATCCCGAGCTGCACGACGACCCCGCCGCGCCGCACCAGACGCAGACAGGTGTCGAGACCCGCGGCCACCCCGGACGCCTCCACCGCCACGTCCACCTCGGACGGCCACCCGGCATCCTCCGGATCGTCGGCCCGTACGAGGCTGTCGGCGCCCGCGGCACGTGCGTACTCCAGGGCCGCCGGGAGGAGATCGGTGACCGTCACCCGTGCGGCGCCCGCCGCCTTCGCCGCCGCGACGACGAGACAGCCGATGGGCCCGGCCCCGGTGACCAGGACGTGCCTGCCGCGGACGTCTCCGGCCCGGCGGATCGCGTGCAGGGCGACGGAGAGAGGCTCGGCGAGGGCCGCCCGGCGCAGGTCGAGACCCTCCGGCAGTGGCCTCAACTGCTCTGCCGGTACGACGACCTGGGCCGCGAACCCGCCCTGTACGTGCGGGAAGCGGGCCGCGCTGCCGAGGTAGCGGGTGTCCCGGCAGACGCTACGGCGCCCCTCCACGCATTCCGGGCACATGTCGCACGGAGTCGCCGGGTGCACCGCAACCGCCGTACCCACGGCCGGGCCGGACGCGTCCGGGGAGCCGTGTGCGACGACCGTCCCGACCACCTCGTGCCCCAGCAGCATCGGCTCCTTCAGGCGGAAGTCGCCGACCCCGCCGTGCTTCCAGTAGTGCAGGTCGGAGCCGCACACGCCGCCGTAGCGGACGGCGACCAGCGCCTGGCCGGGGCCGGGCTCGGGGACCGGCAGCTCCTCGACGCGCAGGTCGTCCTGGCCGTGGATCACGCAACCGAGCATCTCCGTCATCCCGGATGGCCCCTTCACAGCACGCTCGTCATTCCGCCGTCGACGTACAGCACCTGCCCGCTGACGAAGTCCGCGGCGGGCGAGGCGAGGAACAGCACCCCGCCCACCAGGTCCTCGGTGCGGCCCCAGCGGCCGGCCGGGGTGCGGCGGCGGACCCAGGCGCTGAACTCCTCGTCCTCGACGAGGGGTTGGGTGAGCTCGGTCTCGATGTAGCCGGGGCCGAGGCCGTTGACCTGGACGCCGTAGGGGCCCCAGTCGGCGCACATGCCCTTGGTGAGCATCTTCAGGGCGCCCTTGGTGGCCGCGTAGGGAGCGATGCCGGGGCGGACCACCTCGCTCTGCAGCGAGCAGATGTTCACGATCTTGCCGTGGCCGCGTTCCGTCATCCGGCGGGCCGCCTCACGGCCGACCAGGAACGCGCTGGTGAGGTTGGTGTTCAGGATGCGGTGCCAGTCGCCGTCCGTGAACTCCAGGAGCGGGGCGCGCAGTTGCATCCCGGCGTTGTTGACCAGGATGTCCAGCGGGCCGACCCGCTCCTCGACATCCGCTATGCCGGCGGCCACCGACGGGCCGTCGGTCACGTCGAACACGGCTGTGTGGACGTCGCCGGGCAGCTCCGCGGCCGCCTTGGTGAGGCGGTCCGCGTCGCGGCCGTTGAGGACCACCGTGCAGCCGGCCTCCGCGAGGCCCCGGGCCAGGGCCAGCCCGATGCCGCGGCTGGAACCGGTGACCAGGGCCGTGCGGCCGCTGATGTCGAAGAGCGGATGACTCATTGCCGTACCCCTAGATGACCAGCGAGAGGAGGAGGACCAGACCGCCCGCGACCACCGAGATGATCGTCTCCATGACGGACCAGGTCTTGACGGTCTGGCCGACGCTCAGGCCGAAGTACTCCTTCACCAGCCAGAATCCGGCGTCGTTGACATGGCTGAAGAAGAGCGAGCCGGCGCCGATGGCCAGGACCAGCAGGGCCGTGTGCGTGGTCGACATGCCGGCCGCGAGCGGGGCCACCAGGCCGGCCGCCGAGACCGTCGCCACCGTCGCCGAACCGGTCGCCAGGCGGATGCCCACCGCGATCAGCCAGGCCAGCAGCAGCGCCGGGATCGACCAGTCCTTGGACATGTCCAGGATCATCTGGCCCACACCGGTGTCGATCAGCGTCTGCTTGAAGCCGCCGCCCGCGCCGACGATCAGGAGGATGCCGGCGATGGGCGCAAGACCCTTCTCGACCAGCGGAGTCAGCCGCTCCCTGCCGAAACCGGCGGGCCGCAGCAGCGTGAAGATGCCGACCAGCACGGCGGCGAGCAGGGCGATCAGCGGGGAGCCGATGACGTCGAAGACGCGCTGGGTGAGGTTCGTCGGGTCGTCGATGACTATGTCGACCAGGGCCTTGGACAGCATCAGGACGACCGGGAGGAGGATCGTGGTGAGGGTGGCGCCGAAGCCGGGGCGCCGCTCCAGTTCCTCCGAGGCGCGCTGCGGGAGCATCCGGTCGGGGGCGGGGACGTCCACCCAGCGGGCCGCGACCTTCGAGAACAGCGGGCCGGCGATGATCACCGTCGGGATGGCTATGAGGACGCCGAGGGCCAGCGTGACACCCAGGTTCGCCTTGACCGCGTCGATCGCGACCAGTGGGCCGGGGTGCGGCGGGACCAGACCGTGCATCACCGAGAGGCCCGCGAGAGCCGGGATGCCGATGCGCATCAGGGAGTAGTTGCCGCGCTTGGCGACCATCAGCACGACCGGGATCAGCAGCACGACGCCGACCTCGAAGAACAGCGGCAGCCCGATCACCGAGGCGATCAGCACCATCGCCCACGGCATCGCCCGGCCCCCCGCCTTCGCGAGGATCGTGTCGACGATCTGGTCCGCACCGCCGGAGTCGGCGAGCATCTTGCCGAGGATCGCACCGAGCGCGATCAGCACGCCCACCCCGGCGACCGTGGTGCCGAGCCCGGTGGTGAAGCTGGTGAGCACCTTGTCGAGCGGCGCCCCGGCAATCGCGCCGAGCGCCAGCGAGCCGATGGTCAGGGACAGGAAGGCATGCAGCTTGAACCGGGTGATGAGCAGGACGATGACGGCGATGCCCGCCAGTACGGCGAGGCCCAGCTGAGCGTGGCCAGCCGAGGTGATCGGCGCGGGTGCGTCCGCTGCCAGCATCTCAACGCTGAGTCTGGTCACGGGAGTTCCCTTGCAGGTACGGGGATGGGGGAGGGAGTGCGGGGGGTGGGTGCTACGCGGCCGGGTGGGGCAGGGCGTCCAGTGCTTTCACGGCCCGGGCGGTGATCTCCTCGGGGCTCCCGGTGACGTCCACCGCGACGCCCGCCTCGTCCGGCTGGAGCGGCTGGAGCGTGGCGAACTGGGAGTCGAGCAGTGCCGTGGGCATGAAGTGACCCTGGCGGTGCGCCATCCGGTCCTCGATGAGGGCCCGGTCGCCCGTCAGGTGCACGAAGACGACACCGGGGGCGGCGGCCCTGAGCCGGTCGCGGTACGACCGCTTCAGCGCCGAGCTGCTGACCACCCCGCCGAGCCCGGCCCGCCCGTGCGCCCAGGCACCGATGGCGTCGAGCCAGGGCCACCGGTCCTCGTCGTCGAGCGGGACGCCGGCCGACATCTTGTCGATGTTGGCCTGCGGGTGGAAGTCGTCGCCCTCGGCGTACGGAACGCCGAGCCGGGCCGCGAGGAGGGGACCGATGGTGGTCTTGCCGGTGCCCGCCACGCCCATGACCACGACGACATGGGGGGTGCGCAGCTGCTGCATGGTGCTCTCACTGTCTTCTTCGACATCCGGACGCCGGCCGTTCAACCGACGCCGACGACACTGAAACCGATTAGGTACGACGAATTCAAGACCCTGTGACATATAAGTCTGACTTTTTGTTCCCGTGACCCGCCCCGTACGCTGAGCGCATGACCACTCCGGGCCGGGGTCTGCACGGCCATGTACTGGACTCCCTCGGCCCCGCGATCACCGCGGGCGAGTACCCGCCGGGCAGCGTTCTGCGCACCGACGAGCTCGCCCAGCGTTTCGACGTGTCACGCTCGGTGATGCGCGAGGCCGTCCGGGTGCTCGAATCCATGCATCTGGTCGAATCGCGGCGGCGGGTCGGCGTCACCGTGCGCCCGAAGTCCGAGTGGAACGTCTACGACCCGCAGGTCATCCGCTGGCGGCTGGCCGGCGCCGACCGCCCCCACCAGCTGCGCTCGCTGACCGTCCTGCGCTCGGCCGTCGAACCGGTCGCCGCGGGCCTCGCCGCCAGGAACGCCTCCGCCGAGCAGTGCGCCGAACTCACCGAGTGCGCGCTCGGCATGGTCGCCAACTCCCGCGGCCACAAGCTGGAGGAGTACCTCGTCCACGACATGGCCTTCCACCGGGTGATCCTGGTGGCGTCCGGCAACGAGATGTTCGCCCGGCTCGGTGACGTCGTGGCCGAGGTCCTCGCGGGCCGCACCCATCACGAGGTGATGTTCGAGGACCCCGACCCGGCCGCCGTCACCCTGCACGTCCAGGTCGCCGAGGCGGTCCGCGAGGGCGACGCGGCCCGCGCGGAGAAGCTGACCCGGGAGATCACGGTGGGCGCGCTTCAGGAGCTGGACATCCTGGCGCCCTGATCCTGCGCGTCTACGCCTCGGGGAACTCCCCGTCCACGTACACCCAGGCCCCCTCGACCCTCCCCCAGCCTCCGGCCGGGGGGACCCCCATCTCGCTTCGCTCGAACCGGCTGCGTTCCAGCAGCGAGCCGCCCTCGTACGAGGCGCGGAAGGTCACTGTGCCCGTGCTGTGGAAGGCCGAGCCGTCGGTGGTGTCGAGGATCTCCAGGCCCCTCCAGCGCATGCCGGGGTCGAGTTTGAGCGTCGCCGGGCGGGTACCCGGGTGCCAAGTCCTCAGCAGGTACTGCTCGTTGAGCTTCACGAAGGCGCTGTAGCGCGAACGCATCAGCGCCTCGGCCGTGGGTGCCGCGGCCTCACCCCGGTGGAATCGGCCACAGCACGTTTCGTACGTCTCCGCAAGACCGCAAGGGCAGGAGGGCTTGTGGACTGGGGCGGAGCCGTGCTGCCGCCGGGATTGCGAGGTACGTCGGGACATGTGGTCCATTCTGCTGCACCAAGGGCTGTGTGGGATCTGTGAAGCGCCTGTTCCGACACGCGCACATCCGGTGCGAGTTGTGCACACCCGCCTTCATCGAACCTCCTTTCGGACTGGCGTGAACACGCCTTGCTCCCGCAATGGCCGACTCGCAGTCTGGGCAGAGCACTTGAGCATCAGGAGTCACAAGCGTGCGTGCTTGACCCGGGCGGCCGTCCGCCCGGGGCACTGACGGGGGAAGCTGATACGGGGTGTGCGGTCCGGCGCGGCAAGGACGCGTCGGCAGACCGCTGCGCTCCGCCGTGCCAAGACCTCTCCCCTCTGCCGCCTCTTGGTGCCTTTGACCGGTGCCTGAGAAGGGATAGGAGGGGGAATGCCGACGAATGCCGCGGCCGCCAGGCCGACGTATCCGGGCGTCTACGTCGAAGAGCTTCCCAGCAGCACCCGCGCCATCTCCGCCGTGACCACTTCGGTGACCGCATTCGTGGGACACACCCGGCGCGGCCCGCTGAACGAGCCGGTGCGCGTCACCGGATTCGCCGACTTCGAGCGGCGCTTCGGCGGGCTGAGCGCCCAGAGCCCGCTCGCCTACGCCGTGCACCAGTTCTTCGGCAACGGCGGCTCCGTCGCCGTGATCGTCCGGGTCGCCAAGGCGGGCAGCGGCAAGGCCGCCTGCGTCGTCCTGGAGTCCACCGAGGGCCACAGCGAGAGCCGCGTCCTGGAGGTCCACGCCAAGGAACCCGGCGTGTGGGGCAACGGCCTGCGCGTCGCCGTCGACTACGACACCCCGGACTGCGAAGCCACCTTCAACCTGCGGGTCTACGACGCCAAGGGCGACGCCCGCGAGAGCTTCACCGGCCTGTCCATGGACGCCGGCAGCGGAAGCCACGCGCCCACCGTGATCAACGCCGGATCGCGGCTGATCCGCGTCGAGGCCGTCGGCGAGGGCCGCCCCGACCCGTCCGGCACCGTCTCCAAGCCGTTCGGCCACGACCTGCCCGACCTGGCCGTCGACCTGACGGTGAAGATCGGCGACGTGGAGCGCGAGTTCAAGCTCTACGACCCCGACTGCGACGGCGAAGCCCCGTCCTCCGTGACCGAGCTGGCGCTGCTCCTGGAGCGCAAGCTGCGCGCCCTGCCCGACGCGCCCGGCAGGCACGCCTTCGCGGGCGTCGAGGTCACCGCCTTCGGCCGCCGCATCCAGGTGGTCGCCGGCTCCACCGACCCCGAGGACGTGGTCCGCTTCCTCGGCGAGTGCGCCAACGACCTGGGCCTGGAGGGCTCGGTCAACCCGCCGGTGTTCCCCCTGGAGGGCGGCGAGGACGGCGAGGCCCCCGGCCCGCGCGACCTCATCGGCTCCGAGGCCGACAAGACCGGCATCCAGGCGCTGCGCGGGGTGGCCGACGTCAACCTGCTCGCACTGCCCGAACTGGCCTCCTACGAGAAGACCGACGACGCCCTCACCGTCGTGTCCGCAGCTCAGCGGCTGTGTGAGGAGCGTCGGATCTTCCTGCTGGTCGACGCGCCCAGCTCCTGGGTGAGCGTGGACAGCGCCCGTGCCGGGCTGTCCGCCTTCGACCCGGTGCGCGGCAACCACGCCGGCCTGTACTTCCCGCACATCCAGCTCACCGATCCGCTCACCGGGCGACTGCGCGCCTTCCCGCCCTCCGGGGCGGTCGCGGGCGTCATCGCGCGCACCGACTCCGAGCGCGGGGTCTGGAAGGCACCGGCCGGTACGGAGGCGCAACTCGTCGGAGTGCACTCGCTGACCGTCGACCTGACGGACCGTGAGACCGGACTGCTCAACCCGCTCGGCGTCAACTGCCTGCGCACCTTCCCGGTCACCGGCCCGCTGGTGTGGGGCGCGCGCACGCTGGAGGGCTCCGACGCCCTCGACAGCGCCTGGAAGTACGTGCCCGTGCGACGGCTCGCGTTGCATGTGGAGGAGAGCCTCCAGCGCGGCCTGCAGTGGGTCGTGTTCGAGCCCAACGACGAGAGCCTGTGGCAGCAGATCCGGCTGTCCGCCTCCTCGTATCTGCACACGCTCTTCCGCCAGGGCGCCTTCAAGGGCAGCACCCCGCGCGAGGCGTACTTCGTCAAGTGCGACAGCGAGACCACGACGGACGAGGACGTCGCGAACGGCGTCGTCAACGTGCTCGTCGGGATCGCGCCGGTGCGGCCGGCCGAGTTCGTGGTCGTCAGGATCCAGCAGACGTCCGGGCAGTTCGCTCTCTAACGGCCCGTCAATCTCGGAGAGCTGAAGGAAATCGATGGCTGAGTTCACGGTCAACGCGCATCGCTTCGACCCCTACAAGAACTTCAAGTTCCTGGTCCTGTGGGACGGTCGGACGGTCGCCGGCATCAGCAAGATCAGTCCGCTGAAGCGGACCACCGAGGTCGTCAAGCACCGTCACGGCGGCGACCCCTCCTCCCCGCGCAAGTCGCCGGGCCGCTCCGAGTTCGAGGGCATCACCCTGGAGCGCGGGGTCACCCACGACCCCGAGTTCGACCGCTGGGCCAACAAGGTCTGGCAGGTCGGCGCGGGCCTCGGCTCGGAGGTGTCCCTCGCGGACTTCCGCAAGGACATCGTCATCCAGGTCCTCAACGAGGCCGGTCAGGTCGCCGTCTCGCACAAGCTCTACCGGACCTGGCCGAGCGAGTACCAGGTCCTCGGCGAGCTGGACGCCAACGCCAACGCGGTGGCCATCCAGTCGCTGAAGCTCGAGTGCGAGGGCTGGGAGCGGGACTACGAGGTGCCCGAGCCGGAGGAGCCCTCGTTCCTCAACCCGGCATGACCCTGGGGTAGTCGAGGGAAACGGGGAGGGACATGGCGATCACCGGGGCGGCCGAACTGCTGGCCGCCTGGGAGGCCGGGCTCGGTCAGGCACCGGCCGGACGGGCACTGCTGCTGCACCGCACGGCACGGCCCGACGTCGACACCGGGAGGCTGCCGCAGCTCCCGGTGGGCGAACACGAGGCGGACCTGTTCGCGCTGCGCCGGGCGCTGTTCGGCGAACGGATGCAGGTGCGGCTGGACTGCGCCGTGTGCGGGGCGGACATGGAGTTCGACCTGGACGCGGGGGAGCTCGCGGGGTCACTCGGCTCTTCCGGGGACTCGGTCGTACGGGTCCGGCAGGACGGCTGGGACGTCGAGTTCAGGCTCCCCGGGGTCGCCGACCTGCAGGCCGCGGCCCGTTCGGCGGACCCGCGGGCCGTGCTGTTCGCCCGGTGCCTGGTCTCGGCGACCCGCGACGGTACGGCCGCGGAGGCGGGGGAGCTGCCCCTGCCGGTGCAGCGCCGGATCGCCGAGGCCGTCGAGGCCGCCGACCCGGGCGCCGACCTGGTGATCGACGTCGCCTGTCCCGAGTGCGGCGAGGCCACCCGGGCCGAACTGGACATCGCCTCCTACCTGTGGACCGAACTGGACGCCTGGGCACGGGACGTGCTCCTCGACGTCCACCTCCTCGCCACCGCCTACGGCTGGAGCGAGCCGGAAATCCTGGCGCTCAGCCCGACGCGGCGCCGCTACTACCTGGAGCTGTGTGCCGATGTCTGACACCCGGGGTGCGCCGGACCGCCCCGACTTCTTCGACCGGCTGATCGCGCGGCACGCATCCCCGCGACCGGCCGCGGTGCGGGTACGGCCCCGGCTGCCCGGCCCGTTCGAGCGGGTCGAGGCGGTACGGGCCGCCGGACCAGCCCCGGACGAGGACACGCTGCTGTGGCCCGCCGGCACGCCGGCGGCTGCCGTGCCGCCGGATGCGCCGCGTCCGTCGGCGATCCGGACGCGCACGCACACGGAGCGGGAGCGGACCGTCGTACGCACCGAACGGGAGCCCGTCGCACCGGCCCCGCGTCCGTCCGAGCCGGTCCGGGCCGAGGCACCCCTGCTGCGTCCTGTCGCGCCCGTCGCGCCGGGCCCGCGTCCGCTGCCCGAGGCCGGGCGGCGTGCGGCCGGGCGAGGGCACACGGAGTCAGGACCTGCACAGACCGCGGTGTCCGTGCCCATCCCCCCGGGTACGGAGGCCGCCCCCCAAGCCGTGTCGGCGGCGCTGCGACCCAGTGCCGCCGACACGGCGGCGGCACGCGACGCCGTACGGCAGGCCGCGGCCCGCCGCCCGTCCAAGCCCGCCGAGCAGGTGGTGCAGGTGCAGATCGGACGGCTGGAGGTGACAGCCGCCGGCGCCGCTCAAGGCGACGGGCAGCGGCGGAAGGCGGCGGAGCGGCCGGGGACGGCCCTGAGCCTCGCGGACTACCTGGCCCGGGGGCGCGAGTGAGCCGCCTTGCACACAGCAGCAGGACGAGAGGAACCGAGGAACTGACGTCATGAGCAACGCACTTGCCATCGCCCATGTCACCCAGGCTCTCGCCCTGCTGATCGAGAACAACGTGGGCCCGGAGTTCGGTGAGGCGGTGAAGGTCGAGCCGCGCAAGCCGCCCGCCGACCCGCAGCTGGAACAGCCCACGATCTCCGTCTTCCTCCACCAGGTCACGCCCAACACCTCGCTGCGCAACAACGACCTGCCCACCCGCGCGGCCGACGGCACGCTGGTCAAGCGGCCCGCGGCGGCGCTCGACCTGCACTATCTGATCAGCGCGTACGGCGACGAGCGGGAACTGGTCGGACAGCGGCTCATCGGCTCCGTGGTGCGCACCCTGCACGAGATCCCCGTCCTGCCGAAGGACGTCATCGAACAGGCCGGTGAACGCCCGTACTTGGCAGGCAGCGATCTCGCCGAGGCGGCACAGCGGGTGCGGTTCACGCCGACGGTGATGGACGTCGACGAGACGTCGAAGCTGTGGGGGATGCTCTACCAGACGCCGTACACCCTGTCGGTGGTCTACCAGGCGACGCTCGTCCTCATCGACGGCCGCGAGAGCCCGGTGCCGGGCAGGCCGGTCGAGCGGCCCGAGGTACGGGTGCTGCCGTTCGGAGCGCCCGGTGCGCCGGTCCCGCCGACGGCGGATCCGCGGGGCGAACGGCCGTCAAGTGACGGCGGCTCCAAGGAGCTTGTGAAGGCGGAGACCGCCGAGCCGGCCGCTCCGCCCGCCAAGAAGGCGGCGAAGGCCCCCGCGAAGACCGTCGCCAAAGCCCCGGCCAAGACTCCGGCTCGTACGAGGAAGGCGGCGCCCCGCGCCACCAAGTCCGCGGGACCCGAAACCCGGAACACGGACCGCGGCGACGACGGCAGGGAGAACTGAACGACATGGCGGCGGCGGGGGCAGGTGACGGCATGGGGATGGACGAGCAGGGCGCACAGGAGCGCAGGACGACACTGACCGCGGAGATCCGGCGCGTCCTGGCCCACGTCGACGCCCACGCGACGCGAGCCGCGGCCGGGGCTTCCACTGCCCGAGACGGGTCGGGAGCCGGGGCTTTCGCGCCCGCGGGCGGGCCTGCTGACGGCGCTTTCGTACGCTCGTGCGGGGATGCCGACGCGGCGGCCGCGGCACCCGGAGGGGCTGCTGCGGCCTCCGCCGAGGAGCCGGCCGCCACGGGCCGCCACGGTTCCGGCGGGGCTTTCGTGTCCGCGGGTGAGGCTGGTGTGGCCTCCGATGAGTCCGGCGCCGAGGAGCCGGCTGCCGCGGGCTGCCACGGTTCCGGCGGGGCTTTCGTGTCCGCGGGTGAGGCTGGTGTGGCCTCCGATGAGTCCGGCGCCGAGGAGCCGGCTGCCGCGGGCTGCCACGGTTCCGGCGGGGCTTTCGTGTCCGCGGGTGAGGCTGGTGCGGCCTCCGGTGAGTCCGGCGCCGAGGAGCCGGCCGCCCTTGCTGCTCTCCCCGGCCCCGGCACCGCCCCCCTCGACGCCCTCGTCGCCTGCTTCAGCCTCACCTCCTTCGAGCGAGACCTCGTACTCCTGGCCGCCGCCCACGAGTTGGAGCCCACGGCCGCCGCCCGGTGCGCCGCGGCCTGTGGTGACCCGGAACGCGCGTACCCGACCTTCTCCCTCGCCCTGGCCGCCCTCGCGGAGCCGCACTGGAGTGCGCTCACGCCCGTGGCGCCGCTCAGGCGGTGGCGGATCGTCGAGCTGGAGGACGAGTCACGGCTGACGACGTCCCGGCTGCGGCTGGACGAACGGATCCTGCACTTCCTGCTGGGCTCGCCCTACCTGGACGCCCGACTGCACGGGCAGCTGCGACGCACCTCCGTGCCGAAGGTGCTGACACCGTCGTACGACCTGGCCGCCACCCGGCTCGCCGACGGCTGGACGAACGCGACCGAGGCGCCGCTGGTCGAGATCACCGGCGGTGATCTGCGCAGCCGGGCCGACATCTCGGCGGCCGCGGCGGCCCGCGCAGGGCTGGGCCTGTATTCCATGAGTGCCGAGGACATCCCGTCCGACCCGGCCGAACGCGACCGGCTGGCCCGGCTGTGGCAGCGCGAGGCGATCCTGCTGCCCGCCGCGCTGCTCGTCGAGGCGGGAGAGCTGGACCGCGACCAGCGGGCGGCGACGGAGTCCTTCCTGGCCGGGGCGGCCGTACCGGTGGTGGTGTCGAGCGAGGACCCGCTGCGTTCGGAGCGTTCGTACGGGGCCCGGGTGGCGGTGCCACGGCTGGACGACGACGAGCAACTCGGCCTGTGGGCGGGCGCTTTCGAGGAGATCGGCCTGGAGGAGGGGGAACTGCGCTCTCTGGTCGCCCAGTTCCAGCTGCCCCCGCACGTCGTGCGGTCCGCGGCCGCCGCCGTGCACCGCCGGCTGCCGCACGAGGACGAGCTGGACGCCGGCGAACTCGCCTGGCAGGCCGGGCTCGACGAGGCGCGGATCGGCATGGACGAGCTCGGGCGGCGTATTGCCCCGCAGGCCGGCTGGGACGACCTGGTGCTGCACGAGCGGCAGACCAGCGTGCTGCGGGAGATCGTCGCGCATGTCCGGCAACGGGCGACCGTCCACCAGGAATGGGGATTCGCCGCCACCCTGCGCCGCGGGCTCGGCGTCACCGCGATGTTCGCGGGCGGCTCCGGCACCGGCAAGACGCTGGCCGCCGAGGTCATGGCGAAGGAACTCGGCCTCGACCTGTTCGTGATCGACCTCTCACAGGTCGTCAGCAAGTACATCGGCGAGACCGAGAAGAACCTCCGCCGGGTCTTCGACGCCGCCGAACGCGGTGGTGCCCTGCTCCTGTTCGACGAGGCCGACGCCCTGTTCGGCAAGCGCAGCGAGGTCAAGGACAGCCACGACCGGTACGCCAACCTGGAGGTCAGCTATCTGCTGATGCGCATGGAGGCCTACCGGGGCCTGGCCGTCCTCACCACCAACATGAAGAACGCCCTCGACACGGCGTTCCTGCGGCGCATCCGCTTCGTCGTCGACTTCCCCTTCCCCGCCGAGCACGAGCGCGCCGAGATCTGGCGCCGCGTACTGCCCCCACAGGCCCCGGTCAAGGACATCGACCCGACCCTGCTCGCCCAGCTCACCGTCGCCGGCGGCTCGATCCGCAACATCGCCCTGTCCGGAGCCTTCCTCGCCGCCGAGGAGGGCGACCGGCTGCAGATGCGGCACATGCTGGCCGCGGCCCGCACCGAGTACCTGAAGCTGGAGCGCTCGCTGACGCCCACGGAGGTCCGCGGATGGGTGTGAATTCCTCCAGGGACCGGGAGCCCTCGGCGATCCGGATCGAGGTCGGCGAGCTGCTGCTCGACGGCTTCCGGGCCGACCCGGAGCGTGTGTCGGCCGCGTTCGAGAGCGAGTTGACGCGTCTCGTACGGCTGCACGGCGTACCGCTGGCCGCGGGCGGCCCCCTCGCCATCGACGCACTGTCCGGGCTGCCGCCCCTGCCCGCCGGGCTCTCCGCACGGCGCCTGGGCCAGGAGCTGGCGCGGGTCGTGCACGAGGGGCTCAGCGGGCACGGGGAGGTGGGCCGGTGAGTACCCGGACGCGGGACGTATGCGCGGGGTGGTCGGTCGAGCCGGAGGACCACGTCAGCAGTGCCGGGCCGGCCGTCTGTATGTCCGTCTGCCGCCCGGGCCAGGAACCGGCGCGGGACGTGCACGCAGCGCTCGGCAGCCGTGGGGAGGTGGGCCGGTGAGTTCCCAGACCCAGGACGCCGCTTCGGAGCAGGCCGCCGAGCAGCGGCGCCGCAAGCGCAAGGAGCGGGCCGCCAAGTCCCGTACGCCCGAGCCGAAGAACATCGTCAGCGGCGCCGGACAGCCCCTCGACCCGGGCCTCCGCCGCGAGCTGGAGGAACAGCTCGGCCACGACCTCAGCCGGGTACGGCTGCACACCGGCCGGGACGCCGGGCAGCTGACCGAGCTGCTGGGCGCGGACGCGGTCGCCGTCGGCCAGGACATCCTCTTCCGCGAAGGCGCCTTCCGGCCCGGCACCGACGAGGGCCGGCGGCTGCTCACCCACGAACTCCAGCACACGGTGCAGAACCCGCACGGCCTGGGCGCCCTGCGCGCCGGCCGCGAACTGGGCGCCGTGAGCCTGCCGCAGCAGGCGATCGAACGGGAGGCGGAAACCACCGCTCAGGCACTCACGCAGGAGGAGTCCGCCCCGCAGGTCCAGGAGGGCCAGGCCACCCCCGGCTGGCTGCGCTACGCCACGGTCGACGCCGACCGGCGGCGCGCCGAGGCGATCGACCCGGCGACCCTCGTCGACCGGCTCGCCAACTCCCTCGTACGCTCCCTGCGCGGCGACCCCGAGGACCTCTCCAAGCGCACCCGCCGCCAACTGGCCGGGCTGCCCGCCGAGTTGCTCGACGGCGTCCTCGCCCGCCTGGAAGGCCGCCTGCTCGGCCCGGAGCACGACCGGGTGCTCGACCTCGTCGACGAGATCGAGGCATACGACGACTTCGGCGACGACCGCGTGGAGCGCGACGCGCACGACGCCCCGGCAGCCGAACCCGACACGGCCGAGCAGGTGCGCACCGAGCGGGAGAACGCGCAACGCGCGGCCGACGATGACCGGACAGAGGAGAGGCCGGCGAGCGCTCCCGGTCCGGAGAAGGAGCGGGCGGAACGGACCGGCGCCCCCGGCAGCACCCCCCTGAACGGGGGTACCAGAGAGGAACAGCAGCAACGGGCCCAGGACGAGGCGCAGGGCCGCCGGCAGCAGGGCGACTCGGCGGCGCGGGCCCGGCGACAGCCGCCGGGGTCCGCGGCGCGGGACGGCGGGGCGCCGGCAGCCGGGGCGAAGCAGGAGGCTCCGTCGGCCACGGTGGGCAAGCCGGCTGCCGTGACACAAGAGACGGCCCCGCCTCAGACGCCGCAGAGCGCCGGTGCCGAGACCGGGCAGGCCCTGCGGGACTCCCAGCCCCAGCAGCAGGAAGAGCAGCAGAAGCAGGAGGGCACGCAGCAGGAAGACGGCAAAACGCCGGCCGAGGAGCAGGGCGCCCCCACCCCTGGCGCCGAGGAGCCCGCCGCCCGGGACAGACCTGGTGCCGCCGAGCAGACCGCCGCCGGCCGGCAGGTGCCCAAGGCGGACCGGCGTGGGTCGGACCAGCCGACGGGCTCGCCCGCGCCCGGCAGGGACACCGAGCTGCCCGCGCCGACGGGCACCCTGGACGGCGTACGCACCCAGGATCTGGAAGGTCCCGAGGACACGGCCGACGAGGGCGCACTCTCCGACAGCACCTCGGAGGTGGAGGTCGGCGGTGCCGAGCCCAGCGCCTGGGACGTGGAGCTTCAGCCGGAGGACTTCCTGCCGGCCCAGGACCCCGACGTGTCCGGGGTGCCGACGGCCGACCGGCGCGCGGACGCGGCCCCTGGCAGCGAGTCCCTCCCGGACTTCCCGGCACCGCCGCCGACCAGGGCCGATCAGATCCAGGCGGAGCGCGACGCGGAGGACGCCGAGGACGCGGCGGCGGAGGCGGACGTCGAGGACGACACCGACGGGGCCCCGGTGGCCGAGCCGGTCACGTCGACTGCGCCCGAGACGGTGGGCGGACCGGGGGACTCCCTGCTCTCGAGCCTCGAACCGCAGGAGCGGACCCCCGCACTGCCGGGCGCCGGATCCGTCACCCAGGACCCCAAGAGCGGTGACGATCCCAAGGCCGGTCCCGTCACCGCGCAGGCCACCGTGCAGCAGGCGGCCAGGCCGCAAGGGGCGGCACAGGAGAACGCGGCCAAGGAGGAGAAGGGCACCCAGGCCGCGGGCGAACGGGGTACGACCGCTCAGGAGAAGGCCTCTCCGCGGGCGGCGGGCGGTACGGCCACCGCACCGCCGGGGAAGGAACAGCAACAGGCAGGCTCCGCCCCGGCCGGCGGGAACGAACGTACGGGCGACGCTACGGCGCCCGCACCCGCCCGCGAGTCGCAGGTCGCCGGAGGGTCCGCCCCGGACAGGCCCGGCAGTCCCACCGGCGGCGTCCAGAACGGGGCGACGCCTCGACCCGAGGGTGCCGCGCCCGCGCAGCCCGCGCCGGCCCGGGCGACCGCTCCTGCACCACGTCCTGCGCCCAGGCCGCCCGCCGAGTCCACGAGCACCGGGCAGGCCGACGAGGACGCGGTCGGCGCCGCCCCGCGGCCGGAACGGGCGCCCAAGGCAGCCGCACCCACGGCCTCCCCTGCGCCGACCGGCGGCGTCGCCGGCAAGCCCGCCGGCAAGGGCAGGGCGAAGAAGGCCTCGGCACCCGCCCCGAGCCTCTCCGAGGTCTCGCCCGAGGCGGGACTGAGCACGGCAGCCACGTTGAAGCCGCACCAGGCGTACCAGGCGATGGGCGGGGTGAGCGGTTCGGTCGACCGCACCGTGGGGGACGAGCATCGGCAACTCGCGGCAGCCCCGCCCTCCATGCAGCGCCCGGCGGGCGCACCGCAGACCCTGCAGGGCAAACCGAAGACCGACGCGCCCGCCCGCTACTCGCAGGACCCGGCGCAGAAGTCCGAGGCTCCCCGGCAGGAGAACGCCCAGGTCACTGGCGCGAAGGAGCCCGAGGGGCAGATCGAGGCCGAGAAGGCGGAGGAGCCGAGCGGCTGGCAGACCTTCAAGATGGCGCTGGGCTTCGGCATCGGCTGGCTCGCCGAGAAGCTCGGCTTCAAGGTCGACAAGCAGGAACTGGCCGCCAAGTTCGCCGGGCTGCCCACCAAGGACGAGGCCCTCAAGCAGGCCCAGGCGGGCAACGCGCCCGGCGTGCAGATGCAGGGCGCGGCCCAGCAGACGTCCGACGAGCAGGGTGCCGCCGTCGACACCAAGGGCCAGGAGACGGTCGACACGGCGCGGGACGACGCCGGCCGCTCGATGGGCGAGAACCAGGTCTATCCCGACGCTCCCCAGGAGGAACTGCAGGGAAAGGTGCCGGGCGCGGACGGGACCAAGGGCGCGGTGCCCGGCGGGGCCCCCACCGGCGCCGTACCGCCGGACGCGGCCTCCGCGGTGGCCGAGCACGACAAGGGTCCGGAGTTCCAGGCGGCGTTCAGCAAGGGCCAACAGGGCATGTCGGCCGGCCGCCGGACCAAGGACAAGGACTTCCGCGACTCGCAGCAGAAGAACAAGCAGCAGGTCGACGGTGAGATCGGCAAGAACACCAGGAACCAGACCGACCAGCGGACCAAGGCCCTCGACGAGGTCACGGCGCACCGGGAGGACTGGCGCAAGGAACAGGACCAGTCGCTCAAGAAACTCGGCGACAAGAAGAGCGACCGGGCGGACAAGGTCCGCAAGGACGTCCAGGACCACGAGAAGAAGACCGACGACGACGTCGCCCGGCAGAAGACCGACAGCGACAAACAGATCAAGGACAAGGGCGAGCAGGCCGAGTCGGACGCCAAGACCAAGGCGGACACCGCGGCCCAGGACTCGGGCAACTGGCTCTCGAAGGCCTTCGACTGGATCAAGCAGAAGGTCATCGAGATCAAGAACGCGATCGTCAAGATCATCCGGGATGCTCGTGACGCGGTCGTCAACTTCATCAAGAACTTCAAGGACACCGTCGAGCGCTGGATCAACGAGGCCCGCAAGTTCATCGTCGACACGATCAAGACCCTGATCGAGGACCTGATCGAGTTCGCCGTGGAGATGGTCCGGGAGATCATCGAACTGGCCCGGCGGATACGGAAGCTCGTCACCGACCTGATCGCGGCGGCGATCGCCCTCGTCACCCGGCTCGCGGCCCAGCTCAAGCAGCTCGTCACCGACCTGCTCGATCAGCTCGCCAAGACGCTCAGCGACATCCTGAACATCCTCAAGAAGATGCTCATGGACGTCATCAAGTCGATCATCGACGCGGTCAGGACGATCCTCGACTACGCCTCCAAACTCCTGGGCGCACTGGGCGAGTTCATGATGATCGCGATCGACTTCCTGGACGACCCGGGCGGCTGGCTGAGCGGCGCGAAGAACTCGGCCGTCGACGGCGCGAAGCACTACATGTTCCGAGAGGTGCAGGCCGCGGTCAAACAGTGGTTCCAGGAGAAGATCCAGGAGATTCTCGGCGTCCCGAAGGCGATCATCGAGAAGCTGATCAAGGGCGGTTTCTCGCTGGCGCAGATCGTGAAGGAGACCTGGGACGCGGTCGTGCCCCAACTTCCCTTCATCATCGGCGAGATCGTCATCACCAAGGTCGTCGCGAAGCTGATCCCCGGCGCCGGCTGGGCGATGGCCGTCATCGACGCCATCCGCACCGCGATCGGCGCCCTGGGCGCCATCCTCAGTGCCATGGGCGCGGTCCTGTCCTGGCTGCGCGCGGTCCGCCAGGGCGGGGCGGGCCTCCTGTTCGCCAAGGCGGTCGCAGCCGGCATCGTCGCCCTGCTCGAACTCGCCTACCAGTACCTGCTCGACGCCGTCGGCAAGTACGTCGCCAAGGTGGGCCGCCGCCTGAAGGGCATCGCCGCGAAGCTGTTCCGCGGCGGGCGAGAGGGCGGGGGCCCGGGGCGCCGCCCGTCCGCCGGCGCGGGGGACGAAGGCGCACCGCGAGGCGACCGGCCGGCGGAGAGGACTCCGACGACGGCGCGTCCCGCGGGCGCAGAGGCTCCCACCCGTAAGCCCACCACCGGAGACTCGGGCACCCCGACCCGTCCGAAGCCGGCGGAACCGGGCACCACGGGCCCGAAGCACCGCCCGGCCGACAAACCCTCCGGCGAGCCGGACACCCGCCCCACCCCCACGGCCAGGCCGAAGCCGAAGCCGGAGCCCCGCCCGAAGTCGAAGCCCGAGCCGAAGGCCCCGGACAGGCCGAAGGACTCCACGCCCGACAGGCCGAAGGACGAGACCCCACAGCGCCCGAAGGACACAGGGGAGACACCGGGCACGAACAGGCCGAAGGACGAGGCACCCGGCAGGCCCAAGGAGGGCGAGCCGGGGCGGCCCAAGGAGGAAACGCCGGGCAAGCCCAAGGGCGACGGCAGGGAGGCCCCGTCGAGGCGGCCCGGCGACAAGGGTGAGGGCCCGAAGAGGCCCAAGCACGACGAGGACGACCCGAAGGAGCCGAAACACGGCAAGGACCAGGACCCGAAGCGGCCCAGGCGCGACGAGGACGACAAGCCGCGCAGGCCGAAACCGGACGAGCACGGTCCACGCCGGCCCAAGAACAAGCCCGACACGGAAAGGCCTGGGCGACCGAAGTCCAAGCGGGACAAGGACAGGCGCAAGAAGAAGGAGGACTCGAAGGACTCCAAGGAGGAGCGCCTGCAGAAGATCATCGCCCGGATAGAACCGAAGGAAAGGAGCAGTCTGGCAAAGGGAATCACCCGGAACCGGCACCTCCAGCGGCTCAACCTGTACCGGATCTGGTATCGGCTCACCGCCCTGACGCGGAACCATCCGCCGAATTTCGAGATCGAAGCGGAACTCAACCCGAAGGGCAGAGTGATCGGCGGTACAGAGGTTCCGGAGGAGGGCTTCGACGCCGGTGGCGACGACTTGGGCGACAAGACCACACCAGTCGACTGGCTGAATGCGGAGCACCGGAAGAAGGGCCTGCCGCCGGTCAAGTCGCCCCGGTTCCGGGACAATGCACTCGCCTCAAGCTTCATTTCGCAGTACCTCAACGTGCGATTCGCCGAGGCTGAGGGCTCGAAGAACACTGCACGGAAGCCTGATCCGATCGGATTCCGCTATCTGGGTAAGAACACGCTGAACGACAGCGAACAATGGGATCGGACCCATCTCCTGCCATCCGAACTGGGCGGCAACACCATGAACCAGAACCTCGTACCGGCGCGGCACTACCAGAACATGAGACTCCGGGCGACCGAGGGACCTGCCTTCAAGTGGATAAAGAACGGGAGTCGGATCGCCTGGTACCAGGTGGAGATCGCCTATCACCCCGAACTTCACGCCCCGGACGGCCGGATCGTGCAACCCCCGGGCTTCCCCAGCCGCCTTCGCACCGCATGGGGGAAGTACACGCAGAAGCCGGGTACCAGCGGTGAGAGCGAGTCCCACTGGGACAAGAAGGGGCTGGAGGGCGAGGTTGTCCTCTCCAGTCTGGAGAAACCGCCGACTCTCCCCGAGCACCGCACCATCAACGTCAACACGGAGAAGGACCTCTACCGTCTCAAGCTCGCCCTTCAGGCCAGGGACTCGCAGATGACGGCGATCGTGAAACTACGACCCTTCGTTGACGAGAGGGACATGATCAACAAGTTGGCGGCGTACAACAAGAGATTCAAACTGGACAAGATCAGAAATCGCCTGGCCCAGTTGATGGCGGAAGGGCGTCTTCAATTCTGAACGGTGGGAAGCCCCACTTCTATCGAAGGTCAGGACACATGGAAGCATTGACGCGAAGCGAAGAGCTGCAGGTCGAATCCATTAGGGAGCTGAAATCCAATCCGCTGTTCGAGGTGACGGACGAGCGGGAGAAGTTGTCGTTCCCTCTCGCCGACTTCGATCCGCTGTCCGGGACGAAAAAGGAATGGGCGGATGTACGACTCAGCGCCGAACTCAAGAACTGCGCCCTACGGTTCTGGTCCCTGTCGTGCCAATGGCATTGCGTGGACCCTGAGCTGGAGCTGCACGGCGAGTTCTGCCTCCCGCACCTCTACCGGGCACTCCTCCGCGACGCTCCGCGCTACAACGACCTGGCCTCGGATCGGGAACGTTCCCTGATGTCGGAGCTGCGGTTGATCGACTTCGCTCCGGCTCGGGCGACGGGCGAGGCTGCCTACATCCGGATCGAACCGCACAAGGACCAGTTGGAGATCTGGTACCAGGACCGCTACCTGTACGACGAAGACACCAATACCCAGGGATTCCTCCGGATGGAGCTCGACTACTGCGCCTATCTGGAGGCGCTTCGCCTGACGAAGGGCGCCTTCGGCTGGCAGATGCTGTTTGTCGACGTGTCATTGGGCGGTCTTGAGTTCCGGGCACACCGGGAGAACCTCACGGGCATGCTGCAGACCTTCCCCTCGGCCTTCCCGCAGCACGACTACGCGCCGCTCATAAGCCGCCTGGAGGCCCGCCTGTGACCCGCTACGCCGACATCCCCAAACCCATCCGCTCCGGAATAGTCGTCGTCAACCCCGACACCGGCACCCCCCAGCGGATCATCGTGCTGCAGTTCAACCCGGACACCCTCGAGCGCAGCATCGCGCCCCAGTCCGCCGGGGACAGCAGTGACACCGGAAGTGGTGGCGCCGGGAGTGGGGACCGGAACGAGGCGCTGAGGCTGAAAGGGCCGGCGCAGGAGACCTGGAAGTTCACCGCCGAGATCGACGCCACCGATCAGCTGGAGATCGCGGCGCCCGACGGGATTCATCCGCAGCTCGCCGTCCTCGAGATGCTCGTGCAGCCCACCACCGCCCAGCTGCGCGCCGCCAGTCGGCTCGCGCAGAACGGGACCATCGAGATCAGCCCGATCGAGATGCCGCTCACGCTGTTCACGTGGGGGAGCAAGCGGGTCATGCCCGTGCGGCTCACCGAGCTCTCCGTCAACGAGTCCGCCTTCGACGTGAATCTCAATCCGATCCGGGCCTCGCTGAGTATCGGCATGAAGATCCTCACCGTCAGCGATCTGCCCGCCGGGCACCGCGGCGCCGATCTCTACATGGCTCACCTCGCACAGAAGGAGCGGCTTGCCGCTGCCGCCCGCGGCGGGAGTCTCGGGGCCCTCGGGCTGCCGGGTGTCGACGTACTGAGTGGAAGGGGCTGAGACCGCAAGCATGGCTGACATCGAGTCCTACGAGAGCGCCCTGAGCGCGATACCGGGTGCTCACCCCTACCCGCGCACCAGCCGCTACCACGACGCCGAGATCGGCATTCACGTCCAGGAGGACGGCACCGAAGTCCGTTACACCAAACGCCGGTTGCTGCCGCCGCTCGACACCCAGGAGACCCACGAGCATGTCGTCGGGGCAGGGGAGCGACCCGACCTCCTCGCCCAGCGGTACTTCGGCGACCCCGGCCAGTGGTGGCGGATCGCCGACGCCAACCCCGTACTCGATCCACGGGAGTTGACGGACGAGGCCGGGCGGGTCATCGACGTCCCCGAGCCCGGAGGACGTCGGCGTGTCTGAACAGCCCGTGCTGCACGGCCCCGTCCACATCACGCTCCTCATGGGGCCGAAGCTGGTGAAGCCGGTGCCGGCCGAGGTGACCGAGGCGCTGCTGTCCGCGCAGATCACCGCCACGGCGGGGGAGAGGAGCGGGTTCCAGCTCGCCTTCGACCTCACCAAGACCGGGATCATCAACCAGCGGCTGCTGCCCGAGGGGTTCTTCGATCCGAAGACGCGGATCATCGTCACCGTGAGTGTCCGCGGCACCACCGACGTGCTCTTCGACGGGCTCGTCGTGCGCCAGGAGGTCGGTGCGAGCAATCAGCCGGGCCACTCCACCCTCACCGTCACCGGCGAGGACCTGACCTTGCTGATGGACCTGGAGGAGCGCACCGCCCGGTATCCCAACCTGCCGCCCTCCGAGCGGGTGCTGAGCATCCTGCGCCGCTACTCCGACTACGGCATCCGGCCCGACGTCTACGCCGAGAAGATCGCCCAGCCGCCGCACCAGGACCTGCGGGTGCACTACCAGACCGGTACCGATCTCCAGTACGTCACCGACCTCGCCCGTGCCAACGGCTACACCTTCTATCTGGAGCCCGGGCCCAACCCCGGTCAGTCCTCCGCCCGTTGGGGGCCCGAGATCCGTCTCGGCATCCGTCAGCACGCCCTCAACGTCAACATGGACGCCAATACCACCGTCGATCAGCTGACCTTCGCCTACGACGGGACGGCAAGGGAGGAACCGCAGGCCCGCTGGCAGGATCCGGGGACCCGCGTGTCCACCCTCCTTCCCCAGCCGCCGATCAGTCCGCTGCGTCCGCCCCTCGGGCGCCGGCCCACCCCGGCCCTCAAGCGCAGGACCCTCTCCGGCACCGCCAAGCAGCAGCGCGAGCAG
Organism: Streptomyces sp. NPDC001604; assembly: GCF_042893475.1. Lineage (NCBI taxonomy): Bacteria > Bacillati > Actinomycetota > Actinomycetes > Kitasatosporales > Streptomycetaceae > Streptomyces > Streptomyces sp. NPDC001604. The sequence continues at coordinate 452,979 of NZ_JBIAUY010000004.1, read as the reverse complement.
GCCGAGGCCGAACTCCTCGCCCGGGCCGCCGTGTCGGCGGACGTCGTCTCCGGGTCGGGGTCGCTCGACGTCAACCGGCACGGCTACGTCCTGCAGCCCCGCCAACTGGTCGGTGTGCGCGGCTCGGGACGTGCGTACGACGGCGACTACTACGTCAAGTCCGTCACCCACAACCTGCGCCCGGGGTCCTTCCAGCAGAACTTCACCCTCTCCAGGGAGGGCCTGGAAGCCCGCGACGACCGCGTCCGGCCGTAACACCTCATCACTCAGGAGCAGTTCAGCATGGCGGCACCCAACAATCGCCACCTCGGCAAGTTCCGCGGCCGGGTCGTGGACAACAACGACCCGCTGCGCATCGGCCGTGTCACCGTCGAGGTCCCGGACGTCCTCGGTGACGAGCCGTCCACCTGGGCGCTGCCCTGCCTGCCGTTCACCGGGCCCGAGGCCGGGCAGTTCGTGGTGCCGCCGCCGGGGGCCGGTGTGTGGGTGGAGTTCGAGCAGGGAGATCCCAGTTTCCCGGTGTGGACCGGGTGCTGGTACGGGGCTGCCGAAGAGCTGCCGCCCGACGCGCGGCGCGCGCTGCAGGCGAACTCGCCCAGCAAACCGGTCGTCGTGCAGACACCGGGCGCGCACAAGATCGTCATGGACGACACCGCCGGTGCCGAGCAGGGGATTCTGCTGCAGGCCCAGGGCGGTGCCTACATCCGCATCACCAAGGAAGTCGTCGTCATCGCGAACGGCGCGGGCGCCGAGATCCTGCTGCAGGGCGACCACGTCACCATCAACCAGGGCCAGTTGACCGTTCGGTCGAAGCGCTAGCAACAACGGGGGAGAAGAGAAGTTGTCCGGGAGTCTGCTCGACGCGAGCGCCGTGATCGGCTGCCCGCACGGCGGCCGGGTCACCGCCGCCACCACACCTTCCGGCGGCGTACGCATCGGGGGCGCCGCCGTCGCCACGGGCGCGCACACCTACGTCGTCACCGGCTGCCCGCACACCGTCGCCGGGGTGCCCTCGCCGTGCGTGTCGGTCCGCTGGACCGCCGGCGGCAGCGGGGTCACGGTCGACGGCGCGCCCGTGCTGCTCGACACCTCCGCAGCCCAGTGCTTCAGCGCGGCCTTCGTGCCGCAGGGGCCGCCCGTGGTCCAGGCCGCACAGCGAAAGGTCACCGTCCGATGAGCCGCGCCACACGCCGACAGCCGCGCACCGACATCGCGTTCCCCTTCCACGCCGACCGCCGCGGCCGCACCGCGCACGCCCGCCACGCCGCGCACGTCCACGACCTGATCGAGCAGCTGCTGTTCACCAGCCCGGGAGAGCGTGTCATGCGCCCCGACTTCGGCTGCGGCCTCCTCGATCTCGTCTTCGCGACGAACAGCCCCGAGCTGGTCAGCACCCTCGAACTCTCCGTACAGGCCTCGCTCCAGCGCTGGCTCGGCGACCTCATCGACGTCGTGGCCCTGGACGTCTCCGGCGACGACAACGCCGTACGCGTCCACCTGTCGTACGTCCTGCGGGCCACCGGAGCCCGGACCGACGACGTATTCGAAGGGAGGGCGGCATGAGCACCGGCACGACCACCTCCCGCCGCGCCAAGGTGAGAGCCGCACAGCTCAACGGAGTCGACGCCGTCGAGGTGAGTGACGACGGGCTGCTGCTCACCGTCACCTTCCTCGGCAAGGCCCCGCACGGCCTCGGCCCTGAGAACGTCCGTATCGACGGCGGCCGCCGCATCACCGGCATCACCGCCGTCGACGTCAGCATCGAACGCGAGGAGGACCCGGAGCTCGACGACCGGCTCTACGTCACCCTCGACCGGACCGGCGACACCTCGCGGTACGTGTTCGCGCTCGTCGAGACCGACCCGTACGGCCGCCCGGGAACCGAACCCTTCCGCGGCTTCGACCAGCGCTACCACCGCGCCTCCTTCTCCTTCCGGCCCGACTGCCCGACCCCCTTCGACTGCAAGGACGACGAGCCGGAGCCGGAAACCTTCCCCGCCGCACCCGTCGTCGACTACACGGCCCGCGACTACGACACCATCCGCAGACTGCTCCTGGACCGGCTCGCGCTCACCACCCCCGACTGGGTCGAGCGCAACCCCGCCGACCTGGGCGTCACGCTCGTCGAGCTGCTCGCGTACACCGGCGACCAGATCAGCTACCAGCAGGACGCGGTGGCCACCGAGGCCTACCTCGACACCGCGCGCCGCCGGGTCTCCGTACGGCGGCACGTCCGGCTCATCGACTACGCGATGCACGACGGCTGCACCGCACGGGCCTACGTCACCGTGCAGACCGGCGGCGACCACACACTCGCCCCGGGCACCTTCCGCTTCGCCTCCGTCGACGTCCGCGCCCTCGACCCGCACGACCGGCCCGAACCGGGCACGGTCATCGACGAGAACGACCTCGGCGACCTGGACGAGCGCGGCTCGGTCGAGGTCTTCGAACCGGTGGTCGCCGCCGACCCGCTGGAGCTGAAGGTCGCCCACAACGCGATCCGCCTGTGGACCTGGGGAGGCGAGGTCTGCACCCTGCCGAAGGGCGCCACCTCCGCCACCCTGCGCGACGAGTGGGACGACCCGGAGACCTGCCGGGAGCGTCAACTCGCCCTCCGGCCCGGTGACTTGCTGGTGCTGGAGGAGGTCAAGGGCCCGCGCACCGGCACCCCCGGAGACCAGGACCCGAGCCACCGGCAGGCCGTACGCCTCACCTCCGTCACCCCGGGTGTCGACCGCATCGAGGACCAGCCGGTCCTGGAGGTCACCTGGGCCGCCGAGGACGCCCTGCGCTTCCCGTTCTGCCTGAGCACGAGCGGCGGCCGCGACTGCCTGCCCGTCGAGGACGTGACCCTGGCCCGCGGCAACGTCGTCCTCGTCGACCACGGCCGCACCCTCACCGGACTCCCCCAGACGGCCACCGTGCCGCCCGCGCCGGCCGTCGTCGCATCCTGCGCCCCGCCGGACTTGGGCTGCCACGACCGCGAGGAGGGCAACGCCCCGGCTCGGCTGATCAACGTCCTCACGGACAAGACGGAGAACGCGGAGGCCCTCGTACCGGACGACGTCCGGGAGCTGTTCGCGGTGGTCGGCGAGGCGGCGACCGTCCGCGCCGGAATCGGGCTGGAGCGCGCCGGGCAGCGGCACGAGCGGGTGGTGCCCGGCACCGCGTACGCCCAGGCGGCAGCCCTGCGCACCCTGCTCGCACAGTCCGTTTACCCGGGCCTCGTGCCACGGTTCCGGCCCGTCCTCTCGCGTACACCCGTCGTGCAGGCGGTGGCCTTCCCCGACCCGCAGGCCGTGGCCGCCGGGCAGGCCGCGCGGCTCGCCGCGATCCCGGGAGCGGTCCGGCAGCGGCTCGTCGAACTGTGGCGCAGCGCCCGCGACCGTGACGGACTCGGGGACGAGGAGATCGACGAACTCACCGTCATCTACGGCCTGAAGGTCATCGAGCGGTTCGAGATGCGGACGCATCCCGTCCGTGCGCTGCGTGAACTCCTGCACCGCAACGACGAGTTGCTCGACACGAAGCAGCGGCGCCTGGCCGTCCTCGTCTCCCGGGCCCGCGCGGGCGCGGTCCTCGACGGGCACATCGCCTGGGAGATCGCCCACAGCTGGGGTCCGGCGTACGCGGCCGGACTGCACCCCGACGAGCCGGTCCTGCGGGGCTCCGCGGCCGCCGCGCTCGCCCAGGACCCGCGCCGCGCCCTGCCCGCCGTACGCGTCGAGGACGGTGACCTGACCTGGCTGCCCCGCCGCGACCTGCTGCACAGCGGCCCCCGCGACCGGCACTTCGTCGGTGAGCTGGAGGACGACGGCCGTATCGCCCTGCGCTTCGGCGACGGGCGGCACGGCGCGAAGCCGAAGCCGGGCGCACGCCTCGCCCTGCACTACCGACTCGGCGGCGGCATCGCCGGCAACGTAGGCGCCGAGGCCATCAACCACCTGGTCGTCCAGAGCGACTGCGCACATCCGCCGGCCGCCGTGGTCCGCAACCCGCTGCCCGCCACCGGTGGCACAGAGCCCGAACCCGTCGAGCAGGCACGCCAGTTGGCCCCGCTCGACCTGCGCCGCACGCGCCTGCGCGCGGTCACCGCCGAGGACTACGCGGCCCTCGCCGCCCAGCTCCCCGGAGTGCAGCGCGCCGCCGCCGAGATCCGCTGGACCGGCAGCGTCCAGGAGGCCCACATCGCGATCGACGCATACGGGAGTGCCGACCCGTCGACCGAACTGCTCGCCCAGGTCGAGCAGTCCCTGGAGGCGTACCGGCGCATCGGCCACGACCTCGTGGTCGGCCCCGCCCGCCTGGTACCGCTCGACATCGCGCTGACCGTGTGCGCCAGGCCCGGCTACCAGCACGGGCAGATCCTCGCCGAGCTGTACCGCGTGCTCGGCAGCGGCCGCCTCGCCGACGGGCGGCTCGGGTTCTTCCACCCGGACGCGCTGACCTTCGGCGAACCCGTACGGCTCAGCCGACTGGTCGCCGTCGCCGCGGCCGTACCGGGAGTGGAGAGCGTCCAGGTCACCCGGCTGCGGCGGCTGTTCGAACAGGACCGAGGAGAGAGGGAGGACGGCGTGCTGCGGCTCGGCCCGCTGGAGATCGCCACCTGCGACAACGACCCCGACCGGCCGGAGAACGGCCTGCTGGCGATATCCCTGGGAGGTGCGGCGCGATGACCGCCACCGATGAGTGCACCTGCGGCTGCGGCGGCCACGACGAGCGCCTCGCGCCCGCCCCGCCGCACAACCCGCCCGGACGCACCGCCCTCGACTACCGCGTCGGCGAGTACGGCTCGTTCCTGGCCGCCCTGCTCGACCGGCTCGCCTCGCCCGCGTACCCGGCCCTGGAAGGCCTCACGGTCCGCACCCCGGACGACCCGGCGATCGGGCTTCTCGATGCCGCCGCCGTCCTCGGTGACCTGCTGACCTTCCACTCGGAGCGGATCGCCGACGAGGCGTATGTCCGTACGGCGAACGAGCACCGGTCGCTGGTGCTGCTCGGGCGGCTGGTCGGACACCGGCCGCGGCCCGGTGTGGCCGCCGCGACGCATCTCGCGTACACGCTTGAGCGTGATCCGCGTGCGGAGACGTTGCCCGTGGTGATCCCGCGCGGGGCCCGTGCCCACAGTGTGCCCGCGTCCGCGGACGAGGAGTCGCTGACCTTCGAGACCAGTCGGGACCTCAGCGCCCGCTGGGACTTCAACGAGCTGAAGGTGCGCAGGCGGCGGCCGTCCTTGGTGACGCCCGACGAGCTTGAGCGGCGCTCCGAGCTGTTTGTCGAGGGGACCTCGAACTCTCTGCAGGTCGGGGACCAGCTGCTGTTTGTGTTCGGTGAGCAGGCGGGTGGGGAGCGGAAGCTGCTGCCGGTCGCCGGTGTGCGGGTTGACCGGGACGAGGACGTCACGGCCATCTCGCTGCCGAGTTCTGCGCCGCCTACGTTGAAGGAGCTCGTCGACGAGGTGCGGCGGTGGGTTGCCCTGCCTGCCGGGCCGGGGGAGCCGGGGGAGGAGCCGCCTACGCCGGAGGTGCCCAATCCGCGGCCTGTCAGCCGCATGATCGAGGACTTCGAGGATCAGGTGCTGGCGTCGCTGCGGGTCGCTTTGGACGGGGTGAAGACGCCGGAGAGGCTTGCGGCTGTGCTGGCGGAGCCCGTTGCTCGGCTCGGCGAGGCGGAGGTGTTGGCGGGGCCTTGGGAGGATGTGGCTGCGTGGTTCGAGCAGTTGCAGGCCGTGCTGGCTGAACTTGCCCAGCGGGCACTGGAGTTGGCTCCTGCGCAGGGCACGCGCGAGAGTGCCTCGGCAGGTGGGTTGGTGTCTGCTGCGCCGTCTGGGCTTGTCGCGCCCGCGCGGCGGAAGCCGCAAATCCAATACAGCCCCGCGCCCCTGACGGGGGGTTCGCGTGCCGCCGCCTTTCATGCTCTGGCGGCGGTCCTTCCCGCCCTGCGGGCCCAAGCTCCCGCCTCGCCGACCGGACCCGGCCCCCAGCTCCCCGGTACCGACACCGCCCGGCTCCTACGCACCCTCAATCCTGGCCTCGGCAGTCTCTATCCCGCCTGGCGCAAAGCTGGTGTCCCTGGATCCGCCCAGCTCCTCCGTGCCCTGCTCGCCATGCGAGTCACCGCCGCCCCCTTCGGTTCCACCGCCCCGCTCAAGCCCGTTCAGGACGACAGGGGGCGGGTCATCAGGAGTGCGGACTGGCCGCTGACGGGGGCCGTGCTGACCGGGATGCGAGTCGTGTACGACACCGCGGGCAAGGTGCCGGTCCGGGCGGAGTTCCAGTACGTCGAGGGGAACAGCTCCGATCAGCGGGCCGTGACGCTGCCGCTCGCCCAGCAGGTCAACTTCGGGCTCGGTCCCGGGCATGTCGACCTCTCCAGCGGCTCAAGCCAGGAGCCCGCCGTCAGCATCCACCTCCGCGACGGTCTTCCCGAGCGCACCCTGACGGTGTCCCGGCCGGGCGACGACGGGCTGGTCCACGTCGGCGTCAAGAACGGCACCGCGCAGGAGATCTCCCTGCTGCCGGGCGCCACCGAGCAGTTCACCCACGGCGAGTACGAGGTGAGCCTGCGCTACACGGTGGGCAGCACCGAGCCGAACGTCGAGATCGTCATCGCCAGCAAGCCGGCGCCGGTCAACCGCGCTGTGCTGCAGCTCGACAGCGTGCACACGAGCATCACCGTCGGGAGTTGGGTCGCCATCCTGCGGCCCGCCAAGGGTGCCCAGGACGGCATACCGGGCGACCCGAAGCTCGCGTTCGTCACCACCCAGGTCGTGGCGGCGCGTACGGCGGCCTACTCCAACTACGGCATCACCGGCCGCGGCACCGAACTCACCCTCGCCGACCCGTGGCTGGACGAGTTCGACGTGCTGCTCTCGCACATCCGCGACACCACCGTGTACGCCGGAAGCGAGCCGCTGCGGCTCGCGGACGAGCCGCTGGGCGAGGACGTGCACGGCAACGAGATCGAACTCGCCGAGCTGTACGACGGACTGCGCCCCGGGCGGCTGCTCGTCGTCACCGGTGAGCGCAGCGACATCCCCGGGACGACCGGGGTGACCGCCGACGAGATCGTCACGATCGCCGCCGCCGACGCCACAGTGGACCCGCAGCTGCCCGGCGACCGTGTTCACACCCGGCTGACCCTGACCGCGGATCTCGCCCACCGCTACCGCAGAGAGACGGTCCGCATCCTGGGCAATGTCGTCGAAGCCACCCATGGTGAGAGCCGGGAGGAAGCCATCGGCAGCGGTGACTCGGACCGCGTGGGCCAGACGTTCGCGCTCTGGCAGTCCCCGCTGACCTGGCTCGCCGGCGACAATCCCCTCGGCGCCACACCGGTGCTGGAGATCCGGGTGGACGGGGTGCTCTGGCACGAGGTGGACAGCCTCGCCGGACGTGGACCGCGCGACCGGGTCTACATCACCGGCACCGCCTCCGACGGCCGTACGACGGTCACCTTCGGCGACGGCATCCACGGCGCGCGGCTGCCCAGTGGCCACGAGAACGTCCACGCCCGCTACCGCTTCGGCACCGGCAAGGCGGCCAACCTCCCGGCGAACCGCATCACCCAGCCCCTCACCCGCCCGCTCGGCGTCACCGCGGTCACCAACCCCCGCCCGGCGACGGGCGGCGCGGACGCCGACGGCCCCGGCCTGACCCGCCGTACGATCCCCCTCGCCGTCTCCGCCCTGGACCGGCTCGTCTCGCCGGCCGACTACGAGGACTTCGCCCGCTCCCGCGCCGGCATCGGCCGGGCCGCCGCGCGCGAACTCTTCGACGGGCGGCGGCGCGTGCTGCACGTGACCGTCGCGGGTACGGATGATGTGCCGCTGGACGGCGACTCGGACACACTGCGTGCCCTGCGCGGGGCGCTCACCGAGTACGGCGACGGCGACCTGACCGTCCGCGTGGACGTGCGCGAACTGGTCCTGCTGCTCGTCGCGGCCAAGGTGAAGGTGGCCCCGGACCACGCCTGGGAGAACGTCGAACCACGGCTGCGGGCGGCACTGCTGCGCCGGCTCGGCTACGAGGGACGGGAGTTGGGGCAGCCCGCCCGGCTCTCCGACCTCCTCGCCACCGCCCACACCGTGCCCGGCGTCGACCATGTGGACGTCGACGTCTTCACCGGCGTCCCCGCCTCCGCCACCCCCGGCGAGCTGGCCGCGTTGCTCAGCGACCCCGGCGAGCCCCGCTCCAGTGTGCCCGCGCACCCGGCGGCGTACGACGAGAAGATCCACACCGTCCGCGACCCGCACGGCGAGACCCTGTCGTCCGTCTGCGCCCGCTACGGCGTCCCGCTCGCCGAACTCCTGCGCCTCAACCCCGACATCACCGACACCAGGCGCCTGAAGAAGGGCCGGTCGGTGTACGTCTTCCGCGGCATCCGCCCCGCCCAGCTGGCCCTGCTCTCCCCGCGGGCCGCGGACACCCTCATCCTCACGGAGGTCAAGTGATGGCCGCGAACCAGGCGGACGTCCAGTTCGACACGGCAGTCCCGGTGACGTCCCGCGAGCCGGACGGCCTCGCCGCCCTGCTGCCCCGCTGGCACCTCCTGCGCGACGCCGAGGAGGGCGAGCCGCTGCGCGCGCTCCTCGCGGTGATCGCCGAGCAGCTCGACCGGGTCCGCGACGGCGTGGAGCAGGGCTACGAGGACCTGTTCGTGGAGACGGCGGCGCCCTGGGTGCTGCCCTACCTCGGCGATCTCGTCGGCTACCGCACCCTGCCCGGCTACGAGCGCGTGCTCACCACGGGCCTGCACGAGGGCGGGCGTGCCGCGCTCGCCGAGGCCATCGCGCCGCGCGCGGACGTGGCGGCCACCGTCGCCAACCGGCGCCGCAAGGGCACGCTGCACCTGCTGGAGGAGATCTCCGAGCAGGTCGCCGGGTATCCGGCCCGTGCCGTCGAGCTGTCGCGGCTCGTCGCCCACAACCAGTCGGTGAAGCTGTACCGGGACACCGGCAGGGGCCGCCTCCTCGACCTCCGGGACGGCTCGGCACTCGCCCTCCAGGGCGGCCCCTTCGACACCACGGCCCGCACGGTCGACGTCCGCCGCGCCAACTCGGCGCGCACTCAGGGCGGTTGGAGCCCGGCCGGTGTCGCCCTGTTCGTCTGGCGGCTGAAGGCGTACTCGCTGACGTCCTCCCCGGCGTACTGCATCGACCGCGCCCGCAACCTGTACACCTTCTCGATCCTGGGCAACGACAGCCCTCTGGTCACCAAGCCGGTCCCGGAGCCGTCGCCCACGCACATCGCCACCGTCGACAACGTCCCCGCGTTCATCACCCGCCGTCTGCTCCACGACCGGCTGCTGGACTACTACGGCCCCGGCAAGAGCTTCGTGATCCGGCGCGACGGCGAGGACAAGCCCGTACCGCCGTCCGACCTCGTGGTCGCGGACCTGTCCGACTGGCGCTACCGGCCGAAGCGGGGGCAGATCGCCGTCGACCCGGAGCTCGGGCGGATCGCGTTCGGGTCGCGGTCGGCGCCCCGGCAGGGCGTGTGGGTGGACCACCACTACGCGTACGGCGCCGACATGGGCGGCGGCGAGTACGAGCGGCCCGACCGGGTGGACCGGCCGGACGCGAGCTTCTATCGGGTAGGGCCGGGACAGCCGTACCGCCAGATCATGGACGCCTACCGGGCCTGGCAGCACGACCGGCGGGCCGGCAGCACCGGCCCCGACGGCATCATCGAGATCACCCACAGCGGCGCCTACCAGGAACAGCTCGACTTCGACCTCGACCCCGGCGACCGGCTGGAGCTGCGCGCGGCCGAGGGCACCCGGCCGGTGATCCGGCTGCTCGACTGGTACAGCAACCGGCCCGACGCCCTCAACGTCCGTGCCGTACAAGAGGACTGCGCGCCGCACGAGCGGCCGCGGATCGTCCTCGACGGGCTGCTGGTCGCCGGGCGCGGCATCAACGTCACCGGCCCGATGGGTGCCGTCGTCGTACGGCACAGCACCCTCGTACCCGGCTGGTCCCTGGAGCCCGAGTGCGAGCCGCACTCGCCCGAGGAACCCAGCATCGTCCTGGACCGCACCACCGCCTGCCTGCAGATCGAGCACAGCATCCTCGGCACCATCGAGGTCATCGGCGACGAGGTGAGCGAGGACCCCCTCGACATCCACCTCCGCGACAGCATCCTGGACGCCACCGGGCACGACCGCGAGGCCCTGTCCGCCCCGGACTGCCGCCACGCCCACGCCGTGCTCCACGTGCACCGCACCACCGTCATCGGCGAAGTCCACACCCATGCGGTGGAGATCGCCGAGAACTCGGTCTTCACCGGCAGGCTGAACGTGGCCCGGCGCGGCATCGGCTGCCTGCGGTACTCGGCAGTCCCCGCCGGCTCGCGCACCCCGCGACGCCATCGCTGCACCGACGTACGGCCGTTGTTCGTATCGGTGCGCTACGGGACGCCCTGGTACGGCCAGTTGGCCGACCGGTGCCCCGAGGAGATCCGGCGGGGCGCGGACGACGGTGCCGAGCTGGGTGCCTTCCACGACCTGTACCGGCCGCAGCGCGAGGACGGTCTGCGGGCGCGGCTCGCGGAGTACACGCCCGCGGGTGCGGACGCCGGGATCTTCTTCGTGACCTGAGCAGTGCCGCCGTACGACCCACCCGCAGAATCCTGAACCAGGGGGACCCCCTTCATGCACGCTGATCTCTCCCGTCTCACCTTCCGGCCGGAGCGGCACTACTCCGCGGTCGTCGCCCAGCAGGGCCGCGTCCAGCTCGACGCCGACACCAACGAGCAGACCGCGATCCAGCTCCACCAGGCCCGCACCCTCGCCGCCGACCTGATCGGCCGCCACGGCGGGCCGCGCGACGCGGCGGGCCGCGACATCGCGGGCTTCCGCATCGACTACGTGGGCGGCAAGCACGACATCGACACGCTCCTCATCCAGAGCGGCCGCTACTACGTCGACGGCATCCTGCTCGACGCGACCAGGCCCGCGCCCGGAGTGCCCGTACCCGACGAGGACGCGCCCGACGAGGACACGCCGACACCGCCTGACCGGTGGACGTACTGGGACCAGCCCGACGCCTACCGCGACCCGGAGAGGCCCGGCGACCGGCTGCCCTCGCCCGCCCAGGAGCCGTTCGTGGTCTACCTGAACGTATGGGAGCGGTCGGTGACCGCGGCCGAGGACCCGGCGCTGCGCGAGGTCGCCCTGGGGGCCGCGATGCCGGACACCGCGGCCCGGGTGAAGGTGGTCTGGCAGGTACTGCCGCTCTCCCTCGCCGAGCTGGCGATCGAGGACAGCGACCTGACGAAGGACGTCGTCCGCGCGGCCTTCGAGAAGTGGGCGCAGAAGCAGTCCCTGTCCTCCACCCGCCTGGCCGCCCGCAGCCGGCGGCCCGACCACGCCGACGAGGACCCGTGCCTGGTCAGGCCCGACGCCCGCTACCGCGGAACGGAGAACCAGCTCTACCGTGTCGAGGTGCACACGGGCGGCGAGGCCAAGGACGCCACCTTCAAGTGGTCCCGCGAGAACGGCTCGGTGGTCTTCCCGGTCGACGAACTCGACGGTACCTGGGTGCAGTTGGCCTCCCTCGGCCACGACGACAAGCTGAACCTGGATGTCGGCGACTTCGTCGAGTTCACGGACACGGCGTATTCCTCGCGTCTGGAGGCCCTGCCCCTGCTGCGGGTCGAGGAACTGGACCTGCCCGGCCGCCGGGTCCGGCTGTCCGCCGAGCCCGAGCCGGGTGTCGGCCGGCGGCCCGACCTGAATCCGTTCCTGCGCCGCTGGGACCACCGGGAGGGGCCCCGCCGCCAGGGGCGTTCCACCTCCCTGAAGGGCGGCGCGGTGCCCGTGACCGAGGGGGAGTGGCTGCCCTTGGAGGACGGCGTCGAGGTGTACTTCGCCAAGGGCGGCGGCTACCGCACCGGCGACCACTGGCTGATCCCCGCGCGCACCGCCACCGGCAGCGTCGAATGGCCGACCGACCCCGCGCGCCGCCCGCTGCTCCAGCAGCCCGCCGGCATCACCCGCCACCTCGCCCCGCTCGCCCTGGTCAAGGGTGAGGAGGGCGCCGTCGACCTGCGCTTCGGCTTCCGCCCGTTGGCCGGCAGCATGCCCGCCGCCGACGAGGCGACCCTTGCCGCGGAGGCACAGGCACGCCGTGAGGAACTGGCGGCCGAGGACCCCTCGCACGGAAGGTCGCAGACCACCGCGGAAGCGGAGGCAGCCGTGGACGGAGACGAGTGATGGCCACACCCATGAGCGCGTCAAAGCTGGTGGAGATCCTGCGCGCCGAAGGCGTGACGGTGATCGAGGTGCGCAACTGGCGCACCCACAACCGCAACACGAAGGGCCCCTGGGGTCCGGTCAACGGCGTGATGATCCACCACACCGTCACCTCGGGCACCGACCACTCCGTGAACATCTGCTACGACGGCTACCCCGCCCTGCCCGGTCCGCTCTGCCACGGCGTCATCGACAAGCAGGGCCGCGTCCACCTCGTCGGCAACGGCCGCGCCAACCACGCGGGCCTCGGCGACCACGACGTGCTGCGCGCCGTCGTCAACGAGTCGAAGCTGCCGCACGACAACGAGGCCGACACCGACGGCAACCGGCACTTCTACGGCTTCGAGTGCATCAACCTCGGCGACGGCAGGGACCCCTGGCCCGAGGCCCAGAAGGAGGCCATCGAGAAGGTGTCCGCCGCGATCTGCCGCCACCACGGCTGGAGCGCCGCGTCGGTCATCGGCCACAAGGAGTGGCAGCCGGGCAAGGTGGACCCGCGCGGCTTCACCATGGACGGCATGCGCAAGCGGATCGCCGACCGGCTGGCCGGCCGGTCCCCGGCACCCGACCCGGACCCCAGGCCCGCTCCCTCGAAGCCGTCGTACGCGCCGTTCCCGGGCGCCGGCTTCTTCCACGACGGGCAGAAGTCCGCGGTGATCACCGCCATGGGCAGGCGTCTGGTCGCCGAGGGCTGCGGTCACTACGAGGAGGGACCGAGCCCCGAGTGGAGCGACGCCGACCGTGAGTCCTACCGGGCCTGGCAGCGCAAGCTCGGCTTCAAGGGCAGGGACGCGGACGGCATCCCGGGCAAGGTCAGCTGGGACAAGCTGAAGGTGCCCGCGACCTGAGAGCCTGCGTCACCCGTCCACCTACGCCGACTCGGCGTTGGTGGGCGGGTGCGCCGGACGCGCCGGGATCTGCGCGGGCAGCGGCGGCAGCGCCGTGCCGTACACCCAGGCCTCGAACAGGTCGTCCAGCGGCTCGTCCGCGTACCGGCCGACATGGGCCGTGAACGTCGTGGTCGTCACCGCCCCGCCGCGGTGCAGACCCGCCCAGCCGCGCAGCATCCGGAAGAAGGCGTCGTCGCCCATCGCGCAGCGCACCGCGTGCACGGTCAGGCCGCCGCGCTCGTAGAGCCGGTCGTCGAACATCGACTTGCGGCCCGGGTCGGCCAGTCGGAGGTCCTGCGGCTGCGAGGACAGCAACCGGTGAGCGGCGGCGGCGAGTTGCTGGGCGCTGCGGCCGCCCGAGCGTTCCGACCACAGCCACTCGGCGTACTTGGCGAAGCCCTCGTTCAGCCATATGTGCCGCCAGTCGGCTATGGACACGCTGTTGCCGAACCACTGGTGCGCCAGCTCGTGCGCCACCAGCCGCTCCGAACCCCGCGCCCCGTCCACGTGGTTGGCGCCGAACAGCGACAACCCCTGTGCCTCGACGGGGACATCGAGCTCCTCGTCGGTCACGACGACCGCGTACTCGTCGAACGGGTAGGGCCCGAACAGCTCCTGGAACAGGTCCATCATCTGCGGCTGCCGCGCGAAGTCCCGCGAGAACTCCGGCAGCAGATGCGCCGGGATGTGCCCGTGCTGCGGCACTCCGCCCGGCCCCGGGTCGCCCAGGAGCACCGTCTGGTACTTGCCGATCGCGAGCCCCACCAGATAGCTCGACGTGGGCGCGGACTGCTCGTACACCCAGGTCGTGGTGGAGGCCTTCGTGGTACGGGTCAGCAGCCGGCCGCCCGCCACCACCGCGTACGCGGACGGCGTGGTGATCGAGATCTGGTACGCGGCCTTGTCGGCGGGCCGGTCGTTGCACGGGTACCAGGACGGCGCCCCGATCGGCTGGCTCGCCACCAGCGCCCCGTCCTCCAGCTCCTCCCAGCCGAGCCCGCCCCAGGGGCTGGGGACCGGCTTCGGATTGCCCGACCAGTGCACCTCGACGGTGAAGGCGGCACCGGCCCGGACCGGCTTCGCGGGGCGGATGCGCAGGCGGCCGCCGCGATGCGTGTAGTGCGGCTGGCGGCCGTCGACCCGGACCCGGCCGATCTTGAAGTCGGAGAGGTTGAGGGTGAACTCGGTCAGCGGCGAGCGGCCCGCGATGGCGTTGATCCGGGCCGCCCCCGCCAGGCGGTTCGGGCCCGGGCGGTAGTCCAGCGTGAGCTCGTACCGGTGCACGCGGTAACGCGCGTCACCGTGCTCGGGGAAGTACGGGTCCGAACCCGCCGTCTGCTGAACTGCCACTGCCGCTTCTGCTCCCTGCGCCGTCGTTCCACTCCGATCCGCCGGTACACCGCTCACCGACTCCGAGTGGCCCGCGCTCAGGGACGCCATGCCTCGATCGGGTTGCCGAGCCAGCGGGTGTCGTCCGGGACGGACTCCGCGGCCATGACGAGCGACGCGGGACCCAGGGTGGTGCGGGCCCCGATCGTGCTGCCGGGCAGCACGATCCCGCCAGGGCCCAGCGTGGCGCCCTCACGGAGTACAACAGTATCCGTCCGCAAGATCCGGTCGTGGAAGAGGTGCGTCTGCAGCACGCACCCGCGGTTCACGGTGGCCGCGTCCTCCAGGGTCACCAGGTCGGTCTCGGGCAGCCAGTAGCTCTCCACCCACACGCCCTTGCCGATCTTGGCGCCCAGGCCGCGCAGCCACGCGGTCATCAGCGGCGTACCGGGCACCGAACCGGCCAGCCAGGGCACGGCCACGACCTCGACGAAGGTGTCCGCCAGCTCGTTGCGCCACACGAAGCCGCTCCACAGCGGGTGCTCGCCGGTACGGTGCCGCCCCACGAGCAGCCACTTGGCGACGAACGACACGACCGCGGCCGCGGCGCCGGAGGCGAGCAGCACCAGACCGGACAGCAGGGGAGCCCAGGGCCCGAGCAGGCACAGCGCCGCCACCGTCAGCACCGCGAGGCCGGCCGAGCAGAACACCGGCACGATCCGGCACAGCTCCACCAGGCCCCGCGCCCACAGCAGCCGGGCCGGCGGGTCGTAGGTCCGGCTCTGGTCGCCCGTCTCGGCGCTGCGCGGCAGCTTCACCGGCGGCAGCCCCAGGTAGGAGCTGCCCTTCTTCGCCTTCTTCGGCGTGGCGGACAGCACGCCCACCAGACCGCCGTCCGGCACGCTCCGGCCCGGTGCGGTCATCCCGGAGTTACCGAGGAAGGCCCGCCGCCCGATCTCCGCGCGCCCGATCCGCATCCAGCCGCCACCGAGCTCGTACGGCGCGGTCAGGGTGTCGTCGGCCAGGAACGCGCCCTCGCCGACCGTCGTGAGGCTGGGCAGCGCCAGCACGGTGGACACCTCGGCACCCCGCCCGATGCGCATCCCGAGCAGCCGCAGCCACACCGGCGTGACCAGCCCGGCGTACAGCGGGAACAGGGTCTCCCGGGAGCGGTCCATGAGCTGTGTGACCGTCCAGGCCTGCCAGCCGATCCTGCTGTGCGTGGGGTGCGTGCCCTCGCGCAGGCCCAGGCTCAGCAGCCGCACGGCGACGAGGATCAGCAGGGCGTACGCCAGCCCGAACGCCAGCGTGGCGGGGACAAGGGCGAGCGCGGCACCACGCAGGGGCGCCTGGGCGTCGACGAAGGCGTACGCCACGAGGAGCGCGGCGCCGCCCGCCAGCAGCGGCAGCGCGGACAGGGCGAGTCCGGTCAGGCCGTACATCACGCGCCAGTACGTGCCGCGCTGCGGGCGCTCCTTGGGCCAGTTCCGCTTGGCCTTGCCGAGCTTGACCGCGGGCGCACCGGCCCAGCGCTGGCCGGTGGGGATCTGGCCGGTGACGGCCGAGCCGGGGGCCACCTCGGCCCGCTTGCCGACGCGGGCGCCCGGGAAGAGCATGCTGCGGGTGCCGACGGTGGCGTGCGCCCCCACCTTGACCTGGCCGATCTCCAGGCGGTCGCCGTCCAGCCACCAGCCGGACAGGTCGACCTCGGACTCCACGGCCGCGCCCCGGCCCAGTTTCAGCAGGCCGGTGACCGGCGGCAGCGAGTGCAGGTCGACGTCCTGGCCGATCTTGGCGCCCAGCGCCCGCGCGTACCGCTCCAGCCAGGAGCCGGTCAGCGAGGTCGCCCCGCTGAACTCGGCCAGCCGCTCGGCGGTCCACAGACGCAGATGGACGCTGCCGCCGCGCGGATACCGGCCGGGCTCGACGCCCCGCAGCAGCAGTCGCGCGCCGCCCGCGGCGATCGCGAGCCTGCCGGGCGGGCTGAACAGCAGCACCGCGCCGGCCGCGATCAGCCACCAGGGGGCGGTCGGCAGCCAGGAGTAGCCGGGCAGCAGGTTCCCGGCCGCGGCCAGGGCCACCGTCCAGCGCAGGCCGAGCAGTGTGAACAGCGGCACGAGCAGCAGCAGCTGGAGCACCTTGGCGCGGGTCGGCACCGGGGTGATGGTGCGCCGGCCGCCGTCGTCCTGCGCCGACTTCTCCAAGTGGCGGGCCAGCTTGCGCAGGGTGGGCTGCTGATATATGTCGAGGACGGCGGCGCTGGGGTAGCGGGTGCGCAGCTTCGTCGTCAGCTGGGCGGCGGCCAGGCTGCTGCCGCCGATCGCGAAGAAGTCGTCGCGGGCGCTGGTGACGGGGATGCCGAGGACTTCCGTCCACTGCTCGGCGAGCCACGCCTCGGTGCCGTAGAGCTGCTCGGCCGGACCGCCGGTCTCCAGGCCCTCCAGGGGCCAGGGCAGTGCGTTGCGGTCGACCTTGCCGCTGGTGCGGGTCGGCAGGTCCTCGACCGGTGCGAGCAGCGGCACGAGCGCGGCGGGCAGCTCGGCACGCAGCTTCTCGACGGCCGCCGCGTGGTCCCAGCCGTCCTGGGTGACGACATAGCCGACGAGGAGCTGGTTGCCGCTGCGCGCGGTGCGCACCGCGGCGGCCGCACCCGCGACACCAGGCAGTGCCTGCAGTGCGGCGTCCACCTCGCCCAGCTCGATGCGGCGCCCGCCGAGCTTGATCTGCTCGTCGGCCCGCCCCAGGAAGACCAGCCCCTGCGGCTCGGCCTTGACCAGGTCACCGCTGCGGTAGGCCCGCTCCCAGCCCAGGGACTCCAGCGGCGCGTACTTCTCCGCGTCCTTCTCGGCGTCGAGATAGCGTGCGAGCCCGACCCCGCCGATCACCAGCTGCCCGCTGCCGCCCATCGGCACCGGCTCCCCGGCCTCGTCGACGACGGCAAGCTCCCAGCCGTCCAGCGGCAATCCGATGCGGATCGGCTCCTCGCCGGACATGAGCGAGGCGCAGGCGACCACGGTGGCCTCGGTCGGCCCATAGGTGTTCCAGACCTCGCGCCCCTCCGTCACCAGCCGCTGCACCAGCTCGGGCGGGCAGGCCTCGCCGCCGAAGATCAGCAGACGGACGTCGTTGAGCGTCTCGGGCTCCCAGAGCGCGGCGAGCGTCGGGACCGTGGAGACCACGGTGATCTCCTGCTCGACCAGCCAGGGCCCCAGGTCGGCGCCGCTGCGGACCTGCGAGCGCGGCACCGGCACCAGACAGGCGCCGTAGCGCCACGCCAGCCACATCTCCTCGCAGGACGCGTCGAAGGCGACCGACAGACCAGCCATGACCCTGTCACCGGGGCCGATGGGGTCGTCGGTGAGGAACAGCGCGGCCTCGGCGTCCACGAACGCGGCGGCGCTGCGGTGACTGACCGCGACGCCCTTGGGCTTCCCCGTGGAACCGGACGTGAAGATGATCCACGCGTCGTGCTCGGCACCGGGCCGGGCGGCGGGTACGTCGCTCCGCCCGGTGACCGTCAGGTCGTGCCCGGCGCCGACGACCGCCCGGACCTCAGCCTCCCCGAACACCAACTCGGCCCGCTCCTCCGGATCCTCGGCATCCACGGGCACATAGGCGGCACCGGCGGCGAGGACGGCCAGGATCGCGACGTACAGGTCATTGGTGCCGGAAGGGACCCGCACCCCCACGCGGTCCCCGAGCCCGACCCCGGCCGCGGCCAGGCGCCGGCGCAACTGCTCCACCTCGGCGGCCAGCGCACGGTAGGTGAGACGGGTCGAGCCGTCGTCCAGGGCGAGCTCGTCCGGGTAGGACCGCACGGATGCGTCGAAGATGTCGACGAGCGTGCGCGGGGAGGCCGCCTGACCTCCGGAGAAACGTGCGGTGTCACCGAACTGCTGGTGGATCTCTGCGCTGAGCTCATCGTCGAGCAGGCCGAGAGCGCTGCTCTCGTCAATGGCTGCCATCCGGTCCTCGCGTCTCGATCCCGGAAGCCTCCGGGGCGCTGGCGGGCCCGCAGGTCTGCCTGGGGTTGTCCGGGTCCAGCTCCGTAACAAGCCGGAAATTTTAGTACGACGCTAGGTTCGGGACGGCGGATCGGCCACTCGGGTGGGCCGTTGGGAGTGCTCGCAAGCACGGTCGATGTGCTGTGACCTGCTGTTCTTCACTCCAGGGAGAGATGCCCCACACAGTGCGTGAGGTGAGCATGTGCGGGGCGCGAAAAGGCACTTGCTCCTCCGTCGGGCAACCGCACTCACTCCCCGTGCGAGGACCGGCGTGCGAGCAGCGTCCAGGCCAGGATCGCCGCACCGAACGACACCCCCGCAACCACCCACAGCGCGCTGTGCACGCCCGCCGTGAACGCGTCCCCGACCGCGCCCGTGATCTGCGGTGACGAGCGGCCGGCGGACCTGCCTCCGCTGCGGGCGACCGAGACGACCTGGTCGATGACCGGCGCCGGCAGATGGTGGGCGGCGAGGCGGTCGGGGAGGGTGCCGAGGAAGCGGACGGCGAGGACGGCGCCGAGTATCGCCGTCGCCAGCACCGAGCCGACCTGGCGGAAGGCCGTCACGGCCGAGGAGGCCGCCCCCATCTGCGCGCCCTCGACCACCTCGAAGGCGGCCGCCGTGGACGGAGCGACCACCAGGCCGCTGCCCAGCCCGGCGAGCACCAGTCCCAGCGCCGTGACCGCATAGGAACCGTCCGGCTGCTGACCCAGCAGGGCCAGAGCGGCAGCGGTGGTGACGAGCGAGCCCGCCGCCAGCAGCCGGCCCGCGCGGACCCGCCCCGCCAGGCGCTGCGCCGTGGCCGTCGCCGCGACGAACGCGAGCATCGCGGGCAGCAGCCGTATGCCGGTGGCCAAGGGGCCGAAGGCACGGACGCGTTGGAGGAAGAGCACCTCCAGGAAGATCACGCCCACGAACACGAACAGGGCGGCCGCAGCGACGCACAAAGCCGCCGTGTAGCGGGCGTTGGCCATCATGCGGACGTCCAGCATCGGCACCGCCCTGCGGCGCTCGGTGAGGACCAGTGCGGTGAGGGAGAGGGCGGCCACCGCCAGCACGGTGACCACCACCGGGTCGTCATAGCCCGCCCGGCCGCCCACCGCTATGCCGTAGACCAGTGTGGACAGCCCGAGCACGGCCCAGAACTGGCCGGCCAGGTCGAGCGGCCGGTCCGGGACACGGGACTCGGCGACCGCTCTCAGCGTCACCGCAATCGTGATCACCGCGAGCGGTGTGTTCACCAGGTAGACCGCCCGCCAGTTCCACGTCTGCAGCAGGGTGCCGCCCAGCAACGGACCCACGGCCAGCCCCACGCCCGAGACCGACACCCACACGGCTATGTAGCGCACCATGCGCGGCAGATCGACGAAGAACGTGGTCGTGATCAGGGCGAGGGAGGTGGGCAGGACCAGGGCGCCGCCCAGTCCGCTGACACCCCGCCCTATCAGGACCTGCGGATAGCTCTGTGCCGACGCCACGACCAGGGAGCCCGCCGCGATCAGCGCCGTGCCGGTGAGGAACACCCGCCGCCGCCCGAACCGTTCGCCCAGCGCACCGCCCGACAGGACACAGGCCGCCACCACGAGCGTGTACGTGCTGGACACCCAGCTCAGGTCGGCGGGCGCCACCTGCATGTCGACCTGGAGCGCCCGCAGCGTGGAGATGGCCGCGGTCACCTCGATGAACGACATGAACAGGCCGAGGCAGGCGGCGAGGAGGACGAGGCGGCCGTGCGGGACAACGGGCGCAGGCGGTGCGTCCGTTGTCAGTGACGGGCCTGTGTTGAGCGGTGCGTCCGTGCTCATGTCGCCTGCGCCTCCCGCTCGGCCTGCTCGGCGAGGCGGCGCTGCGCCTCGTCCCAGGAGATCGGCAGCTGGTCGCGCTCGGTGTTCCAGAACACGAACACCGAGCCCTTCATCCCGGGACGCAGCCCGCGCACGCTCCGCGCGTGCGGATCCTTCGCGGAGAACGTGTTCAGCGCCTCCTGGTCGCGCCAGGCCGACAGCGTCCAGAACGTCCTCTTCAGCGGCTCCGCCTTCAACGAGGCACCCAGCAGCCCGGGCGAGCTGCGCACCTGCTGGAATATCACCAGGGACAGCAGGAAGAACCTGGGCACGCCCAGCAGCGAGCGCAGCTCCAGCCGGGAGGCCATGACCAGTGGCGGGCCGGCGGGCTCGGTGCCGTCCTCAGCGGTGCCGGGCATCCAGGGAATCGTCGGCATGAAAGGTCTCCTCGGCTGAGCGGTCGGGAAGGCCGTGCAGGAGCAGGCGGTCGGTTCGGTCGGTCATTCACAAGAGTCCGTGAGCGCCGGATTCCGTACACCCCCGCAGGGGTGAATCCCGCCGCACTGCGTGCAGTCGAGCGCACGGAAGGTGTGGCGCAATCGCGCCCACGGAGCCCCGTACGACCGGATCCGGACAGTCCGCAATCCGCGCCATCGGAGCCTTCGATAGCGGAAATCCGGGCGCCGATGGGCCGATTGACCCCGATTTCCGGCCCGGCCTACGGTTCTTGTGCGCCGTCCGACGGGCAACTCGCGGACCGCGACCCCTTTCAGAGGTATCAGCCCTCTGCGCCTCACCGTGACCGTTCCCGAGAACTGTTCGAGCCGAGGTGCAGCCCTGCCATGACCACCCGTGTCGCTGTCGTCGGAGCCGGGATCTCCGGACTCTCCGCCGCCCACCACCTGCCGGACGACGTCGAAGTCACCGTGTACGAGAGCCAGGACCGCCCCGGCGGCCACGCCCACACCGTGGAGGTCGACGAGGGCGGCCGCACCATCGGCGTCGACACGGCGTTCGTGGTCTTCAACGCGCGGACCTACCCCGAACTCACCGCCTTCTTCGAGAAGCTCGGCGCGCGCGCCCTCGACCACACCGGCGGCTTCGACTTCTTCGACCTCGACCGCGGACTCGACTACGGCACCGCCGAGTTCGAGCTCTCCGAGGACGAGATCGCCGCCCGCTACCCGGCCGACTTCCTGCCCCTGTGGCGCGACGCGGAGCGCTTCCACCGCGAGGCCCCGAAGGACTTCCTGCGCAAACGCACCGACCTCTCCCTCGGCGACTACCTGGACCGCGGCGGCTACAGCGACGCCTTCAAGTACGGCTATGTCGTGCTGCTCGCCACCGCCGTCTGGTCGGTGCCCGCCGAGCTGATCTGGGAGATGCCCGCGACCACGGTGATCGCCTTCTTCATGTCCCACGACCCCGGCGGCCTCGGCGGCCGCTCGGTCGCCTGGAAGACCGTGTCGGGCGGCAGCATCGAGTACGTCCGCCGCGTCGTCGCCGGCGTCAACGGCAAGGTCCGCACCGGCGCCGAGGTGACCCGGGTACGGGAGGACGGGGACGAAGTCGTCATCGGCACCGCGGCCGGCGAGGAGCGCTACGACTACGCCGTCCTCGCCGCGCACGCCGACCAGACCCTCGCCGTGCTGGAACAGCCCACCCCGCTCCAGGCGCAGATCCTCGGCAAGGTCCGCTACAGCGCCACCCGGGCGATCCTGCACACCGACCCGTCGAGCATGCCGCCGAACCGGGACCGCTGGCAGAGCTGGAACTACGGCCTGAAGACCGTGGACGGCCGCCCCCGCACCTGGGTCGCCTACTACATGAACTCCCTGCAGGGCTTCACCGCCGAGCAGGACTACTTCGTCACCCTCGACTCGCCGATCGTCCCCCGCGACGAACTCGTCGTCCGCGAACTGCCGTTCACCCACCCGGTCATCGACCTGGAGGTGCGCGCCATGCAGCGCACGATCTACGACGTCAACGCGCCCGGCGGCCGCATCAAGCTGGCCGGCTCCTACTTCCACGCGCCCCGCATCGGCGTCGACCTCATCGGCTCCCACGAGGCCGG
The DNA here is from genome assembly GCF_042893475.1 of Streptomyces sp. NPDC001604. Classification (NCBI taxonomy): domain Bacteria; kingdom Bacillati; phylum Actinomycetota; class Actinomycetes; order Kitasatosporales; family Streptomycetaceae; genus Streptomyces; species Streptomyces sp. NPDC001604. The sequence goes on along the minus strand of NZ_JBIAUY010000004.1, from coordinate 430,643 downwards.
ATTCGTCTCCGGGCGCAAGGCGGCCGAAGCCGTCGCCCGCGAGATCAAGACCCGTCACTGAACCGCGAACCGCACAGCACGAACGGACAAGGGGATTCCCAATGCAGCGTGTCACCGCCGAAGAAGCACAGGCCTGGCTGGTCGAGAAGCTGGCGATCCGGCTCGGGGTCGGCCAGGAGCAGATCGATGTCGAGCGCTACTTCGACGAGTTCGACCTCGACTCGACGGAGGCGCTGATCCTCGCGGGCGAGCTGGAGAAGTGGCTCGGCTTCGAACTGGAGGCCACGGCGCTCTGGTACCACCCGACGATCGCCGCCCTGTCCGAGCACATCGCCGAGGAGAGCGACCGTCATGTCGCCGCGGCCTGACCCGGCCACCCCACGTCGACCGGGCGCGCCCCGCCCGCTGCTGACGACGCTCGGGCCGGTGGATCCGGCCGCCCGGCCGGTCGTCGCCGTCCATCCGGGCGCACTGCCCGCCACCGCCTGGCAGCCGGTCGCGGCACGGCTGCCCGAGGACCACGCACTGCACCTGTGCGACCTGGGCAACGTCCCGGAGTACTTCGCGGCGGCCCTCGTCCCGACGCTGTCCGTCATCGGCGTCCGCGAACTCGCCCGGCGCTGCCTGGGTGAACTGACCGCCGCCGGACTCACCGACCGGCCGTTCACCCTCGCCGGCTGGTCGTTCGGGGGAGTGGTGGCCTACGAGATCGCCGCCCGCCTCGACGCCCAGGGGCTCGGCGACCGCGTCGAGGACCTCGTCGTCCTCGACTCGATCGCCCCCGTACCCGCCTTCCAGCGGCCGGACGAACTGCTCCGGCCGGACATGCTGCTCACCTGGTTCGCGATGTACCTGGGCGCCAAGCGCGGCCGCCGCCTCACCCTGGAGCCGGCGGCCCTGGACGGCCTCGGCGAGGAGGACGGCCTGGGCGTCCTGCTCACCGAGGCCATCGAACAGGGAGTGCTGCAGGACGGCACCGAACCGGCGGGACTGCGCAAGCTGTACACCGCGTTCCACACCGGACTGGTCCGCAACAACCGGTGCACCGCCGGCTATCTGCCCGCCCCGCTCGACCGCACCGTCACCGTCGTCAAGCCGGAGCGCTCGCTCCTGCCCGACAGCCCCGACCTCGGCTGGAGCGGCCTCAGCGGCCGCCCGCTGCGGCAACTGGCCGTCCCCGGCGACCACTACACGATGCTCCACGAACCGGAGACCGCGGACGCCCTCGCCGCCCTCCTCGCCACCGGCTCGCGAACCGGCTGAGCCACCAGAGCACTTGACGTACCCGCCGCACACGACCCGCGCGACGCGCAAGCCCGAGAGGACCACCATCGTGCACTACTCACGTCTGGCCGAGACGCCGATCGCGATCGTCGGGTTGGCGGGCCTCTTCCCCAAGTCGCGCGACCTGCGCGAGTTCTGGCACAACATCGTGGACGCCCAGGACTGCATCGAGGACGTCCCCGAGAGCCACTGGAACACCGCGGACTACTACGACCCGGACCCCGCGGCCGAGGACAAGACCTACGTCCGCCGCGGCGGATTCCTCCCCGAAATCGCCTTCAACCCCATGGAGTTCGGGCTGCCGCCCAACACCCTGGAGGTCACCGACATCCTCCAGCTGCTCTCCCTCACGGTGGCACGCGACGTGCTGCGCGACGCCGGCGCCGACAACGGCAGCTGGTACGACGCCTCCCGCACCGGGGTCGTCCTCGGCATCACCGGCGCCAACTCCCTCACCCAGCCGCTCTCCGCGCGCCTGCAGACCCCGGTGCTCAAGGAGGTCGTACGCAGCGTCGGACTGAGCGAGGCGGACGCCGAGGAGATCGCGAGCCGGTTCAAGAAGGCGTACATCCCGTGGGAGGAGAACTCCTTCCCCGGCATGCTCGGCAATGTCGTAGCCGGCCGGATCGCCAACCGCTTCGACCTCGGCGGCACCAACTGCACCGTCGACGCCGCCTGCGCCAGCTCCCTCGCGGCCGTCAAACTCGCGGTGAGCGAACTCATCGAGGGCCGCGCCGACATGATGATCACCGGCGGCTGCGACGCCGAGAACACGATCCTCATGTACATGTGCTTCAGCAAGACCCCGGCGTTCTCGAAGACCCAGCAGATCCGCCCCTTCGACGAGTCCGCCGACGGCACACTGATCGGCGAGGGCATCGGCATGCTCGCCCTCAAGCGCCTCGCCGACGCCGAACGCGACGGCGACCGCGTCTACGCCGTCCTGCGCGGCATCGGCACCTCCAGCGACGGCCGCTTCAAGAGCATCTACGCCCCGCGCGCCGAGGGCCAGCAGCTCGCCCTGCGCCGCGCCTACGAGGACGCCGGCGTACCCGTCGACTCCATCGAACTGTTCGAGGCGCACGGCACGGGCACGGCCGTCGGCGACCACACCGAACTGTCCGCCCTCTCCTCCGTCGTCGCGGACGCCAACGACGACCACGGCTACGCCGCCATCGGCAGCGTCAAGTCCCAGATCGGGCACACCAAGGCCGCCGCGGGCGCCGCCAGCCTCATCAAACTCTCCCTCGCCCTGCACCAGAAGGTCCTCCCGCCGACCATCAACGTCGAGACACCGAGCGAGGCGGTCGACCCCACCAGCACACCCTTCTACGTCAACACCGAGGCGCGCCCCTGGGTGCTGGACCCGGAACGCGGCAAGCGCCGCGCCGCCGTCTCCTCCTTCGGCTTCGGCGGCACCAACTTCCACATGGTGCTGGAGGAGCACGAGGGACCCGCGGAAGCCAAGTCCCTCGGCCCGACGGTCCGCTGGGGCCTGTGGCACGCGGCGGGCCCCGAGGCGCTCGCCCTGCGCATCGAGAACGGCGCCGCTCCGGACGAGTCCGGTGCGATCCCCGCCTCCGACGCCCGCATCGGGATCGTCGCCCGCAGCGACGACGAATTCAGCGAACTGTGCGCTACGGCAGTGGAGTTGCTGCGCGCCCGACCCGACGCCGACTCCTGGCAGCACCCCAAGGGCATCACCTACCGGCGTCAGGCCCTGCCCACCTCGGTCAAGACGGCGGCCGTGTTCGCCGGACAGGGCAGCCAGTACGTCGGCATGGGGCGGAGGGCCGCCGTCGCGCTGCCGCCCGTACGAGCCGCGTTCGACCGCGCCAACCGGCTGACCGAGGGCCCCGACACCCTCGCCCGCACGGTCTTCCCGCCGCCCGCCTTCACCGACAGCGCCCGCGCCGAGCAGGAAACGGCCCTGCGCCGCACCGACTTCGCCCAGCCCGCCATCGGGGCGCTCGCCTCCGGCCAGTACGCCTGGCTGCAGGAACTCGGCTTCCGCGCCGACGGGGTCATCGGCCACAGCTTCGGCGAACTCACCGCGCTCTGGGCGGCCGGGGCACTGGACGACGACCGGTTCGCCCAACTGGCCCGCGCCCGCGGCCGCGCCATGGCCCCGCCGGAGCAGGCCGCCGCTGACTTCGACCCCGGCGCCATGGCGGCGATCCGCGCCTCCCTCTCCGACGTCCAGGGGCTGGTCGCCACGTACCGCAATGTGGCCATCTGCAACATCAACGCCCCCGGCCAGATCGTCGTCGGCGGCCCCACGGACGAGATCGACCGCCTGGTCGCCGACGTCTCCGGCCGCCGCATCCCGGCCAAGCGGCTGCCGGTCTCCGCCGCGTTCCACACCGGCTTCGTCGCCCATGCCGCCGACGCGTTCCGGCAGGCAGTGGAGTCGACGGGGCTGGGCGTCCCGACGATCCCGGTCTACGCCAACACCCCGGGCTCGGCGTACGGCAGCGACGCCGCGGCCAACCGCCGCACCCTCGTGGACCAGCTCCTCCAGCCGGTCGACTTCGTCTCCGGCATCGAGAAGATGTACGCGGACGGGTTCCGCGTCTTCGTCGAGTTCGGCCCCAAGCGCGTCCTCACGGACCTGATCGACCGCATCCTCGAAGGCCGCACCGACGTCGTGACCCTCGCGGCGGACGGCGGACCCAGCAAGGACAGCGAGGTCTCGCTGAAGCGCGCCGCGATCGAACTCGCGGTCCTCGGGCTGCCCCTCACCGGCTTCGACGACCACGTCGAGCCACGGACCGAGCTGCCGGCCCGCAAGGGGATGAACATCCCGCTGCGCGGCATCAACTACGTGACCCAGGAACGGCGTTCGGCGTACCAGGACGCGATTGCGCAGCCGTTGGCGCTGACGGCGGGGGCGAGTACCGGCAACGGTGGGGGTGGCTCCGACGGCGTCGAGGACGTCGTACGCGACGGGCTGGCCCTTCAGGCGGAGATCCTCACCGCCCACGCGGACACGGTGCACGCCTCGGTCCGTTCCCTGGAGGAGTCCGTACGGGCCGGAGGGCACCCCGACACGGATGCCGCGCTGCGGCTCATACGGGAGCAGAGCGCGACGATCGGCGCGGCGCACGAACGGTCCACCCGACTGCTGCTGGACGCGCTGCGGGGGCGGGCGGAGGCCGAAGCCGAGCCTGCGCCTGAAGCCGAGCCTGCGCCTGAACCCGAGCCCGCTTTCGTGGCCCCCGTCGAACCGGAGCCCGTGGCTGTCGTCGAGCCAGAGCCGGAGCCGGAGCCGGTGCCGGAGCCCGAGCCCGTCTCTGTCGCCGATTCGGCCGTTGCCGCCGGTGTGATGGAGGCGTTGATGGGTGCGGTGGCGGAGAAGACCGGCTACCCGGTCGAGATGCTGGAGCCGGGTATGGATGTCGAGGCCGATCTGGGCATCGATTCGATCAAGCGGGTGCAGATTCTGGGGGCGTTGCAGGAGTCGTATCCGGTGTCGGAGGACGTTGATCCGGAGGTGCTCGCGGAGCTGCGGACGCTGGACGACATCGCCGGCTTCCTTGCCTCCACGGTGCCTGCCGAGCCGGCTCCGGAGCCGATCACTTCCGCGGTCGAGATCGTGAACCTTCCCGAGCCCGAGCCCGAGCCCGTCGTCAACTCGTCTGTCGCCTCGGGCGTGATGGAGGCGCTGATGGGTGCGGTGGCGGAGAAGACGGGTTATCCGGTGGAGATGCTTGAGCCGGGTATGGATGTCGAGGCCGATTTGGGCATCGATTCGATCAAGCGGGTGCAGATTCTGGGGGCGTTGCAGGAGTCGTATCCGGTGTCGGAGGACGTTGATCCCGAGGTGCTGGCTGAGCTGCGGACTCTGGACGACATAGCTGGCTTCCTCGCCTCCACCGTCTCCGCCGAGCCCGCGCCACAGCCCGTCTCCGCGCAGCCCGAGCCCGAGCCCGTTTCCGTCCCTGCCGCCAACTCGTCTGTCGCCACTGGTGTGATGGAGGCGCTGATGGGTGCGGTGGCGGAGAAGACGGGTTATCCGGTGGAGATGCTGGAGCCGGGTATGGATGTCGAGGCCGATTTGGGCATCGATTCGATCAAGCGGGTGCAGATTCTGGGGGCGTTGCAGGAGTCGTATCC
>NZ_JBIAUY010000004.1:361155-425143 GCF_042893475.1 Streptomyces sp. NPDC001604 | reverse complement strand
GGTATGGATGTCGAGGCCGATTTGGGCATCGATTCGATCAAGCGGGTGCAGATTCTGGGGGCGTTGCAGGAGTCGTATCCGGTGTCGGAGGACGTCGATCCCGAGGTGCTCGCCGAGCTTCGCACGCTCGACGACATCGCCGGCTTCCTCGCCTCCACCGTCTCCGCCGTCTCCATCGAACCCGCTCCCCAGACAGCGGCCCCCACGCCCGCCGCCGCCCCCCTCGCCATCACCTACCCACCCGCCCCCGGCATCGGCCGCACCTACGCCGACGTCACCGAGATCGCCCCGCCCCACACCCTCGTCGGCGCGTACGCCGAACCGCGTACCGCGGTTCTCGTCGACGACGGGTCGACGCTCACCCGGCCTCTCGCCGGGGCGCTGCGTGGGGACGGCTGGCGGGTGGAGATCGTGGCGCTGCCCGGTGTCGACAGCGTCGTGCCGGAGGCGGATGCCGTTCGGCGGCTGGCGAGCTGGGAGGAGAGTGAGCTTGCCGGGGCGCTGGTGAGCGGGCGGGCCGATCTCGTCGTGCAGATGGCCGCCGCGGCGGGGCAGGAGTGGGCCGAGGGTGTGCAGCGGCTCGAGCACTGCCTGCTGGTCGCCAAGCACAGCCTGGCCGCGCTGAAGCCGGTCGCCGCGCAGGGCACCCGTGCGGCCTTCGTGGCCGTCACCCGGCTCGACGGGGCGAACGGCTACCGCGGTGGCGGCGACGCCTCTCCGCTGCTCGGCGGGGTCGGCGGGCTGGTGAAGACCCTCGCGATCGAGGTGCCCGAACTCTTCGCCCGTACGGTCGACTTCGCGCCGGAGCTGGCCCCCACCACCGTCGGTGCCCGCTTCCTCGGTGAGGTCCACGACCTGTCGGCCGAGCACGCCGACGTGGGGCACGACCCGGCCAGGCGGCGCACGATCGCGCTCGCGGCCGAGCCGCACGAGGCCCATGCGGCGGCCGTCCCGGAGGTCTCCTCCGACGACCTGTTCGTCGTCACCGGCGGCGCCCGCGGCATCACCGCCGACTGCCTGCACGCCCTGGTCGCCGCCCGGCCCGCCGGCCTGCTGCTGCTCGGCCGCAGCCGGCCCGCGCCGGAGCCCGACTGGGCCGTGGGGCACGAAGGCCCGGCACTGCGCGGGCTCATCGCCCGGCGGGCTGCGCAGAGCGGGCAGAAGCCCAACCCCCGGGCAATCGAAGGGGAGTTCCGCGAGATCACCGCCTCCCGGGAGATCGCCGCCAACCTCGCCCGGCTCACAGCCACCGGCGCCCGGGTCGAGTACCTCGCCGTCGACATCACCGACGCCGGCGAGGTGCGCCGCGCACTGACGCCGTACGCCGGACGGGTCACGGGTGTCGTGCACGGGGCCGGTGTCCTCGCCGACCGGCTCATCGCGCAGAAGTCGGCGGACGAGATACGCCGGGTGCTGGGCACGAAGCTGATCGGCCTCGGCAATGTGCTGGACGCCCTGCGCGGGATCGCCGAGCTGCGGCACCTCGTGTTCTTCTCCTCCGTCGCCGGGTTCTTCGGCAACCGCGGCCAGTCCGACTACGCCATGGCCAACGAGGCGCTGAACCGCATCGCCGTACGGCTGAAGCGGGAACTGCCCTCCGCGCGCGTCACCGCGATGAACTGGGGCGCCTGGGACGGCGGCATGGTCTCCGACGACCTGCGTGCCATGTTCGCCTCGCGCGGGATCGCCCTGGTGCCGCTCGCGACCGGTGCGGGCATGTTCGCCGAGCAGTTCACGGCCGGGCACGGGCACGACACCGTGATCGTCACCGGCCCGCTCACCCCGCTGTCCGCGCCGCCCGCGGCGCGGGCCTCCGCGCTCACCCCCCTGGTCGTCGACCGGACCCTGACCGACCTCGCCGAGCAGCCGCTGCTGACCGACCACACCATCGGCGGCCGGCGGGTGCTGCCCGCCACCGCGGCACTCGGGGCGCTGGCGAACGCCGTCGAGACGGTGACCGGCGAAACCGTCGTCGGGGCGAGCGGGTTCAAGGTGTTCAAGGGCGTCGCCTGGGACGAGCCCGACGGGCAGCAGCCGCAGCGGCTGCGGCTGTCCGTCGAACCCGCCGCCGACGGCATCGACGTGCTCGCCTCCTCCGTGGACGGCAGCGGCCGCAGCCGGCCCGCGTACAGCGTCCGGCTGACCACGGGAGAGGCCGGACAGCGGCCCGCCGACCGCGCCGACCTGGCGGGGATCGCCCGCGGCGTGGCCGGGCAGGACGCGGCACGGCTGTACCGTGACGGCACGCTCTTCCACGGGCCCTCCCTGCGCGGCCTGCGCACGCTGCTGGCCGGCGACGAGCAGCGGCTCCTCGTACGGGCCCGGCTCACCGACGACCGGCCCGCGCTCGGCGGCTACCACACCCGGCTGCACAGCCCCGTCCTGGCCGACCTGCTGCTGCAGGCCGTACTGGTGTGGGTGCGCGAGCAGCGCGGGCGGGCCTGCCTGCCGATGGAGATCGGACGGCTGAGCCTGTATGCGCCGCTGCCGTCCGACGGGGACTTCCTCATCGCGGTCGAGGACGTACGGCCCGGCCGGACCGGCGTCACCTGCACGGTGACCGCGCTCGACCCGCAGGGCCGGGTGCTGGCCGTCCTGGAGGACGTGGTCGCGGTCGAGGACGCGGAGCTGGACGCACGGTTCAGGCAGCCGGGCCGGGCGGCCGCCACGGTCACGGTCTGACGAGGCTCGGAGGCTGATCCCTCATGGGGAAGTACGCGATCGTCGGACTGTCCTGCCTCTTCCCGGGGGCGGCCACGCCCGACGCCTACTGGAACAACCTGATGGGCGCGGTCGACTCGCGCGCCGAGGGCGGTGAACGGATCTTCGGACACGATCCGCTGGCCGAGCGCGACGGCGAGGACCGGCACCGCATCTACTGCACGCGCGGCGGCTTCATCGAGGCCACGGGGGCCCTCGACCCCTCCGGGTACCTCCTGCCCGCCGACTACCTGGCCGGCCTGGACCGCTCGTTCCACTGGGCGCTCCGGGTCGCCGAGGACGCCCTGGCCGACGCGGGTGTATCCCCCGCTGCCGCGGACGGCCGGGCGGCCGGCCGGAGGACCGGGGTGGTGTTCGGGAACTACCCGTTCCCCACCCCGGCCTCCGGCCGAACAGCGGGGAAGCTGTGGGACGCCGCGGTCTCCGAGGGCCTCGCGGCGGCCGGCTTCCCCGCGGCCGGGTTGCCGTCCGGTGCGGCGGACGGCAGCCCGGCCCGTGACCGGACCGCCGGTCTGGCACAGGGGCCGTTCGACACCGGGCCAGAAGCTCACCACCGTCCGTTCGACGCCCGGGCCGAGGCTCACAACCTGTGGCCCGGTGGGCTGCCCGCCCATGTGGTCGCCGCCGCCCTCGGGCTCGACGGGCCCCGCCACACCCTCGACGCGGCCTGCTCCTCCGCGCTGTACGCCATCAGGCTCGCCTGCGCCCAACTCGCCACCGGGCGCGCCGACCTGATGCTGGCCGGCGGGGTCTGCGCGCCCGACCCGACCGTCATCCACCTGTCCTTCTCCGATCTGCACGCCTACCCGCCGGACGGCTTCAGCCAGCCCTTCGACGCCCGTTCCAAGGGCATCATCACCGGGCAGGGCGCGGCCATGGTCGCCCTCAAGCGGCTCGCCGACGCCCGCCGTGACGGGGACCGGGTGTACGCCGTCGTCGACGCCGTCGCCCTCGGCAACGACGGCCCCGGCAAGCACCTGCTCGTCCCGAACGTCAGCGGCCAGCTCGCCGCGTACGAACTCGCCCACCGGGACGCCGGCATCGAACCGAAGGACGTCCAGTACGTCGAGTGCCACGCCACCGGCACTCCGCTGGGCGACCGCACCGAACTCGACGGTGTGGAACGGCACTTCGGGCGCGGTCCGCTGCTCGGCTCGGTCAAGGGCAACATCGGGCACCTGCTGACCGCGGCCGGCATGAGCAGCCTGGTGAAGGTCGTCCTCGCGCTCGGACACGGCGTCATTCCGCCGACGATCGGAGTGGCCGAGCCGCTGCCGGGCACGGTCGCGGACCGTGTCGTACGCGAACCCACGCCGTGGCCCACCACCGACGGCGCACGCCGGGCCGCCGTCTCGGCCTTCGGCTTCGGCGGCACCAACGCGCACGTCGTCCTGTCCGGACCCGAGACGGACGTGGAGGACGACGGCACCGAGCAGCGGACACCGCAGTCACTCGCCGTCATCGGCATGGGTGCGCACTTCGGGTCCTTCACCACGCTCGACGAGTTCGAGCGCGCCGGATACGAAGGCAGGGGCGCCGTAAGGGAGTTGCCGTCCCACCGGTGGCGAGGGTTCGAGAGCCTCGGCGACGGCGGGGCGCCCCAGGCCGCGTACATCGACGGGTTCGAGGTGGACGCCACCTCGTACCGCATCCCGCCCAAGGACCTCGACCACTTCAACCAGCAGCACCTGCTGATGATGCGCGTCGCGGAGGAGGCCCTGAAGGACGCCGGGTACGAGCGTCCCGCCCCAGGCGGCAAGGACGGGGCCAAGGGCCGGCGGGTCGCCGTCGTTCTCGGCATGGAGATGGAGCCCAGCGCGGAGGGGCACGGCGCCCGTTACGCGCTCGGCCGCAAGCTCGCCGCCTGGTCGGCCGCGGCCGGTCTGGAGCCGACGGAGGAGCAGCTGGCGGCGCTGACCCGGGCCGCCCGGGACGGCATCCACGACTCCATCGAGGCCAACGAGGTCCTCAGCTACATCGGCAACATCATGGCCGCGCGGATCTCCTCCCTGTGGAACCTCACCGGCCCCTCCTTCACCGTCTCCTCCGACAGCGCCGTCGGTGTCGACGCCCTCGACACGGCCCGGCTGCTGCTGCTCGACCCGAGCATCGAGGCGGTCCTGGTCGGAGCGGTCGACCTGGCGGCCGGTCCGGAGTCCACGCGGGCCCGGGAGCTGCTGGCGCCCGGGAGCGTGCTCGGCGACGGAGCCGGTGCCGTCGTCGTGACCCGGCCCGGCTCCGTCCCGCCCGAGCGCACGGTGTACGCCACCGTCGACGCCCTCGCCGTCCACCACTCGCTGACCCTCGACCCCCGGCCGGCGCCGGACCTCGTGGCCGCAGCGGCCGAGGACGCCCTCGCCGCCGCCGGAGTGACACCGGCCGACGTCGAGCTCGTCGAGGCAGGGGCCGCGCAGGACGGCACCCTGGAAGGACTCGGCCGCGTGTGGTCGGCCGAGCGGGCGGGCGGGACGCTGCGTACCGCGGTCAGTGCGGTCAACTCCGCGGTGGGTGACACCGGTTGTGCCTCCGCGCTCGCCTCCGTCATCCGGGCCGCGCTGTGCCTGCACTACGGCTACCAGCCCGTCGCACCCGAGGGCGTCGACGGCACCCGTCTCGCCGGGTCCGCGTTCTTCCTCGCCGGCGACTCGCGGCCCTGGCTCCGCGAACGCCGCGAAGGCCGTCGTACGGCCGGCGTCAGCGTCATCGGCAGCGCGGGCAGCCACGCCCATGTGGTGCTCGGCGGCGCGCAGACGCGCGGCGAGGTGGCGGCGACCGACTGGGTGCGCTCCGGCGGCAGCCTCGTCGTACCGGTCGGTGCCGACGACATCGACACCCTGATGCGGCGGCTGGGCGAACTGCGCGACGCCGTCGACAGCGGCGCCGACTGGGCGGCTGGGCTAGCCGAGGACCGGCCCGCCGGGCTCAAGGCCGTACTGGTCGCCGACGACACGGCAGGACTGGTACGGCAGTTGGACCAGGCGGCCAAGGACCTGCCTGCGGTGTACCGGGCGGGCGGCGAGTGGACCTCGCCGTCCGGGAGCTGCTTCGCCGCCCGTCCGGCGGGCGGGCCGGGCACCAAGACGGCACTGGTCTACCCGGGTGCCTTCAACTCGTATCTCGGCCTCGGGCGTGCGCTCTTCCGGGCCTTCCCCGGACTCCTGCCCCGCTTCGAGACACAGGCCGAACTGCCGGCGGAGATGCTGCGCTCGGCGGCGCTGTACCCGCGTGCCCTGGGGCCGCTCGACCGGCGTGAACTGATGGGCCGCGAGGCGGAGTTGATAGAGGACATCCCGCTGATGCTGGCCGTCGGCACCAGCTACGCGCTTCTCTCCACCGACCTGGTGCGCGAGGTGCTGGGGGTGCCGGTGCACGGGGCCTTCGGCTACAGCCTCGGCGAGAGCAGCATGCTGTTCGCGACCGGTGGCTGGATCAAGGAGGCCCGCGCCACGACGAAGATCGACGCCTCGCCGCTCTTCGTCGACCGGCTGCGCGGGCCGAAGAAGACGGTACGGGAGCTGTGGGGACTCGGCGACGAGGTGCCGGACCAGCAGGTCTGGGCGACGCACGTACTGCTGGCGCCCGCGGACGCCGTACGTGCCGCCGTGCAGCGCCAGGACCGCGTCTTCATCACCCACGTCAACACGCCCACGGAGGTCGTCGTCGCAGGCGACCCCGCCCAATGCCGTGACGTGATCGCCGAGTTGGGCTGCCAGAGCGCACGCTCTCCCGCCAACCACGTCATGCACTGCCCGGTGGTGGACGGCGTACTTTCGGAACTCGCCGACCTCAACCGCTACCCGACCGGCGACGTGGGCGACCTCGTCCTCTACAGCAGCCGGCACTACGCCCCCGTGGGCGCCCTCGACCAGGACGTCGTCGCCCACAACATCGCCGTCACCCTGCGCGAGACGGTCGACTTCCCCCGTCTGATCCGACGGGCCTACGAGGACGGCTTCCGCTGCTTCATCGAGGTCGGCCCCTCCAGCACCTGCACCCGCTGGATCCACGAGACGCTCGGCGACGATCCGCACCTCTCGGTGCCGGTCGACCGCCGGGGAGCCCGCGGCGCAACGGACATAGCCCGCCTCGTCGCCCGCCTCGCCACCCACGGCGTCCCGGTCGACCTGACCCCGTTCCGCCCCCGCACGGCAGCACCCCGGCGCGCGCCGGGCCTGCGCACCTTCACGGTGGGCGGCACACCGGTGGCACCGCTGGTGAGGGAGGCGGCCGCGCCGGTGCTGGACGCGGTACGGCGGGCGCCCCACCGGCCCGCCACACCGCCGGCGCCTGCCGCTGCCGTGATGAGCGGCGGAGCCGGGCGGGGAGAACCTGGCCCGGCTCCCTCGCCGTCGCAAGCCACGGCCGCGGCGGCGACGAACGCACCGGCCGGCGAGGCCGATCCACGGGACGGAGCCGCACGGGGAGGCGGAGCCGAACGGCGGAACCACCCCGTGCCACCACGACCGGCCCCGACGACACACCCTCTCCCGCCGAAGCCCGTACCAGTGGCGACCGCGTCGGGCGGGGAAGCCGCGCCTCAGGACCGTGCTGTGCCGCTGCGGCCGGTCCGGGGCGGTGATCCTGTGCCGGCGGCGACCGTGTCGGGCGGGGAAGCCGCGCCTCGGGACCGTGCCGTGCCGTCGGTGCCGGTTCCGGGCGGGGACGTGCCCGTGCCGGCGAACGCCCCGTCCGCGCCGACGCCCGCCGCGGCCCCCGTGCCGGCAGTGACCGCCGTCGCCCCGCCCGGCCCGTCAGCCCCCGTCCCGGTGACCACCGGGGCCCCCGACCAAGCCCCGGAACTGCCTGCCACGGCATTCCACGCCACGGAATGGGACACCGCGATGCCGACCCGCCCCGACGGTCCGCCCGTACCCGCGCTCTCGCTGGAGCGGGAACCGATCACGATGCTTCCCGCCGACGCGGTTCCGGCGCCGTCCCTCGGTGCCGTGCCGCCGCAGGCCGAGCGCGCCGACGTACCACCCCGCCCGGCCATCTTCGGCGCCCCCCTGCCCGTACCGGAGAAGCCGCGGCAGCCGGACCGCCCCACGGATGACCACGCGGCCACGCTCACCCTCGTACGCAGCCTGCGGGCGGAGATCCTGGAGGCGCACCAGGAAGTCCTGGACGCCCAACGGGAGTTGCGGGAGGAACTCACCGCAGTACTGTCCGCCTCGGCGCCCGTCCGGCCGACGCCGGCGGCCACCCCGCGCCCGCCGAAACCCGAGGGCGTCGTCTGGGACGAACACGACCTCCTCGAGTTCGCCGTGGGCAAGGTCGGCAACGTCTTCGGCCCCCGCTTCACCCGTATCGACGGCTACGACCGTCGCGTACGGCTCCCCGCCCCGCCCTACCTCTTCGCCACGCGTGTGACTCAACTCGACGCGGAACCGGGGGAGTTCAAGCCGTCCTTCATCCGCACCGAGTACGACGTGCCCGAGGACGCCTGGTACGCCGTCGACGGCCAGGTCCCGCCCGCCGTCACCATCGAGGCCGGCCAGTGCGACCTGCTGCTCATCAGCTACCTCGGCGCCGACTTCACCAACCGCGGCCAGCGCGTCTACCGCCTCCTCGACAGCAGCCTCAGCTTCCTGGGCGACCTGCCGCGCACCGGGCAGACCCTGCGCTACGACATCTGGATCGACCAGTTCGTCCGCCAGGGCGACACCCTGCTGTTCTTCTTCCACTACGACTGCTACGCCGACGGCGAGCTCATCCTCAAGCTCAATAACGCCTGCGCGGGCTTCTTCACCGATGAGGAGCTGGAGAGTTCGCCGGGCCTGGTGCAGGGGCGGGTGGCCCCCGGTCTCAAGACGGCCGCGGACCCCGGGCGCACGGCCTTCAAGCCGCTCGCCACCACCCACCGCACCTCCCTCACCTCCGCCGACCTCGACGCCCTCGCCGAAGGCCGTATCGCCGAGGTCTTCGGCCCCGGCCACCGGCAGCCCCCCGGCTGCAACACCTCGCTGCGGCTGCCCACCCGGCCGCTGCTGATGGCGGACGAGGTCACCGTCCTCGACCGCAAGGGCGGCAGCCACGGCCTCGGCCGGATCGAGGCCGTCAAGGAACTCGACCCCGACGCCTGGTACTTCACCAGCCACTTCCCCGACGACCCGGTGCTCGCCGGGTCCCTCGTCGCCGAAGGAGCCGTACAGCTCCTGGAGACCTACGCCCTCTCCCTCGGCCTGCACCTCACCCTCCCCGACGCCCGCTTCCAGCCGGTGCCGGACCTGCGGACCGAGGTGAAGGTGCGCGGGCAGATCACCCCGCGCAACGCCCGTATCGAATACCGCATCGACATCACCGAGCTGACCCTGCTGCCGCGGCCCTCGCTCGTCGCCGACGTGGTCGTGCTGCGCGACGGAACCCCGTCGATCAGCGTCACCGGACTCGGCATCCGCCTCCGCGAGAAACCCGGCACGTCCTACCGCCCGGAGACCGCCGGCACCGTCCCGCACTTCCTCGGCCGGCTCTCCCCGGCCACCGGAGAACCCGCGCTGCTCAACGAGTTCCACATGGCGCACGCGGCGAAAGGCGACCTCGCCGTCGCGATGGGGCCCGAGTTCGAGATCTACGCCGACAGCAGGGCACCGTACATCCCCAACGGCGACTTCCTCTTCGTCGACCGGGTGATGAAGCTGGAGGGCACACGCGGCACGCTCAAGCGCGGGGCCGTGATGGTCACCGAGTACGACTCGCCCGAGGACGCCTGGTACTACGCCGACAACGGCCACCCGTCCATGCCCAACTGCGTCTACATGGAGTCCAGCCTCCAGGCGGCCATCCTCCTCGGCTACTACCTGGGGGCCACCCTGCCCTTCCCCGAGGAGCAGTTCAGCATCCGCAACCTGGACGGCCACGCCACCCTCGTCAAGGACGTCGACCTGCGCGGGAAGACCGTCCAGCACCGCTCGACGCTGCTGTCCAGCGACCGGATGCCCGGCTCGATCCTGCAGAACTTCTCCTACGAACTCTCCTGCGACGGCGAGGTCTTCTACACCGGCGAGTCCCTCTTCGGCTACTTCAACGAGAAGGCGCTCGCCCACCAGGTCGGCCTCGACAAGGGGCAGCACGTGCTGCCGTGGCTGGACACGCAGCCGGCCAGGCCGTCCGGCACCCGCCGCATCGACCTGCGCGACTTCCGCACCGCCGAGTCCGCCCGCCGCGGCCCGCGGCTGGCCGGCGGCCACCTCGACCTCGTCGAATGGGTGGACATCCTGCCCGGCGGCGGCGAACACGGCCAGGGATATCTGCGCGGGCACCGCTCCATCCGGCCCGACGAGTGGTACTTCTCCTGCCACTTCCACCGCGACCCCGTGATGCCCGGCTCCCTCGGCGTCGAGGCACTGCTGCAGGGCATGCAGGTGTACGCCGTCGAGACCGGCCTCACCGACGGTCTGCGCAACCCGCGTTTCGCCCTCGCGACCGGCACCGACACGACCTGGAGCTACCGGGGCCAGATCCTGCGCACCGACCCCGACATGGAGTTCGACGTCCACATCAAGGAGATCCGCCGCGAGCCCGGCCGGATCCTCCTGCTGGGCGACGCCCACGTCTGGAAGTCGACCCTGCGGATCTATCGCCTCGGCGACCTGGGCATCGAGATCCACCACGACTGAGCGGTTCGGGCAGAGTCCGCTGCGGTTCGGCCGCGCCCTGAAGGGGCGCGGGGAACTGCGCGACCAGCCACGGCAGACACCGCAGACGATCGACGGCCCATTGCGGCACTTCCCGCGGAGCGAACAGCGGCAAACGGACCAAGGAGACGTACACATGAGCACCGAACAGCCGCGCCCGCGCTGGAGCGGACCCGCACCCGCGGTCGGCGACAGCGGGATCCAGGAGGCGCTGATGCGCCTCGACGAGCCCGTCTACATACTGCGCGGGCCCTACGGCCTCGGCGCCGCCGCAGGCGGAGGCGTGCGGCCCGGCGGGGAGCACGAGGTCGTCGCCGCCGTGCCGCCGCTCGGGCCCGAACGCCTGGGCAGCGCCGCCTTCCTGGAGGCGTACGGGGTGCGTGAGGCGTACATGAGCGGCGCCATGGCGAACGGCATCGCCTCCGCCGACCTGGTGATCGCCATGGCCAGGGCCGGCTACCTCGGCTCGTACGGGGCGGCCGGGCTGCTGCCCGAGGCGGTGGAGAAGGCGCTGGTGCGCTTCGCGGCCGAGATCCCGGGGCTGCCGTACGCCTGCAATCTGATCCACAGCCCCAGCGAGGAGCGGCTGGAGCGCACCGCCGTCGACCTGTATCTGAAGCACCGGGTGCCGTGCGTGGAGGCGTCCGCGTTCCTGGCGCTCACCCCGCACATCGTGCGCTACCGGCTGGCCGGGCTGCGGGCCGGCGGGCCGCACGGGGTGGTCGCCGAGAACAAGGTCATCGCCAAGATCTCCCGTACGGAACTCGCGGAGCTGTTCATGCGGCCCGCGCCCGAGCCGATGGTGCGGGCGCTGCTCGACGAGGGCGCGATCACCGCGGAGCAGGCGCGGCTCGCCGAACGGGTGCCGCTCGCCGACGACATCACCGTGGAGGCCGACTCCGGCGGGCACACCGACCGGCGCTCGCTGCCCGCGCAGCTGCCGGTGATCATCCGTCAACGGGACGGGCTGGTGCGGGAGTTGGGGTACCCGGTGCGGCTCCGGGTCGGGGCGGCGGGCGGGATCGGCACGCCCGAGGCGGCCTGGGCGGCCTTCGCGATGGGCGCCGACTATGTGGTGACCGGCTCCGTCAACCAGTCCTGCATCGAGGCCGGCACCTCCGCGCAGGTCAAGGAGATGCTGGCGCAGGCCGACCTCGCGGACTTCGAGATGGCGCCCGCGGCGGACATGTTCGAGATGGGCGTGGAGCTGCAGGTCCTCAAGCGCGGCACGCTCTTCCCGATGCGCGCCCGGCTCCTCTACGAGCTCTACCGCGACCACGACGGCATCGACGCGATCCCGGCCGCGGCCCGCGCCCGTATCGAGAAGCAGCTCTTCCGGCGCCCTCTGGAGGACGTCTGGGCGGAGACCGTCGCCTACTTCGAGCGCCGCGACCCCGACCAGCTCGCCCGCGCCGCCGCCAGCCCCAAACGGCGGGCCGCGCTGATCTTCCGCTGGTACCTGGGCATGGCCTCGCGCTGGGCCAAGACGGGGGAGGCGGACCGGGCGGTCGACTACCAGATCTGGTGCGGCCCCGCGATGGGCAGCTTCAACTCCTGGGTCCGGGGCACGTATCTGGCCGCTCCGCGGAACCGCCGCGTCGCCGACGTCGCCCGCCACATCATGACCGGCGCCGCCTTCCACCAGCGCCTGTCCATGCTGCGGGCAGCGGGCCTCGCGCTCTCACCCGCGATCGCCGACTACCCGGTGCCGCAGCCCGACCCGGCCCTGGAGGTACGGCCATGACGGCGCCCTTCGCCGCTGCGGCGCTCCTCGACGAACTGCTGGGTGACCCCTGGCGGGCGGACAACGTCTACGGCTTCGGAGCCGGGGTCGCGCGGGACGACCGCGGAGACTTCCCGCACGCCTTCGCCGCCCGTCTCGACTCCGTCGACTTCCCGCTCGCCTGTCTGCCCCCGTCGCTGGGCGGCGCACTGCGCGGACTGGACGACACGCTGCAGCTGATACGGGTGGCCGCCCGGCGCGATGCCGCGATCATGCCCGCCACCCTGCTGTCCTGCTCCGCCGTGATGACGGTGCTCGCGGCGGGCACTCCCGAGCAGGCGAAGACCGTCGCCGACTGGGTGCAGGAGGGGCGGACGATCGCCTTCGCGCTCTCCGAGGAACGCTCGGGCAGCGACGTCCTGGCGGGCGAGTGCCGCCTCGATCCCGCGCAGGACGGAGGGTTCCGGCTGACCGGACGCAAGTGGCTCGTCGGCCGGGGCGCCACCGCAGACGCCGCGGTCGTGGTGGCCCGCACGGCAGCGCGCGGCCCGGCGGCGTTCACGGCGGTGCTGCTGGGGCCTCGCGAGCTGTCCCGAGTACGGCGGCAGCCCGCACAGGCCGTCACCGGAATGCGGGGCATCGACTTCGCCGACCTGACCTTCGACGGCACTCCGGTACCGCAGTCGGCGGTGATCGGGGACCTGGGCGGCGGCCTCGCGGGCGCGATGCGGGCCCAGCAGGTGGTACGGCTGCTCAGCACGGCGGCCTGCCTGGCGACGGCGGACACGGCACTGCGCACGGCACTGCGCTTCACACAGGGGCGGCGGATCGGCGGCGTCCGGGTCGCGGACACCGCCCACGGCTCCCGCGAACTGGCCGTGGCAGCAGCAGAGTTGTTCGCGGCGGACCTCCTGTCCCTGACAGCCGCCCGCTACGCCCACCTGTCACCAGCGACATTCGGCCTGTGCTCGTCGATCGTCAAGCGCGTGGCCACCAGCCTGACGGCCTTCACGGTGACCCGCTCCCGCTCCTTGCTGGGCGCCCGCGGAGTCCTGGCCCACGGCCCCGGCGCCGTCATCGACAAGGCCCAGCGGGACAACACCGTCGTGGAGTCGATCGACACCAGCCCGCTCGGCGTACTACGCGCGGTGGCCCTGCAACTCCCGGGCTACGCCCCGACGTTCGCCCCCTGGGCAAGGCCGGCAGCCGAGGCCGACGGCACGCCCGGGCTCCCCGCGGCCGGGCCCGGCTCTCCAGCCGTGCCCGCGGGCCCGGAGCAACCGGTCTCCGGTCCAGGTACCCCGGCTCTCTTCGAGGGGGCGGCGCAGCGAGGGTCCGACGTGGGGGCTGACGGTCGGCTCCCGGCGGGATCCGGGTCCGCGGCTGTGTCGGCGAGCTCGGCGCGGACGGGGGGCGTTGTGGTTGCGCCGGCCGCGGACGGTTCCCCGGATCGCTTCGGGGGGTCGGCGAGGCCGGGGTCCGGCGTTGGGAACGGCCATGCGGGCGGGGGTCCCGCCGGGGCCGGGTCCCGTATGCCGACCCGGTTTGAGGCTTCGGCCGGTGATGGACTGCCGTACCCGCCTGGGCCTGCGGCCCCAGCCGGTCTCGACTCCCTGTTCGCCTTCGGGGAGCCGCTTCCCGGGCTCGATCCGGGAGCGCTCGACCTCTCCGCGCGGCCCAAGGACCTTGTGCTCCTCGGGTTTGCGGCACGTGCGGAAGAAATCGCGCGGGACCTCAGGGCACGGGGCGAAGAACGGGGTGCCGGTCTCGTGCGGGACGTACGTACCGCTCTCGCCGACACATTTGCCACCGCCGCCGAGGCCCAGCGCGACCGGTCCCGTGGTCTCGGGGCCTCGCCCGAGCTGCTCGACCTCGCCGAAAGGTGTTGCCTGCTGTACACGGCCGCCGCGGCCGCCCTCGCCTGGTATGCGCACCCCGACCGCGGCCTGTACGGCGAGGGGCCCGCCGGGGCCGGGTGGCTCACCGCCGTTCTGGCCGTGCTGCTCGCCCTGGCCGAGGGACGTGATCCCCGGCAGGCGGCTTCCGATCTGCCGCCAGCGGCCCGCGCGCTCACTTCGCTCGACGCCGAGCGGCTCCTGTTCACCGCGTTCCCGGTCCGGCTGTCCGACGGACCGGCATCCGAGGAGGACGAGACGACATGACCGACCTCACCGCGCTGATGGCGGACCTGGAGCGGTATCTCGGCGACCCGTGGGACGCCGGTGGCCCCATGCCGTACCCGCGCATCCTCGACCTCGACGAACGCCAGGAGTACCCGCACGAGTTCGTGGACACCCTGGCCGAGTGGGGCCTGTACGACTGGATCGTCCCCGCCGCCAACGGTGGCAGGGCCGTCCATGTCGAGGACGGGTTCAACCTGTACCGCCTCGTCGGCCGCCGCGACCCCACCTCCGCCACCGCCATGGTGCTGACCAGCCTCAGCTATATGCCGGTGTGGATCGCCGGCAGCCCCGAGCAGCGGCAGTACTTCGCCGACGCCATCCGCGACGGCAGGAAGCTGGCCTGGGGGCTGTCCGAGCGGCGGCACGGCAGTGACGTACTGGCGAACGAGACCGTCGCCCGGCGCACCGACGGCGGCTGGCTGCTCAGCGGCGAGAAGTGGACCATCGGCAATGCCACGGTCGCCGCCACGGTCATGGTCTTCGCCCGTACCTCCGAGAAGGGCGGGCCCGGCGGGTACTCGGTCTTCGCCGTCGAGAAGGCCGGCATCCCGGCCGAGCAGCTGGAGCATCTGCGCGACGAGCCGCTCCACGGCCTGCGCGGCCTCGACATGAGCGGGGTGCGGCTCACCGACTGCTTCGTGCCCGACTCGGCACTCGTCGGACGGGTCGGGCAGGGGCTCGAAGTCGCCCTGAAGAGCAGCCAGTTGGCACGGATCGCGATTTCCAGCATTGCCATGAGCTGCGTGGACACCGCCCTGCGCAGCACCCTCGACTTCGCCTCCCGCCGTGTCATCTTCGGCGGGACGGTGCTCGAAGTGCCGTACTCGAAGCGGCAGTTGGCCGAGTGCTTCGCCGAGCTGCTGGTCGCCGACGCACTCACCACCGGCGCCGTACGGTCGCTCCAGCTCGCCCCCGCCCAGGCCAGCATCTGGTCCTCCGTCGTCAAGTACTTCGTGCCGACCCTGCTGGAGGAGACCCTCTCCCGGCTGACCACCGTCCTCGGCGCCCGCTACTACCTGCGCGACCACCCCCGCCACGGCATCTTCCAGAAGGTGCTGCGCGACTTCGCGATCTCCAACTTCGCCGACGGCAACACCGTGGTGAACCTCAAGAACATCGCCCTGCAGCTGCAGAACCTGCTCGCGAACGTCGTCGCTCAGGAACCCGCCCCCGTGGCCGAGGCGGTCTCAGCCACCACCCGGCTCTTCGATCCCGCCCACCCCATGGAGCCCTACGAGCCCGCCGCGCAGCAGCTCTTCAGCCGCGGCGGCGACGACTCCGTACTCGCCCTCCGCTCGGCCGTCGCCGAACTGCGCCGGGCGGCGGACGAAGCGCAGGGCCGCGAGGCCGCATGGCTGGCCGGGTGCGCCGACACCGCGGGGCAGCTCGCCGACGAAGTGCACCGCCTCGCCGACGAGCACGCCAAACTCCTCGCCGAACAGGGGCAGCAGGCCGGGCAGTCCGCCGAGCTGTACGACCTCGCCAAGCAGTACGCGGCCGTGTCGGCGGCAGCCGCCTGCGTCCACCTCTACCTGCGCGGACGCGACAGCTTCGCGCCCGCCCTGCGCTCACCGGCCGTCCTCCTGCTCTGCCTGGAGCGGCTGCTGCGGCGCTTCCACCCCAGGCGCCGGGTGACCGGACCCGAGGACGTCGACGCCGTCGCCGAGGTCATGGCGGGCGCCCACCGCGAGGGGCTGCTGTTCTCCTTCCGTCCGTTCCAGGTGAGTTGGTGACCGGGAGATGCGTACGACCGAGGCCCCCGACACGTCGCTGGAGCGCGAGCCCGCCGGCGACCCGCTGGCCGAAGGCGCCGACGTCTGGCTTCTCGCCGAGGAGGACGTGGAACGGTTCGCCGAGGCCACCGGCGGCCTCGAACTGCTCACCGAGGAGGAGCGGGCCCGGCACGACCGGCTGCTCTTCCCCGCCGCCCGCACCCGTTTCCTCGGCGCCCGGCTGCTCTCCCGCCAGGTGCTCTCGCAGTACGCCGACGTGGCGCCGGGGGAGTGGCGCTTCGACAAGGGCCGGTTCGGGCGGCCCACCGTCCAAGGCGCCGACTGGGGGCTCGACTTCAACATCACCCACACCAACGGGCTGATCGCCGCGATCGTGGTGCGCGGCCGTACCGCGGGCGTCGACGCCGAGAACACCCCGGCCCGCCCCGAGGCCCTCCAGTTCGCGCCGAAGGTCTTCACCCCGCTGGAGCAGGAGGTGCTGCGCCGCGACCGGGAGGACCAGCAGGGGCACGCCTTCGCGGACTCCTGGGTGGCCAAGGAGGCCTACACCAAGGCCACCGGCATGGGCATGGCCCGCGGCTTCGACGCCTTCTCCGTACACCGGCTCAGGGGCGGCGGCCTGGCCGTCGTCGACGACGAGATCCCGCAGGAGGAGCGGCCGTTGTGGCAGATCCAGGTGCTGCAGGTCTGGGACCGCTTCGCGCTCGGCATCGCCATCCGCGGCAGCGAGAACGAGCCCGGGCCGATCCCCGTACGGCTGCGTTCGGCCATGGCCGAGCTGCTGCCGGAGTCCTCCGCGGGCGGCCCCCGATGAGCAACTGCCCACTCCACGCTGTCCACTCCTGGTCTGACCGCTACCTGACGCCGTCATCCGTTTCCGGCCGTGACGCGCGGTGTGTTGCATGGAAGCCGGAGCCCGCTGCCGTGCGGGCGGTCGCAGACGGAGGACGAGCGATGCCGGCGAAGGGGAACGCGGAGCTGCTCGCGGGTTGTGCCCGTGGTGAGGCGGAGGCCTGGGACGAGACCGTCGGCCGGTACGGCCGGCTGGTCTGGTCGGTGGCCCGCAGCCACCGGGTGAGCCGGGTCGACGCCGAGGACGTGCGCCAGCTGACCTGGTTCCGGCTGATGCAGAACGCCGACCGCATCCGCGACCCCGACCGGCTGGGCGACTGGCTCGCCACCGTCGCCCGCCGCGAGGCCATCAAGGCGGCCACCCGCGACCGGCGTCTGGTGATGGTCGGCGACAGCGCCTCGCTGGAGCATCTGCTCGACCACCACGAGAGCCCGGAGCAGATCACCCTGCGTGCCGACCGCGGCCAGGAGGTGCTGCGCGCCCTCGACGGTCTCTCCGACCAGTGCCGCGAACTCCTGCTGCGTGCCTTGCAGGACCCGCCGGCCTCGTACCAGGAGATCGCCGCCGCGCTGTCCATGCCGGTGAGCTCGGTCGGCCCGATCCGCACCCGCTGTCTGCGCCGGTTGCGGCGCGCCCTCGACCGGGACGGCATGCCGGCCGCCCTCGACGAGGACTGCGCCCGCTGCCCCGTACGCACCCACGACAAAGCCGAAACCGAGGTGCCCAGGTGACCGCCCTCACCGCGTCCGAGACCCGGCTGGTGAGCCGGGAGATCACCACCGGCGAACCGCTCGGCGCCGTCGAGCTGTCCACCCCCGACCGCGTCACCTCCGCCGCCCGCCGGGCCGGCGCCGCGGCCCACGCCTGGGCGGCCACGCCCGCCGAGGAGCGCGCCGCGATCGTCGAACGCGCCGCCGACCTGCTGGTGCAGCGTGCCGAGCAGGCACAGGAGCTGCTGGTGCGGGAGGGCGGCGCGATCCCCGGCAAGGCGTTCTTCGAAGTGCACCAGGCCGCACAGGAGTTGCGGCACGGGGCGCGGCTGGCCCGGCATCCCGGGCTCCCGCACCCGCCCGCCGACGACCCCGACCGCGCGGCCGAGGTGACCCGCGTCCCGCTGGGCGTGGTCGGCGTGATCGTGCCCTGGAACTTCCCGCTGCTGCTCGCGGCCCGCTCCCTGGGCCCGGCGCTCGCCCTCGGCAACACCGTGCTCCTCAAGCCCGACCCGCACACCCCGCTCAGCGGCGGCCGTCTCTTCGTCGAGGCGTTCGCCGGCGCGGGGCTGCCGCCGCACGTGCTGGAGGTCGTGCACGGCGACGCGGAGGCCGGCTCGGCGCTGGTGCAGGCGCCCGACGTGGCCATGGTGTCGTTCACCGGGTCGACCGAGGTGGGCCGCGAGATCGGCGCGCAGTGCGGGCGGCTGCTCAAGCGGGTCGTGCTCGAACTCGGCGGCCAGAACGCCTTCGTGGTGCTCGACGACGTCGACGTGGAGCAGGCCGCGGCCGCCGGGGCCTGGGGCTCCTTCCTGCACCAGGGGCAGATCTGCATGTCCGCCCGCCGTCACCTGGTGCACCGGTCGATCGCCGAGCAGTACACCCAGGCGCTCGCCCGGCACGCGGCCGCCCTGCGCATCGGCGACCCCTACCGTTCCGACGCGCAGATCGGCCCCGTGATCGACCGGCGCCAGCTCACGACCGTCGCCAACGCCGTCGAGCAGGCCGTCGCCCAGGGCGCCCGGCTGGTCACCGGGGGGCGTCCGCAGCCGCCGTACTATCCGCCGACCGTCCTCGCCGACGTCACCGAGCAGATGGACGTCTTCCACACGGAGGTCTTCGGACCGGTCGCCACGGTCACCGCCTTCGCGGACGACGCGGCGGCCGTCCGCCTCGCCAACACCAGCGACCACGGTCTGACGGCCGCCGTCTACACCGGCGACACGGCACGTGGAGAAGCCATCGGCCGCCAACTCCGTTGCGGTGTCACCCACATCGGCGACCAGACCGTCGTCCAGGACGCCGGCCTGCCCTTCGGCGGTATCGGCGCCTCCGGCAACGGCTCCGGCTTCGGCGGGCGCGCGAGCCTCGAGGCGTTCACCCGCTGGCGCACCCTCACCACCAGCACGCCCCCGCGCACGTACCCCTTCTGAGACTCCGATGGGAGCTTCCGTGGCAGCCAAGGTCGAGTTAGTGCCCCAGGTGGCGGACCCGCCCGAGGGAACCGTGGTGTTCCTCATCGGCATGCGGATCAACAGCTTCTGGAAGGTGCACCGCTGGCTGCCGTCCTTCACGGCGATGGTCCCGATGCTGGTCGAGCTCCACAAGCAGAAGGAGTACGGCTTCCTGGGCGCCCGCACGTGGATCGGCCGCACGGTGGTGGTGATCCAGTACTGGCGCTCCATGGACGAGCTGATGGCGTACGCGCACGACACGGACGCCGCCCACCGGCCCGCCTGGGGCCGCTTCAACCGCACCGTCGCCGACAACGGCGCGGTCGGCATCTACCACGAGGCGTATGTCGTCGACCCGGCGCGCATGCACACCGTCTACCGCAACATGCCGCCGTTCGGCATCGCCGCGGCCACCGACAGCCGGCCCCAGCGGGCCGTGCCGGTGCCACGGGAGCGCGGCAGCGGCAGTCGACAAGAGCGGAGCACAACGTGACGACCACACCAGGGCCCATCCGGGCCGGACAGGACGTCCAGTGGCGCCGGTGCGCGTCCTGCGGCGCGTACATCTACGGCAAACGACTCGACCGCAACCGCAAGGTGTGCCCCGAGTGCCAGTTCCACTTCCGTATCCCACCCGACGTGCGGATCGCCCAGCTCGCCGACGCGGGCAGCTTCGAGGCGTTCCCCGACAGCTACGCGCCGCGCGACCTGCTCGGCTTCCGTGACAGCAAGCCGTACCCCGACCGGCTGCGGGACGCCCAGTCCCGGACCGGGCGGCAGGACGCGGTGCTCGCCGGGCGGATGAGCGTGCGCGGCCGTCAACTGGTCGTCGCCGTCCTCGACTTCACCTTCATGGGTGGCAGCATGGGCACCGTCGTCGGCGAGACCGTCGCCGCCGCGGCCCGCACCGCCCTCGCCGAACGGCTGCCGCTCCTCCTGATCGCCGCCTCCGGCGGGGCGCGGATGCAGGAGGGCGCGCTGTCGCTGATGCAGATGGCCAAGACCTCCCAGTGGATCGCCGCCCTGCGCGAGGCCCGGGTGCCGGTGATCAACCTCAACACCGACCCGACCTTCGGCGGGGTCAGCGCCTCCTTCGCGATGCTCGGCGACGTCGTCCTCGCCGAGCCCGGCAGCCTCCTCGGCTTCGCCGGGCCCCAGGTCATCCGCAACACCATCCGCCAGGAGCTGCCGGCCGGCTTCCAGAGCGCCGAGTTCCTCCTCGAACACGGCATGATCGACGCCGTCGTACCACGGGAGAGCCAGCGCGAACAGTTGGCGCGGCTGCTGACGTTGCTGGGCCCGTCCGTGCCCGAACTCCCCGAAGAATCCGGGGACTCGGTGCTCACTGCCCCGGTTCCGACCACCCGTACCACCCGTGAGACCGTCGCCCTCGCGCGCGACATCCAGCGGCCCACCACCCTGGAGTACATCGGGTACGTCTTCGACGACTTCGTCGCCCTGCACGGCGACCGTGCCTTCGGCGACGACGAGGCGCTGGTCGGCGGCATCGCCCGGTTCGGCGGGCAGAGCGTCGTGGTCCTCGGGCACCAGAAGGGCCACGACACGGCCGAGCTGGTGCGCAGCAACTTCGGCATGCCGAACCCCGAGGGCTACCGCAAGGCACTGCGGCTGATGCGGTTCGCGGACCGGTTCGGGCTGCCGGTGATCGCGTTCATCGACACCCCGGGCGCCTTCCCGGGCATCGGAGCCGAGGAACGCGGCCAGAGCGTGGCCATCGCCGAGTGCATCCTCGAACTGTCCCGGCTGCGCGTCCCGGTCGTCTCCGTCGTCACCGGCGAGGGCGGCAGCGGCGGCGCGCTCGCCCTCGGTGTCGCCAACTCCGTACTCATCCTGGAGAACGCCTACTACTCGGTCATCAGCCCCGAGGGCTGCTCCACGATCCTCTTCGGCACCGCCGAACACGCGGACCGCGCGGCCGACGCCCTGCGTCTGACCGCCTCCGAACTGCTGCGCCTCGGCGTCGTCGACGGCATCGTGCCCGAGCCGCCCGACGGCGCCCACACCGCACCGCACACCACCGCGCTGACGGTCAGGAGCGCCCTCGCGCGGACCCTCGCCCCGCTGCTCGACCTCTCCGGCGAGCAGCTCGTCGACGCCCGACGGAGGCGGTACGACCGCTTCGGGGACCCCCGACTGCAGCCCGTAGTGGACTGGGAGACGCACGATGAGCACTGAGGTGACCACCACCCGAGCCGAGGACAGCACCGACATGACGGTGGAGGAACTACGGGCCCACACCCTGCGCCTCGCCGGTGAACTCCCCGGCACACTCCGGCGGATCACGCTGCGGGCCGGCGCCCTCAGCGTGGACGTGGAGTGGGAGAACGCGCCGGTGCAGGCGGCTCCGGCCGCCCCGGCCGTGCAGGCGGCCCCCGTGGCGGCGGCCGCGGCTCCGGAGCCGGAGACCGCCCCCGCAGACCTGGTACGGGTCACAGCGCCCCTCGTCGGCACGTTCTACCAGGCCTCCTCCCCGGGCGCGGAGCCCTTCGTCAAGGTCGGCGACACCGTGGAGGCCGGGCAGCAGCTCGCCATCATCGAGGCGATGAAGCTGCTCAACTCCATCACCGCCGAGGTCAAGGGCACCGTGCACGCCATCCATGTACAGGACGGGGACGTCGTCGAGTACGCACAGCCGCTCATCGACCTCGTCCCGGCCGGCTGAGACGAGGCGGACGACGACATGTTCGACAAGGTGCTCATCGCCAACCGCGGCGAGATCGCGCTCAGGATCATCCGGACCTGCCGCGACCTCGGGGTCCGCACGGTCGCCGTGTACTCGACCCCGGACGCCGACGCGCAGTTCGTGAAGGCCGCCGACGAGGCCGTGCACATCGGCCCCGGCGCCCCCACCCGCAGCTACCTCAACATCCCCAACATCATCGGCGCCGCCGTGAAGACCGGCGCCGAGGCCATCCACCCCGGCTACGGATTCCTCTCCGAGGACCCGTACTTCGCCGAGATCTGCGCGGACGACGGCATCACCTTCATCGGCCCGCCCCCGGACGTGATGGAGAACGTCGGCGACAAGGCCACGGCCCGCAAACTCATGACGGCCGCGGGCCTCCCGCTGCTGCCCGGCACCACCGAACCCGTCGACTCGGTCGAGGCCGCCGAGGAGATCGCACGGGAGATCGGCTACCCGGTGATCATCAAGGCCGCGGCGGGCGGCGGCGGGCGCGGCATCACCGTCGTACGGCGGCCGCGGGACCTGCGCGACGCCTACACGAGGACAAGGGCCGGCGCCCTGGCGGTGTTCAAGAACAGCGCCGTCTACATCGAGCGCTACCTCACCGACACCCGGCACATCGAGATCCAGGTGCTGTGCGACGACTTCGACGGCGCCGTCCACCTCGGCGAACGCGACTGCTCCGTACAGCGCCGCCACCAGAAACTCGTCGAGGAATCGCCCGGCCCCGGCATCCCGCCCGAGCTGCGGGCCAGGCTCGGCGCGGCGGCCGTCGCCGGGGCGCGCGCGGTCGGCTACCGGGGCGCGGGAACGGTCGAGTTCCTGCTGGAGGCGGACCCGGAGGCACAGAACGCCTTCTGGTTCATGGAGATGAACGCCCGGATCCAGGTCGAGCACCCGGTCACCGAACTCGTCACCGGAGTCGACCTGGTCAGCGAACAGCTGCGCGTGGCCTCCGGCTCCCCGCTGACCGTCAAGCAGGAGGACATCGAGGTCCGCGGCCACGCCATCGAGTGCCGTATCAACGCCGAGGACCCCGACCGCGGCTTCGCGCCCACGCCCGGACTGCTGGAGAACTACCGCACCCCGGGCGGACCCTGGGTCCGCGTCGACACCGACTATGTGCCGGGCTCACGGGTCAGCCCCTACTACGACTCGATGATCGGCAAGCTCATCGTCTGGGGCCCGGACCGCGCCACCTGCCTGGACCGCGCTCTGCGCGCCCTGTCGGAGTTCGAGGTGTCGGGCCCGGGAGTCCACACCACGATCCCCATGCACCAGGAGATACTCGGCCACCCGGAGTTCCGCCGCGGGGGAGTCGCCACGGATTTCCTGGAGCGGCACTTCGCTCTGTAGACGCTCGGAGGCCGACATGTTCGGCGAAACCTGCGACATCCGCGCCATGGAAGTCGCGATCCTACGTCAACTGGAATGCGGCAGGTCCGACGAATTCATTTCCCGCAGCCTCGGCGTCTCCACCCGCACACTGCGCCGCTATCTGGCCGGAATGTGCGCGAAACTCGGCGTGGTGACCCGGTTCCAGCTGGGCGCGGCCGCCGCCCGGCTCGGTCTGCTCGGCGCCGTGGACACCCCGGACACGTGATGTATGGAAATTCCTGATCTCCGGTCCGGGAACTCCGTTGGGCGGCTTCTGTACTTTCGCCCGGGCGAATCCAAGAGTGATGGGTATGTCTCTCCGTATTGTCGTTTCCAGCGTTTCTTCCGACGCGCACATGTGGAATCTGGTCTATCTTCAGCTGCTGCTGGAGGAGGCCGGGCACGAGGTGACCAATCTCGGCGTGTGCCCGCCGGACGGGACCGTCATGGACGCCTGCCGCGGCGCCGACCGGCCCGACCTCCTGGTGCTGAGCACCGTCAACGGTCACGGCCACCTCGACGGTCTGCGCCTGATCCGTGCCCTGCGCCGCGATCCCGAACTGGCCGCCCTGCCGGTGGTCATCGGGGGCAAGCTCGGGGTGCGGGGCGCGGACGCCGAGGAGGGCCGGCGGCTGCTCGACGCGGGCTTCGACGCCGTGTTCAACGAGTCGGACCAGCCGGCCGGCCGCATGCTCGCCGCCTTCGGTGACTTCCTCGCCGGGCTGGCCCGGACAGCAACCGTGCACGAGCCGCTCGTCGCCGGGGCGCCGCGCTGATGCCCCGGTTCGCCGAGTTCGTCCGGACGGCGTCCGCGGCCGGGCGGCTGGTCGTGCAGCCGCGCATGGGCTTCGGTGAACTCGCCCGGATGCGGGCCGGGTTGAGGGCGGTGCGGGACTGCCGGGCCACCACGGTCGGCACCATCACGCTCGACAGCTACACCCGGGTCGGCGACTACGCCTCCGCCCGCCGGGCCCTGCGCGAGGGAGCCGAGCTCAACGGCTTCCCGCTGCAGGCCCACGGTGCGGGAACCGTGCGCGACCTGCTGCGCGAGGTCTCCGGTCCGGGCTTCCCGGTCCAGGTACGACACGGATCGCCGCTGCCGCTCGACCTGTTCCGCACGATGGTCGCCGCGGGCGTCGACGCCACCGAGGGCGGCCCGGTGTCGTACTGCCTGCCCTACGGCCGGGTCCCGCTCCCCGAGGCGACCGACAACTGGGCCCGCTGCAGCGAGCTCGCCGCGGCGGCCCCCGAGCCCATGCACCTGGAGACCTTCGGCGGCTGCATGCTCGGCCAGCTCTGCCCGCCGTCCCTGCTGGTCGCGCTCAGCGTCCTGGAAGCCATGTTCTTCCAGGAGCACGGCCTGCGCTCGCTCTCCCTCAGCTACGCCCAACAGGTGCACCTGGGCCAGGACCTGGAGGCCCTGGCCGCCCTCCGCCGTCTCGCGGCCGACCACCTCCCCGACGCCGACTGGCACGTCACCCTCTACACCTACATGGGCGTCTTCCCGCGCACCCCCATCGGCTCCTACCGCCTCGTCGAGGACAGCGTCCGCCTCGCCGTGCACAGCGGCACCGAGCGGCTCATCGTGAAGACGCCCGCCGAGGCCCGCCGTATCCCCGCGATCGAGGAGAACGCCGAGGCCCTGGAGTTCGCCGACGCCGTCGCCCGCCAGGCCGCCGCCGACTGCGCGGTCACCAAGTGCCCCCCGCCCACGGACACCGGCCTCCTGACCGAGGCCCGCACCCTGATCGGCGCCACCCTCGAACTCGGCCGCACGGTCGGCTCCGCCCTGGTCACCGCCTTCGCCCGGGGTGTCCTCGACGTGCCGTACTGCCTGCACCGCGACAACGCGAACGCCGCCCGGGCCGTCATCGACGAGCAGGGAATGCTCAGCTGGTCGAAGGCGGGCGGCATGCCGGTCACGATCCGCGACACGGACACCCCACCCCTCACGGCCGACCGCCTGACCACCATGCTCGCCCACAACGAACGCCGCTACGACCGCGAGGACCTGGTCGGCTCCCTCCTACGGACCGCAGCATGACCCCCCGCACCACAGCCGCCACCCGAGCCGCTCCGGTGCACGGCCGGTGGTCGCTCGGCAGCCCTGCCCGGTCCGGTCTGCCCGTGTGCTCTGCCGGTGCCGTGTGCGCGGTCGGGGCGACGGTCGGCCGGTCGTCGGTGGGGGCGGGCTGTGACCGCGGGGACTTGGTCGGTTCGCTGTTGGGGAGCGGGGCATGAGCGGCCGTACGGCCCTCGTCGGCACGCTGGCCGCCGTCCGTGCCCGTGGTGCCGTGCGGGCCCTGGTCTCCCAGGGACAGCCCGGGCTCTCGCTGTGTGGCGCCGACGGGCGTTGGACCGGGCTGGACGCGGACATCGCCCGTGCGGTCGCCGCCGCCGTGCTCGGCGACCCGGAGGCGGTCGAGTGGCGCCCGGCCGGATCCGCCGCCCGGCTCAGCCAACTCGCCGCGGGGCAAGCAGATCTGACGGTCTGCAACGTCAGCTGGACCATGGGGCGCGAGGCCGCGCACGGGCTGCTCTTCGCCGGGGTCACCTGTTACGACGGCGAGGGGTTCCTCGTGCCCGCGGAATCCGGGTTCGAGGACCCCGCCCAGCTCGCGGGCAGGCGGCTCGCCGTGCACGCCGGCTCCACCTCCCCGGCCAATCTGGCCGCCTGGTACCGGCCGCGCGGTCTCGCCGTGGAGCCCGTCCCCTTCGACCGGCCCGCCGACGCGCTGCGCGCCTACGCCTTCGGCGAGTGCGCCGCGTACGTCCTCGACAAGGTGGCCCTGGCCGGCGCGCGACGAACCCTCCCCGACCCCGAGGCGCACCGGATCCTGCCCGCCGAGATCTCCCGCGAGCCCATGGCCGCCGTGGTGCGGGACGACGACCCCGGGTGGTTCCGGATCTGCCGCTGGGTGCTGCAGCTCCTGTTCGCCGCCGAGTACGAGAGCCACCGCACCGGCGAGGCCGGCCGCGAAGCCGTCGCCCGCCAGGCCGGCCGGCACGGCCCCGCCGCCGGCCTCGACGAGCGGTGGGCGGCCCGTGTCCTCGACGCCGTGGGCAGCTACGCCGACCTGTACGAACGCAACCTCGGCCGCGCCTCGGGCCTCGATGTGCCGCGCGGCCCCAACGAGCTGTGGACCAGAGGTGGTCTGCACTACGCCGTGCCCCTGCACTGAGACGCGGATCCACCCGGAGAAGAGGTACCGACTGTGAGCACCCCCAGCCGTCAGCAGCAGACCAGAGGAGCCGTCGAACTCACCGCGGCCATGGTCCTGTCGGGCACCCTCGGCGTCTTCGTCGTCGAGTCCGGCCAGCCCAGCTTCAACGTGGTCTTCTTCCGCTGCGTCTTCGGCGCCGTCGCCCTCGCCGCGTACTGCCTGGCCCGCGGCCTGTTCAGGAATCACAACTTCACCCGCCGCACCTTCGCCCTCGCGGTCCTCGGTGGCGTGTGCATCGTCTTCAACTGGGTGCTGCTGTTCAGCAGTTACACCAAGACGTCGATCTCGGTGGCCACGGTCGTCTACCACACCCAGCCGTTCTACGTGGTGATCCTCGGGCTGGTCCTCTTCAAGGAGAAGCTCAACCGCCACCAGGCCGGCTGGATCGTCCTCGCCTTCCTCGGCGTGCTCCTGGTCGCCGACCTCACCTCGGCCGACGGCAAGAAGGACGGCGCCTACTTCCTCGGCGTCGGCCAGGCACTGCTCGCCGCGCTGCTGTACGCCTTCGCCACCGTCATCGCCAAGCACCTGAAGTCCGTTCGCCCCGAACTCACCGCCCTCACCCAGGTGCTGGTCGGCATCCCGCTGCTGCTGCCGTTCACGGCACTCGGCAAGACCGCCGATCTCGGCGCCGACTGGGCCTGGCTGGTCGGACTCGGCGTCATCCACACCTGCCTGATGTACATCCTGCTGTACGCCTCGTACCAGAAACTGCCCACCGCGAAGATCGCGGTCCTGTCCTTCGTCTACCCGGCGGTCGCCATCCTCGCCGACTTCACCGTGTACGGGCACCACATCACGCTCCTTCAGGCCCTGGGCGTCCCGCTGATCGTCCTGGCGGGACTCGGCGTGAACCTCGGCTGGCGGCTGCTGCCGTCGGGAGGCCGCCGTACGCACGGGGACAAGGCGGCGGCACCCGCGCTCACCCGGATCGGAGAACCCCGATGACCTTCGTCAGCGACACCAAGGCGCCGCAAATCGCCCTCGTCGGCGCGACCGGAGCGGTCGGCCACACCCTCATCGAGCTGATCGAGACCCGGAGCCTGCGCCACAACGGCATACGGCTCGCCGCGTCCGCACGTTCGGCGGGGCGGCAGATGGAGGTCGACGGCCTCTCCTGCACCGTGGAGGACCTGGACGGCTTCGACTTCTCGGACGTCGACATCGCGTTCTTCTCCGCCGGGACGTCCGTCAGCCAGAAGTGGGCCCGGCCGGCCGCCGCCCAGGGCGCACTGGTCATCGACAACACCAACGCCTTCCGCATGGACCCGGACACCCCGCTGGTCGTCCCGCAGGTCAACGCGGACGTCCTCACCGGCCGCCCGGCGAGCGGCATCATCGCCAACCCCAACTGCTCGACCATCCCGCTGGTGCGGCTTCTCCAGACGGTCGAGCAGCGGTGGGGGATACGGCAGGTGGTCGTCAGCACCTACCAGGCGGCCTCCGGGCAGGGCCAGCACGGCATCGAGGAACTCCAGGAGGGCACCGAACTCGCCCTGCACGACCCCGACGCCGAACTGCCCGCGGAACGCTTCACCGCCCCGCTCGCCTTCAACGTGGTGCCGTTCATCGACCGGCTCCTGGACACCGGGTTCACCATGGAGGAGCAGAAGATGCTCCAGGAGTCCCGCAAGATCCTCGGCCTGCCGCACCTCGACGTCACCACCACCTGCGTCCGCGTCCCGGTCGTCAACTCGCACTCCGAGGCGGTGTGGGTGGAGGCCGCGGCCCCCGTCGACCGCGCCGAGCTGATCGACCGGCTGGCCGCCCTGCCCGAGGTCACCGTCCACGACCGGGACACCCCGGGCCGCTTCCCGACCCCGCTGACCGCGGGCGAACCGGACCACGTCCACGTCGGCCGGGTCCGGGTCGCCCCGCACAACCCGCGCGGCTTCTGGCTCTGGCTGGTCGCCGACAACCTGCGCATCGGGGCCGCCCTGAACGCCGTACAGATCGCCGAGACCGTTCTCGACCGGGGGTTGCTGTGACCGACGCTGCCATTCTGAAGTTCGGCGGCTCCACCTTCCGTACCCATGCCGCCTACGACAGGCTCGCGGCCGGCCTCGAAGCCCGGCTGGAGCGCGAGGGCCGCCGGCTGGCCGTCGTGGTCAGCGCCATGCAGGGGGAGACCGAGCAGCTGCGGGGCCGGCTGCACGAGGTCAACGCCCACCCCGAGG
This sequence comes from Streptomyces sp. NPDC001604, assembly GCF_042893475.1. Classification (NCBI taxonomy): domain Bacteria; kingdom Bacillati; phylum Actinomycetota; class Actinomycetes; order Kitasatosporales; family Streptomycetaceae; genus Streptomyces; species Streptomyces sp. NPDC001604. The sequence goes on along the minus strand of NZ_JBIAUY010000004.1, from coordinate 396,647 downwards.
ACGCCACCCCGGCCGGCATGCTCGCCACCGCCGACCTGATCAGCGCCCACCTGCTCGCCACCGCCCTGCACCGCAGGGGCCGCACCGCGACCGTCCTGGCCGGCCACCAGATCGGACTGATCACCAACTCGTCCTTCCTGTGGGCCCGGGTGATCGAGACGGACCCGGGACCGCTCGACAGGACCCTGGCCGAGTACGAGGTCGTCGTCGTCCCCGGTGGCCAGGCGATCGACGCACAGGGCCGGCCCACCTGGCTCGGCAAGAACAGCTCCGACCTGTCGGCGATCGCCGTCGCCCGTGCCCTCGGCGGTACCGCCTGCGAGATCCACTCCGACGTCGACGGCATCTACACCTCCGATCCGCACCTGGTGCGGGGCGCACGGCTGCTGCCGAAGGTCTCCTTCAACATGGCCGCCCTGATGTCCCTGTACGGGGCCAAGGTGCTGCACCGCAGGGCCGTGCAGCTCGCCCTGCGGCACGGCATCGAGATCGTCTGCCGCTACAACCGGGCACCGTTCTCCCGCGGCACGACCATCAGCCGGGAGGGCGACCAGATGGCCGCCATCGTCTTCAACCAGCGGTCGGTGGTGCTGAGTTACGACAACGACGACTGCGCCGACCTCGCCCACGGCGTCTTCCACGCGGCCGGCATCGACACCGTACGGCTGACCGAGAAACCGTGGGTCGCCGTCGTCGGCGGCTTCGTCGACCTGGAGGCCGTGCAGCGCCGCCAGAACCTCAAACCCGGCAGCTACGTCGGTGTCCCGGTCGCCGAGATCCGCGGCTCCAAGGTCACCACCCACATCGCCGAGAGCGGCGAGGACGCCCTGCACCTCGCCCAGCGCCTGCACGACCGGATCGACCTGCCCGTCATGGAACCCGCGCCAGAGCCCCACCTCGCCGGAGTGTGACCGCCTTGACCTTCGCCGACCTCGAAATGCCCGACCAGGTGCGCGACACCATCGGTGCGGAGCTGTGTCTGCTGCCCGACCCGACCACGGACGTCGACCGGGCCCTGACCCGCTACCACCGCATCTTCGCCGCCCTGCCCACCGAACTCCTCCAGCAGCTCATGGACTTCGGCCGGCACAACGACTCCCCGGGCGTGATGCTCGTACGCAACCTGCCGCTGGACGCGGACCTGCCGCCGACCCCGGTCGACGGTGGACCTTCCGCCGCCAAGAACAGCTTCGTCGCCGAAGGCGTGCTGCTCGGCCTGACCGGACTGCTGGGCGAGCCGATCGGCGTGCTCACCGAGAAGGCCGGCCGACTCGTCCACGACGTCGTCCCGGTCCAGGAGGGCGCCCGCGCGCAGACCAACCAGGGCTCCGCGGTCTTCCTCAACTTCCACAGCGACATCACCTACGACACCACCGGCCGCTACGACGTCGCCAACCCGGACTTCCTCGTCCTCAACTGCCTGCGTGGCGCCCCCGGCAACGACGCCCACACGTACTACGCCGACGCTCGCGACCTGTGCCGGCACCTGCCGGACCCGCTGGTCGAGACCCTGCGCAGCCCGCTGTACCGGCTCAACGCCCCCGGCAGCTACACCCGCAGTGTGGGGGAGGAGGTGCTGTCCGAACCGGTGCCCATTCTCAGCGGCGCCCCCCATTTCCCGGAGATCACCGTCTCCGCGAACGGCACCCGACCGCTCACCAGCGGCGCCCGGACCGCCCTCGACGCACTGCAGGAAGCCTGCCGGTCCGTCGCCCACACAGTACGGCTGGAACCCGGCCAGGCCCTGCTGATCAACAACCGCAAGGGCGTCCACGCGCGTTCCGTCTTCCGTGCCCGTCACGACGGCCGCGACCGCTGGCTCCAACGCACCTACATCCGCCGCAACCTGTGGAACGTGCGTTACCGGGCCACGCCTGAGGACCGGCGCGTTCATTACTGAATGCGGTGCCGTACCTAACGCTCTCAAGCCGACGGAACCCGCACGGGAGTTCGGGCCGGGCGAGGCGTCCTAGGGTGAAACGGCAAGACGCGGTGCGCGGCGACGCACCGACCTGGGCTCGGGTGTGTTGGGGGGTGAGGAATTGACGGACGAGATTCCTCTTCTCGGCGACCTCGCGGTCAAGGCCTACGAAACGGCTCTGCAGAAGGGCCGCTTCGACGACGAGGAGATCGCCACCGCCCTCGCTGCGGACACCACCGCGGTCGAGGAGATACGCAAGTCCCTCCAGGACCTGCACCTGCTCAGCCCGAGCGCACCCGGGCGCCCCGTCGTCCCCCTCGACCCCGAGGTCGCCGAGGCCGAACTGGTCACGCCGCTGGAGGTGGAGATCGGCCGCCGCCGACGCGAGATCGGCCGTATCCACGAGGAGTTGCGCTCACTCGCCGCCGACTACCGCGCCCGGCCGGGCGGCTTGCCGGCCGACGTGCCCATCACCGTTCTCGACGACGTCGAGGAGGTGCGCCGCGAGATCGACCGGGCCCGCTACGGCTGCACCCAGGAACGCATGAGCCTGCAGTCCGGCGGCGGCCGCCCACCCGAACTCCTCGAGGCCGACCGGGAACACACCCTGGAACTGCTACGCCGAGGCGTCCGCGTGCGCACCCTCTACCAGCACACCGCCCGCACCAGCCTCGCCACCCGCACCTACGTCCAGGAGATCAGCCGACGCGGCGCCGAGGTGCGCACCGTCGACGAACTCTCCGAGCGGCTCATCATCTACGACCGCAGGATCGCCTTCATCCCCAAGGAGCGCACCGGCCGGCAGCCGCCCGGCGCCGCCGTCATCACCGAACCGACGGTCGTGGACTATCTGGCCCGCACCTTCGAGTCGGTGTGGCAGATCGGCCGCTCCTTCGAGGTGGACCAGCAGACCGCCGAATACCCGCAAGTCGCGGAAGAAGTACGGCACTCCATCATTCGCCTCATGGCCCTCGGGCTGAAGGACGAGGTCATTGCGCGCAGGCTCGGCATGGCGACCCGGACCTGCCGCCGCCACATCTCCGCCGTCATGGAGGAAATGGGGGCGGTCAGCCGATTCCAGGCAGGCCTGATAATCGGCCGCGAGAACCGGGAGCACGGCGGGGGCCGGGAAAACGGAGATGTTGGCCGCTAGCTGACGTCGCCTGTCCCCAAGGGGACAGCGCCGGGACATGGCGCCCGTACCCGTCCGGTGATTCGCTGGAACAGGAAATCCATCCGTTGTCGGCCCATGCAGGAGAACACCATGGATATCAGGCAGCTGGCGGCGTTCCACAAGGTGGCCACGCTGCTCAGTTTCTCGAAGGCGGCGACGGAACTGAAGTATGCGCAGTCCAGTGTCACCAGCCAGATAAAGGGACTCGAGATGTCCCTGGGCGTCGATCTCTTCGACCGCCTCGGCGGCCGCATCCAGCTCACCGAGGCGGGCCAGCGGCTGCTGCCCTACGCCGAGCAGATGCTGGCCCTGGCCGGCGAGGCCCGCGGCGCCACGGTCGGCTCCGGGGACCCCTCCGGAGTGCTCACCATCGGCTCGATGGAGAGCATCACGTCCTACCGGATGCCGCCGCTGCTGGAGTTCTTCCACCACCGCTACCCCGCCCTGCACATCGTGCTGCGCCCGAGCCTGTGCGCGGAGACCTGCCATGCCCTGCGGCAGGGAATGTTCGACATGGGCTTCCTCATGGAGGCCGAGACACAGCACCCGGGCGTCCAGACGGAAGTCCTCGGCTCCGAACCCCTGACCGTGGTGGCCGCCCCCGACCATCCGCTCACCCAGCTCCCGAAGGTGACCACCGAGGAACTCCGCCGCACCCAGGTCATCTCGGCGGAGGCGGGCTGCGCCTACCGGGAACTGTTCGAGGCCGAACTGAACGACGGCACGGGGGAGGCGCTGCCGTTCCTGGAGTTCGGCACGATCGAGTCCATCAAGCGGGGGGTGGCGGCGGGTCTCGGCATCAGCCTGCTGCCGACGGCCTGCGTACAGGACACATTGGACGCCGGCATTCTCGTGAAACTGGACTGGGACATCCCGTTCGAGGTGTTCACGCAACTTGCTTGGCGGCGAGGAAAGAACCTGACGCGCGAGATGCGGGTGTTCACGGACCAGTCGATCCGCTTCCTGGCTGAGGAATACGGGCGCTGACAATAAGCGCCGGCGTGCAGGAGCGCCCCTTCAGGGGCGCGGGGCTGTATCGATATGCGGCTCCGCCGCGTGGGCGCGACAAGCACCCACTAACCCGCGGACTCAGTCACAAGCGACTGGCCCCAATTCCCGCAACGTACTGCCGAGCATCCGAATGTGATCGTCCACGGTCGCCAGACCCAACCCCATGGTGCTCAGACAAAGATGCGTCGCCCCCAAGTCCCGCCAACCAGCAACGAAATCCGCCCACGCGGCCCGCGGCACCTCCGCAAGCTTGAGGCGCGCCTCAAACCCGACCGCACCGGGATCACGGCCGGCCTGCAAGGCATACGTCCGCACCCTCTGCACCATGCCCCGCGCCGTCTCATCCGGTGGGCGCTGAGGGAGCCAGCCGTCACCCAGGGTGCCGGCCCGCCGCAGCACCGCCTCCGCGTTGCCCCCGAACCACACCGGAATACGCCCCCGCACCGGCCGCGGCAGGATCCCCGCGTCCTCGATGCGATGCCAGCGCCCCTCATAGGTGACCGTGGGCTGCGCCCACAACGCACGTAGCACCTCGACCTGTTCGGCGCTGCGGGCGCCGCGGTCGGTGAACGTCGCGCCGAGGCTGTCGTACTCCACCCGGTTCCAGCCGATGCCCACGCCCAGCCGCAGCCGGCCGCCGCTGAGCACGTCCACCTCGGCGGCCTGCTTGGCCACCAGGGCGGTCTGCCGCTGCGGCAGCACCAGGACCCCGGTGACGAGCTCCAGGGTGCGGGTGACCCCGGCGAGATAGCCGAACAGCACGAAGACCTCGTGGAAGAGGTCCTCGCTGGTGTAGCCGTACCAGCCGGGGCGGCCGGCGGTGCCCGCGCCGAGCACGTGGTCGAAGGCGACCACGTGCCGGAAGCCCAGTTCCTCCACGGCCTCGGCCCAGGCGCGCACCGCGCCCGGGTCCGCGCCGATCTCCGTCTGCGGGAAAACTGCTCCGATATGCATGCTCAGCCGACCAGACCCCAGCCGTCGTCCTCTGCGGACGTGGTCCGCAGTGCGCTGCTGTTCACCATCAGTGCCTCCTCGTGGTCGATGTGGGTCGATCCGGTCGTCCCACCGTCCCCAGCCGGCTCCTCGCCCGCGCGGCGCCGCGCCGCCGGTTCCGGCACTCTGTCACACGGTCGATGACACTGCGTCAAGTGAGCGGTCAGTTCGAATGAACTGACGTAGTACCCAGGTGGAGCTCGCAGAGTGCGCCGGGCGGCCGCGGCGCCGGGACCTCCCCTCCGGCACCGTCACTAGCGTCGGCCGGGACCGATCGTCCAGCACGCCCGCCCCGACCGGGCGCGCCACCACGGAGTTGCCGATGACTTCCGCCGAAGACCGGATCGACGTGACCGAGACCTGCACCAGGATGCTGTGGCACGTCGACCTGCGCCAGTGGGAGGCACTGCCCGCCCTGCTCGCGGAGAAGGTGACCCTGGACTACACGAGCCTGTTCGGCGGGGAACCGGTGGTCAGCACCCGCGACCGGGTCATCGCCGACTGGCGGGCCGGGCTCGGCCACCTCAAGGCCACCCAGCACATGATCGGCAACCAGATCGCCGAGGTGCACGGGGACGAGGCGGTCCTCACCGCCCACTTCCAGGCCACCCACCTGCTGCCCAACGCGCACGGCGGCCCGAGCTGGACGCTCGGCGGCCGCTACCGCTTCGACCTGACCCGCGGAGGGTCCGGCTGGCGCATCGCCGGCCTGGTGATGACCGCGCTGTGGGCGGACGGCAACCAGCAGATCATGACCCCTCCGGACAGCCAGTAGGCCGCGAGACGGCCACAAGGAGACGACATGAGCGACCTCACCGAGCAGACCCGGGACGTTGCCAAGCGGTGGTTCGCCGCCCTGACGAGCGGCGACTTCGGCACCGCGCTCGGGCTCCTCGCCGACGACGTCGAATGGATCAACTACCGTCCCGTGCCCGGCTACAACGACGACATGAAGTGGATCGGCACCCTGCACAGCAGCGCCGAAGTGGCCGACAGCGTCGGGGTGTTCGCCGGCCAGTGCGAGGTGATCTCCGAGGAGCTGCTCGACCTCGTCGTCGAGGGCGAGAAGGCCGCCGGGATCATCCACGAGATCTCCCGGGTCAAGGAGACCGGCATCGACTTCGAGATCATCTTCACGCACTGGCTGACCGTCCGCGACGGCCGCATCGTCCGCTGGGAGTCCCACACCGACCCCTCGCAGATCATCCGGGCGATCCGGGGCGGGGCGGTGGCCTCATGAGCGCCGCTCTCATCGCGGCCGTACGCGGCCGCGCCACCGAGGAGGTCCAGCGGCTGCTCGACGCGGGCGCCGACCCGAGCACGCGCGAGCACTCCTCAGGGCTCACCGTCTTGATGATCGCCGCCGGCCAGGCCGACCCGGGGACCACCGAGACGCTGATCGCGTCCGGCGCCGACGTCCACACCGCCGACACCAGGGCCGGCGCGACCGCGCTGCACAAGGCCTGCCAGGGCGGCAGCCTGGACGTCACCCGGCAGCTCGTCGAGGCCGGTGCCTTCGTGGACGCCGTGGCCCCCACCACCGGGCACACCCCGCTGATGGACGCCCTCTGGTACAAGTACCCGGACCTCGTGGAGTACCTCCTCGACCAGGGCGCGGGCCTCAAGCTCCACACCCACTACGGCTTCTCGCTCGAGGAGCACTTCGCCTACGAGCTGAACGTCAACACCTTCGGCAAGGACAAGCTGCTCCGTGCCGAGCAGCTCCTGAAGGAGCGCAGGGAGGCGGACGCGAGCGCCGTCGAGGCCCAGCCCCTGATGGCCGCCACCGCCGCCGGAGACACCGAGGCGGTACGCCGGCTCCTCGCCGACGGCGCCGAAGTGGACGCCCGCGCCCCCTTCCTCAACGGCTTCAACGACGCCCACACCCCGCTGCTCGTCGCCTCCCGCGACGGCCACGGCGAGATCGTCCGGCTGCTGCTGGGCGCGGGCGCCGACATCAACGCCGTCGAGCCCTGCTTCGGCGCCGTACCCCTGCACAAGGCCGTCTACAACGGCCACGCCGACATCACCGCCGACCTGGTCGCCCACCCCGGCATCGACCTGGACTTCCAGGGCGCCACCAACGGCTACACCCCGCTGCACGACGCCCTGTGGCACGGCTACGCCGACTGCGTGACCGTCCTGCTCGACGCCGGCGCCCGCACCGACCTGGTCGGCCACGACGGCAAGACCCCGCTCGACCTGGCCGTCGAGGTCTTCGGCGACGACGACCCGATCACCCGGCGGATCGCGGCACTCGCGGCGGCGTGACCCCAACTCCCCTAAGGAACCCCATGTTGTTCTACGTCCAGATGCGCTGGAACCACGAGGGACGGATCTCCCTGGACGAACTCTGGGAGATCGAGCGCGAAGAGGCCGAACACGCCCAGGAGACCCTCGACTCCGGATTCGCCGTCGGCCTGTGGAAGGTCGCCGCGCAGAAGCGGGTGATCGGCATCATCGAGTCCCCGAGCGCCGAGGAACTGGACCGCACCGCCCTCGGCCGGCTGCCGATGCGCGAGTACCTCGAGTTCGAGGAGGTCTGGCCGTTGCGCGACTACCTGGGCTTCGCCGAGGACGTGAAGAAGGCCTACAAGGTCTGACCCGACCGACTCCCCTTCCGGCCGACCGACTCCCCTGGAGACCGCCATGATCCACCAGCTGATCTTCGCCCATCCCAAACCCGGAATGTCCGAGCAGGAGTTCCAGGACTACTGGGTCGACGTGCACGCGGTGCAGTACGCGAGCAAGATCCCGCAGATCAAGAAGTATCTGATCGACACCCGTATCCCCTTCGGCCCGGAACCGGACGACCCGCTGTGGAGCGGTATCGCGGAGATCTGGCTGGAGAACGACGAGGACCAGCTCGCCTCCCTGCAGACCCCGGAGTTCCTGGAAGGCGCCCGGCTGGACGAGCCCAAGTGGGCCGCCTTCTGGCGCACCGTCGTCCTCGACACCGACGCACACGTCCTGCGGGCCGGGGACCACCCGGCGCCCGAGGACGGCGTGAAGATCGTCGCCCTGGTCAAGCGCACCGAGGGCACCACCGTGGAGCAGTTCCGGGAGCGCAGCCTCGGTGAGCACGCCGAGCTGATGCTCCAGGTGCCGGGCCTGCGCCGCTACCTCCAGTGCTTCACCCGGGACGGCGCCTACGCCATCGGCGAGGCCCTCCTGGACGCCGCCTACCTGCTCTCCTTCGACAGCCTCGAAGACCTGGAGAAGGCCGCGGCCTCCGAGGAGTACGCGAGGGCCAAGGACGACCTCGTCACCTTCGTACAGCCCCGCTATCTGCACCACATGGCGGTCAAGGAGCACTGGATCATCGGTTCGGAAGGCGAAGCACGTGACCACCGCTGAACACACGCACGACAACCAGGCGCGTCGCACCCAACTCGCCCTGGGAACACTGGCCCTGGGCGCGTTCGTCATCGGCACGGCGGAACTCGTCATCGTCGGCATCCTGAACCTCATCGCCAAGGACACCGGCGTCTCGGTCGGCACGGCCGGCCTGCTGGTCACCGCCTACGCCCTCGGCATCTGCATCGGCGGACCCCTGCTCACGGCCGTGACCATCCGGCTCGGCCGCCATCTGCTGCTGTGGTCGGCGCTGTCCGTGTTCCTCGTCGGGAACCTCCTCGCAGCCGTCACCACCAGCTTCGGCGCCTTGATCGTGGCGCGCGTCATCACCGGCGCCATCCACGGCCTGTTCATCGGCGTCGCCTCCGCGCTCGCCGCACACCTCGTCCCCGCCGGGCAGCAGGGCCGGGCCGTGGCCATGGTGTTCGGCGGGATCGCCGTCTCCACCGTGATCGGCGTGCCGCTCGGCACCCTGGTCGGCAACGCGGTCGGCTGGCAGGCCACCTTCGTCGGGATCGTCGCCCTCGGCGCGCTGGCCCTGGTCGCCACGCTCGCCTTCGTCCCGAGGGTCGGCATCACCGGGCCGACAGGGCTCGGCTCACAGGTCCGGCACGCCTTCGCTCCACGGGTGCTGGCCCAGCTGGGCGTCGGGCTGCTGCTGCTCGGCGGCCAGTTCGCCGCCTTCACCTACCTTGCCTCCTACCTGGAGGACGTCACCGGCATCTCCGGCGGCGCGGTCAGTGCCTTCCTGCTGGTCTACGGCATCGCCAGCGCCGTCGGCGTGTTCGGCGGCGGCCGGTTCGCCGACCGCGGGGCGGCCACCACCCTGGTGGTGGCCAACGTGGCGCTCGCCCTCATCCTCACCGCCCTGCACTACGTCGGCGACAACCCGGCGCTGACCGCCGTCGCGCTCGCCGTATGGGGGCTGGTCGGCTTCGGCCTGGTGCCCTCCTTCCAGCTGCGGGTGATCACCCTGGCCGGACCCGGCGGAGACCTCGCCGCCACCCTCGGCGCCTCCGCCGTCAACGCGGGCATCGCCGGGGGAGCGGCCGCCGGCGGCTGGGCCGTGGAGGCCCACGGCGTCGGCTCGGTGTTCGTACTCGCCCTGATCGTCATGGTCGTGGCGCTGCCCGCGACCTGGGCCGCGACGCGGCTGCGCCCGGCCGGCGACGAGCCCGTCCAGGCGGTGTCCCCGGTCGCCGACCCGGTAGCCGATCCCACCTGAGGACCCCAAGGACCGACCCATGCAGATCATCGCGAAGAACAGCCTGCCCACCGTGCAGATCAACGGCGAGGTGGCCGCCCACATCCTCAACGCGAGCGACCATCCCGGTCTCAGCGTCTCGGCGTTCATCGTCGACGTCGCCACCGACGCCGGCCCCCCGAGCCACACCCACCCCTACGAGGAGATCTTCGTGATCGTCGAGGGCACGGTACGGCTGGAGGCCGGCGGCGAGAGCGTCGATGCGACCCCGGACGACATCTGCGTCGTACCGGCCGGAATGCCGCACAAGTTCGCCAACCTCGGCCCCGGCCGGGCCCGCATGGTCAACATCCATGCCGCCAAGGACGTCGTCACCGAGTTCGTCCCCGACGAGGCCGACACCAACGAGTCGTACGCGTACAACCGCCCGGGCGCTTGAGAGGACCGCACATGAGGATCGGCATCCTGGGCAGCGGCGAGATCGGCGGTACCCTCGCCCGGCTGCTCACCGCCGCCGGACACGAGATCGCCGTCGCCAACCGGCGCGGCCCCGACTCCCTCGCCGGGCTGGTCGCGGAACTCGGCGGACGGGCCCGGGCGGCCGGCGTCGAGGAGGCCATTGCCTTCGGTGACCCGCTCGTCGTGGTGGCCGTCCCGTTCGGCGCCTACGAGAGCCTGCCCGCCGACGCGCTCGCCGGGAAGGTCGTCGTCGACACCACCAACTACACACCCGGCAGGGACGGCACGTTCCCCGACCTCGAGTCGGACCGGACCACGTCCTCCGAGCTGATCGCCGCCCACCTTCCGGGTGCCCGCGTGGTCAAGGCGGTCAACACCCTCAACTACAAGTACCTGCTCGACCTCGCCCGGCCGGGCGCACCGCGCGAGGAACGGACCGCGCTGTTCGTCGCCGGCGACGACCCCGAGGCCAACCGGCTCGTCACCGAGCTCCTCGACGAGCTCGGATTCGCGCCCCTGCCGACGGGCTCCCTCGCCCAGGGAGGACGCCGGCAGCAGCCCGGCACGCCCGTCTTCAACCGCCCCCTCGACGCACGTCTCGCCCAAGAGAGGTGGAGCACATGACCACTGTGGAGACCATCCGGTTCAAGCTGCGCGAGGCCGGCGCCGCCGCCGACGCCGAGTTCCAGCAGCTCAACCGCACCATGGAGAAGGAGTACCTGGAGGCCCGCCCCGGCTTCCTCGCCCGCTCGACCGCCCGCAGCGCCGACGGCGAGTACCTGGTGACCGTCCACTGGGCCTCCCCCGAGGACGCCGAGGCCACCATCGCGGCCTTCTTCGCCGCCCCCGAGACCCAGGCCTTCCTCGCCGCCGTCGACCTGGAGACCGTACAGCCCGGCCGCTACGAGCTGATCGAGAGCTGAGGCCTTCTCCTCGGCTTTCTCCTCGGTCTTCCTCCCCGGCCGGGCCGGCTCCAGGACTGTGAGGGATCCGGAGCCGGCCCGGCCCACCTGTCGACAAGAAGAGAAGGGGGAGCCATGGCACCCTCAACGACCACTCCCGCGTCGGCGGCCGCCGTACGCGCACTGCGCACCACCCTGCGGGGGAACGTGCTCGCGCCGGGCGACCCGTCCTACGAAGCGGCGCGGCGCCTGTGGAACGGCGCGGTCGACGCACGGCCCGCGGTCATCGTGCGGCCCGCCGACGAGACGGACGTGACCTGGGCGGTCCGCATCGCCCGCACCCACCGGCTGCCGCTGACCGTCCGTGGCGGCGGCCACGACTGGGCGGGCCGGGCGAGTGCGGACGACGGCCTGATGATCGACCTGTCCGCGATGCGCCGGGTCACCGTCGACCGGGCCTCCCGCACCGCCGTGGCACAGGGCGGCGCCCGGGCCGGCGACCTCGTCGAGGCCACACGGGCCCTCGGCCTCGCCCCCGTCACCGGCACCGTCAAGGCCGTCGGCTTCGCGGGCCTCACCCTCGGCGGCGGCTACGGCCTGCTCGCCGGCCGGTGCGGACTCGCCCTGGACAACCTGGTCTCCGCCCGGGTCGTGCTCGCCGACGGCCGTCCCGTCGTCGCCAGTGCCGAGCAGAACCCCGACCTGTACTGGGCGCTGCGCGGCGGAGGCGGCAACTTCGGCGTCGTCACCGAACTGCGCGTACGCCTGCACCCCATCAGCACCGTCCTCGCCGGCATGATCCTCTACCCCCTCGCCCAGGCCGCCTCCGTCCTGCGCGGCTACCGCGAGGTCATCGCCTCGGCGGCGGACGAACTGACCGTCATGACCGGCTTCTTCGGCGGCCCCGACGGACAGCCCCTGATCTACGTCCTGCCGGTGTGGTGCGGCGACATCGCCCGGGGCCGCCCGGTCATCGACCGCTTCACCGCCCTCGGCACCCCCCTGGCCGGACAGGTCTGTCCCCAGGAGTACGCGGGCGTCCTCGGCATGTTCGACCAGGTCGTCGTCGACGGCCGGCACAACGAGATGGGCACCCAGTGGCTGCCCGAACTCACCGACGCCACCATCGGGTTGATCGTCGAAGCGGCGGCCGGCGCGACCTCGCCGTACTCCGGCATGTACATCCACCACTTCCACGGCGCCGCCGCCCGTGTACCGGCCGCGGACACCGCCTTCGCGCTGCGCCGGGACCATCTGCTCGTCGAGATCGCCGCGGCCTGGGAGGGCGCCGACCGGGCCGCGCCGCACCGGCGCTGGGCGCGCGAGGTGTCCAACGCGTTCGCCGAGCACGCCCTGCCCGGCGGCTACCCCAATCTGCTCGGCCCCCAGGAGAGCCGGCGCGCCGCGGCCGCGTTCGGCCCGGGCGCCGCCCGGCTGCTGAAGACCAAGGAACGCTACGACCCGGACCACGTCTTCAGCGCGGTGGCGGCGCTCGAACCCCCCGATACCACTGCATTTTCCCGGGGCGTGACATCAGCGGCTCCGCCGCGGGCCCCCGGACCCCCAGCAGCAAAGCAGGTCGGCCCGGATGACCGGCGCGGACAGCGCGAGGCAAACCCGAGGAACTCAGGAGCCTGATCACCATGACCGAAGTGGCGAGCACCGCCCGCACCGTGCGGGACGCGACCCTGGACGTCCTGCGCGCCTTAGGACTGACGACCGTCTTCAGCAACCCCAGCCACACCGAGATGAAGCTGTTCGAGTACTGGCCCGAGGACGAGTTCCGCTTCGTCATGGGCCTGCAGGAGGCCGCGGTCGTCGGCATGGCCGACGGCTACGCCCAGGGCACGGGCGAGCCCGCCCTCGTCCTCATCAACGGCGGACCTGGCCTCGGCAACGCCATGGGCAGCGTCTACACGGCCGCCGCGGCGAACACCCCGATGGTCATCCTCGGCGGGCAGCAGGCCCGCAAGATGCTCCTCGGTGACCCGTTCCTGGTCGCCAAGGACGCCACCCAGCTGCCCAAGCCGTACATCAAGTGGGCCGGCGAACCCGGGCGTCCGCAGGACGTGCCCGCGCTGATCGCCCAGGCCTACCAGATCGCCAAACAGGCCCCGCAGGGCCCGGTGTTCGTGGCCGTCCCCGAGGACGACTGGGTCCGCCCGGCCGATCCGGAGCCGGTGCGGATCGCCGAGGTGGAGAGCGCCGTCGTACCCGATCCCGCCGTCCTCGCCCGGATAGCCGAGGCGCTCAACGGCGCCGAGCGGCCGGGTCTGGTGGCCGGCGGTCCGGTGGACGCGCAGGGCGCGCGCGGCGACCTGATCGCGCTGGCCGAGAAGCTGAACGCGCGCGTGTGGGGCGCCCCGGTGTGGAACCGCGGCGCCTTCCCCGAGAACCACCCCCTGTTCGCCGGCGTTCTGCCGCCCATCCCCGAACTGGTCAACCAGCGGCTCGGCGAGCAGCACGACGTGGTCGTCGTCCTCGGCGGCCCCGCGTTCACGCTGTTCACGGCGTGGGACCTGTTCTCGACGGCACCCGCGGACCTGGACCGGACGCCTCGGCCTCAACTCACCGCCGATGTACGGTTCCTGCACGTCACGGACAATCCGCAGGCCGCCGCGGCCACCCTGGCGAACACCAGCTTCGTGGCCCCGCCCGGCGCGGTCGTCAAGGGCCTGGTGCCGCTGGTGGAGCAGCGCGAGCGGGTCGAACTCGCCCCGGTGCGCGAGCCCGTGGCGGTACCCGAACCCTCGACGCCGCTCACCCAGGCGTACCTCTTCCACGTCCTCTCCCAGGAACTCCCCGCCGACGCCCAGCTGTTCGAGGAACTGCCCATCGCCCGCGCCGACTTCCACGAGCAGATCCCGCTCGGCGCGGACAACGGCTACTTCGCCACGGCCAGCGGCGCCCTCGGCTTCCCCTTCGCCGGCGCCGTCGGCTACGCCCTCGCGCATCCCGAGAAGCGCGCCGTGGTCGTGGTCGGCGAGGGCTCGGCGCAGTACACGCTGCACGCTCTGTGGACCGCGGCCCAGCACCGGCTGCCGGTCACCTTCGTCATCCCCGACAACTCCGGCTATCTGTCCCTCAAGTACTACCTCCAGGACCAGAAGTCCTGGCAGAAGGGCTGGGACCTCAGCGGCGTCGACATGGCCCAGCTGGCCCGCGGCTTCGGCGTGCGCGGCGAACGCATCGAGACTCCCGAGCACCTGCGCGAGTCCCTCCGCAGCGCCCTGACGGCCGACGGCCCGGTCCTCCTGGACGTCGTGGTCGCCGACCCGGGGCTGTTCCGTCTCTGACCCCGCACACCGGCATCCGACGCCCTCCGCCCGGCGCGGGGGGCGTCGTTCGTTGCGCAGTGGACAACCGTCCCGGCCACGGCCCGATTTGCCGTAGTGCGGTCTGCCACTTCGGGATGTGCGCCACCCGGAGCCCTCCCTTCTGGTACCGGCCAAACCCCGAAAACTAGACATGAGTTCGGCAGTTCGCGTGTCCGAAGCGAACACCGACCGAGCCGACCGAGAGGAACCTCATGAGCAGGCGCATCCTCGTCGTCCTGTCCGAGTACGGCTATTGGGGCGAGGAACTGATCGGCCCCCTGGAGACGTTCGACAAGGCGGGATACCACCTCACCTTCGCCACCCCGACCGGCAAGCGGCCCGTGGCGCTGCCCCCGAGCATGGACCCCGACTACGTCGACCCGCCGCTCGGCCGCTCCGTCACGACCCCGGAGATGGCGGCGAAGGTCAAGGCCGTCGAGGCCTCCGACCGCCTCGACAACCCCCTCGACCTGTCCTCCTGGCTGCCCGACCGGCCCTACCGCTCGAAGCCGTACTTCCTGCGCGACTGGGAGGCGTACAACAGCCGCGTGGAGAAGGTCCGCGACCAGATCGCCGACCGCTACGACGCCCTCCTCATCGTCGGCGGCAGCGGCCCGATCGTCGACCTCGCCAACAACTGGCGCGTCCACGACCTGATCCTCGCCTTCCACCACCTGGACCGCCCGATCGCCGCCGAGTGCTACGGCGTCGCCTGCCTGGCCTTCGCCCGCGACCAGGAGGACCGCGAGAGCATCATCCGCGGCAAGCACGTCACCGGGCACTGCATCGAGTACGACTACCTCGACGGCACCGGGTTCGTCGGCACCGACTTCAACATGGGCCCGCCGCCGTACCCGCTGGAGTACATCCTGCGCGACGCGACCGCCCCCGGCGGCGCCTACCACGGCAACTTCGGCAAGACCACCTCGGTGATCGTCGACTACCCGTTCATCACCGGGCGTTCGACGCCCGACTCCTACCTCACCGGCCAGAAGACGGTCGAGGTGCTCGACCAGGGCCTGCGCCAGTGGGGCTTCCGGGCCGCCGCCCAGTCGTAGCCACCGATCCCGACGAGAGGCGGTACCACCATGGACAGCAGGCCGGCCCGGGCGGCGTTCCTCGAACAGCTCGCCGTCGACGGGGTGCCGTACATGTTCGGCAACCCCGGCACCGTCGAGCAGGGCTTCCTGGACGAGCTGCGCCACTTCCCGGCGATCGAGTACGTGCTGACCCTTCAGGAGGCGGTGGCCGTCGGCATGGCGGACGGCCACGCCCGCGCCACCCGCCGCCCGGCTGTCGTCCAGCTGCACTCCGGGGTGGGGCTCGGCAACGGCATCGGCATGCTCTACCAGGCGAAACGCGGCCACGCCCCGCTCGTCGTCCTGGTCGGCGAGGCCGGCCTGCGCTACGAGGCGATGGAGGCGCAGATGGCCGCCGACCTGGTGGCCATGGCCGAGCCGGTGACCAAGTGGGCGACGCGGGTCGTGGACCCCGACTCCACGCTGAGGGTGCTGCGCCGCGCGTTCAAGGTGGCCGGCACCCCGCCGTACGGGCCGGTCCTCGTCGTGCTGCCCGCCGACGTGATGGACCGGCCCACGCGCGAGGAGGCGGTGCCGGTGTCCTACCCCGACACCGCCTCCGCACCAGACCCGCAGTCGCTGGAGCGCGCGGCGGAACTGCTCGCCGGGGCGCGCAAACCGATCGTGATCGCGGGCGACGGGATCCACTTCTCCGGCGCACAGGCAGAGCTGGGGCACCTGGCCTCGGTCTGGGGTGCGGAGGTGTGGGGCGCCGACTGGGCCGAGGTGAACCTGTCAGTCGAACATCCGGCCTATGCGGGACAGTTGGGCCATATGTTCGGTGAGAGCAGCCGTCGTGTCACCGGTGCGGCGGACGCCGTCCTGCTGTGCGGCACCTATGCGCTGCCCGAGGTCTTCCCGGCCCTGGAGGGCGTCTTCGGCGAGGGCGTGCCGGTGGTCCACATCGACCTGGACACCGACGCGATCGCCAAGAACTTCCCGGTGGACATCGGCCTGGTCGCCGATCCCAAGCGGTCCCTCGCACTGCTCGCCGACGCGATCGAGGCCCGTATGGGCCGCGAGGACCGTACGGCGGCCCAGGACCGGCTGCGACGAGGCGCCGCCGAACGGGCCGAGGCCCGGGCGGCCGCCGCCCGCAGCGCTCGCGAGCGGGCCGACGCGGCGGAACTCCCGCACATCGCCTTCGCCGAGGAACTGGCGGCCCAACTGCCGGACGACATCGTCCTGTTCGACGAGTCACTCACCGCCAACCCGGACCTGTTCGGGCCCCTCCCGGCGGCCGAGCCCGGCCGCTGGCACCAGACCCGCGGCGGCTCCCTCGGCGTCGGCATCCCCGGCGCGCTCGGCGCCCAACTCGCCCGCCCCGACGCCACGGTGGTCGGCTTCACCGGCGACGGCGGCAGCATGTACACCTTCCAGGCGCTGTGGACGGCGGCCCGGCACGACATCGGCGCCAAGTTCGTTGTCTGCAACAACAGCAGCTACCGGCTGCTGGAACTCAACATCGACCAGTACTGGAAGGAACAGGGGATCCCGGTCCACGAGCACCCGGGGATCTTCGACCTCTCCCGGCCGGCCATCGACTTCGCCGCCCTGTCGAGGTCGCTGGGCGTGCCCGCGCTGCGCGTGGAGAAACCGGGCCAGGTCGCGGCGGCCGTCGACGAGGCGCTGTCGCACCGCGGCCCGTTCCTGATCGACCTGGTCACCGAACGGGGGAGGGGACGGTAACGGTGCGACTGACGGGTCACAAGATCGCCGTACTGATGGAGAGCGACTTCTACGAACCCGAGATCCTCTACTACGCGCGCCGCTTCCCCGAGGAGGGCGCCGAGGTCCACTTCCTGTCCCGGCTGTGGGGCGAGAAGGAGATGACCTTCCAGGGACACGAGCACCGGATGCCGTTCACGGTCGGCGAATCCTTCGAGGACGTCGACGAGTTCGCGCTGAAGGAGTTCAGCGCCGTCATCGTCCCCTCCGGCATGGTCGCCGACCGGCTGCGCTACACCGAGGACCCGGACCGGCTCCCGCCCGCCGTAACGTTCCTGCGCCGTGCGTTCGCCGACCCCGCCATCCTCAAGGGGATCATCTGCCACGGCATGTGGCTCGCGGCCCCGGTGCCGGGACTGGTCCGCGGCCGGCGTGCCGTGGTCCACAACAACCTGCTGGGCGATCTGCGCAACATGGGCGGCAGCTACGTCGACCAGGACGTCGTCGTCGACGACGACCTCGTCACCGCCCGCACCGGCGAGCACTGCCATCTCTTCGCACGCACCATCATCGACCTGCTCGCCGCACACGGTACGAGAAGCTCCGGCACCGGCTTGTGGGCGCGGTGAGCTGATGAACACTCACGGGGGAACGCGCCGAGCGGGCCGGTCAGCTCTGGTGCTGCTGCTGGCCGGTCAGGGCCTGCGCGGGGTCATAGGTCGTGGGCATCCCGGAGGCCTGCAGCGCCTGGTCGTAGGCCTCCAGGGCCTCCTTCGCGCGGCCCTGGCGCTTCCACACGTCACCGAGGTGGCGCCATTCCTGCGCGGTCTCGTACGACGCGGCGAAATGCCTCAGCTGGCGGGTCGCCGCGTGCAGGCCCTGCAGGCCCTCCTCCGTCTCCCCGCGCAGCAGATGGATCTCGGCGATCCTGACGCGTGCCCCGACCGCCTCGACGCGCGGGCCCGAACTGAGCAGTCCGAGGGCGCGCCGGGCATGGGAGACGGCCTCGTCCCACCGGCCGAGCTGGGTGTTCGCGTCGATCAGGCAGATCTCGCACCTGGCCTGCTCCACGGCGGTGCCGAGTTCCGCGAGCGTCTGTCCCGCATCCTGAAGGAGTTCCAGGGCACGGGCAGGGTCGGGCACCTCGGACTGCAGTTCCAGCCAGGCCACCGTCATCTTGAGCATCGCCACATGCCGCAGGTTGTCGTCGTCGGCCATCATCGCCAGGGCCCGCTCGGTCAGCGCGAGCGCCTCCGGGAGCTGGCGCCGGGAGAGGGCGACCAGCCCCGCGTTCCAGTACACCGCGCCGCGGCCCGCGCGCCCGCCGTGCTCCTCCGCCACCGGGACGAGCTTCTGGGCGAGGAGGTGGGCGCGGGTGATGTCGCCGCGCATGAGGTACGACCCGATGAGCGTCGCACCGACCTGGATGTGGTCCACGGTGACGTCCAGGCCGAGCGCATCCAGCCTGGCCATGGCCCGCTCGCCGATCTCGATGCCGAGGGTGATGTCGCCCATGTTGCGGTAGCAGCGGCTGAGGGCGACCTGCACACGGCACCACTCGTCGGAGCCGGCCGCGAGAGACGGGTCCTTGCCGAGTTCCTCAAGGACGGGGATGGCGGCCTCGATCCGGTCCAGCTTCTCCAGCGAGGTCGCCTGGCCGATGCGCGCGCGCAGCCGCATGTGCGGGTCCAGCAGGGCGGGTTTGGCGAGGAGTTCACCGAAGGCCTGCAGGGCCTCGCCGTTGTCGCCGTTCCGCAGCGCCATTTCGGCGAAAGAGAGCTTCAGCCTGGTGTCCTCCAGGGCGTGGTCGTCGCGACCGGTGCGCAGATGGTCCGGCGAGCACCCCAGTTTCGTGGCGAGAGCGGAGAGCACCGCATCCGAAGGAGCCCTTTTCCCTGATTCGATGAGCGAGATGTAGCTCGCCGAGATATCCGAGGAGGCCAGATCCTGCTGCTTCAGACCGAGTTTGACGCGGAGGGTCCGGATGCGCCTGCCCAACTCGACCGGAGATGCGCTTTCTGTTTGATCCATTTGGCTTCCCAGGGGTGAGCACATGACTTGAGATGTCATAGATCACAATACCAGCATGACTGGGCCACGCCAATGGGCTTGACCTGGCTGTGGCCTGGAGCGGCCGAAAACCTCCTGCTCCGCTTGTGGTTGCCATGTGCGCGAACAGGACACGGAAATTCCGATTCCCATAACGCGAATTACAATCCCTATTTTACTGAAACGCACTTGACTGGCGAAGTAATGTTCGATTGACTCTCCTCGTAAATAAAAACCTCTAGGGGGAATGGAGAAAAGGAGTGATTCACAAACTCGCCGCAATACTTGTGGCTGTGCTGTTCGTCGCCGGACTGGTCGGCGGCGGGACCTTCCTCGCAGAAGGAGGGGCGTCCGTGCAGACGGTCGTGCCCGCAAAGGAAAACGGCCCGGCGGGCGGCGGCTGCTGCTGAACCGGCCGGCGCACCTCGGCCGGCTGCCGTAAGGGGAGCCCTACCCGGATACGCCCCGAGGGCCCGTGAGCGGAAAATGACAGGCGACCGAACGGCCACCCCCCACAGCCTGTTTCAGGGTCGCCGGGATTTCCCGTTCACACCTGCGCTGTTCCTCCCGTCGAAGTGAAGCGAACACGGGGCAGCGTGTCCGGAACCGGCATCCCGTCGCGTACGCGCCGTCCGTCGACGGATCGCCCCGTAGGACAACGGTCGTACGTGTCCGCTGCAGCGCGGGATCAGGCACCGACACCGCGTCGAGCAGCGCCCTGGTGTACGGGTGGGCAGGCCACTCGAACACCTCCTGGACCTCGCCGGTCTCGACGACGCGACCGGCATGCATGACCGCGACCCGGTCGGCCAGCTGTCGCACCACGGCCAGGTCGTGCGAGACGAACAGACAGGACGGGCCGGGATCCTCCCTCAGCCTGCGCAGCAGATCGAGGATCCCCGCCCCCACGGACACATCGAGCGCGGACAGCGGTTCGTCCAGCAGCAGTAGCCGCGGCCGGGCGGCCAGGGCCCGGGCGATGGCGATGCGCTGCCGCTGGCCGCCGGAGAACCGGTGCGGGCAGGCGGACAGGTGCTCCGGGCCGAGCCCGACGAGCCGCAGCACCTCCGCCACCCGCGCGGCCACCCGGTCGGCCGGCATCCGCTGCACCCACAGCGGCTCGGCGACGATGTCACCCACCGGCATCCGCGGATCCAGGCTCGACATCGGGTCCTGGGGCACGATCTGCACCGCACTCCGCAGCCGCCGGGCCGCCTCACGCGACAACGACGAGGTGTCCTGCCCGAGGATCTCGATCGTCCCGCTCTGCGGGACTGCCAGGGAGACCACTTCGAGCAGCGTGGTGGACTTCCCGGCCCCGGACTCTCCCACGAGCCCCAGGGTCTCGCCCCGGCGCACCTCCAGATCGACCGACTCCACGGCGCGTACGACACGTTCGGCCGCCGCCCGTCGCCCCCGCCGCAGGCGTGACGGGCCCGACGGGTTCCATGGCCCGAAGGCGCCGGGCGCGGGATAGGACCTGGCGAGCCCGGTGATCCTCAGAACCGGCTCCGCCTCGGGCCCTCCCGCGCGCGGCCTCCGGTACACGGACGGCGGAAACAGCTCGGCGGAGCTGCGCTTCACGGCCTCGTCGCCCCGATGGCAGGCGGCCACATGCCTCTCACCCCCCAGGAGTTCGGGCATCCGCTCCCGGCACTTCTGCTCGGCGAGCGGACACCGCGGGGCGAAGGCGCAGCCCGGCCCGCTGCCACCCGCGGCGGGCGGCTCGCCCGGCACGGGGGTGGGCGGAGTCTCCCCGTCGACGCGGGGCACGGACCCGATCAGCCCCTTGGTGTACGGCATCCGGGGCCGCGCGAAGAGCGCATCGACGCCGGCGCTCTCCACGATCCGCCCGGCGTACATCACCGCGACCCGGTCCGCCGTGCCCGCCACCATCCCCAGGTCGTGGCTGACCAGCAGCAGTGCCGCGCCCGTGGCCCGCCGTGCCGTCGTGAGCGCCTCGAGCACCTGGGCCCGCACGGTGACGTCCAGGGCGCTGGTGGGTTCGTCGGCCACGATCACCTCGGGGCGGCCCGCCATCGCCATGGCGATCATGGCCCGTTGCCGCATCCCGCCCGACAGCTGATGCGGGTAGGAGCGGGCGGCCCGGTCCGGCTCCGGCACCCCGAGCGCGTCCAGCAACTCGGTCGCAGCCCGCAGCGCCGACTCCCGCCCCGGCCGCGGGCGTTGATGGATGCGCAGCACCTCACCGATCTGGTCCCCCACCCGCTGCACCGGGGTGAACGCGCTCAGTGCGTCCTGGAACACCATGGCGATGTGCCGTCCCCGCACCCGGGCGAGTTCGCGCACGGGCAGCCCGACCAGCTCCCGCCCGAGCAGCCGCACCGAACCGCTCACCTCCACCCCGGGCGGGCACAGACCGAGCAGCGCCAGCGCGGTGAGGCTCTTCCCCGCCCCCGACTCGCCGACCAGTCCGAGGACTTCCCCCCGGCGCAACCGGAGATCGACACCGTGCACCAGCGGCACCCCGGCCGATCGGCGGCTCCCCGCCCGCCCGACCCGCAGCCCCCGTACGTCGAGCACCACCTCGCCCGTCACACCCGGCTCCCCGCTTCCCCGCCCACCACCACCGCCTCGGGATCCAGCGCAGCCCGCAACGCATCCCCGATGAGATGGAACCCCAGCACGAGCAGCACCAGCAGCCCCGCCGGGAAGTAGAACATCCACGGGTACGTCGTCGGGACGTCCGCGGCATCCGCGATCAGCGTGCCGAGGGACACGTCGGGCGGCTGCACCCCGAAGCCGAAGTACGACAGTCCGGTCTCGCTGATGACGGCCCCGGCCACCGCCACCGTCGCGTCGGTGACGAGGAAGGACGCCATGTGGGGGAGGATGTGCCGCCGGATGACCACGACCGGACGGATCCCCATGTGCCGGGCCACCAGCACGAACTGACGCTCCTTGAGCGACCGGGTCATCGCCCGCACGGCCCGTGCCGTCACCATCCAGCCGAACGCGGCGATCAGCCCGACGTACGCCGGCCAGCCGAGAGCTCGCAGCCGCGGCGCCACCACCACCAGGACCAGGAACGCCGGCACCACCAGCATCAGGTCCACCAGAAGCATCAGCGCGCGGTCCGCCCAGCCCCCGAAGTACCCCGCGCACACCCCCACGACCGCGGCGAGCCCCGTCGAGAAGCCGGCCGCCAGCGCCCCGATGAGCAGCGACTTCTGCAGCCCCCGTGCGCACTGCGCGTAGACGTCCTGGCCGATCCGGTTGGTGCCGAGCCAGTGCCGGGCGTCCGGCGGCCGGTGCAGCGCGGAGTAGTCGATGTCGGCATAACCCCACCCCGTCAGATGCGGTCCGGCGAAGGCGAAGAGGAACAGACCGAGCAGCAGCGCCCCGCCCGCCACCGCGCCCGGTGAACGGACCAGCCGCCGCCGTACCGCCGCCCCCCGCGCGGATCTCACGCGTACCGCACCCGCGGATCAAGCGCGCTGTGCAGCAGATCGGCGACCAGTCCGGCCAGCAGGACGAGCGCGGCGCTGAACACCTCGACCGCCATGGCCGCGTTCACATCGCCCCTCTGCACGGACTCGATGAACCAACTGCCCATGCCGTGCCAGCCGTAGATCTTCTCCGTGAACACGGCGCCCGTGAACAGCGTCAGGAATCCGAAGGAGAAGAACGCCGTCAGCGGAATCAGCGAGGTCCGCAGGCCGTGCCGGAGCAGCGCGCGCCCGGGGGTGAGCCCCTTGGCCTGCGCGGTGCGCAGCTGGTCCGAGGTCAGGACGTCCAGCGTGGCCCCCCGCTGATAGCGGCTGTACGCGGCGATCACCCCCAAGGCGACCGAGACGGTCGGCAGCGCCAAGTGCACTGCCGCATCCCGGAGTTGGACCGCCGCGCCGCCCTCCAGACCGGGCGTCCGCTCGCCGGTGTACCGGATCACCGTGCGGCCCGCCGTGTCATTGACCGTGAGCGCACCCGCCTGCAGCAGCAGCCCCAGCACGAACGGCGGCACCGACAGCACCGCGAAGGAGAACAGCGTCAGCGCCCGGTCGGGCAGCCGGCCCCGGCGCACCGCCGCCCACACCCCGGCCAGCACCCCCAGCACCGTGCCCACGACCGTCCCGACGATCAGCAGCCGCGCGGTGACCCCCACCCGCCGGCCGAACTCGGCGTCCACGGACGTGCCGTCGAGGGTGCGGCCGAGATCGCCGTGCAGGGCCCGCCACGCCCAGTCGCCGAACCGCTCGGTGACCGGAGTGCCGCTGTCGAGCCCGATTTCGGCGAGCCGCGCATCGACCACGGCGGCCGGCGGCCGGGGCGTCCGGTCCTCGAAGTAGGACCGCGGATCGAGCGCCGCGGAGGAAATCAAATAGCAGAGAAACGTTGAAGCGAGAAGCAATATCAGGCAGTTCGTCAGACGTTTTGCCAACAATGCGAGCATCGGGTGTCGGACTCCTCGGCAACCCGTCGGCTTCATGTGCTTGACATGGGCCAATGTTAAGCTCGCCGCCGCCTCTTGAAGACGTGTTTGCGCTTTCTTACGGCAGAATGCTCGCCGAAGGGCCCGCCGCGTTAGCGGCAGGTGTTGCCGTCACACGGGGAGAGGGCATCGCAATGACGGGGTACCGCATACGCGGCAGACGGTTGTGGCCCGCGGTGGCCTTGATCGCCCTCTGTGCTCTGCTCGGCGGCTGCACCGGGGCCCACGGCCGTGCCGCCCCCGGCACCAGCAGCTCCAGCGCGGCGGTCCCGGCCTACGGCCGCACCGACGTCAACCCCCGCCCGCGCGGCGAACTCCGGCAGGGCGGCACCCTCACCCTGCCGATCTACCAGTGGCTGACGCAGTTCAACTACTACCAGGCGGACGGCACCCTTGACGACGTCTTCACGGTGGTCAGCATGCTGGAGCCGCGCCTGTTCACCCGCGACGCCGAAGGCGCTCCCCGGCGTGCGCCGGACTACCTGCGCTCGGCCTCCGTCACCTCCACCACCCCCCAGACGGTCACCTACCGCCTCAACCCCGAAGCGAGGTGGTCCGACGGAAAGCCGCTCGGCTGGCGGGACTTCGCGGCCCAGTGGCGTGCGCTGGGCACAGGAGACGCGCGGTACCGGATCGCCGATCCGAGCGGCTACGAGGACATCGCCTCGGTGCGTCAGGGTGCGGACGCACACGAGGTGAAGGTCACCTTCAAGCGGCCCTTCGCCGAATGGCAGCGGCTGTTCACGCCGCTGTACCCGGCCGCCGGTTTCGGCAACCCGGCGGACTTCAACACCGGTTGGCAGGGCAAGGCGCCGATCACGGCGGGAGCCTTCAGGATCGGTTCGCTGGACGACACAGGCCAGACCCTGACCCTCGTACCCGACCCCGCCTGGTGGGGCACCCACCCCCGCCTCGACCGGGTCGTCTTCCGCACCCTCGACCCCACGACCGCCGTCCAGGCCTTCCTCAACGGCGAGATCGACGCCGTCAACGCCGCCTCCGCCGACCTCTACGACCGGCTCAAGCACGCCGGCGACACCGACATCCGCACCGGCTCCGCCTGGGACGACGTCCAGGTCGCCCTGAACGGGGCCGCGGGGCCCCTCGCGGACGTCCAGGTGCGCCGGGCCGTACTGCGGGCCATCGACCGCCATGCCCTCGCCGAGGTGGCGGGCACCGGCCTGCCGGTCGGGGTGCCGCTGCTCGGCAACCACTTCTTCATGACCAACCAGCCCGGATACGCCGACAATTCCGCTGCGCTCGGCACGTACGACCTGAAGGCCGCAGAGCGAATTCTGGATGAGCAGGGATGGCACCGCACGGGCACCAGCGGCACCCGCAGCAAGAACGGGCAGGAGTTGCGGCTGCGTTTCGTGCTCAGCCAGTCCACCAACCGACTTGGTCTCGACCTCTCCCAGCTGATCCAGCAGATGCTCCAGCGCGCGGGAATTGCGGTGGAGATCCAGAAAGTCCCTGCCGACGACTACCTCCCCAAGTACCTCAACCGCGGGAATTTCGACCTGGCGATCTTCCGATTCAGAGGGCTGACCTATCCCAGCACCCTGTACCCCGTCTACCGGCGCCCGAGGGACGGCCAGTTCTACGAGAACTACGGCAGGATTTCCAGCCCCGCGATCGACGCCCTGCTCAGCCGTGCCGTGCACACCCTCGACGCAGGACGCCGCAACCAGCTCTACAACCAGGCCGACCGCCTGATCTGGCAGCTTGGTCACGACGTCCTGCTCTACCAGCGCCCGCAGGTGCTCGCGGTCAGGAAGGGCCTCGCCAACTACGGCGTGCCCGGCCTCGGCGACATCGACTTCACCGCCGTCGGCTGGCCGCGGTAGGGCCGGCTCAGCGTGTCGTAGCCCATCGCCACCGAGGCGAGCGTGACGTGATGGTGCCAGCCGCGGAAGGAGCGGCCCTCGAAGTCGGCGAGCCCGAAGTCCTGCTGGAGCCGGCCGAGGCTCTCGCCCGACAGCGTCCGCAGCTGCGCCAGCGGCAGCACGTCCGACAGCCTGCGCCCGGGCAGATTGGTCAGCCAGTACGTACGCGGGGTGGGCCGGCCGTACGGCCAGTCGGTGACCAGGTGCCTCGGCCGCTGCGGCGGCTGCGCCCCCGCGGACCGGGCGCCCGCACCCCCGCCGTGGGGCGCCTCGGTCAGCAACAGGGCCGGAGCGGACAGGACCTGGGACTGCCGCATCCGGGCCGTCGTCCGGTCCTGCCAGGCGATCGGCATCCGCTTGCGGTGCTGGACGGCGTGCACGGCGAGCTCCGTCAACGTCCCGCTGCCGTACGGGGATCCGGCGCACGGCCTGGGCAGGGTGACCGCGGTGCTGGGCGAGGCCTCGACCAGGTACGCAAGGCCGCGCGCCTCGAGCCCGCGCAGCAGGGGCGCCACATCGGCCTCACCGCGCCAGTCCACCAGCACCGGCAGCGGCTCCAGGTACCACTCCTCCAGCATTTCGTCGACGGCCTCCAGGATGTACCGCCAGCGCGGCCGGGAGCGCTCCTGGGGCGGCAGATGCGCCTGGGTGCGCAGCCGCTCGTCGCGGTCCCAGCGGGCCGGCAGCATCAGCCGCCAGCTGACCGGGACCCCGCCGTGCCGGCCCACCAGCGAAGTGGCCAGCGCCAACTGGCAGTTGACGGTGCGCTCCAGCGAGGGCGCGTACTGCCGGGCCACACCCACCGAGCGGTCGCCGTTCTTCGCGAAGACGACCTCGTCGACGCACCAGGCTTCCGAACGGAAGGCCCGGCTCAGCTGCCCGGCGAGCCGCCGGCGCACCGGACCGCACGGCCACGGGCTCTGGTTGACGAACTGCTGGATCTGCTGGACGGCCCGGCGGCCAAGGACCTGCTCGGAGATGCGGGCCGGGGTCTTGCGGCCGGGCACTCCGAGCAGTCCGCGGACATAGACCTCGCCCCAGCGCCGCTGGTCGGAGCGGCTCAGGGTGCCGAAGAGGTCCTGGCAGTAGGCCGAGAGGTCCACCGGCTCTACGGGCACCTCGTAGGGCGGGCCGAAGTCCGGCTCCGCGGCAAGGATTCCGGGGGGCATGGTGGTGGTCACGGTTCAGTCCTCCTCGCCCTCTAGCAGGAAGGCGTCAGTGGCCATCAGGGCTTCGCGGACCTCGGGCAGGACCGCGCCGACGACGACGAAGTCGACGTCGAGCCCTGCCTTGGTGCGCTGCACGAGCAGTTCGTTGACCGCGGGCCGGCACATCTCGCTGACCTCGGACAGATGGAACTCCACCCGCCGGGGTCCCGCGGCCATCACCTCGCCGAGCACCCGGCGGAACTTGTCCAGTTCGCCTGCGTCGACCGCGCCGCCGCACCGGACGTGCGCGGTGCCGCCGTCGAACTCGCTGCGCATCCTCAGGCGCATCTGCACGGGCTCCAGCTCCACCCGCACCCGCACCGGCCCGTCGCTCTCGGGGAGCTTCACGGTCAGCTGCTTGGCGTCGAAGTGGTGGTGCTCGCGCCCGTCGACCCACACCCGGGTCAGCTCCACCGAGCCGGGCGGCAGCAGGTCTGGCGCCACCCGCAGTTCACGCTCCGGCAGGTCGTCGGGGCGCGGCCGGAAGTACAGGGTGAGCGGCTCGTGGCTGATCAGCAGACCGGTGTAGGCGGCCGCCAGGTAGCACAGCTCCAGCGAGTGGTAGCCGGCCATGGCGTGCGAGCCCTTGAGCCGCTCGGTGCCCACCAGATACGGGATCCCGTCGGCCAGCACATTGAAGTAGACCCCGCCGTCCTGGTGGTCCAGGAAGAAGGCGTTGTAGAAGGAGGCGGCCTCCCGCGCGAGCCTGAGCGACTCGGGGTCGTCCGCCGTCCCCGCCAGGATCAGATAGGCGAGGATCGCCTGCTCCTGCTGCCACCAGGCCTTGCGGTCGTGCCACACCATCCGGTGGATGCCGCTGTCCGCGTCCGCCCGCCGCTCCACCACGTCGTACCAGCCGCCGCGCTGCTGGTCGCTGCCGACCGGCGGCATGATCTCGGCGATCCGCCGGGCGGTCTCGGCGTACTCCTGCTTGTCGTGCAGGGCCCGGATCCGGGTCAGGTTCCAGGCGATCTTCAGGTTGTGCCCGACCACCGCCCGGTCCTGCTGCCAGCCCCAGGTGCGGTCCGGACTCCAGTCCTCGTGGAAGCGCTCCTGCACGAAGGGACTGTCCGGCTCGTCAGGGAAGCGGGCCACGATGGTGTCCGCGGTCTCCTCCAGGAGCTCGGCGAAGTCCTCGCGGCCGGTGGCCAGATAGGCGTTGATCAGATACGCCGGGGCGTGGTCGCCCACCGAGTTCCAGTTCTTGCGGGAGCGGTTGCGGCCCAGCGCGTCGTCACAGGGGGAGAGGTTGATCGGGTCGATGTGCGAGAAGAAGCCCCCGCGCTCCTCATCACGGAAGTACCGCTGGAACAGGGCGACCGTCCGGTCGATGTCCTCCAGGATCCGCGGATCGCCGGTCACCCGGTACGTCTGGGTCGGCCCGGCCAGCGCATAGATCTGCTCGTACATCGGGATGGCGTCGAAGTCGTCCCCGAACTCCGAGGCGTACACCTTGCGCCGCCCGGTCGGTGTGATGTCCATGCCGTGGTACCAGTAGACGATCCCGTCCTGCTTGTCGTCGACGCGCATGTACTGCCGTAAGTACTCGGTCCCGCTCTCGGCCGCGTCCAGGAACCGGTCCTCGCCGGTCAGCAGATACGCGGTCGAAAGGCCGTACACCAGCCGGGAGATGGTGTCGGTCTCCTGCCGCACGTTCGCACCCGCGTGCTCGGGCAGGTGCGCCCCGTCGAGGGTCAGGTGGGTGCGGTAGTTGCGCCAGTCGAACTTGCCGTCCGGGAACTGGCCGCGCAGATAGAAGTCGGCGATCGCCGCGGCCTGCTGCACCCACCAGTTGGGGTGCTCGAAGACGTAGTGGCCGCGGCTCTCCTCGGGGAAGGTGATCTCCTTCGCCTCGAAGCGTGAGCCGCCCTCCCACTCGTAGAAGATCCCGTACGCGAACAGGAAGCGCCCGGTGCCCAGCATGTCCCGGGTGCGCGAGGTGGTGTCGTGGTAGGGGTCGCCCAGGTTGCGGACGATGCGGGAGACGACGTTGCGGGCCAGGTGCACGGTGAACTCGCGGCCGTCGGAGGTGCGCAGCCCGAAACGGTGCTGGGTGGGGCTGTGGTACGTCACATATCCCGCGAGGGTGTCGGAGAAGATACGGCGGTCGGTGGTGGCACTCATCTCGTCACGTGCCCTTCTCGTCGGGTAGCGCCACAAGGAGGACGACACTGCGGCCGTGGGCGTGGAAGACGGCCCCGTCGACCGGTTCCTCCGCGCCGGCGGGCAGCAGGTCGTGCGGCCCGGAGCAGGCCGTGTCCAGGACCCGGAACCAGCGGTGGCCCTCGACGGGCGGCAGCTCGAAGTCCAGGCCCAGGTGGTACATGTTCAGGATCAGATGCAGGTCGGGGTCGCCGTCGAAGCCGCCGAGCGTGGCCGCCAGCACCCGGGCGTCCGCGTGGTCCCAGCCGGGGCACAGCAGCTTGGTGCCGTGCCAGGTGACGTCGGCCTGACCCCGTTCGTTGCGGCGCTCGGTGAAGAAGCGGGCCTCGCGGAAGGTCCTGAAACGCTTGCGAAGCCCGATGACCCGTTCGGTGAAGGAACGTATCTCCGTTTCCTTCTCCGCCTGGTCCCAGTCCAGCCAGGAGGTCTCGTTGTCCTGGCAGTAGGCGTTGTTGTTGCCCTGCTGGCTGTTGCGGAACTCGTCCCCGGCGAGCAGCATCGGCACGCCCCGGCTGAGCATCAGGATCGACAGGAAGTTCTTGATCTGCCGCACCCTGAGCCGCTCCACCTCCTCGGAGTCCGTCGGGCCCTCCACCCCGCAGTTCCAGCTGAAGTTCTCGTGCGCACCGTCGGCGTTCGACTCGCCGTTGGCGTGGTTGTGCTTGTGCTGGTACGAGACCAGGTCATTGAGGGTGAAGCCGTCGTGGCAGGTCACGAAGTTGATGCTGTTGGTGGGCAGCACCTGCTGCGGGAAGAACAGGTCCGCCGATCCCCCGAGCCGGGAGGCGATCTCCCCGACCAGGCCCGCGTCCCCACGCACGAAACGCCGTACGTCGTCCCGGAACGGCCCGTTCCACTGCGCCCAGCGCTTCCCCGGGAACCGGCCGACCTGGTACAGCCCGCCGCCGTCCCACGGCTCCGCGATGATCTTCGTCTCGGCGAGCACCTGCGACAGCTCGATCGCCCAGAGGGACGGTGGTACGGCCATCTCGTAGCCCATGGGCCCGCGGGACATCTCCGAGGCAAGGTCGAAGCGGAAGCCGTCGACATGGTGCTCGGTCACCCAGTACTCCAGGCACTCCAGGATGAACTTGGTGACCATGGGATGGTTGGCGTTGACCGCGTTCCCGCAGCCCGTGAAGTCCATGTAGCGGCTGCGGTCCTGCGGCCACAGGTGGTAGTACGCCTCGTTGGCCAGGCCCCGGAAGCTGATCGTCGGCCCGTACTCGTTGCCCTCGCTGGTGTGGTTGAAGACCACGTCGAGGATGACCTCGATGCCCGCCCGGTGCAGCGCCTTGACCATGTCCCGGAACTCGGTGATGTGCCCGGCCAGATGGGGCTCGGCGCAGTAGCCGGTGTGCGGGGCGAAGAAGCCGTACGGGTCGTAGCCCCAGTAGTTGTGCAGCAGTGTGCCGTCCGGGCCGGTGCGCAGGATCTGCGTCTCGTCGAAGTCGAAGACGGGCAGCAGTTCCACGGCGGTGATGCCGAGCCGCTTCAGCTCCGGGATCTTCTCCACGACCGCGGAGAAGGTGCCGGGGTGGGCGGCGCGCGAGGTGGGCGAGGCGGTCAGGCCGCGGACGTGCATCTCGTAGATGACCGTGTCCGCCATCGGCGTCCGTAACGGACGGTCGCCCTCCCAGTCGTAGTCGTCGAGGTCGACGACCAGGCTGCGCATGCAGTGCTCCACGTTGTCCCCGCCGCCGATGGCGTGCGTGCGGTCCCAGCAGCTGTTGATGTTGGCCCGCGCATACGGGTCGAGGAGCACTTTGCGGTGGTTGAAGCGGGTCCCCGAGTGGTGGGTGTTGCGGGGGCCGTCGATCCGGTACGCGTACACCTGCCCCGGGCCGATCCCGGCCACATGGCAGTGCCAGAAGTGGAAACTGCGGTGCCGCTCGGGGTGCAGGCGCACGACCCGGGACGGCAGCGGTGCGTCGCAGCGGTCGAACAGCAGGAGGTCGACGCGCGTCGCGTGCTCGGAGAAGAGCGAGAAGTTCACGCCGTCGGCGTCGACGGTGGCGCCCAGGGGCTGTGGGCGCCCCGGTGTGACTCTCGGGACGGCCTCCGGCCGACGCTCCATCGTCAGGCTTCCCTGGGTCTTCACAGAGCTTCACCTCTTGTCACCTGGGAGTCACTGGCTCCGAACCAGTCAACAAGCCCTGTAAGGTCGAGTCAAGTGAATTGTAAATCCGGAGGGCGTCACGGAGCCCGGCGCGCGCTGGGGCGCACAGGGGGAGCTGGGGCTTCGCCGGACCTCGGGGAATCTTGCGGAATCCGCGCGGGAACGGCGCCGGACGACGGGTTGCGGCCGGATCGGCCGTGAACGTACGACGAAGCCCCCGGCCGCTGAGCGGCCGGGGGCTTCGGCTGGTGTCCGAGGGGGGACTTGAACCCCCACGCCCGATAAAGGGCACTAGCACCTCAAGCTAGCGCGTCTGCCATTCCGCCACCCGGACAAGGTGTCTGTCGTGCGGGGTTTCCCCCGCGGCGACGAAGGAAACATTACCAGGCTTTCGAGAGCTCCCCGGTCACCCCCCGCCCGGCGTGAACGGCGTGTGACGGGCGGGGTCCGGTCTTGGGGAGCGGCTGGGCGGAGAGGGAGGATGAGGGGAACCACCAGCAGTGACAGCGGGAGGAAGCAGCGTGAGCGAGACGGACACGGCCAGGGGCGTCACCGGCGAGGACGAGGTCGTGGACCTCTGCCGCGAGCTGATCCAGATCGACACCAGCAACTACGGCGACCACTCCGGGCCGGGTGAGCGGGAGGCGGCCGAGTACGTCGCGGAGAAGCTCGCCGAGGTGGGTCTCGACTCGAAGATCTTCGAGTCGTACCCGGGCCGGGCGTCCACGGTCGCCCGGATCGAGGGCGAGGACCCGTCGCGGCCCGCGCTCCTCATCCACGGCCACCTCGACGTCGTACCGGCCAACGCCGACGACTGGACCCACCACCCCTTCTCCGGCGAGGTCACCGACGGCTGCGTGTGGGGCCGCGGGGCCGTCGACATGAAGGACATGGACGCCATGACCCTGGCGGTCGTGCGTGACCGGCTGCGCAGCGGGCGCCGGCCCCCGCGTGACATCGTCCTCGCCTTCCTCGCCGACGAGGAGGCGGGCGGCACGTTCGGCGCCCGGCACCTGGTCGACAAGCACCCCGACCTCTTCGAGGGCGTCACCGAGGCGATCAGCGAGGTCGGCGGCTTCTCCTTCACGGTCAACGAGCAGCGGCGGCTCTATCTGATCCAGACGGCCGAGAAGGGCATGCACTGGATGAAGCTGACCGTGGCCGGCACCGCCGGGCACGGGTCGATGATCCACCGGGACAACGCCATCACCGAGCTGTCGGAGGCCGTCGCGCGGCTCGGCCGGCACAAGTTCCCGGTCCGGGTGACGAAGACCACCCGGGCCTTCCTCGACGAACTCGGCGACGCGCTCGGCACCGAGCTGGACCCGGAGGACATGGAGGGGACCCTGGCCCG
Source organism: Streptomyces sp. NPDC001604 (assembly GCF_042893475.1). Classification (NCBI taxonomy): domain Bacteria; kingdom Bacillati; phylum Actinomycetota; class Actinomycetes; order Kitasatosporales; family Streptomycetaceae; genus Streptomyces; species Streptomyces sp. NPDC001604. The sequence continues at coordinate 364,333 of NZ_JBIAUY010000004.1, read as the reverse complement.
GCTCGGCGGCATCGCCAAGCTCATCGGCGCGACCCTCAGCAACACCGCCAACCCCACGCAGCTGGGCGCCGGTTACAAGGTCAACGTCATCCCGGGCGAGGCCACGGCGCATGTCGACGGACGCTTCCTGCCCGGGTTCGAGGAGGAGTTCCTCGCCGACCTGGACAAGATCCTCGGGCCGAAGGTGCGGCGCGAGGACGTGCACGCCGACAAGGCCGTCGAGACGACCTTCGACGGGGCGCTGGTGGACGCCATGCAGTCCGCGCTGGTGGCCGAGGACCCGGCCGCCAAGGCGATCCCGTACATGCTCTCCGGCGGCACGGACGCCAAGTCGTTCGACGAGCTGGGCATCCGCGGATTCGGCTTCGCACCGCTCAAGCTGCCCCCGGAGCTGGACTTCGCCGGCATGTTCCACGGTGTCGACGAGCGGGTGCCCGTCGACGGCCTGAAGTTCGGCGTGCGCGTGCTGGACCGCTTCATCGACGCCTCGTGACCTTCGTAATCGGCCGCACGTACGGAACGGGCCCGAGAAGGGTGAATGCGACCATCAGCTCGTAGCTCCATTACTTCCTCCTCGTTACAGGTAATGCGATCAGCAACACGAGATCGCTTTTGCCAACAAGGAGGAATAATGCTCAAGAAGGTCGTCGCTGCTGCGGCTGCCACTGGTGGTCTGGTTCTCGCGGGTGCGGGCCTGGCCGTCGCCGACGCCGGTGCTCAGGGTGCCGCGGTGCACTCCCCGGGTATCGCTTCCGGCAACGTCGTTCAGGTGCCTGTGCACGTCCCCGTGAACGTCTGCGGCAACACGATCTCCGTGATCGGGCTGCTGAACCCCGCCTTCGGCAACACCTGCATCAACAAGTGATGTCGACCCGCTGAGGGTCGTTCACGCCCGTCGGCTCCGGAGTGCGGCCATGCGCTCCGGAGCCGACCGGCCGTTTCGCGAATTTCCACATGGGATTTCGCGGGATTCCAGGTCAGGAATGAAGGCAGGGAGAATTCAGTAATGCGACAGGTCACCCGCAAGGGCCTGATGACCGTGATGGCGGCGACCGGCGTGCTCGCCGCGGCGGGCGGTTACGCCCACGCCGACTCGGGCGCGAACGGTTCCGCTTCGGACTCGCCCGGCGTACTGTCCGGCAACACGGTGCAGGCGCCGGTGCATGTGCCGGTGAACGTCTGCGGCAACACGGTCAACGTCGTCGGACTGCTCAACCCGGCGCGGGGCAACGAGTGCAGCAACGAGGGCGGGCACGGCGGTTCCGGCGGCGGGGCCCATGCCGGCGGACACTCCAGCCACTCGCCCGGCATCGGCTCGGGCAACACCGTCCAGGCGCCGGTCGACGTGCCGGTCAATGCCTGCGGCAACACGGTCGACGTCGTCGGACTGCACAATCCGGCGCGGGGCAACGAGTGCAGCAACGAGGGCGGGCACGGCGGTTCCGGCGGCGGGGCCCATGCCGGCGGACACTCCAGTGACTCGCCCGGCATCGGTTCGGGCAACACCGTGCAGGTGCCGGTCGACGTGCCGGTCAATGTCTGCGGCAACAGCGTCAACATCGTCGGCATCGGCAACGCCGCCGAGGACAACGAGTGCACCAACGGCGGTTCGGGCGGGCACTCGACGCCTCCCGGCGGCGGCCACCAGACGCCTCCGCCCGGGAACCCCGGACAGCCCGGTAATCCGGGACACCCGGGTAACCCCGGCACCCCCGGCCACCCCGGTCATCCAGGCAACCCTGGCCACCCGAGCACCCCTGGACACCCAGGCACCCCCGGTCACCCCGGCAACCCGAGCACGCCGGGCGGCTCCTCGCACACCAACCACCCGGGCACCCAGACGGTGACCCAGCCACTGGGCGGCGCTCAGCTCGCGCACACCGGCAGTGACCTGCCGATCGGCGTCGTGCTCCCGGTGGGCGCCGGGGCGCTGCTGGCGGGCGCGGTCATGTACCGCAAGGCACGCGCCTCAGTCTGATACGGCGCAAATCCATGCCAAGCACCGCAGACTTCCCCTACGGTGCGCAGAACGGAGCGGGCCCCGTGCTGGCGGGGCCCGCTCCGTTTCGGTCGCCTCCGTCCTCGCCTCAGCTCACCACGTGGCCCGCACCTGGCGGATGATCCGCCGGCGCAACCGCACCCTGCGGCTGCCGTCGCGCAGCAGGCTCAGACGGTCCAACTCCCAGTGTCCGTACTCGGCATGGTCCGTCAGCAGGCGTGTCGCGTCCTTGCGGGACACCCCGCGTGGTACGTACACGTCGACAAATTCGTATTCCGGCATCGCATCTATTGTGCGGGCTGGGGCCCGGTACGGATAGCGTCTGCACTATGTCTGATGCTGCGCAGCCCACCGCTGCCGAGGTACGAGCCGCCGCCGAGGCGGTCAAGACCGCGCTCGACCGTCACCTGGCCGCGGTCGAACGCAGGTCCGGGGAGGACGACCAGGCCGTCTACGAGGCGTTCAACGAGCTGGCCGCGGCCGCCGAGACGTACGACGAACTGCTCTACGACCGCTACGACGAGGTCACGCCCTTCGAGATCCCCGGTGCGGAGGACACGCTGCCGCCGTACACGGGCCCCGAGGAGCCGAACGCGCTGAGTGTGCTGATCCGCCGCGACTACGCCGTGGCGGACCAGCATCGGCTGCTGGCGCAGGCGCAGCGGGTGGAGGCGGCGGACGACGACGGGCGGGGAGCGGAGACCTCCGCGACCGTGCACGGGGCGCTGGGCGTGCTGTTCGGCGAGTTCGAACCGGACGAGATCGCCTCGCGCCACAAGGAGTTCGGTCTGGAGGAGGGCGACTCCACGCTCTGGGTGACGGCCACGGACGAACCGGCCGAGCCGGGCGACTGGCTGGAGGCGCCGTTCGAGCAGATCGATCCACAGCGGGTGGTCTGCCGCTTCGACGTCAGCGCGGTCTTCGACGACGAGATCGACGACGGCCGCCTCGCCGGCGTGAACGACGACGACCTCGAGGACGAACTCGACACCGACCTGGACGGCGACGAGGACCTGGAGCCACTGGACGCGGACCGCTAGCCCGGCACCGGACCGTTTTGCGGCGGCGGGGGGGGGGGGGGGGGGCCCGCGCCCCCCCCCCCCCCGCGGCCGGGGCCCGGGGGGCGGCCGGGGGGGGGGGGCGGGGGGGTGCGGGGGGGGGCGGCCGGGGGGGGGGCCG
>NZ_JBIAUY010000004.1:123781-361145 GCF_042893475.1 Streptomyces sp. NPDC001604 | reverse complement strand
CCGGCGTGGAGGACTCCTCGGCGGTGCCCGCCGTGTCCGCGGACTGAAGCCCGCCCCGCGAGGTTTTGGGCGGGAGCAAATAGGGCGCGTCCCCCCCCCCCCCCCCGCCGCCGTTCTGTCGGGCCCCTCGGTCAGCCGGTGACCGGTACCTGGGTGCTCAGCAGGAGCGGCAGACGGGTCGTGCGCGGCTTCGCCGGGACCTCGGCCACGGCACGGGGGAGCGCCTGGTCCACGCCGTGGACCACGGAGAGGTGGCGGTCCGCCCTGCCGAACGCCGTGTAGACCCACGGTCGGCTCAGGGACTGCGCCGCGTCCCCGGGCAGCACCACGACCACCGCGGGCCACCTGTTGCCCACCGCCTGGTGCGCGGTCAGCGCCCACCCGTGCCGCACGGACTGCTCCACCCGCTCCTTCGGTACGACGACGGAGGCGCCCGCACACGACAGATGCAGCCCGGCGGCGTCTGCCGTCACGACCTTGCCCGTGGTCGTACGGCCCGGTACGGGGGAGTAGGCGATCCGGTCGCCGGGGTCGAAGCCGCCGAAGCGGCCGGGGCCGGGGTTGAGGCGCTCCTTCAGCGCCGCGTTGAGCGCGCGGGTGCCGGCCGCGCCGCCGTGGCCGGGAGTGATCACCACGGTCTGCTCGGGCGGCACGCCGATCGCCCGGGGCACCGAGTCGGCGACGAGCTGCACGGTCCGGTGGACCGCCTCGCCCGCGTCCCGCACCGGGACGATCACGACCTCCTTGCCGGGGGCCTCGACCTGGTTGAGCTCACCGATGCCGACACCGGAGACCAACTCGCCCAGCGGGCCGAGGTCCGGCCGCCGCGAGGCGATCCGGGGGCAGACCCGCGCCGCCAGCAGATCGGCGAAGACCCGCCCGGGCCCGGCCGACCACAGCACCCCTGGATCCCCGGCCAGCACCAGCCGGGCACCGTCGGGCAACGACTCGACGAGCAGGGCCCCCGTCTCGACGTCCAGTTGGGGCGCGTCGAGCACCACGAGAAGATCCAGATCCAACGCCCCGTCCGTGTCCCGCCCGGGCCCCTCGTCACCGGAGAGCAGCCCGGCGACGGTGGCGACGCCGGGGGCGCCTGGCGCCGGCTCGTTCCCCCCGTCGCGGCCCTGCACGGCCCCGACGGGGCGCCCCGCGCACAGCGCTGCGAAGCGGTCGCGGCCGGTCGGGGTGTGTGTGGCCGCCCAGGCGCGCAGGCCGAGGGCGGTGGCTGTCTGCAGCACGGCTGCCGGTTCGGCCAGGGAGGCCTCGCCGCCGGTGTGCAGGACCAGTCCGTGGCCCGCGACCGCGCGGACGAGTTCGGCGGCGGTGTCGGGTGCGGAGGCGGCGTCCTCCCAGGCCTCGGCCGAACCGTCCTCCTTCGGGACCGAGTTGATCAGGCGGGCCAGTCCGTCGGCGAGGCTCTCCTCCGCGAGCGCGTACCGCTCCAGGCCGACCAGGATCCGTACCGGACGCTCCTCGGCCTCCTCGGCCGTCTCCGGTGCCGGAGCGGTCGGGGCGAGGGCGTCCTGGAAGACCAGGGCCTCGCCCTCCGCCACAGCGCTCTGCACGGCCGCTTCGGCGTCGGGCAAGCCCCGCTGGGTCAGCGCCGCGGTGAGCGCAGGCATCTCCAGCGCCGTGTGCCCGGCGAGGGCCGCCTGCTCCAGCAGCCACCCCGTCAGCGCGCGGCCCCGCCGCTCGTCGTCCGGACCGCACTCGGCGCCGAGCAGCGCCCGCGCGAAGCCGTCGGCCTGCTCGGGCCGCACACCGCCGACGCGCAACAGCAGCCAGGGGTCCTCCCGCAGAACGTCCTCCGCGCCCTCGCCGAGAGCGGCGGCGACCTGCGGTGCGAGCGCGTCCGGTGCACCGCCGTCGCTCAGCACGCGCCGTACCGCGTCGACGGCCTCCGGCGCGGGAGCAGCGGGCGCGGCCGCGGGCGTCGGCTGTGGGCGCCGTACCGGCTCGGGGGCGGGGCGGCGCGGAGCGGACTCGCTGAACACGGTGACCGGGGGTTTCGCGCCGCTCTCCACGGCACGGACGGCGGCGAGCAGATCGGCGGCCTTCCCGCTGAGCTTCGCGCCTGCCTCGATGGGCCCCGCCTTCTCGGCCTTGCGCCGTTCGATCCGCTCCCGCTCCAGCCGCTGGGCCGCCAGCTCGGCCTCGGCTTCGGACAGTTGGGCGGCGGCCTCGCCGTCGCCGTCCGCCGCGGTCCCGCCCTCGCCGCTCTGCCCCGCGGCGCCCGGCGTCCCCGGCTCGGCGTTCTCTGCGTCCTCGGTGGGCTCGGGCTCCGTGCTCACAGCGTGCTCCAGTCGTGATCGGGATAGCGGTGCACGGGCGCCGACACGTCGTCGAGCGCCCGGCAGATCTCGTCAGGAAGACTAAGGGCCTCCACTGACAATGCCGCCGTGAGCTGCTGGGAGTTGCGCGCACCGACGATCGGGGCGGCCACGCCGGGCCGGTCGCGGATCCACGCGAGGGCGACCTGGAGGGGAGTCACCGCGAGCCCGTCCGCCGCGGTCTGCACGGCGTCCACGATGCGGCTCGCGGTGTCGTCCAGGTAGGGCGCGACGAAGGGCGCCAGGTGCTCGGAGGCGGCGCGCGAGTCGGACGGTACGGCCTCGCCCCGGTACTTGCCCGTCAGGACCCCGCGGCCCAGCGGCGAGGACGGCAGCAGGCCGATGCCCAGGTCCAGCGCGGCAGGCAGCACCTCGCGCTCGACGCCGCGCTGCAGCAGCGAGTACTCGATCTGCGTGCCCGCCAGCCGGGTCCGCAGCCCGGGAGCCGCCAGTTGCCACGTCGCCGCCTTGGCGAGCTGCCAGCCGCAGAAGTTGGAGACGCCGGCATACCGCGCACGGCCGCTGCTGACCGCGAGGTCGAGGGCCTGGAGGGTCTCCTCCAGCGGGGTGTGCGGGTCGAAGGCGTGGATGTGCCAGACGTCGACGTAGTCGGTGCCGAGCCGGGCCAGCGAGGCGTCCAGCGCGGAGAGCAGATGCCCGCGCGAGCCGTCGACCCGGCGGTCCGGGTCCGGCACACTGCCCGCCTTGGTCGAGATCACCAGCTCCCGGCGCGGAACCAGGCCTTCTATGAGGCGTCCGAGCAGGTATTCGGCCTCCCCGTCGCCGTACACGTCCGCCGTGTCGACCAGGCTCCCGCCGGCCTCCCAGAACGTCTTCAAGAGGTCCGCGGCGTCGTGCTCGTCGGTGTCCCTGCCCCAGGTGAGCGTGCCGAGTCCGATGCGGGACACGCGAAGGCCGGTCCGGCCGAGATACCTCTGCTCCATGAACGCCGAGATTACTGGCCCGGCCCTTCGGCGTGGGGGCCTGTGGACAACCAGTTTCCGCACGCTAGGGTCGGGCGAACAGGGACGTTACTGATCGGTAAGGGGTATCGGCATGCAGCTCGGGATCAACCTCGGCTACTGGGGTGCCGGAATGGACGCGGACAACCTGGAGGTCGCGAAGGAGGCCGACCGGCTCGGGTACGCCGTGTGCTGGGCCGCCGAGGCCTACGGATCGGACGCGGCCACCGTGCTCAGCTGGGTCGCAGCCCAGACCGAGCGCATCGACGTGGGGTCGGCCATCTTCCAGATCCCGGCCCGCCAGCCCGCGATGACCGCGATGACCGCCGCCACCCTCGACTCGCTCTCCGGCGGCCGCTTCCGCCTCGGCCTCGGCGTCTCAGGACCGCAGGTCTCCGAGGGCTGGTACGGCGTCAAGTTCGACAAGCCGCTGGCACGCACGCGTGAGTACGTCGAGATCGTGCGCAAGGCGATGACCCGCGAGCGGCTGTCGTTCGAGGGCGAGCACTGGACGCTGCCGCTGCCCGGCGGCCCGGGCAAGCCGCTCAAGCTGACCGTGCACCCCGAGCGCGAGCACATCCCGCTGTACATCGCCGCGATCGGCCCGAAGAACCTCGAGCAGACCGGTGAGATCGCCGACGGCGCCCTGCTGATCTTCCCCTCGGCCGAGCACCTCGAGGAGACCACGATCAAACACCTGCGCGCCGGGCGGGAGAAGGCAGGCAAGACCCTCGACGGCTTCGACGTCTGCCCGACGCTCCCGCTCTCCGTGGGCGAGGACAAGGACGTGGCCACCCTCGCCGACGCGTTCCGGCCCTACACGGCCCTCTACGTCGGCGGCATGGGCAGCGCCAAGCAGAACTTCTACAACCAGCTCGCCCAGCGCATGGGGTTCGAGGCGGCGGCCGCCGAGGTGCAGGAGAAGTACCTGTCCGGCGACAAGCAGGGCGCCGCGGCCGCGATCCCGCACGACCTGATCGACAAGACGGCGCTGCTCGGTTCCGTGGACCGCATCGCGGACCGGATGAAGGAGTACGCGGCGGCCGGGGTCACCACCCTGAGCCTCAACCCGGCCGGCTTCACACTGGAGGAGCGGGTCGCCTCGCTCCGCGCCGGCACCGAGGCCCTGGAGCGCGCCGGACTGGCGTAGCGCACGCCCCGGGGCGGCGGGGAGAGGTTTCTGCGGCCGTGGTGGGGGCTCGGGGGGTCTTCCCCGCCACGGCCGTCACGGGTAACAACGCGCCCGGCCGCGCGCGGTTACGCCTCCGATGTGACCCCTTGGGTCCTCCTTTTGGCCGAGTCTTCCGACACAGCTGTTGCAGCACCTCCAGCGCCGCATTTGACTCGTTCGAGACCGGCAGAGAGGTGCCCACGATGCTTTCGGCCAGGAGTCTTTTCCAGGAGATCCTCGACGACGACGAGTCGTTCGCCCTGTTCTGCTCCATCGCGGCCAGCGGCGAGTCCCAGGGCGGCTGGGAGAACGGGCGGATCGCCGCGCTGGTCCCCGACAGCCAACGCGACCTCGCCCCCAGGATCACGCGGCACGGCGCCGACGAGGACAAGCACGGGCGGATCTTCAACGCCCTGATGAAGAAGCGCGGCCTCGAACCCGTCCCCGTACCGCCCGAGACCGACTACACGATGCTCCTGGAGAAGAACGGCATCGGGCTCCCCCACGACAAGCTCAGGAACGACGAACCGCTCACCGTGCAGGACATCGTCACCTACCTCTCCCACAGCCGGGTCACCGAGCAGCGCGCCTCCGAGCAGATGGAACTGCTGCGCAGGCACTTCGCCGACCACCCCGACATCGGCCGCGCGGTGCGGATGATCTCCGACGACGAGGACAACCACCTGGCCTACTGCCACGAGGAGCTGCTGCGCTTCGCGTACGCCGGACACGGCCGCACCATCCAGCGCACGCTGCGGGAGTGCGCGCTCGCGGAGATCCGCATCTACCGGGACGTCAGCCTCGCCGTCATGGACCACATGGGGCGCATCCTCGGCTGGCCGCGGGCCAAGTCGGCGCTGCTCGCCGCCGGCATCCACGCCGTCTACGCGTACGAGCGGTGCGTGGGCTGGCGGCGCATGGTGAGCCTGCGGATGCCCGAGCGGCGCGACGCACTGGGCGGACCCGCCCAGGCGGCACCCGGATTCGTCTGAGCTACAGCCAGCCCCGGTGCTTGAAGAGGCGGTACAGCAGCACCTCCAGGGCGGCCATCGCCAGGATCACGGCCGGGTACGACACACGCCAGTGCAGCTCCGGCATGTGGTCGAAGTTCATGCCGTAGATCCCCGCGATCATCGTGGGGACCGCCGCCATGGCCGCCCATGCGGAGATCTTCCGCATGTCGTCGTTCTGCCGCACGCTCATCTGCGCGAGATGCGCCGACAGCACGTCCGAGACCAGCCGGTCCAGGCCCTCCACCGACTCGTTCACGCGTGTGAGGTGATCGCTCACGTCCCGGAAGAAGGGCTGCGCCTTCTCGTGCACGAAGGGCACCCGGGTGCTGGAGACGCCCCCGCCCGCCAGCCGGGCCAGCGGCTGCGCCAGCGGGCCCGTGGCCCTGCGGAACTCCAGGATCTGCCGCTTGAAGGCGTAGATGCGGGACGCCGTGTGCCGCGAGCCCCCGCTGGTCGGCGAGAACACCTCCGTCTCCAGCTCATCCAGGTCGGTGCCCAGTTCGCCCGCCACCTCCACGTAGTGGTCGACCACGGCGTCGGCGATGGAGTACAGCACCGCGGTGGGGCCGTGCCGGAGCATTTCGGGCTCCTCCTCCAGCCGGTGCCGTACGGCAGCGAGCGGTGCCTCCTCGCCGTGCCGCACCGTCACCACGAACGAGTCGCCGATGAAGACCATGACCTCCCCGGAGGTGACGATGTCGCTCTTCGCCTCATATCCGACCGGCTTGAGGACCATGAACAGCGAGTCGTCGTACACCTCCAGCTTGGGCCGCTGATGCGCGTTCAGGGCGTCCTCGACGGCCAGCGGATGCAGCCCGAACTCCTGCGAGACCCGGTCGAACTCCTTCTCCGTCGGCTCGTACAGGCCGATCCAGACGAAGGCGTCCCGCCCCCGACGGCACTGCGCCAGGGCGTGCGAGAAGTCCGCGGGCCCCTCCGTCCGGCGCCCGTCCCGGTAGATGGCGCAGTCGACGATCACGGAGCGTATTCTCCCGTCCCGGGCCCGCCGATGCACCCCGGCGTATGCCTACTCTTGGCCGCATGCCCACGCTGATCCTGGTCCGGCACGGACGTTCCACCGCCAACACCGAGGGGGTGCTCGCCGGCTGGACGCCCGGCATCGCTCTCGACGAGCGCGGCGCCGCGCAGGCCGCCGCCCTGCCCGGCAGGCTCGCCGGGCTGCCGATCTCCGAGGTCGTCAGCAGCCCGCTGCAGCGCTGCCAGGAGACGGTCCGGCCGCTCCTCGACGCCCGGCCCGAGCTGACCGCGCACACCGACGAACGGATCGGGGAGGCCCACTACGGCGACTGGTCCGGCCGCAAGCTCGCCGAACTCAAGGACGAGCCGCTGATGGAGGTCGTGCAGGCGCACCCGTCGGCCGCGGCGTTCCCCGGCGGCGAATCGATGCGCGCGATGCAGACCCGCGCCGCCGAAGCCGTACGAGAATGGAACGCGCGCGTGGAGCGCGACCACGGCGCCGACGCCGTCTACCTGATGTGTTCGCACGGCGACATCATCAAGTCGCTCGTCGCGGAGGCACTCGGACTTCATCTCGACCTTTTCCAGAGGATTTCCGTTGAACCGTGTTCCATCACCGCGATCCGTTACACACGTCTGAGGCCGTTTCTCGTACGGCTCGGTGACACCGGCGATTTCGCGTCGCTGGCGCCGCGCGAGGAACCCCCGGCCGGCGACGCCACGGTCGGGGGCGGTGCGGGCGCACCGTGATCGTCGGGCGCAGTAGGGTGAAGCGGTCGCAGTAGCTCCGCACCCGTCCGCACCAGCAGGCCGTGCGGTCATCCGGTCCGATGTCGATCCACGAATTCCAGGAGACAGGACGTGTCCCGTCAGGTGTTCCTCTACGACCCCCCGGACCGCTTCGTGGCCGGTACGGTCGGTATGCCCGGACGCCGTACGTTCTTCCTCCAGGCCACCGCGGGCCCCCGCGTGACCAGCGTGGCCCTGGAGAAGACCCAGGTCGCCGCCCTTGCCGAGCGCATGGACGAACTGCTCGACGAGGTCGTACGGCGCAGTGGCGGCAGCGCCGCCGTCCCGGCCGTGGCCTCCGCCGAGATCTCCGACACCGATCCGCTGGACACCCCCGTCGAGGAGGAGTTCCGGGTCGGCACCATGGCCCTTGCCTGGGACGGCGAGGAACAGCGCATGATCGTCGAGGCGCAGGCCCTCGTGGAGCTCGACGCCGACTCCGAGGAGGACCTCGCCGAGGCGGAGGAGCGCCTGCTCCAGGACGAGGAGAACGGGCCCCCGATGCTGCGGGTCCGGCTGACCGGCGCGCAGGCACGGGCCTTCGCCAAGCGCGCCCTCGACGTCGTCAACGCCGGGCGGCCGCCGTGCCCGCTGTGCAGCCTCCCGCTCGACCCGGAAGGACATGTATGTCCGCGCCAGAACGGATACCGCCGCGGAGCGTGACGGCCGACGAGTCGCTCGCCGATCTGCTCACCCACGGCGAGCTCACCGTGCGCGGCCGGATCCGCGAGGCGTCCAACGCGGCGCTGTACTGCACGATCTCCCACGAGGGCAGGGAAGCGGCCTGCATCTACAAGCCCGTCGTCGGCGAGCGGCCGCTGTGGGACTTCCCCGACGGCAACCTCGCCCGGCGCGAGGTGGCCGCCTACGAGGTCTCCGAGGCGACCGGCTGGGGGCTCGTGCCGCCCACTGTGCTGCGGGAGGGGCCGTACGGCGAGGGGATGGTCCAGCTCTGGATCGAGGTGAGCCCCGAGGCCGAGCTGCTCGCCCTGGTCGACGGTGAGGAGCCGGAGCCGGGCTGGAAGGCGATCGGCTTCGCCGAGGTCGGCGACGGGAGGACGGCGCTGCTGGTGCACGCCGACGACGAGCGGCTGCGCCGGCTCGCCGTGCTCGACGCCGTGATCAACAACGCGGACCGCAAGGGCGGCCATCTGCTGCCCACGGCCGACGGCGGGTTGTACGCGATCGACCACGGCGTGACCTTCAACACCGAGAACAAGCTCAGGACGCTGCTGTGGGGGTGGGCGGGGGAGCCGCTGGCCCCGGAGGCGGTCGACGTCCTCAAGACGCTCCAGGAGGCCCTGGCCGCGCAAGGAGCGCTGGCCACACGGCTGACGGGCCTGATCACGGAGGCCGAACTCGACGCCACGCGCGCGCGTGTCGCCGTACTCCTGGACACGGGGACGCATCCCGAGCCGAGCGGCGAGTGGCCTGCGATTCCCTGGCCACCCGTGTAGAAGCGGACCGGCGGGTACAGCGCAAGAGTGCCTTACCGGCCATCCGGCCCGGTCCGGTTCGTATACGGAACTTCCGTCCGGTTAGGCTCATGACATGCATGCCTGGCCCGCTTCCGAGGTCCCCGCCCTGCCTGGTCAGGGCCGCGACCTGAGGATCCACGACACCGCGACCGGCGGTCTGGTCTCCCTCGACCCCGGTCCCGTCGCCCGTATCTACGTCTGCGGCATCACGCCGTACGACGCGACCCACATGGGTCACGCGGCGACCTACAACGCGTTCGACCTCGTTCAGCGCGTGTGGCTCGACACCAAGCGGCAGGTTCAGTACGTCCAGAACGTCACCGACGTGGACGACCCGCTGCTGGAGCGGGCGCACCGCGACGGCATCGACTGGGTGGCCCTCGCCGAGCAGGAGACGGCCCTGTTCCGCGAGGACATGACCGCGCTGCGGATGCTGCCGCCGCAGCACTACATAGGCGCGGTCGAGGCGATACCCGGCATCGTGCCGCTCGTCGAGCGGCTGCGGGACGCGGGCGCCGCCTACGAACTCGAGGGCGACATCTACTTCTCCGTGGAGTCCGACCCCAACTTCGGCAGGGTCTCGAACCTGGACGCGGCGGCCATGCGGCTGCTGTCCGCCGAGCGCGGTGGCGACCCGGACCGTCCGGGCAAGAAGAACCCCCTCGACCCGATGCTGTGGATGGCCGCCCGCGAGGGCGAGCCCAGCTGGGACGGCGCCTCGCTCGGGCGCGGTCGCCCCGGCTGGCACATCGAGTGCGTCGCCATCGCCCTGGACCACCTCGGCATGGGCTTCGACGTGCAGGGCGGCGGCTCCGACCTCGCCTTCCCGCACCACGAGATGGGCGCCTCGCACGCCCAGGTGCTGACCGGCGAGTTCCCCATGGCCAAGGCGTACGTCCACGCTGGCATGGTCGCCCTGGACGGCGAGAAGATGTCCAAGTCCAAGGGCAACCTGGTCTTCGTGTCCAAGCTGCGGCGCGACGGGGTGGACCCGGCCGCGATCCGGCTGGCGCTGCTCGCCCACCACTACCGCTCCGACTGGGAGTGGACCGAGCAGGTGCTGGAAGACGCCGTGGCGCGACTCGGGCGCTGGCGCGCCGCCGTCTCCCGGCCCGACGGGCCGCCCGCCGAGGCCCTGGTCGAGGAGATCCGCGAGGCCCTCGCGAACGACCTGGACGCCCCGGCCGCGCTCGCCGCGGTCGACCGCTGGGCCGCACTGCAGGACGCCGAGGGCGGTACGGACATCGGCGCACCCGGTGTCGTGTCGCGGGCGGTGGACGCTCTGCTGGGCGTGGCTCTGTAGCCAGCCTTGTGGTCGGTCCTGTAGTCACCAAGGCATGGAAAGGGGCGCTTCCTCCCTGGAGGAAGCGCCCCTCGTGTGTCCGGCCCCCGGTCAGATCCTGCGCACCTGGATGCTGCGCAGGACGTTCGGAGAGCCCGAGTCCCAGATGCCGACCACCTGGTGGCCGAAGGCGAATGCCTCCTGGACCTGGTCATGGGTCTGGGGGTTCGGATTGGCGAAGATCCTGAACTGGCCCTGGATGCGCAGTGCGATCAGGCTGGGCTGGCCCGGCAGCGGCTGTACGACGTCGATGTAGCCGTCCGCGATGCCGGCCTGCAGCACCTGCTGCTGGACCTGCTGCTGAACGTGCTGCACGGCGACCTGGGCGATCTGGTGGAGCTGCTGCTGCACCTGCTGCTCGTGCTGCTGTTGCTGCTGCTGACCGTAGCCCTGCTGCTGGCCGAGCTGCTGCAGCAGCTGCTGGAAGGGCTGCTGCTGGCCGAGCTGCTGGAGCTGCTCCAGCGAGCCCATGCCCATGCCCATGGGCTGCTGCTGCCCGAACGGCTGCTGCTGGCCGTAGCCCTGCTGCTGCCCGAACGGCTGCTGCTGGTACTGCTGGTAGGGCGACGTGCTCGGGAACTGCTGGCCCTGCTGTTGTCCCGGTTGGCTCATCTGCGGGGTGGTGCTCATACGGGTGTCACCTTCCCTTGATGGTTGGGATTCGTCAGCCCGTGACGACCAGGCCGACGATCTCGTCGTCCGAGAACCACACTCGGACGTCGGGCCGTCCCCCCGCGAAGGCGGAGTGCACCGCCTGGCGGATCTCCGGGGACGGGTGGTTCAGGTTCCGCCAGGCACCGGCCACGAACAGCCTCAGCCTGGGCGGGAGTTCACGGGGATAGGGCAGCAGCTCGTCCCAGTACCGTTCGGCCTGGCCCGAGCCGACCGCCTCCGGCAGCAGATGGGTGACCGCCGCCTTGATGTCGGGCCGGTTGCCGATCCGCTGGGAGGCGGGCCGGCCCGGCGCGTCCTGCTGCGGGGAACCCGTGGCCCGCAGCACGGCCCGCGCACGCTCCGGGGACATCGGCTGCTGGGCGGCGGCCTTCAGCATGCCCTGCAGTGCGGCCAGGGCGCCGACCACCACCGGGCAGGCGGCGGAGGTCCCGGAGAACGTGTCCGTGTACCAGGCGATCTCCTCCGGCCCGCCCTGCAGATCGCCGGGCTTGTCCCAGAAGCCCCCGGTGGTCGTCACCTCGCGGCCCCAGCCCTGGGCGTCGAGGCGGGCGCCGTAGTTGGAGAAAGCGAGCCGGGAACGGTCCGGGCCGTGGTCGCGGCCGTGCGTGCCGGGCGGCGGTGCGCCCGCGCCCACCAGGACGGCACCGGAGGACTGGTTGGAGGGGTTGAACGGGTTGCGCCACCACTCGGGGAAGTCGTCCGGGCGGCGCTCGTAGACCGCGTCGTCCAGCGACTCCGCGCCGTTGCCGGCTGCCTCGACGACGAGGACGCCCTTGGCGGTGGCGTACCGGATGGCCGCGAAGTCGTCCGGCCACCACTCCAGAGCGACATAACCGCGCTGGTCGTCGCGCTCGGCGTACTCGAACCGCGGTCCGGGGCGGTGCAGTTCGACCAGTACGACGTCGCCGGGGCCGAGCCGGTCGGCCGCCGCGTGGATCGCGGCCGCCGTGCCGATGCCCTGGAAGGACGCGGCCGCGGTCACCGCCTCGGGCACGATGCCGTTGACGCCGTACTCATTGCGGTCGCCGCCGATCACGCCGATCACGGCGGTGCCGTGGTTGCGCCAGGCGAGGTCGGTCAGCGGGGTGCCGACCACGACGCCGGCCAGCTTGGCGGCCAGGTCCTCATGGCCCAACTGCCAGGCGCCCTCGACGTCGATGACCGTCACCCCCTGCCCCGACCCACCGGGGCGCTGCCAGGCCCAGTGGGCGTCTATCCCCTCCGGCGCGGGGCGCAGATAGCCCTGCCGGCTGCTGAAGTCGGGGGTGACGGGCGCACCCTCCTTCAGCCGGCCGCTCTCCTGCGCGAGGGACGCCGGTACGGCGCCGGGCTTGATGTACGCCGTCTCGACGCCGGGCAGCGCGGCGATCCGCGAGCGCAGCTCCTCCGCGCGGCTCTCGCCGCCGCGCACCCGGTAGAACATCGCGAGGTCGGGCACGTTGCTCTCGCCCGGGGCTGCGGACTGCTGCAGCCGCTCCTCGCTGCCGAACAGCGGCTCCAGGGCCAGCTGTTCATCGCCGAGGAACATGTTGAGAGCGGAGACGTCGGCTCCCGCGGCCGAGCGGACACCCTCGGCCTGGGCGCGCAGCCGGGCCTCGGGACGCGCGACGACGATCAGTTCCCGCTCGGCTCCTCGATAGGTGAATCCCGCTCCGTCGGGCCCCGGCCCGGACGTTCCCGGCCCTTGCGCCGGCTGTACCTGGTCGCTCATCGGTACCGCTCCCTTCGGTCCGTGCGGGTGCGCCATCGGTGCACAACCAAGCACGGTCTCGGCGAGGCGTCCAGACCGTCTTCACCAACTCGGTTTGAAAACAAGTTGAATTGGGTAGCGTGTGCAATCCGTCCTGAAACAGAGGTCACGTAGCAAACCGGCCAAAGACTGCAGAGTTGTCAGTCATGGGACGGGGCGACAGCCATGGCACGGGGCGACAGAACGCAAAGAGGGCGGTGCGCAAGCTGCGCACCGCCCTCAACCCGGTCGACCCGGCTAGTCCTCCGACGACTCCTCGTCGTCCGGACCCGCCTTCGGTGGCTTCGGCGGCTTCGTACGACCGCTGGGGTTGTCCCGCAGATACGACGTGCTGTCACTGCCGTCCGCGGTCGCGTGTCCGCCGCTCGACGGACCTCCGCCGTCCCGGCGCCGCAGATACCGCTCGAACTCGCGGGCGATCGCCTCGCCCGACGCCTCCGGCAGCTCCGCGGTGTCCCGGGCCTCCTCCAGCGTCTGCACGTACTCCGCGACCTCGCTGTCCTCGGCGGCCAGCTGGTCCACGCCGACCTGCCAGGCGCGCGCGTCCTCGGGCAGTTCGCCCAGCGGGATGCGCACGTCGATCAGGTCCTCCAGGCGGTTGAGCAGGGCCAGCGTCGCCTTCGGGTTCGGCGGCTGCGACACGTAGTGCGGCACGGCCGCCCACAGCGACACCGCCGGCACGCCGGCGTGCGTACAGGCCTCCTGCAGGACACCGACGATGCCCGTCGGACCCTCGTACTTGGTCTCCTCCAGGTCCATGCGCTGCGCCAGGTCCGCGTCGGACGTGGTGCCACTGATCGGGACCGGCCGGGTGTGCGGGGTGTCGCCCAGCAGGGCGCCGAGCACCACCACCAGCTCCACACCCAGTTCGTGCGCGAAGCCCAGCAGCTCGTTGCAGAACGAGCGCCACCGCATCGACGGTTCGATCCCCCGGACGAGTACGAGATCGCGCGGCTTCTCGCCGCCGACGCGGACCACCGACAACCTTGTCGTGGGCCACGTGATCTTGCGCACGCCCGCATCCATCCACACCGTGGGGCGGTTCACCTGGAAGTCGTAGTAGTCCTCGGCGTCCAGCGCCGCGAACACCTCGCCCTTCCACTCCCTGTCCAGATGCGCGACCGCGGTGGAGGCGGCGTCGCCGGCATCGTTCCAGCCCTCGAACGCGGCCACCATGACCGGGTCGATCAGCTCGGGAACCCCCTCGAGCTCGATCACCCAGGCCTCCTTCCGACGTGCCCTCGCTTGACCACACAACCTTACGGCGTTCCGCGGGGGCGCCCGCAGCCCCCTTGCACGGGGGAGTGAACGGATCACTGCCCCGTCCGGGGCCCTCGAACACCCATGATCGCCGTCGCGGGCCCCTGTGCGGGAAGCCGCTCAGAGCGTCGAGCGAAGCCACTGCTCCACGCTCGCGATGTGCACCGTCGCCCAGGACCGCGCGGCCTCCGCGTCCCGGTCGCGCAGGGCGGCCAGGATCGCCCGGTGCTCGTGCAGGGTGCGGCTGACCGCATCCTCCTGGGTCAGACCCCGCCAGATGCGGGCCCGGGTGGTCGGCCCCGACAGGCCGTCCAGCAGCGAGCAGAGCACCGAGTTGCCGGAACTCTGCACGATTCCCCGGTGGAAGTCGAGGTCGCAGGCGACCAGCTCCTCCACCGACGGGGTCTCCCCGAGCTTCTCCAACTGGGCCGACAGGGCGTCCAGTTGCTGCTCGCTGATCCTGGACGCGGCCATCGCCGTGGCGGCCGGCTCCAGGATGCGGCGCACCGCCAGGAACTCCAGCACCGTGTCGTCGCGGTGGAAGTCGACGACGAAGCTCAGCGCCTCCAGCAGCAGCTGCGGATCGAGGCTGGTCACATAGGTGCCGTCGCCCTGCCGCACGTCCAGGATCCGGATCAGCGACAGGGCTCGCACGGCCTCCCGCAGGGAGTTGCGGGACAGCCCCAGCTCGGCGGCCAGTTCGCTCTCCTTGGGCAGCCGGTCGCCGGGGCGCAGCGCGCCGGAGACGATCATTCCCTTGATCTTCTCGATCGCCTCGTCGGTGACGGCCATGGGCGGCCTCCCTGTCGTTCAGAGCTGTCGTTCAGACATCCGATGTATCAGTCCATTATGGGGTTCGGTGGGCTGAACGGGGTGCCGAATGCTCAGCTCAGGGCGAGAATCTCCAGGTCGGCGAGGACGATGCCCTCGTCGAGGGTGGGTCTTCGACCCTGCGCTCCCCGTCGTCGGCAACCGCGAACCGATCGTGGGGCGGGACGAGTCGGCGGACGTGGCAGCTGCAGGCGAACTCGTCACCTCACTGAGCCGACGGGTCGTCGAACCACTCCTTCCCGGCCGCCCAGTGCTTCACCCAGCCGGCAAAGCCCGGCTCGGAGGTCGTGAAGCCGAACTCCGAGCCGAACGGCATCGCGCCCACATCCGTGACCTGCCATATGTGCCCGCGCTGAGGGCCGCTGACGACGAGATGCCAGTTCATCGCGCACCCGTCCGTACCCAGCACGACCGACCCATGGTTGAGGACCTGCTCGATGACCGCCTCGGGGTCCTCGTACGGCCCGTCGTCCTCCTCCCAGAGCCAGGCCGCGGTGAGCGGGAACGGCTCGCCCAGCTTGCGGCCCGACCCGTCGTCGCCCCAGTCGTCGGGCAACTCGGCCGGCCCCAGAAGCCCGTACTCCGGCGGCCCCTGGTGCGATCCGTCGGACACCTCCGCCACGAACGTGCGATACGGCTCCGGCAGCACCACCCCGTGCTCCGCCTCGAAGGCGCGCACCGCCTCCCAGCCGAGCGCCGACTCGCCGCCGTCGTCCACGTCGAACGCCGCACGGAGCGCGGCGAGATCCTCGGCACTGGCCTGATCACTGTTCATGCCCTCATGAAAACACCCGCCACTGACAACGACGGGCGCACACGAAAAGGGCGGCTCCGTCGGCGCGGAGTCGCCCTTCTCGCGGATCCGGCCCCTGGGGGAGAGGGACCGGTCCCCGATCGTGCCGGCCCTGGTCAGGGAAGGGGCCGACGCGAGGTCACTTCTTGTCGAGCAGGTCCTGGACCTTGGCGCGGACCTCGTCCGTGGCGAGGCCGCGGATCGTCAGCGTCGTACGACGGCGCAGCACGTCGTCCGCCGTCTCGGCCCACTCGTTGTCCCGGGCGTACACCACCTGCGCCCAGATCTCCGGAGCGTCGGGGTGGACCCGCTCGCCCAGCTCCGGGTTCTCGTTGACGAGGCGGGCGATGTCGAAGGACAGCGAACCGTAGTGCGTGGCCAGGTGCTTGGCGGTGTCGGCGGCCATCCGCGGACCGGGCGCCGGGTTGTCCACCAGCAACCGGTGGGCGACCGCACGCGGGTTGGCGACCCCCGGCAGCGGCAGCTTCTTCGGCAGCGAGGAGATGGGCTCGAAGTCGTCACCCAGCGGAGCGCCCGGCAGCGCCTCCAGCTTCTGCATCACCGTACGGCCGATGTGCCGGAAGGTGGTCCACTTGCCGCCCGCGACGGACAGCATCCCGCCCCGGCCTTCCGTCACGACGGTCTCGCGCTTGGCCTTCGCCGTGTCGCCGGGGCCGCCGGGCAGCACCCGCAGACCCGCGAAGGAGTACGTGATCAGATCACGGCTGAGCTGCTGGTCCCGGACGGAGAACGCAGCCTCGTCCAGGATCTGGGATATGTCCTTCTCGGTGACCGAGACATCCGCCGGGTCGCCCTCGAACTCCTCGTCGGTCGTGCCGAGAAGCAGCATGTCCTCCCAGGGGAGGGCGAAGGTGATGCGGTACTTGTCGATGGGGGTGGCGAGCGCGGCCTTCCACGGGGAGGTCCGCTTCAGGACCAGATGCGCGCCCTTCGACAGCCGGATCGACGGCGCGGCATTCGGGTCCTCCATACGGCGCAGGTGATCGACCCACGGGCCGGTCGCGTTCAGCACCAGACGGGCGTTGACGCCGAACTCGTCACCCGTCGTACGGTCCTTGAGGTCCGCGCCCGTCACCCGGCCGTTGGTGAACCGGAGGCCGGTCACCTCGGCGTGGTTGAGGACGACGGCGCCCGCCTCGACGGCCGCACGGACCGTCATCAGCGCCATGCGCGCGTCGTTCATCTGGTCGTCGCCGTAGACGGCGACGGCCTTGAGGTTCTCGGTGCGCAGCTCGGGCACGTCCTGGGCCGCCTTCGCGGGGGACAGGAGGTGGCCGACGCCGTCACCGAACGCGGAGAGCGCGGAGTAGGCGAAGACGCCCGCCCCGAGCTTCGCAGCGCCGTGCGGCCCGCCCTTGTACACGGGGAGGTAGAACGTGAGCGGGTTCGCCAGGTGGGGGGCCACCTGACGAGACACCGCACGGCGCTCGAAGTGGTTCTCCGCCACCAGCTTCACCGCGCCGGTCTGCAGATAGCGCAGACCGCCGTGGAGCAGCTTGGAGGAGGCGGAAGAGGTGGCGCCGGCGAAGTCGCCGGCGTCGACCAGCGCCACCCTGAGGCCGGACTGCGCGGCGTGCCAGGCGGTGGAGATGCCCAGGATGCCGCCGCCGATCACGAGGAGGTCGTACGACGCCTTGGCGAGCTGCTCCCGGGTCTCGGCGCGGCTCGGGTTGGAGCCGGAGGCCGGGCGCGTACCCAGGGCAGGCACGGACTGCAGGGTGGACTGACTGGTCATTTCGGGTTCTTACTCCTCATCAGAGCCTTCGAGGGACTTGGCAGAGCCCTCGTCAGCTCTCTTCGTCCTCGAGCCAGCCCATCGTCCGCTCGACGGCCTTGAGCCAGCTCTTGTACTCACGGTCGCGGGTCTCCGCGTCCATGCGGGGGGTCCACTCGGCGGCCCGGCGCCAGTTGGCACGCAGGTCGTCGGTGCTGGTCCAGAAGCCGACGGCGAGACCGGCGGCGTAGGCGGCACCGAGGCAGGTCGTCTCGGCGACCATCGGGCGCACCACCGGCGCGTCCAGGAAGTCCGAGAGGGTCTGCATCAGCAGGTTGTTGGAGGTCATGCCGCCGTCGACCTTGAGGGCCGCGAGCTCGACACCGGAGTCCTTGGTCATGGCGTCCGTGATCTCACGGGTCTGCCAGGCGGTGGCCTCCAGGACGGCGCGCGCGAGGTGCGCCTTGGTGACGTACCGGGTCAGACCGGCGATCACACCGCGGGCGTCGGAGCGCCAGTACGGGGCGAACAGACCGGAGAAGGCCGGCACGAAGTAGGCGCCGCCGTTGTCCTCGACCGAGAGCGCGAGCGTCTCGATCTCGGCGGCGGTGGAGATCAGACCCATCTGGTCGCGCATCCACTGCACCAGCGAACCGGTGACGGCGATGGAACCCTCGAGGGCGTAGACCGGCTTCTCGTCGCCGATGCGGTAGCCGACGGTGGTCAGCAGGCCGCTGTACGAGTTGATGATCTTCTCGCCGGTGTTCAGCAGCATGAAGGTGCCGGTGCCGTACGTCGACTTGGCCTCGCCCTCCGCGAAGCAGGTCTGGCCGAACAGGGCCGCCTGCTGGTCGCCGAGCGCGGAGGCGACCGGGATGCCGCCGAGCAGGTCGCCCAGCTTGCCGCCCTTGATCTCGCCGTAGACCTCGGCGGAGGAGCGGATCTCCGGCAGCATCGCCAGCGGGACGCCGATGGACTCGGCGATCTTCTCGTCCCACTCCAGCGTGTGCAGGTTCATCAGCATGGTGCGGGAGGCGTTGGTGACGTCGGTGTAGTGCTTGCCGCCGTCGACACCACCGGTCAGGTTCCAGATGACCCAGGTGTCCATGGTGCCGAAGAGGATGTCGCCCGCCTCGGCGCGCTCGCGCAGGCCGTCGACGTTGTCGAGCAGCCAGCGGGCCTTCGGGCCGGCGAAGTACGAGGCCAGCGGGAGGCCGGTCTCGCGGCGGAAACGGTCCTGGCCGACGTTGCGCCCGAGCTCCTTGCACAGGGCGTCGGTGCGGGTGTCCTGCCAGACGATGGCGTTGTGGACGGGCTCACCGGTGTTCTTGTCCCAGAGCAGCGTGGTCTCGCGCTGGTTGGTGATGCCGATGGCCTTGATGTCGTCACGGGTGATGCCGGCCTTCTGGATGGCTCCGGCGACGACTTCCTGGACGTTGGTCCAGATCTCGTTGGCGTTGTGCTCGACCCAGCCCGGCTTCGGGAAGATCTGCTCGTGCTCCTTCTGGTCCACGGAGACGATACGTCCGTCGCGGTCGAAGACGATGCAGCGGGAAGAGGTGGTGCCCTGGTCGATCGCGGCGATGAAGGGGCCGGCGGTGTGGGCGTCGG
Organism: Streptomyces sp. NPDC001604; assembly: GCF_042893475.1. NCBI lineage: Bacteria > Bacillati > Actinomycetota > Actinomycetes > Kitasatosporales > Streptomycetaceae > Streptomyces > Streptomyces sp. NPDC001604. The sequence goes on along the minus strand of NZ_JBIAUY010000004.1, from coordinate 342,427 downwards.
TCACGGTGTGCTCCTGAAGTTCCGTGGAGTAGGGGCTGTCTGTACGGCGCGGTGCTGTTTAAGTGCGGTGAAGGCCGGTGCTCTTAAGCAAAAGCGACGTTGTAGATGCCTGCAGCGATCGCGGCGCCGATCAGGGGACCGACGACCGGGACCCAGGCGTAGCCCCAGTCGGAGCCGCCCTTGTTGGGCAGGGGCAGGAGGGCGTGCACGATGCGCGGACCGAGGTCACGGGCCGGGTTGATCGCGTAGCCGGTCGGACCGCCGAGGGACAGACCGATGGAGACGACGACGAGCGAGGTGATCAGGGCACCCAGGACGCCCAGGCCCTTGCCGCTGTCGTTGAGGCCCTGCGTGAGGACGGCGAGCACCAGCACGATGGTGCCGATGACCTCCGTGGCGACGTTCTGCCAGGCGACCCGGACCTCGGGGCCGGTGGAGAAGATGCCCAGGACCGGGCCGGCGCCCTTCTCCTGGGCCTCGACGGCCTTGGCCGCCGTGGCCTGCGCACCCGGACCGCCGACGATCTCCTTGTCGGTGAGGTGCGCGTGGAACTGACCGTAGTAGGCGACCCAGACCAGGGCCGCACCGATCGCGGCGCCGAGCAGCTGCCCGCCCCAGTACACCGGGACGTCGCTCCAGTCGATGCCGTCCTTCTTGAGCGCGAGCGCGAGCGTCACGGCCGGGTTGAGATGGGCGCCGGACAGCGGCGCCGAGGTGTAGACCGCCGTGAGTACCGCGAAGCCCCACCCGAAGGTGATGGCCAGCCAGCCGGCGTTACGGGCCTTGGAGGCCTTCAGCGTCACGGCGGCGCAGACGCCACCGCCGAGCAGGATGAGTATGGCGGTACCGATGGTCTCGCCGATGAAGATGTCGGAGCTGGACACCCGCGACTCCTTTGTCCTTCGTCCAGGGGACCGAACCCCGGGTCCCTCCGGGAGTTCGAGCTGCCCTCGGGGGTGAGAGCGAATACCGGCCCTTGGCGTTGTCACACTCTAGCGCGTATTGCCGGTAGGTGTTCGACAATGCCGACCGATGGACGGGAGTCTTGCCCCGGCGTCAGCCGTCCGTCAAGGGCCTGTGTTGGCGAAAATCCGATCGTTATCGATCGCTGTGAGCTGTCGATCTTGCAGGTCAGGTGCGTACGGCCGGGTAACAAGCACGCGGCGTACCGACCGGGCGGTTCGCCGGGCCGTCGCCGGGCACGACGGAGGCCGGGACGCCACTCGACGCCCCGGCCCGCTCCTGCGTCCCGCCGCGCCTCTCAGAACCGCCCGGCGCCCAGGTCCCGCGACACCGCACGGGCGCAGTCGCGCACCGCGGCGATCAGTTCCGGGCGCAGCGCGTCCTTCTCGTCGGCTCGGCACATCCGCTCCACGGCGCCGGTGATGCCCACCGCGCCCACCGGCATCCGCCGCCGGTCGTGGATGGGTGCGGCCACCGACGCGACGCCCTCCCAGGTCTCCTCGACGTCGGCCGCGTAGCCGCGCGCCCGCGAGATGTCGAGGATGTGCTCGAAGTCCTCCTGCTCGCACACGGTCCGGTCGGTGAAGGGCTTGCGGTCCGCCTCCATGGCCTCGCTGTGCGCGACCGGGTCGTACGCCGAGAGGACCTTGCCCAGGGCCGTGGAATGCAGGGGCTGCATGGCGCCTATCTCCAGCACTTGACGGCTGTCGTCGGGCCGGAAGACGTGGTGCACGATCAGTACGCCCTGCTGGTGCAGGACGCCGAGATAGACGCTCTCCCCGCTGGACCGGGCCAGGTCGTCCGTCCACACCAGGGCGCGCGCCCGCAGCTCGTGCACGTCGAGATAGGTGGTGCCCAGGCGCAGCAGTTCGGCGCCCAGCTGATAGCGCCCGGAGGCGTCGTCCTGCTCGACGAATCCCTCCTGCTGGAGGGTGCGCAGAATCCCGTGGGCGGTGCCCTTGGCGAGGCCCAGTGACGAGGCGATGTCCGAGAGGCCGAGCCGTCGCTCGCCGCCCGCGAGCAGCCGCAGCATCGCGGCCGCCCGTTCGAGCGACTGGATGTTCCGTGCCATCGCCGTACTGCCTCCGTCCCCTTCGACCGTCGACGTGCGACGTCGCTGCCGCTGTTCGGCAATGTCGAACACTACCGGTCGATGTCGACCTCTCGCTAATGGTCGGTGCGTTTCCGTCGGGTTCTGTTGTGTCACTGGTATCCCGTCGGTGACCTGCCCGTCATCCTCGTCCGTCCCGTGGACGCCCCTGACCATCCCCGGCCGACCCCGGTTACCCTGGCGAGGTGCGCCTGCCGGGGGCAGATCCCGGACAGACGCAAAGCCGACAGCCGTCGCACCTAAGGGAGCCCCTTCATGGCCTCGTCGCCACTGACCCCTTCCGCCGACAGCCGGACCCGTGTGTCCGCGCTCCGTGAGGCGCTCGCCACCCGAGTGGTGGTCGCCGACGGAGCGATGGGCACCATGCTGCAGGCGCAGGACCCCACGCTGGACGACTTCCAGCAGCTGGAGGGCTGCAACGAGGTCCTCAACGTCACCCGCCCCGACATCGTCCGCTCGGTGCACTCCGCGTACTTCGACGCGGGTGTCGACTGCGTGGAGACCAACACCTTCGGCGCGAACCTCACCGCGCTCGGCGAGTACGACATCCCCGGGCGCGTCGCCGAGCTGTCCGAGGCCGGCGCCCGCATCGCCCGCGAGACGGCGGACGAGTACGCCGCCCGCGACGGCCGGCAGCGCTGGGTGCTCGGATCGATGGGCCCCGGCACCAAGCTGCCCACTCTCGGTCACACCACCTTCAACGCCATCCGTGACGCCTACCAGCAGAACGCCGAGGGCCTCCTCGCCGGCGGCGCGGACGCGCTCCTCGTCGAGACCACCCAGGACCTGCTGCAGACCAAGGCATCCGTCCTGGCCGCCCGCCGGGCGATGGAGACCGCCGGCTATGAGGTCCCGCTGATCGTGTCGGTGACGGTGGAGACGACCGGCACCATGCTGCTCGGCTCGGAGATCGGCGCCGCACTGACGGCCCTGGAGCCGCTCGGCATCGACATGATCGGCCTGAACTGCGCTACCGGCCCCGCCGAGATGAGCGAGCACCTGCGCTACCTGGCCCGCCACTCGCGCATCCAGCTGTCCTGCATGCCCAACGCGGGCCTCCCGGTCCTCGGCAAGGACGGCGCCCACTACCCCCTCACGGCGCCGGAGCTCGCCGACGCCCAGGAGACCTTCGTCCGGGAGTACGGCCTGTCCCTGGTCGGCGGCTGCTGCGGCACCACCCCCGAGCATCTGCGCCAGGTCGTCGAGCGGGTCCGCGGCCTGGCCCCCACCGGGCGCGACCCGCGGCCCGAGCCGGGCGCCGCCTCGCTGTACCAGAGCGTGCCGTTCCGGCAGGACACCTCGTACCTGGCGATCGGTGAGCGCACCAACGCCAACGGGTCGAAGAAGTTCCGTGAGGCCATGCTGGCCGGGCGGTGGGACGACTGTGTGGAGATGGCCCGCGACCAGATCCGCGAGGGCGCCCACATGCTGGACCTGTGCGTGGACTACGTCGGGCGGGACGGCGTGGCGGACATGCAGGAGCTGGCCGGCCGCTTCGCCACCGCCTCCACCCTGCCGATCGTGCTGGACTCCACCGAGGTCGACGTCATCCAGGCCGGTCTGGAGAAGCTCGGCGGGCGCGCGGTCATCAACTCGGTCAACTACGAGGACGGTGACGGGCCCGAATCCCGCTTCGCGAAGGTCACGAAGCTGGCGCGTGAGCACGGGGCGGCGCTGATCGCGCTGACCATCGACGAGGAGGGCCAGGCCCGCACCCCGGAGAAGAAGGTCGCCATCGCCGAGCGGCTGATCGCCGACCTGACGGGGAACTGGGGCATCCGGGAGTCGGACATCCTCATCGACACCCTGACCTTCACCATCTGCACCGGCCAGGAGGAGTCCCGCAGGGACGGCATCGCCACCATCGAGGCGATCCGCGAGCTCAAGCGCCGCCACCCCGACGTGCAGACCACGCTGGGCCTGTCGAACATCTCCTTCGGACTGAACCCGGCCGCGCGGATCCTGCTCAACTCGGTCTTCCTGGACGAGTGCGTCAAGGCGGGTCTGGACTCGGCGATCGTGCACGCCTCGAAGATCCTGCCCATCGCCCGGTTCTCCGAGGAAGAGGTGCAGACGGCCCTCGACCTGATCTACGACCGCCGTAGCGAGGGTTATGACCCGCTGCAGAAGCTGATGGCGCTGTTCGAGGGGGCGACGGCGAAGTCGCTGAAGGCGGGCAAGGCGGAGGAGCTGGCCGCGCTGCCGCTGGAGGAGCGGCTCAAGCGGCGGATCATCGACGGTGAGCGCAACGGCCTGGAGACGGACCTGGACGAGGCCCTGCAGACCCGCAAGGCCCTGGACATCGTCAACGAGACGCTGCTGGACGGCATGAAGGTCGTCGGTGAGCTGTTCGGCTCGGGGCAGATGCAGCTGCCGTTCGTGCTGCAGTCCGCGGAGGTCATGAAGACCGCGGTGGCCCATCTGGAACCGCACATGGAGAAGGTCGAGGGCGACGAGGCGGGCAAGGGCACGATCGTGCTGGCCACCGTGCGCGGGGACGTGCACGACATCGGCAAGAACCTGGTCGACATCATCCTGTCCAACAACGGCTACACCGTGGTCAACCTCGGCATCAAGCAGCCGGTCTCCGCGATCCTGGAGGCCGCCGCCGAGCACAAGGCCGACGTCATCGGCATGTCCGGGCTGCTGGTCAAGTCCACGGTGATCATGAAGGAGAACCTGGAGGAGCTCAACCAGCGCGGCCTGGCGGCCGACTACCCGGTCATCCTCGGCGGCGCGGCGCTCACCCGCGCCTATGTCGAGCAGGACCTGCACGAGATCTACCAGGGCGAGGTCCGCTACGCCCGGGACGCGTTCGAGGGCCTGCGGCTGATGGACGCGCTGATCGGCGTCAAGCGCGGCGTGCCCGGCGCGAAACTGCCCGAGCTCAAGCAGCGCCGGGTGCGCGCCACGGCCGCGGTCGAGGTCGAGGAGCGCCCGCAGGAGGGGCACGTGCGCTCCGACGTCGCCACCGACAACCCCGTCCCCACCCCGCCGTTCTGGGGCACCCGCGTCATCAAGGGCATCCCGCTCAAGGAGTACGCGTCCTGGCTCGACGAGGGCGCCCTGTTCAAGGGCCAGTGGGGCCTCAAGCAGGCCCGCACCGGTGAGGGACCGACGTACGAGGAGCTCGTCGAGACCGACGGCCGGCCGCGGCTGCGCGGTCTGCTGGACCGGCTGCAGACCGAGAACCTGCTGGAGGCGGCCGTGGTCTACGGCTACTTCCCGTGTGTCTCCAAGGACGACGACCTGATCATCCTGGACGAGCAGGGCAACGAGCGCACCCGCTTCACCTTCCCGCGCCAGCGCCGCGGCCGCCGGCTGTGCCTGGCGGACTTCTTCCGCCCGGAGGAGGCGGGGGAGACCGACGTGGTCGGCCTGCAGGTCGTCACCGTCGGCTCGCGGATCGGTGAGGAGACGGCCCGTATGTTCGAGGCCAACGCCTACCGCGACTACCTCGAACTGCACGGCCTGTCGGTGCAGCTGGCGGAGGCGCTCGCCGAGTACTGGCACGCACGCGTGCGTTCGGAGCTGGGCTTCGCCGGTGAGGACCCGAGCCAGATGGAGGACATGTTCGCCCTGAAGTACCGGGGCGCCCGCTTCTCCCTCGGCTACGGTGCCTGCCCCGACCTGGAGGACCGTGCCAAGATCGCGGACCTGCTCCAGCCCGAGCGCATCGGCGTCCACCTCTCCGAGGAGTTCCAGCTCCACCCGGAGCAGTCCACCGACGCCATTGTGATCCACCACCCCGAAGCGAAGTACTTCAACGCCCGCTGAAAAGCCCGACGGAAAGGCCGACAGGGCCGACGGAAAGGCCACCGAAAAGGCCCGCCCGACGGCACATCGGCGCACGTCACAGCGGCCCCCGGCGGTACACACGATGTGCCCCGGACCACGCCGGATAAACGAGGCGCTTCGGCCGCAACAGTCGTACACTGGTCGGTCCACTGCAGGCCGGTTCCCCGCGCGGGAACCGGCCTGCTCGCCCCTCAAGGAGGTGCGCCCGGATGACCAGTACGGTCCCCGCGCTCGGAACCCGTACGGCCGAAGGCTCAGCCCTGCAGGCCGTACTCCTCGACATGGACGGAACCCTCGTGGACACCGAGGGCTTCTGGTGGGACGTCGAGGTCGAGATCTTCGCCGCCCTCGGCCACACCCTGGACGACACCTGGCGCCATGTCGTGGTCGGCGGTCCCATGACCCGCAGCGCGGGGTTCCTGATCGAGGCCACCGGCGCCGACATCACCCTCGCCGAGCTCACGGTGCTGCTCAACCAGGGCTTCGAGGACCGCATCGACCGCGCCCTGCCGCTGATGCCGGGCGCCGCCAGGCTGCTCGCCGAACTGGCTGAGTACGAGATCCCCACCGCCCTGGTCTCCGCCTCCCACCGGCGCATCATCGACCGCGTGCTCACCTCGCTGGGCCCCCAGCACTTCGCCCTGTCGGTGGCCGGCGACGAGGTGCCGCGCACCAAGCCGCACCCCGACCCGTATCTGACCGCGGCCGCCGGACTGGGCGTGGACCCGGCCAGATGCGCGGTCGTCGAGGACACCGCCACCGGTGTCGCGTCGGCCGAGGCGGCCGGCTGTCATGTGGTCGTGGTGCCCTCCGTCGCCCCCATCGCCCCCGCCGACCGGCGCACGGTCGTCACCTCCCTCGAAGACGTCGACCTGGCATTTCTGCGTGGACTGATCACGCTCTGATCACCCGCTGATCGCCACTTGATGACGGAAATGCGCTGAGCGTTCACCCAGCGTGCAGAACTGATAGGACATGAATTTCCAGGGCTCGTGTACGAAAGAATTCGAAGCGCGGTGGATGGTCCAATTCCGGGGTCGGTCCATGCCATTGGGGATGTGAGGTTCCCCACTCACCCGGGTCTCGACAGGTCGTGCGGGCTGTGCTCTTCGCCCCGTTTCGGGGTGCGAGGACGTGCCCTTGTGTCCCGATTGATGGAACGCTGCACGAATCCTTCCCGGGGCGGGTTTTCGGTCTGTCCACAACCGGTTTCGCTGCGTGATGGGGGCTCAACTCCGGTGACTGCGAACCGCCGTGCTGGTGCGGACTAATCTCGTCGCGAGAACCATCGCCTCTACCCCCGTGATCCGCCGCGACACCCCTGCATGCCGGATACACGGACCTGAACAGCTCTGGAGAAACACGAGCATGAACCGCAAGACTTTGGTGCTGCCGGCCGTGGTCGGCCTGCTCGCGCCCGTGCTCGCCGCCTGTGGCAGTTCCGACAGCAGCGGCAGCGGCGGGGACGCGATCGCCGTCGGCACCACAGACCGGTTCACCGCCACGAAGGACGCACCCGCGCCGCTCGATCCGGCGTACGCGTACGACGTCGGCACCTGGAACATCCTGCGCCAGACCGTGCAGACCCTGATGATCCAGCCGAAGGGCGAGGGCGACCCGGTGCCCGAGGCCGCGCAGAGCTGCGGCTTCACCGACTCGGGCAACGAGCGTTACGCCTGCACGCTCCGCGACGGCCTGAAGTTCTCCAACGGCGACAAGATCACCGCGGCCGATGTGAAGTACTCCATCGACCGCGCCCGCGCCATCAAGGCCGACTCCGGGGTCTCCGCCCTGCTGAACACCATCGACACCGTCGAGACGCAGGGCGACAACCAGGTCATCTTCCACCTGAGGACCGCGGACGCCACGTTCCCGTACAAGCTGTCGACTCCGGTGGCGGGCATCGTCAACCCCGCCGACTACCAGAAGAACAAGCTGCGCGACGGCTTCGACGTCGACGGATCCGGCCCGTACACCCTCTCCGCCGAGGTCAAGAACGACGAGATCGTCAAGGCCACGTTCACCAAGAACCCCAATTACAAGGGGACGCTGAAGGTGAACAACTCCAAGGTCGACATGATCTCCTACGCGGACGCCGACGCGATGGGCAAGGCCCTCGACAACGGTGACATCGACGTCATGACCCGCACCATGGCGCCGGAGCAGATCCAGAAGCTGTCCGCCGGCACGGACAGCAACGAGGACCTGGTCGAGATGTCGGGTCTGGAGATCCGCTACCTCGCCTTCAACACCGACTCGCCCACCGTGAAGAACAAGGCCGTCCGCCAGGCGATGGCCCAGCTGATCAACCGCGGCGAGCTCGTCGCCAAGGTCTACGGCACCCAGGCCGAGCCGCTGTACTCGCTGGTCCCGGCGAGCATCACCGGCCACTCCAACTCGTTCTTCAACACCTACGGCGACCCCAGCACCGCCAAGGCCAAGGCCCTGCTGACCGCGGCCAACATCACCACCCCGGTCAAGCTGACGCTGCACTACACGACCGACCACTACGGACCGGCCACCAAGAAGGAGTTCGAGGTCCTTCAGAAGCAGCTCAACGACAGTGGGCTGTTCAACGTGGACATCCAGGGCTCCCCCTGGACGACCTTCGTCCCGGCCGAGCGCAAGGGCAAGTACGACGTCTGGGGCATGGGCTGGTTCCCGGACTTCCCGGACGCCGACAACTACCTCGCGCCCTTCCTCGACAAGGACAACTTCCTCAAGTCGCCCTACCGCAACAGCAAGATCATCAACACGCTGATCCCGGCGTCCCGTCGTGAGGCCGACCGCCTCGCGGCCTCCTCCAACCTGACCGAGATCCAGGACATCGTCGCCGACGACGTCCCGATCCTGCCGCTGTGGCAGGGCAAGCAGTACGTCGCCGCCCGCGGTGACGTCACGGGGACCGCGTACGCGCTCAACTCCTCCTCGACCCTGCAGCTGTGGGAGCTCGGCCGTGGCGTGAGCGGCTGATCTCTCTCGTCCCCGGGGCCCGGGAGTGTGGCCCCGGGGTTCCGAACCCGACGAGAAGGCACAAGCAGTGAACATGCGTAACCAGTGGCCAGTCCTGCCCGTAGTGGCGGGACTGGCCTCCGGCCTTTTGACCGGCTGCGGAACGGGCGGCTCGGACTCCGGGGGGACCGGCTCGTCCGTCGTCATGGGAATGTCGGACGACGTCCTGGCCACCGACCCCGCCTCCGGTTACGACCCGGGTTCCTGGCTGTTGTTCAACAACGTCTTCCAGTCGCTGCTCAGCTTCCCCGACGGAGGCACCGAGCCCGAGCCGGAGGCCGCCAAGTCGTGCACCTTCACCGACACGTCCACCAAGGTCTACCGGTGCACGCTCAAGGACGGTCTCAAGTTCAGCAACGGTGATCCGCTCACCTCGAAGGACGTCAAGTTCTCCTTCGACCGCATACTCAAGATCAACGACGCTGCCGGTCCGGCCATCATGTTCCCCATGCTGGACAAGGTCGAGACGCCGGACGCCAAGACCGTCGTCTTCCGGCTGAAGGTGCCCGACGCGACCTTCCCGAGCAAGATCGCCTCCGGTGCGGGCTCCATCGTCGACCACACCCAGTACGACGGGAGCAAGCTGCGCAAGGACGGCCAGGCGGTCGGCTCCGGCCCGTACAAGCTGGACTCGTTCGGCAACGACAAGGCCGTCTTCTCGGTCAACGGCAACTACCAGGGCAACGCGAAGACGAAGAACTCCGGCGTGACGCTGCAGTTCTTCCACGGCAAACCGTCCGCCCTGAAGAAGGCGCTGCTCGACGGCAGTATCGACATCGCCTACCGGGGGCTCAGCGCGGGCGACATCGCCGACATCGAGAACGCCGACAACAACTCCAAGGCCGAGGTCGTCGAGGGCAGCAGCGCCGAGGTCCAGCACCTGGTCTTCAACATGAAGGACCGGGTCGCCGGAAAGCTCGGCGTGCGCAAGGCCATCGCCTATCTGCTCGACCGCGACGCCCTCATCAAGGACGTCTACCAGGGCACGGCCGCCCCCCTGTACTCGATCATCCCGGCGGGCATCGCCGGCCACAACACGGCCTTCTTCGACACCTACGGCGCCAGCCCCTCACCGGCCAAGGCCGCCGCCGCACTGAGGAACGAGGGCATCACCGGCAAGGTCAAGCTGACCCTCTGGTCCACCCCTTCGCGCTACGGCCCGGCCACCGACCAGGAGCTGAAGGCGATCGCGGGGCAGCTCAACGCCAGCGGCCTCTTCGACGCCGACGTCAAGTCCGTCGCCTTCGACCAGTACGAGAAGGACATCGCCAAGGGCAAGTACGGCGTGTACGTGAAGGGCTGGGTGCCCGACTACCCGGACGCCGACAACTTCACGGCGCCCTTCTTCGGCCGGGGCAACGTGCTGAGCAACAACTACAGCAACAGCACCATCACCGGCACCCTCATCCCGCGCACCGCCGCCGAGAGCGACCGCGCCGCGACCGACAACGACTACGGCAGGCTGCAGGACATCGTCGCCGACCAACTGCCCGTCCTCCCGGTCTGGCAGGCCAAGCAGTACGCGGTCACCCGCCAGAACGTCTACGGCCTCGAGTACTGCCTGGACGCGTCGACGGTCTTCCGCTTCTGGGAACTCAGCAAGGGCTGACCGACGGCCGTACGAAGACGAAGGGCGCCCTCTGTGCAAGAGGGCGCCCTTCGTGTCGCACAGCCGCCGCTACTGGGCGCCCGGCCGCACCAGCCCGCTCTCGTACGCATACACCGCGGCCTGCACCCGGTCACGCAGCCCCAGCTTCGTCAGCACGTGCCCGACATGCGTCTTGACGGTGGTCTCGCTGACGAACAGATCGGCGGCGATCTCCGCGTTGGACAGCCCGCGGGCCACCAGCTTCAGCACCTCCACCTCGCGCTCGGTCAGCGTGTGCAGCGTGTCCGGCACGGGCTCGTCCCCGGAAGGCAGATGCGTGGCGTACTTGTCGAGCAGCCGCCGGGTGATGCTCGGCGCCAGCATGGCCTCGCCGCCGGCCACCACCCGGATCGCCTGCACCAGCTCGTTGGCCGGCGCGTCCTTCAGCAGAAAGCCGCTGGCCCCGGCCCGCAACGCCTCCACCACGTACTCGTCGAGGTCGAACGTGGTCAGCACCAGCACCTTCGCCGGGCCGTCCCGACCGGGCCCGGTGATCTGCCGGGTCGCCTCCACCCCGTCCATACGAGGCATACGGATGTCCATCAGGACCACGTCGGGCTGCAGCGCCCGCACCTGGTCGAGGGCCTGGAGGCCGTCTCCGGCCTCGCCGACGACCGCGATGTCCTGCTCGGCCTCCAGGATCATCCGGAAGCCGGTACGCAGCAGCGGCTGGTCGTCGACCAGTAGGACGCGGATGGCCACGTAAGTCTCCTTCGCTAGTCCGGCCCCATTCTGCCCTGCGAGACGTCCACGGACTCGGCCGCCCTCGGACCCCGTGAACAAACCCCGCCGCTGACGGAGGTGCCGCCCCGCTGCCCCGCCCTTCGGGCGACCGGCGGGCTCTACTCGCCGGCTCTGACCGGCAGCGGATACGGCGGGGGAGTACCGCCGAATTCCGGGCAGTGCGCCTGGTGGTCGCACCAGCCGCACAGCTTGGTGGGACGCGGGCGCCAGTCGCCCGACTCCGTGGCCTGCCGGATCGCCTCCCACAGCGCGAGCAGCTTGCGCTCGACACGCTCCAGGTCGGCGAGGACGGGGTCGTAGGTCAAAACGTCACCGCTGCCGAGATACACGAGCTGCAGCCGCCTCGGCACCACGTTCTTGAGCCGCCACACCACCAGGGCGTAGAACTTCATCTGGAACAGCGCCCCTTCGGCGTACTCCGGACGGGGTGCCTTGCCCGTCTTGTAGTCGACGATCCGCACCTCACCCGTGGGCGCCACGTCCACCCGGTCGATGATCCCGCGCAGCATCAGCCCCGAATCCAGCTCCGCCTGCACGAACAGCTCCCGCTCGGCAGGCTCCAGCCGGGTCGGATCCTCCAGCGTGAACCAGCGCTCGACGAGCTGCTCCGCCTCGCCCAGCCAGCGCGCCAGCCGCTCGCCCTGCGGATCGTCCTCGAACAGCTCCACCACTTCCGGCCGGCTCTCCCGCAGCCGGTCCCACTGCCCGGGGATCAGGGACTTGGCGCGCGGCGCGGTCCGCTCCGCGGCCGGAGCGTCGAAGAGCCGCTCCAGCACCGCATGCACCAGCGTGCCCCGGGTCGCCGCCTCACTCGGCTTCTCGGGCAGCCGGTCGATGACACGGAACCGGTAGAGCAGAGGGCACTGCATGAAGTCACTGGCCCGCGAGGGCGACAGACTGGCGGGCGCTATGGCGACGCGCGGGCCCGGGCCCGCCGTGTCGACCGGCGGCGCCGCTTCCGCCGACTCCACCACCACCGGCGCATCCGCCTGCGCCACCTCGCTGCTGGGGGCCTCCGCCGCGCCCTCCGTACTCGTCTCCATGCCCCAGACCATACGGCCCGCCACTGACAGTGACCCGCCCGTGGGGGCCTGTGGCAGCTGCGACGCCTGGGGAAAGAGAGGGGGTGCCGGGGCGGAACCCGTCCCGACGGCCGCATACCATCGACCCGAGACCCTTCCGCCCGGCAGGCGCGGAACACGCTTCGAACGAGGGGACATCGTGGACGAGAGCGGCGGGAGCGGGCAGCCGCGGTCCGGCACCGACGAGCCGGCCGAGCACCACGCAGGGTCGGCGTCCCCGGCGGCCCCCGCGCCCACCCCGGCCGACCAACAGCCTCCTGCGGCCGACGAGGACCACCCCGCGCCGGACGACGGCAACGACACCGCCGACAGCGACGAGCGCGAGAACCGGCCCGCCGCAGACGAGACGCCCGCCCCGGAAAAGAGCCCCGCGGAAGGCCCCGCTGCGAACGGCCCGGCGGACGAGCGCACGTTCGCCCACTCCGGCACCGCCAGGAACCGCCCGCCCAAGCGCCCCCGGGAACCCGGCGGCGGCCTCCTCATGGGCCGCCCCTTCGGCGTGCCCGTGTACGTCGCGCCCAGCTGGTTCCTCGTCGCCGCCCTGATCACCTGGGTCTTCGGCGGCCAGCTCGACCGCGTCCTGCCCGAACTCGGCGCCGCCCGCTACCTCGTCTCCCTCTTCTTCGCCGTCGCCTTCTACGCCTCCGTCCTCGTCCACGAACTGGCCCACACGGTCGCGGCCCTCCGCTTCAAACTCCCCGTCCGCCGCATCCAGCTCCAGTTCTTCGGCGGCGTCTCCGAGATCGAGAAAGAAGCCGAGACCCCCGGCCGCGAATTCGTCCTCGCCTTCGTCGGCCCCCTCCTCTCCCTCGTCCTCGCGGGCCTCTTCTACGTCGCCCTGCAGCCCGTCGAGCCCGGCACCGTCCCCGGCGTCCTGCTCGCCGGGCTGATGATCTCCAACCTCATCGTGGCCGCCTTCAACCTCCTGCCGGGCCTGCCCCTCGACGGCGGCCGCATGCTCCGCGCCGTCGTCTGGAAGATCACCGGCAGGCCCATGACCGGCACCATCGCCGCCGCCTGGGTCGGCCGCGCCCTCGCCGTCTCCGTCCTCATCGGCCTCCCGCTGCTCACCCAGTCCGGCGCCCTCGGCACCACCGCGGAGGACAGCGTCGGCATGGACACCGTCACCGACGCCCTGCTCGCCGCCATCCTCGCCGCGATCATCTGGACCGGCGCCGGCAACAGCCTGCGCATGGCCCGCCTCCGGGAACACCTGCCGGAACTGCGCGCCCGCAACCTCACCCGCCGCGCCGTCCCCGTCGCGACCGACACCCCCCTGTCCGAGGCACTGCGCCGCGCCAACGCCGCCGGCGCCCGTGCCCTCGTCGTCGTCGACCCCGAAGGCAACCCCCTCTCCCTCGTCCGCGAGGCCGCCATCGTCGGCGTACCCGAACACCGTCGCCCCTGGGTCGCCGTCAGCGGCCTCGCCCAGGACCTCACCGAGGGCATGCGCGTCTCCGCCGAACTCGCCGGCGAGGACCTCCTCGACGTCCTGCGCGCCACCCCCGCCACCGAATACCTGGTGGTCGAGGAGACCGGCGAGATCTACGGCGTGCTGTCCGCCGCAGACGTCGAGCGCGCCTTCGTGAAAGCCATGGCCAGGCCCTCGTCCTAGTGGTCGGCGGCCCCCGCAAACCCCGGTAGGCTGTTCACATGTCCGAACCGACCGGTGCCGCCCGCAGGCGCGGGCCCTTCAAGGTCGGGGACCAGGTTCAGCTGACCGACCCCAAGGGCCGCCACTACACGTTCACGCTCGAGGCCGGGAAGAACTTCCACACCCACAAGGGTTCCTTCCCGCACGACGAACTGATCGGCGCTCCCGAGGGCAGCGTTGTCCGCACCACCGGGAACGTCGCCTACCTCGCGCTGCGCCCCCTGCTCCCCGACTACGTCCTGTCCATGCCCCGCGGGGCCGCCGTCGTCTACCCCAAGGACGCCGGGCAGATCCTCGCCTTCGCCGACATCTTCCCCGGCGCGCGCGTCGTCGAGGCCGGCGTCGGCTCCGGCTCGCTCAGCAGCTTCCTGCTGCGCGCCATCGGCGACCAGGGCATGCTGCACAGCTACGAGCGCCGCGAGGACTTCGCCGAGATCGCCCAGCAGAACGTCGAGCGCTACTTCGGCGGCCCGCACCCCGCCTGGCAGCTCACCGTCGGCGACCTCCAGGACAACCTCTCCGACACCGACGTCGACCGTGTCATCCTCGACATGCTCGCCCCCTGGGAGTGCCTGGAGGCCGTCTCCAAGGCGCTCGTCCCCGGCGGCATCCTGTGCTGCTACGTCGCCACCACCACCCAGCTCGCCCGGACCGTCGAGTCCATCCGCGAGATCGGCTCCTTCAACGAGCCGACCGCCTGGGAGACGATGATCCGCAACTGGCACATCGAGGGCCTGGCCGTCCGCCCCGACCACCGGATGATCGGTCACACCGGCTTCCTGCTCACCGCCCGCCGCCTCGCCGACGGCGTCGAGCCCCCCATGCGCCGCCGCCGCCCCGCCAAGGGCGCCTACGGCGAGGACTACGCCGGCCCCAACGCCGACGGAGGCGGCCGCTGACGCGGCCGCACACCGCATTCAACGAAAGGGCGCTGCCGCCGAGTTCCCGGACACCATCCGCAACTCGGCCGCAGCGCCCTTCTGTTGACACCGCGCCATAAAACCGGATAAACCCGGCATCACTCATTCGAGGAACCGAACACCCCGCCGTTCCCCCGCACTGTGACGTGTGGCACGATGCAGGCCACCCCCACCGGCACAGCCCTCACAGGAGACACTCCTAGTGCAGCAATCCGCCGTCCCGGAACTGGCACACACGCACACCCGCCCCATCCACTGGGTGGCCACCGCCACGGCCGTCTCAGGCGTCATGGCCCTCTCCTCGCTTCTGCAGCCCAACTCCGCGACGGCGGCCCAGCCCGCCGACCCCCGGGCCGGGACCGTCCACACGGCCACCGCCCCCAGCACCGCAGGAGTGGACTTCCCGCTCGCCTGCGGCCCGGTTAAAGCGGTCGTGCAGAAGAAGGCCACCGGTGACCTCGACGGCGACGGGAAGCCCGAAACCGTGGCCGTCGTGCACTGCGACGCCCCCATGGGCACCCCGCCCGACGGCGTGTACGTCCTCACCCGCGCCACGGACGGCAAGCCACGCGTGGTGGCGACCCTGCTCGACCCCAAGGCCGGCGACACCGTCAGCGACTTCGCCGTACACGACGGAGCCGTCGCGGCGACGCTGCTCGGCTACTCGTCCGACGACGTGCCCCGCTGCTGCCCGGACGTGACGCAGAGTGCCAAGTGGCAGTGGAAGAACGGCGCGTTCACGCGCTCCACCTCCGCGGGCGCGCACAGCGTCTGAGCCGGGCCACCGGGCCGGTGTGAGAAAACAGACAGTCGTGGCGGTCCGTGTCCGTCACGTCACTCTGCGTCTGGCCCGTACACCTCGACCTTGTCCGAAACCCGACGCACATGGATACAGTCACCCGGACACTCCCTGGCGGAGTCCACCACGTCCGTGAGAAGCGGCAGCGGCACGGGTGTTGTGGCGCCCGGGGCCTGCAGCAGTTCGTCGCCCGCGCCCTTCACATAGGCCAGGCCGTCGATGTCCAACTCGAACACCTCCGGCGCGTACTGGGCGCAGATGCCGTCGCCGGTACACAGGTCCTGGTCGATCCAGACCTCCAGCTCCTCGCCGCCGGTCGCGACCTCCTGCTGCACGCTCATCTCTCCTGCCGTTCGGCTGTCGAGCCGCCGAAAACCGGGTCGGCTCCGACGGATGTTGACCGCTTCGACCCTACCTCCGGCGGCTTCCCCGCCCTGTCCGGTGGGTATTCCGGGTTCCAAACGACAGCCGAGCAGGCAGCGGCGAAAACACGCCGGACCGCACGCCTCGAACACCTCTTCGCCTGGTGGGCGCCCCTCTGGAGAGCCTCCGACCGCCGCGCAAGCCCGCCCAGTGGCCGAAAACCGCCGTAGGAGTCTGCCCCGTCCAGCCACATCACATCAGTGGCGCACGACGAAGCCCCAGGGCCCGCCGAGCGCCCTGCGCCAAGCCGCCGCGCTCCTGTTCGCAGGTGCGCGGCGTCAACAACTAGGCTCGACACCGATGGGTGTTGAACGCCCCATCGCTGATTACCGCCTGCTTTCGAAGGTTGATGAATGGGTATTCCCCTGGCGTGAGGAACGGCGCAAGGGGCAAGATCGGACACGCCCCTACCGTCTTTGTGATCTAGGGGTTTCAATCGACACCCACCCAGGTAGGGTCTGGAAGCGTCCAGCTCCCCTTGGAGGAGGTGAGGACCGTGGCAGCCCACGACGACGACATGAACCGCGGCATCCGCCCGGGACGAGGGTCCGACGACCCGGCCGGGCAGATTGCCTACCTTGAGCAGGAGATCGCCGTCCTGCGACGCAAGCTCGCCGACTCTCCGCGACACACGAGGATTCTCGAAGAGCGGATCGTCGAGCTGCAGACCAACCTGGCCGGCGTGTCCGCCCAGAACGAGCGACTCGCCAACACGCTCCGTGAGGCCCGCGACCAGATCGTGGCCCTCAAGGAAGAAGTCGACCGGCTCGCACAGCCACCGGCCGGCTTCGGAGTCTTCCTCACGGCGAACGAGGACGGCACGGCCGACATCTTCACCGGAGGCCGCAAACTCCGCGTGAACGTCAGCCCCAGCGTCGACCTCGAAGAACTGAGGCGCGGCCAGGAAGTAATGCTCAACGAAGCGCTCAACGTGGTCGAGGCCATGGAGTTCGAGCGCGTCGGGGACATCGTCACCCTCAAGGAGATCCTCGAGGACGGCGAACGCGCCCTGGTGCTCGGGCACACCGATGAGGAGCGGGTGGTACGGCTCGCCGAGCCACTGCTGGACGTGAACATCCGCCCTGGTGACGCCCTGCTGCTCGAACCCCGATCCGGCTATGTCTACGAGATCGTTCCGAAGAGCGAGGTCGAGGAACTCGTCCTCGAAGAGGTTCCCGACATCGGTTACGAGCAGATCGGCGGACTCGGCGGCCAGATCGAGGCCATCCGCGACGCCGTCGAGCTGCCCTACCTCTACCCGGACCTGTTCAAGGAGCACGAACTGCGGCCGCCCAAGGGCGTCCTGCTGTACGGGCCCCCCGGATGCGGAAAGACGCTCATCGCCAAGGCCGTCGCCAACTCGCTGGCCAAGAAGGTCGCCGAGGTGACCGGCCAGGCCGCCGGCAAGAGCTTCTTCCTCAACATCAAGGGCCCCGAGCTCCTCAACAAGTACGTCGGTGAGACCGAGCGGCAGATCCGCCTCGTCTTCCAGCGTGCGCGAGAGAAGGCCAGCGAGGGCACACCCGTCATCGTCTTCTTCGACGAGATGGAGTCCCTCTTCCGCACCCGGGGCTCCGGCGTCAGCTCGGACGTGGAGAACACCATCGTCCCCCAGCTGCTCGCCGAGATCGACGGCGTGGAGGGCCTGCAGAACGTGGTCGTGATCGGCGCCTCCAACCGCGAGGACATGATCGACCCCGCCATCCTGCGACCCGGCCGCCTTGATGTGAAAATCAAGATCGAGCGCCCCGATGCCGAAGCCGCCAAGGACATCTTCGGCAAGTACCTCACCGAACGCCTCCCCCTGCACGCCGACGACCTCGGCGAACACGGCGGCAGCAAGACGACCACCGTCGAAAGCATGATCCAGACGGCCGTCGAGCACATGTACGCAGAATCCGAGGAAAACCGCTTCCTGGAGGTCACCTACGCCAACGGCGACAAGGAAGTCCTCTACTTCAAGGACTTCAACTCCGGCGCCATGATCGAAAACATCGTCGGCCGCGCCAAGAAGATGGCGATCAAGGACTTCCTCGACCACAACCAGAAGGGCCTCCGCGTCTCCCACCTCCTCCAGGCATGCGTGGACGAGTTCAAGGAGAACGAAGACCTCCCCAACACCACCAACCCGGACGACTGGGCCCGAATCTCCGGAAAGAAGGGCGAACGGATCGTCTACATCCGCACCCTCATCACCGGAAAGCAGGGCGCCGACACCGGACGCTCCATCGACACGGTGGCGAACACCGGTCAGTACCTGTAAAAAACAGGGCGGCTGCGGGTGCCCTCACCGGGTACCCGCAGTCGACTGTTTTTCAGGCCAAGACCGCAACAAGAGGCGCGCAAGGCAATGACGCAAATGATCTCCCCACCAGCGCAAAGCCGTTCTAGGCTCTTCGGTACCGCCGAGTCGCGCAGTGCGGGGACGGGCACCGCACACGCACCGGAGCGCCAGCGGTACTTGAGCAGCGTCCCCGACCGAGGGCGCCGCCGGGCAAGGAGGGCCGCATGACCGTACGGCGAGTAATGGGCATCGAGACGGAGTACGGCATCTCCGTCCCCGGCCACCCCAACGCCAATGCCATGCTCACCTCGTCCCAGATCGTCAACGCCTACGCGGCGGCGATGCACAGGGCCCGCCGGGCCCGCTGGGACTTCGAGGAGGAGAACCCGCTGCGCGACGCGCGAGGCTTCGACCTCGCCCGCGAGGCCGCCGACGCCAGCCAGCTCACCGACGAGGACATCGGCCTCGCCAACGTGATCCTCACCAACGGCGCACGACTCTACGTCGACCACGCACACCCCGAATACAGCGCCCCCGAGGTCACCAACCCCCGCGACGCCGTCCTCTGGGACAAGGCCGGCGAACGCATCATGGCCGAAGCCGCCGAACGGGCCGCCGCACTCCCCGGCGCCCAGCCGATCCACCTCTACAAGAACAACACCGACAACAAGGGCGCCTCCTACGGCACGCACGAGAACTACCTGATGAAACGGGAAACCCCCTTCTCGGACATCGTGCGCCACCTCACGCCCTTCTTCGTCTCCCGCCAGGTCGTCACCGGCGCCGGCCGCGTCGGCATCGGCCAGGACGGCCACGAACACGGCTTCCAGCTCAGCCAGCGCGCCGACTACTTCGAGGTCGAGGTAGGCCTCGAGACCACCCTCAAGCGCCCGATCATCAACACACGCGACGAGCCCCACGCCGACGCGGAGAAGTACCGCCGCCTGCACGTGATCATCGGCGACGCGAACCTCTCCGAGATCTCGACGTACCTGAAACTGGGCACGACGGCGCTCGTCCTGTCCATGATCGAAGACGGCTTCATCGCCGTCGACCTGGCCGTGGACCAGCCCGTCCGCACCCTCCACCAGGTCTCCCACGACCCGACGCTCAAGCGCCTGGTCACCCTCCGCAGCGGCCGCACACTCACCGCCGTCCAGCTCCAGATGGAGTACTTCGAGCTCTCCCGCAAATACGTCGAGGAACGCTTCGGCGCCGACGCCGACGACCAGACCAAGGACGTCCTCGCCCGCTGGGAGGACACCCTCAACCGCCTGGAGAACGACCCCATGAGCCTCGCCGGCGAACTGGACTGGGTCGCCAAGCGGGAGCTCATGGAGGGCTACCGCCGCCGCGACGGCCTCGACTGGGACGCCGCCAAGCTCCACCTCCTCGACCTCCAGTACGCCGACGTACGCCCCGAAAAGGGCCTCTACAACCGTCTCGCGGCCCGCGGCCGCATGAAGCGCCTCCTGGACGAGAACGAGGTCGAGAGGGCCCGTACGAAGCCACCGGAGGACACCCGCGCCTACTTCCGCGGACGCTGCCTGGAGCAGTACGCGGACGACGTCGCGGCGGCCTCCTGGGACTCCGTGATCTTCGACCTCCCGGGCCGGGACTCACTCCAACGCGTCCCAACCCTGGAACCGCTTCGCGGAACGCGAAATCACGTCAAGGAGCTCCTTGACCGCTGCCGCACGGCGGAAGACCTGGTCAGGGTGCTGTCGGGCGGCTGAGCAGGCGCCAGGGCCGAACCGGCCGGACAGGGTGGAAAGTCCAACGTCAGGGAATCATCGAGGTGGCCCCCGTACGTTGTAGCAACTGCGGGGCCGATGTCAGACCCTGCTTGTAGGGTCTGATCAAGAACGTCGAACCGAGCGGGGTGAGGGGTTATGGCGACCAAGGACACCGGCGGCGGCCAGCAGAAGGCGACGCGCTCCACGGAGGAGGTCGAGGAGCAGGCGCAGGATGCTCAGGCATCCGACGACCTCAAGGAGCGCCAGGAGAAGCTGAGCGACGACGTGGACTCCGTCCTGGACGAAATCGATGATGTGCTCGAGGAGAACGCAGAGGATTTCGTGCGCTCCTTTGTGCAAAAAGGCGGGCAGTAAGCCTCGTTTCCCTTCGAATCGAAGGCTTGCGGCTAGCGGGGGCGTCGAGTGCAAGAAGAGCAAGGTGTGAAGCGCTGTCCGAGGTGCGAGGAGGACAAACCTCGGACAGCCTTCGCAAGGAACAAGGCGATGCGTGATGGGCTGCAGGTCTATTGCAGGGAGTGGGCGTCCGCGTACCACCAGGCGCGGCAGGTGGCCAAGGGACGCAACGTGCGGCCGCGAGTGGATGTTCCTGCGGGCCACAAGTACTGCCGCACGTGCGGCGAGATCAAACCGCACAGTGAGTGGACGCGGAATCGCAGCGCTTCGGACGGCTTCGCGACCCTCTGCAAGTCATGCAAGGCGATGAAGGGGCGAGCAGGCCATCTGAAGCGCCACTACGGCATCACCGAAGCCGACCGCGACGAGATGATCGCCTCTCAAATGGGGCTCTGTGTGATCTGCCTGAAAGCTCCGGCCGTGCATGTGGATCACTGCCACGAGACGGGTAGGGTCCGAGGCGTACTGTGCTTCAACTGCAATTCGGCCATCGGCAAGTTGGGAGATGACCCCGACGCTGTCCGTCGGGCCGCCGCTTACTTGGAAGGAATCGCGTGGAAGCCAACACTCGTAGCACCGGGCGTCTACCAGCTGCCTTCCTGACGCCTGGCTCGTCGTCCTTCATGGACTTCCTGTCCGAGCACCAGCCGGAGATGCTGCCGGGCAACCGGCAGCTGCCCCCGACGCAGGGCGTCATCGAGGCGCCGCACGGCACGACCATCGTGGCCGTGACGTTCCCGGGCGGTGTCGTGCTGGCCGGTGACCGTCGCGCCACCATGGGCAACATCATCGCGCAGCGGGACATCGAGAAGGTGTTCCCGGCCGACGAGTACTCCGCCGTCGGTATCGCCGGTACGGCGGGCCTCGCCGTCGAGATGGTCAAGCTGTTCCAGCTGGAGCTGGAGCACTTCGAGAAGGTCGAGGGGGCGCAGCTCTCGTTGGAGGGCAAGGCGAACCGGCTGTCGACCATGATCCGTTCCAACCTCGGCATGGCCATGCAGGGCCTGGCCGTGGTTCCCCTCTTCGCCGGTTACGACGTGGACCGTGAGAAGGGGCGCATCTTCTCCTATGACGTGACGGGCGGCCGCTCCGAGGAGCACGGGTATGCGGCCACGGGCTCCGGTTCGATCTTCGCGCGCGGTGCCATGAAGAAGCTTTTCCGTGACGACCTGTCCGAGGACCAGGCCACGACGCTCGTGGTGCAGGCCCTCTATGACGCGGCTGATGACGACTCGGCGACCGGTGGTCCCGATGTCGCCCGCCGGATCTATCCGATCGTGACCGTGATCACCGAGGACGGTTTCCGCCGGCTGACCGAGGAGGAGTCCTCCGAGATCGCCCGCTCGATCCTGGAGCGGCGGCTGGAGCAGCCCGACGGTCCGCGGGCCGCGCTGCTGTAGCCGGGTGACCGGCTCTTGTGAAGGTGATCGCGTGACTTCGACAGAAAGGGACGGATAACCGGTGTCGACGCCGTTCTATGTCTCACCCCAGCAGGCCATGGCCGACCGGGCGGAGTACGCCCGTAAGGGCATCGCCCGTGGTCGCAGCCTGGTCGTGTTGCAGTATGCCGACGGCATTGTGTTCGTCGGTGAGAACCCGTCCCGTGCGCTGCACAAGTTCAGCGAGATCTATGACCGGATCGGTTTTGCGGCCGCCGGCAAGTACAACGAGTACGAGAATCTGCGGATCGGTGGTGTGCGGTATGCCGATCTTCGTGGTTACACCTATGACCGTGATGACGTGACCGCTCGCGGTCTTGCCAATGTCTACGCCCAGACGCTGGGCACGATCTTCTCCAGTGCGGCCGAGAAGCCGTACGAGGTGGAGCTGGTCGTTGCCGAGGTGGGTGAGACGCCCGAGGGTGATCAGATCTATCGGTTGCCGCATGACGGGTCGATCGTGGACGAGCATGGCTCGGTCGCGGTCGGTGGTAATTCCGAGCAGATCAGCACTTATCTCGATCAGCAGCACCGTGAGGGCATGTCGCTCGCGGAGGGGCTGAAGCTGGCCGTGCAGGCGCTGTCCCGCGACACGAACGGCACGCAGCGGGAGATTCCCGCCGAGCGTCTGGAGGTCGCGGTGCTGGACCGTACGCGGCCGCAGGCGAGGAAGTTCAAGCGGATCGTGGGCCGGCAGCTGTCCCGGCTCCTGGAGGCCGACGGAGCGGCCACGGAGGCCGAGAGCAGTGCGGAGGAGGGCTCGGACGAGGAGTAGGCCAGTAGGCCGCCTCACCCCCATCCCGCTCCTGTGTGCCCCGGTCGTCGATGCGGCCGGGGCACAGGGCGTTCAGGGGCCGCTGGGCGGCGCTGTCGAGCCTCGTACGACCAGTTGGACGGGGATGTCGCCTGCGTCGGGCACGCGTCCCTCCAGGACGGCGAGCAGGGCTTCCATGCCGCGTTCGCCGAAGAGTTCGGCGTCCAGGCGGACGGTCGTGAGTTCGGGGTCGAGGGCGGTGGCGAGGGCGAGGTCGTCGAGGCCGGTGACGGAGATGTCGTCGGGGATGCGCAGGCCCAGGCGGCGGGCTGCTTTGTAGGCGCCTGCGGCGAGTTTGTCGTCGTCGCAGACGAGGGCGGTGGGTCGGGGTCCGGGGGCGGAGAGGGCGGCTTCGGCGGCGGTCAGGGCGCCCTCGATGGAGATCGGTGCCCGAGCCGTCCGTACGGAGGTGCCGGGGACGGCGGCGACCCGTGCGGCCAGTTCGCGCGCGCGTACTTCGAAGGTCCAGGACGCCACGTCCGCCGCGAGGTGCAGGAGGTGGCGGTGGCCCAGGCCCAGCAGGTGTTCGGCGACCTGTCGGACGCCGTCCGTGATGTCGAGGTTCACGGTGGCTGCGCCGAGGCTGCCCTTCGGGTCGCTGTCGAGCATGACGAGGGGGAGCTGGTCGCCGCGGATGGCGGTGAGGGCGTCGGCGGCCATGGAGGAGGCGATGACGCCGTCGAGGGCGGCCTGGGCGGAGGCGAAGGGGTCGCGGGCGGGGCCGATGCCTTCGGGGGAGGGGTAGAGGACGACGCCGAAGCCGTGGTCGGCGGCCACCCGGGCCGCGCCCGTGTAGACGCCCGCGAAGAACTCCGTCGTCAGTGCCGGGACGACGAGGAGGACGGTGCGGGTGCGGCCGAGGCGGAGGTTGCGGGCGGCGAGGTTGGGTCGGTAGCCGAGCTCGCGGGCGGCTTCGCGGACGCGTTCGGCGGTGGCCTGTGAGACGCGGCCGCGCCATTTGTCGCCGAGGACGAGGGAGACCGCGGCCTGGGAGACGCCGGCGGCCTGGGCGACGTCGCGGCTGGTGGGGCGGGTGCTGCCGGGTGCCACCGTGGGCCTGCTCCTTGTTTTCCGGGTCTTCTGGTCGTCTTCTGGTGGTTCGCCTCCGGGCGTTCCGGCTGCCCTTCGGCTCACGTCCGTCGTCTGGACTCGTGAACAGCGCACATGGTACGTATGGGAGCGGACGTTATACGTAAAACTTCCGGCGTCGGCCCGGGAGAGGGGAAGCGGACATGGCTGCGGGATACGTGGAGATCCTCAGGACGCGGCATGCCGCGCGCCTGCTCGCCGGCACCCTGGTGGGCCGTCTGCCGTGTGCGGTCGCCGCGATCGCGGTCGTGCTGTTCGTGCGGGCGGAGGGCGGAACCTACAGCCTGGCCGGCGGGCTCGCGGCGGTGTACGGAGTGGCCAATGCCGTGGGGCAGCCGCTGCTGGGGCGACTGGTGGATCTGTTCGGGCAGCCGCGTGTCCAGCTGCCCGCCGCGCTCGGTTCCGCGTTGGCCATGTGCGGGTTTGCCTTCGTCGGCATCGATCCGCCGGCGCTCGCGTACGGGTGCGTGGCGCTCGCCGGGCTGTTCACGCCTCCCCTGGAGGGTGGTCTGCGGGCGCTGTGGTCGTCGGTGCTGCGCGGCGAGGGTCAGGTGCAGACGGCGTATGCGCTGGATGCCGTCGCCCAGGAAGTCATGTTCACCGTCGGCCCGTTGCTGGTGACGCTGTGCGTGTCGCTCTGGTCGGCGCGGGTGGCGCTGGTGCTCCTCAACGTGGTCGGGGTGCTGGGTGCCTTGTCGGTGGTGGTGTCGCCGCCGTCGCGGGAGTGGCGTTCGGCGCCGCGCGAGGCGCACTGGCTGGGTGCGCTGCGCTCGCCGGGCCTCCTTGTGCTGCTGGGTGCGTTTCTGGCGGTGGGGATGGCGCTGGGGTCCATTGCGGTCGCGGCCGTGGCGTATGCGGACGGACACGGCGGGGATGCGGTGTACGGCTGGCTGATGGCGGCGATCGGCCTCGGGGCTCTCGTGGGCGGTACGGCGTACGGGGCGCGGCAGTGGAGTGGTGCGCCGGAGCGGCGACTGCGGGTGCTGGTGGCGCTTCTGGCGGTGTGTTATCTGCCGCTCACTCTGATGCCCGGTCCGGTGGCGATGACGGTGCTCGCGGCGGTCGCGGGGCTCTTCCTTGCGCCGTGTCTCGCGTGTGCGTTCGTCCTCGTCGACCGGCATGCGCCGCGCGGCACGGTCACCGAGGCGTTCTCGTGGATTGTGACGACGTTCACAGTGGGTTCCTCGGTGGGAACGGGCCTGGCGGGCCCGGTCGTCGAGTGGGGCGGGGCCGTGTGGGGCTTCGCCGTGCCGGGCGTCGCGGGGGCCGTGGCGCTGCTGGTTCTGCTGGCCACCGGGCGGGTCCTTGCAGCTCCCGCGGGGCGTGCGGTGGTTGCGGCTTCATCGGAAAATGATCCAAACCGTGCCGTCGAACCCCGTTTCAGCTCAGGGGATCGGGCGTAATGTTCAGTCATGGACCGCCGCATTTTCGGGCTGGAGAACGAGTACGGCGTCACGTGTACGTTCAGGGGACAGCGCCGCCTGTCTCCCGACGAGGTGGCGCGGTACCTCTTCCGCCGTGTCGTGTCATGGGGCCGCAGCAGCAATGTCTTTCTGCGAAACGGCGCCCGCCTCTATCTCGACGTGGGCTCACATCCGGAATACGCGACACCGGAATGTGACAACGTGACCGAGCTGGTCACCCACGACAAAGCGGGCGAGCGCATTCTCGAAGGACTCCTGGTGGACGCCGAACGACGCCTGCACGAGGAGGGAATCGCGGGCGACGTCTACCTCTTCAAGAACAACACCGACTCGGCGGGCAACTCCTACGGCTGCCACGAGAACTATCTCGTGGCACGTCATGGGGAGTTCTCCCGGCTCGCGGACATTCTCATCCCGTTCCTCGTCACGAGGCAGCTTCTGTGCGGTGCCGGCAAGGTGCTGCAGACCCCGCGGGGCGCGGTGTACTGCGTCAGTCAGCGGGCCGAGCACATCTGGGAGGGCGTCTCCTCGGCGACGACCCGTTCGAGGCCGATCATCAACACGCGCGACGAGCCGCACGCGGACGCCGAGCGCTACCGCCGCCTGCATGTCATCGTGGGCGACTCGAACATGTCCGAGACGACCATGCTGCTCAAGGTCGGGGCGACCGACCTGGTGCTGCGCATGATCGAGGCGGGCACGGTGATGCGGGACCTGACCCTGGAGAACCCGATCCGGGCGATCCGTGAGGTCAGCCATGACATCACGGGCCGGCGCAAGGTGCGTCTGGCGAGCGGCCGCGAGGCGTCCGCCCTCGAGGTGCAGCGCGAGTACTACGAGAAGGCCGTGGACTTCTGCGAGCGCCGCGGTATCCGCACCGGCACCGTCGAGCAGGTCCTGGAGCTGTGGGGCCGCACGCTGGACGCGATCGAGGCGGAGGACCTCGACCGGATCGGCACCGAGATCGACTGGGTGATGAAGTACAAGCTCATCGAGCGGTACCGGGCCAAGCACAACATGACCATGTCGCATCCGAGGGTCGCGCAGATAGACCTCGCGTACCACGACATTCACCGTCGTCGTGGCCTGTACTACCTGCTCGAGAGGAAGGGTCAAGCAGCGCGGATCTGCAACGACTTGAAGATCTTCGAGGGCAAGTCCGTTCCGCCGCAGACCACTCGGGCCCGGCTGCGCGGTGACTTCATCCGCAGGGCCCAGGAACAGCGCCGGGACTTCACGGTCGACTGGGTCCATCTGAAGCTCAACGACCAGGCGCAGCGCACGGTGTTGTGCAAGGACCCGTTCCGTTCCGTGGACGACCGGGTGGAGAAGCTGATCGCAGGAATGTGAGCTATGTGAACAACGCGTTCCGGTGAAAGGCCGGAACGCAACACGGGCGCCGTACGTTTCCCGTACGGCGCCCTTCTCACGCCGTAGAGTTGCGCGCACGCCATCAACAAGATCGACCGATACGAGGCCTTAACCGTGCGCCGACGCTCCCTTCTCATCGCCGTTCCCGCAGGACTGGTCACACTCGCTGGATGCGGTGACGACAAGTCCGCCTCGAGCAAGGCCGAAGCGAGTCCGTCGCCCTCCGCACCGGCCACGTCCGCCGCGCCGCCCCCGAAGATCGTCGACGGGCCGCTGCCGGCGATCACGGCGGGCACGAAGTTCGGTGAGAAGCCGACCGTCGCCAAGGGCACCGGCGAGCCGTCGAAGAACCTCGCGGTCAAGACGCTCATCGCGGGCGGCGGGCAGACGATCGCGGAGAACGACTATGTGCAGGCCCACTACCTCGGCCAGATCTGGAACACGGCGAAGGTCTTCGACAACTCCTACGACCGCAAGACGCCCCTGATCATCCAGCTCGCCGCGGGCAGCATCATCGACGGCTGGCGGTACGGCCTGACGGGCAAGAAGACCGGCAGCCGCGTCGAGATGGCCGTCCCGCCCACCTGGGGGTACGGCACGTCGGGCAATGCGCAGGCGGGCATCAAGGGCACCGACACGCTGGTGTTCGTGGTGGACGTGCAGGCCACGTTCAACGCCAAGAGCTCCGCCAAGGGCACGGACGTGGCGCAGAAGGACGCGGCGCTGCCCAAGGTCGGCACCAACACCGACGGTGCGGCGCCCTCCATCGACGTACCGAAGAAGCCCGCGCCCACCAAGCTGGTGGCCAACTACATCATCGAGGGTGACGGCCCCGTGGTCGGTGCGCAGGACAGTGTGCTCGTGCAGTACAAGGGCGTGTTCTGGGACTCCGGCAAGGAGTTCGACTCGACGTACAGCCGGGGGGCGCTGACGTCGTTCGGCCTGCAGCAGGTCGTCAAGGGCTGGGGGGAGGGTCTGACCGGCAAGAAGGTCGGCAGTCGGGTCCTCATCGTGATCCCGCCGAAGCTGGGCTACGGGGACAAGCCGCCGGCCGGCAGCGGCATCAAGAAGGACTCCGTGCTGGTCTTCACGGTCGACCTCCTGGCCAAGATGTAACGGCTCGGTGATGTAAGACTGTGCGTGTTGCCTTTCCGCAGACAAGCAGGAGCTAGAGACGTGAGCATCGAGAAGCCCGAGATCGACTTCCCGGGCGGCGAGCCCCCGGCGGACCTCGAGATCAAGGACATCTGGGAGGGCGACGGCGCTGTTGCGCAGGCGGGCCAGACCGTCACCGTCCACTACGTGGGCGTCGCCTTCAGCACCGGTGAGGAGTTCGACGCGAGCTGGAACCGCGGGACGCCGTTCCGCTTCCCGCTCGGTGGCGGCCGCGTCATCAAGGGCTGGGACCTCGGCGTGCAGGGCATGAAGGTCGGCGGCCGTCGTCAGCTGACGATCCCCGCCCACCTCGCCTACGGCAACCAGAGCCCGACCCCGGCGATCAAGCCGGGCGAGACGCTGATCTTCGTGGTCGACCTCGTCGCGGTCTGATCGCCGCCGCGACCGGACCCGATCACCTGGGGCCCATGCCTGTCCGGGCATGGGCCCTCGGCTTTTGCCACGCCACTTCGGGGCGGTACGGTCATCGTCGTAAAGCACCATAGGGAGGCGAAGGGCGTCGATGGCCATTGCCAAGGCCGAGCGGCTGATGAACCTGGCGCTGTGTCTGCTCGGGACGCGGCGGCCGCTCAGCAAGCGCGAGCTTCGTGAGTCCATCGAGGCCTACCTCGAAGCGGGCAGTGACGACTCCTTCAGCCGGATGTTCGAGCGGGACAAGGACGATCTGCGCGAACTCGGCCTGGTCATCGAGACGGTGGAGAACCTCGACGGCGAGGTGGGCTATCTGGCCCGCCGGGACAGCAACCGCCTGCCGCCCATCACGCTCGACGCCGAGGAGGCCGCCGCGCTCGGTCTCGCCGCCAAGGTGTGGCAGCAGGCCCGGCTGGCGGGTGCGGCCAGCGGCGCCCTGCAGAAGCTGCGCGCGGCCGGCATGCCCGAGGACGTCGACCCGTACGAGGCGCACGGCGCCCTGGAACCCCGCATCCCGGTGCACGAGGTCGCTTTCGAGCCGCTGATGCTGGCCTGCCGCGATCGCCGCCCGGTCGTCTTCGACTACCGCAAGGCCACCGCCGCCCACCCCGAGCCCCGGCATGTGGAGCCGTGGGCGCTGGAGTGCTGGCGCGGCCATTGGTACCTGGCCGGCTGGGACCGCGACCGGGGCGCCGAGCGGGTGTTCCGGCTGTCGCGGATCACCGGCAAGGTACGCAGCCGCAGCGGACGGTTCACGGCGGAGATCCCCGATGTCGTCACCGTCCGGGAGACCGTGGCGAGCTGGGCGGGGGAGACCGCCGACCGCTCCGCCCTGATCCGGCTGCGCTCGGGCGCGGGCTACCCCCTTCGGGCGAAGGCCACCGCGGTGCGGGAACTCGGCGACGGCTGGGACGAGTTGGAGATTCCGTACGGGCACGGGCTGGACGCCTGGCTGGTGGAGTTCGGGCCGGACGTGGTGGTCCTCGAGCCGGCCGAGCTGCGTGCGGACGTGGTGGACCGGCTGCGGGCCGTGGCCAAGGGCTGAGGGGGAGCGAGCAGGACAGTGGCAGGCAAACCGGTCAGGCCCGTGAACGCCATCGACCAGACCCGGCGGATGCTCTCCCTGGTGACGTATCTGAAGGAGCGCCCCGGGGCCCGGGTGGAGGACGTCGCGCGCGCCTTCGGCATCACCGAGGACGAGCTGGTCTCCGACCTGGATGTGCTGCCCATGTGCGGCACCAGCTTCCGCGGCGGCGACCTGCTCGACATCGACACCGACGGCGAGCGCATCTGGTGGCACAACCCCGACGACGTGGCGGAACCGCTGCGGCTGGCCGCCGACGAGGCGACGGCGCTGCTGGTGGCCGCCCGCGCCGTGTCCACCCTGCCCGGGCTGCGGGAGAGCGACCGGCAGGCGCTGCTGCGCGCCAACGCCAAGCTGGAGGCCGCGGCCGGTGAGGCGGCGGGAGCCAGCTCCCGGCTGTCGGTGACCTTCGAGTCCGAGGGCGGTGTCTTCGCCGACGTGGACCGTGCGATCTCGGAGCGCCGCCGCCTGTGGATCCGCTACTACTCGCCCGCGCGCGACGAGCTCACCGAGCGGGAGATCGACCCCATCCGCCTGGTCAGCGTCGGGCACACGTACGTGGAGGCCTGGTGCCGGCGTTCCGAGGCGCGCCGCACCTTCCGGCTCGACCGGGTCGCCGAGATCAAAATCCTGGACGAGCCGTCCGCGCCGCCCGAGATCGAGCTCAGGGACCTGTCGGAGGCGCTGGTGCAGCCGGCCGCCGAGGATCCGGAGGTCGTCGTCGAGGTCGGCCCGGGCGGCCGCTGGGTCGCCGAGTACTACCCGCACGACAGCGCGGATGAGCTGGCGGACGGCGGGCTGCGTATCACCCTGCGGACCCCGGACCCGGCGTCGCTGCGGCGGCTGGCGCTGCGGCTCGGGCGGGACGGCCGGATCGTCTCGCCGCCCGAGCTCGCCGACAGCGCCCGCCAGGCGGCCCGTGAGGCGCTGGAGGCGTACGACGGGATCGAGGCGCAGGACCCGCACACAGGGCCTGCGGTTCAGGACGGGTAGTCCGGCAGGCGGGAGTGAGCTGGACGGGGCGTCGGCCGCGGGGTCCCGGAGGCGATCGGCCTAGGGAAGAGGAGCAGGGGCTTTGAGCGAGTCGTCGGTGTCTGGTGCGGGGGGCATGTCGGTCGCGGCCGCCTTCGCCGGGATGAGAAGCGTGACCCCGGTGACCTTCAGGGCGGGCTGCCCCGACTGCCGCGGCAGCTTCGAACTCGCGGCCGCGGCCCTGCGCCTGGCGATCGGTGCCACCAGTCGTACGACGTTCTACTCGTTCACCTGCCCCGACTGCGGCGCCTCGGTCCGCAAGCCGGCCGGGGAGCGCATTGTCGAGCTGCTGACCGGCGGCGGGGTCAGGACCTTGCGGACCGTCTAGGCTCGACGTCATGTTCTGGCCGATGTTCGCGGTAGCTGTGGGATTCCTGGGTCTCGCCGTGCTCGGGGTGTTCGCCGTGCGGGTGTTCGTCGAGGCCCAGCGCCTCGGACGGCAGGTCACGGACTCCGCGCGCCGTATCAACCAGGCCGCCGAGGACCTCGAGCGGGCGGCCGTGAGCACCGCCCGCGCCGTGGACTCCCTCTGAGTACTGCTGTGCGAGGCGTGTGAGTCGTGCGCCCCAGGCGGTTTGGGTCACTTCGACCTGTCACCGGGGCCACCCTGGCGGGTACGCTGCTGGTCGCGGACCGGAGAACGAGGCCCGGACCGCGGACCGGGAGTACGCACGGGGATTGCCTCACGTTTACCCCTGAGCGTTACGATCGCTGTCAGCACGGCTGATCGGACACTTGTCCGACTGGTCGGACAGCATCCCACCCCCAGCCGCCTCGGTGAGAAGGTAAAGACTTATGTTCGGAAGGCTCGGCGCCCCCGAGATCATTCTCATCCTTATCGTCGTCGTTCTCCTTTTCGGCGCCAAGAAGCTTCCCGACATGGCGCGCTCGCTCGGCAAGTCCGCTCGCATCCTCAAGAGCGAGGCCAAGGCGATGAAGGAAGAGGGCAGCAGCACGGCCACCCCGGCCGGCCCGCCCAACAACGACGAGCAGCCCCCGGCTCAGCGCACCATCCAGGCCGCCCCCGGCGACGTCACCAGCTCGCGCCCGGTCAGCGAGCCGACGGACACCACCAAGCGCTGACGCAGGGCCGGACACACCCGGCCCGCCGCACGAGATGAGGACGTGGGTTGCTCAAGTCTGCCCGCAAGAAGGAGAAGGATCCCGAGGGGCGGATGCCGCTCGTGGATCACCTTCGTGAGCTCCGCAACCGGCTCGCGAAGGGCATGCTGGCCATCACGATCGTCTCCGTGGTGGCTGCCTTTTACAGCTCGGAACTGATGAGCTTCCTCATGAACCCGGTGCCGAAGTGCACGAAGGGTCTGGGGGAGTCCACCGGCGGCCACTGCGCGGTCATCGCCTACACCGACCTGTTGTCCCCCTTCACCACCACGGTGAAGGTGGTCTTCATGGCGGGCGTCGTGCTCTCCAGCCCGGTCTGGCTCTACCAGCTCTGGGCGTTCGTGGCGCCGGGCCTGCACAAGCACGAGCGCAAGTACACGTACTGGTTCGTGTCGGCCGCCGTCCCGCTCTTCCTGGCGGGCGCCTGGCTCGCCTACACGATCCTGCCCATCAGCATGCGCGTGCTGCTGGGGATCACGCCCAACGGCTCGGCGAACATCCTGCCGATGGACAAGATCCTGGACTTCATCGTCCGGATGATCCTCATCTTCGGAGGGGCCTTCGAGCTGCCTCTGATCCTGGTCATGCTCAACTTCGCGGGCATCGTGAGCGGCCGCAGGATGGTCAGCTGGTGGCGCGGCGTCGTCATGGGCGTCTTCGTCTTCGGAGCGGTCGCCACCCCCACCACCGACCCCTTCGGCATGATCGCGCTGGCCGGGCCCATCGTGGTCCTGTACTTCATCGCGGTCGGCGTGGCCATGCTGAACGACCGGCGCCGCCGGCGGGCCAATCCCGACGCCGAGCTGGACGACGACGAGGCCTCCGACCTCGACCTGACACCGCAACCCATCGGCGAGGTCGAGCGCGTCTCGGCGTCTCCGGGCGTGCCCGAGCAGGCCAACGGGAGCGTCAACGGCTACGACGACGTCACCTGAGCACCACCCCGGGACAACGGCATGAGCAAGGGCCGGACGGAAGACCCGTCCGGCCCTTGTGGTGTGCGCGGACAGTCCTCAGGGGCCGGAACGGATAATGATCGTCCTGTTGTCAGTGCGGCCCGGTACGCTCGAAAGCACGATGACAGAGGACCTCTCCCCGGCTGAGCGGTACGCGGCTGCCCGCAGGCGCGCTGCCGAGCAGGCCACCGCGCTCGCCTCCTTCCGCGAGATGTACGACTTCGGCCTCGACCCCTTCCAGATAGAGGCCTGCCAGGCGCTCGAAGCGGGCAAGGGCGTGCTGGTCGCAGCGCCCACCGGCTCCGGCAAGACGATCGTGGGCGAGTTCGCCGTCCACCTCGCCCTGATGCAGGGCAAGAAGTGCTTCTACACGACACCCATCAAGGCGCTGTCCAACCAGAAGTACGCCGACCTGTGCCGCCGTTACGGTGACGGCATGGTCGGACTGCTCACCGGCGACAACAGCATCAACCCCGACGCCCCGGTGGTCGTGATGACCACCGAGGTGCTGCGGAACATGCTGTACGCGGGCTCGCAGACCCTCCTCGGCCTCGGCTACGTGGTCATGGACGAGGTGCACTACCTCTCCGACCGCTTCCGAGGCGCCGTATGGGAAGAGGTGATCATCCACCTGCCCGAGTCGGTGACTCTGGTGTCCCTGTCGGCGACCGTGTCCAACGCCGAGGAGTTCGGTGACTGGCTCGACACCGTCCGTGGCGACACCGAGGTGATCGTCTCCGAGCACCGGCCCGTGCCGCTGTTCCAGCACGTGCTCGCCGGGCGCCGGATGTACGACCTGTTCGAGGAGGGCGAGGGCCACAAGAAGGCCGTCAACCCCGACCTGACGCGGCTGGCCCGGATGGAGGCCCAGCGGCCCTCGTACCAGGACCGCAGACGGGGCCGGGCGATGCGTGAGGCCGACCGTGAGCGGGAGCGCAGACAGCGCTCGCGGGTGTGGACCCCGGGGCGCCCCGAGGTCATCGAGCGGCTCGACGCCGAGGGCCTGCTGCCCGCCATCACCTTCATCTTCAGCCGCGCCGCCTGCGAGGCCGCCGTACAGCAGTGTCTGTACGCCGGGCTGCGGCTCAACGACGACGAGGCGCGCGCGAAGGTCCGGGACCTCGTCGAGGAGCGCACCGCCGCCATCCCCACCGAGGACCTGCACGTCCTCGGGTACTACGAGTGGCTGGAGGGCCTGGAGCGCGGTATCGCCGCCCACCACGCGGGCATGCTGCCGACCTTCAAGGAGGTCGTCGAGGAACTGTTCGTGCGGGGGCTGGTCAAGGCCGTGTTCGCCACCGAGACCCTCGCGCTCGGCATCAACATGCCCGCCCGCTCGGTGGTGTTGGAGAAGCTCGTCAAGTGGAACGGCGAGCAGCACGCCGACATCACACCCGGTGAGTACACACAGCTGACGGGGCGTGCGGGGCGTCGGGGTATCGACGTCGAGGGCCATGCCGTCGTCCTGTGGCAGCGCGGGATGAGCCCCGAGCACCTCGCCGGCCTTGCCGGCACGCGCACCTATCCGCTGCGCTCCAGCTTCAAGCCGTCGTACAACATGGCGGTCAACCTGGTGGAGCAGTTCGGGCGACACCGGTCGCGCGAGCTGCTGGAGACCTCGTTCGCGCAGTTCCAGGCCGACAAGTCGGTCGTCGGGATCTCGCGGCAGGTGCAGCGCAACGAGGAGGGCCTGGAGGGCTACAAGGCCTCCATGACCTGCCACCTGGGCGACTTCGAGGAGTACGCGCGGCTGCGCCGCGAGCTCAAGGACCGGGAGACCGAGCTGGCCCGGCAGGGCGCGGCCGAGCGGCGCGCCGAGGCCGCCGTGGCGCTGGAGAAGCTCAAGCCGGGTGACGTCATCCACGTGCCGACGGGCAAGTACGCCGGTCTGGCGCTGGTGCTGGATCCGGGGCTGCCGGCCGGGCGTTCCAACGGCCACCGGGGCTTCGAGCACCACGACGGGCCGCGTCCGCTGGTCCTGACCGCCGAGCGGCAGGTCAAGCGACTCGCCTCGATGGACTTCCCGGTGCCGGTCGAGGCGCTGGAGCGGATGCGCATCCCGAAGTCCTTCAACCCGCGCTCCCCGCAGTCGCGCAGGGACCTCGCCTCCGCGCTGCGCACCAAGGCCGGGCACATTCCGCCGGAGCGGGCCCGCAAGAAGCGCTCCCAGGCGGCCGACGACCGCGAGATCGCGCGGCTTCGGACCGCTATTCGGGCGCACCCCTGCCACGGGTGCAACGAGAGGGAGGACCACGCCCGCTGGGCCGAGCGCTACCACCGGCTGCTGCGGGACACCTCGCAGCTGGAGCGCCGTATCGAGGGCCGCACGAACACCATCGCGCGGACCTTCGACCGGATCGTGGCGCTGCTGACCGAGCTGGACTATCTGCGCGGTGACGAGGTCACCGAGCACGGCAAGCGGCTGGCACGGCTGTACGGCGAACTCGACCTGCTGGCCAGTGAGTGCCTGCGGGCGGGTGTCTGGAACGGGCTCGGCCCTGCCGAACTGGCCGCCTGCGTATCCGCGTTGGTGTACGAGGCACGGGTGGGCGACGACGCCATGGCGCCGAAGCTGCCCTCCGGCAAGGCGAAGGCCGCGCTCGGCGAGATGGTGCGGATCTGGGGGCGGCTGGACGCCCTGGAGGAGGACTTCCGGATCACCCAGACCGAGGGCGTGGGCCAGCGGGAACCGGACCTCGGGTTCGCCTGGGCCGCCTACATGTGGGCCAGTGGCAAGGGGCTGGACGAGGTGCTGCGGGAGGCCGAGATGCCGGCCGGGGACTTCGTGCGGTGGTGCAAGCAGGTCATCGACGTGCTCGGACAGATCTCGGCGGCGGCTCCCGTCTCCGGCGGGGAGAACTCGACCGTCGCGAAGAACGCCCGCAAGGCGGTCGATCTGCTGCTGCGGGGGGTTGTGGCCTACTCGTCGGTGGGGTGAGGTTGGCGTGCGGGTGCACCTCGTCTGTGGCTGGTCGCGCCGTTCCCCGCGCCCCTGATGCCTGCGGCGCATCTGCGGATCGAGTGGAGTGCGCGTAGCGCCTGCGGTTCGGTCGTGGTCGGGGCCGCGCCGGGTG
Organism: Streptomyces sp. NPDC001604; assembly: GCF_042893475.1. Classification (NCBI taxonomy): domain Bacteria; kingdom Bacillati; phylum Actinomycetota; class Actinomycetes; order Kitasatosporales; family Streptomycetaceae; genus Streptomyces; species Streptomyces sp. NPDC001604. Next base: position 306,847 of record NZ_JBIAUY010000004.1, on the reverse strand, counting down.
TCCGTCCTCGGTCGGGCGGTGCTGCCTGGTGGGCTGTGGTCGGTGGTGGACGCCCGCCGCTGCGGGCGGACACCCCGCCACGTCCCCTTCCCGCCGTACGCGGCTTGCGGGCCCGTGGGGGTGCGCCGGCCGCGTACCCCTCGCCTAGCGGCCGAGGTATGCCCGCCAGCCGCCGTACGGCGTGATGTCCTCGGCGTCCGTGAGGGCGGACGGTTCGCACAGGAAGCCGGGGACCTCGGTGCCGTCCGCCAGTTCCACGCTGCCCAGGGTCATCGGGCGGGGGAGGCTTGCCAGCAGGCGGCCCAGGCCCTCCGCGGGGAGGGTCCAGACCTCCGCCTCGATCGCCGTGCCGCCCTCGCCGATGTGGACCAGGCCCGGCTTCGGGGGCGTCGTGCGCAGGGCGTGCAGGCGGTAGGCGGGGGCGGTGGTCGTCGTACGGTCCAGACGGGCGCCCAGGGCGAGGAGTTGGGGGTTGAGGGGCTGGCCCGTCAGGTGCGCGCCCACCACCGCCAGCTGTGTGTCCGGCCGGAGCAGGGCGGCGATCCGCGCCAGACGGTCGTCCGTGAAGGCCGGGCCGATCAGCATCACGCCGAACGGCAGGCCGTTCACCTCGCCCGCCGGAACCGCGGCCGCCGCGAGATCGAAGAGGTTGGTGGAGTTGGTGAAGCGGCCCAGCCGGGCGTTGGCGCCCAGCGGGTCGGCGGCCACCTCGGCGAGGGCCGGATGGCCGGGGGTGGTCGGCAGCAGCAGGGCGTCCGCGTCGGCCAGTTCCGCGAGGGCGCGGGCGCGCAGCGCGGCCAGGCGGTCGGTGTCGGCGTAGAGCCGGTGGGCCGGGATGTCGCGGGCGCGGGTGATGATGCCGGCGACGGTGGGGTCCAGGCCCTCGATGCCGTCCGCGAGCGCCTTGTCGACAAAGCCGCCGACCGCCGTATAGCGCTCGGCGACGAACGCGCCCTCGTAGAGCATCGCCGCGGCCTCGGTGAACGGGGTCAGATCGAGGGTGCGGACGGTGGCTCCGGCGGCTTCGAGCTGCCGTACCGCCGCCTCGTACGCCTCCGCCCAGCCCTCGTCCAGCTCGCCGAGCTGCTCCCGCGGCGGGACCGCGACGCGCCACGGGCCGGGGGCACGCTGAGGGAGCGGGGGGAGTTCGCGGTCCGGCGGGGAGGTCATGAAGGACAGCGCCTGCTCGGCCTCCGGGAGGGTGCGGGCGAACACCGTCACGCAGTCGAGGGAGGCACAGGCCGGGACCACTCCTGCCGTCGGGACCAGACCGCGGGTCGGTTTGAGGCCGACGATGCCGTTGAACGCGGCCGGGACCCGGCCCGAGCCCGCGGTGTCCGTGCCCAGCGCGAGGTCGACGATGCCCAGGGCCACGGCGACGGCCGAGCCGGAGCTGGAGCCGCCGCTGATACGGGCGGGATCGTGCGCGTTGCGGACCGCGCCGTGCGGCGAGCGCGTGCCCACCAGGCCCGTCGCGAACTGGTCCAGGTTCGTGGTGCCCAGCACGATCGCGCCCGCCGCGCGCAGCCGGGCGACGACCGGCGCGTCCGCCTCCGGCTGGTAGGCGTACGCCGGGCAGCCCGCGGTGGTGGGCAGCCCGGCCACGTCGATGTTGCCCTTCGCCGCGAACAGCCGTCCGGCGAGTGGGAGTCGGTCGCCTGCCGCCACGCGGGCGTCGATCGCGTGGGCCTCTGCCTCCACCTCCGCCTGCGGGCGCAGGTCGATCCAGATCTCGGGACGGTCCACCGCCTCGATGCGGGCGTAGGCGGCACGGACACGGTTCACAGCGGACATCTCTTGCTCCTTGATGTGTGTCAGGGGGCCGCCGGGGCCAGGACGAGCAGTGCCGTCCCCGCCTCCACCTGGTCGCCCGGCCGGGCCAGGATCTCCGCCACCACGCCGTCCACCGGCGCGTGCACCCTGGACTCCATCTTCATCGCCTCCAGGGCGAGCAGAGGCTGCCCGGCGCTCACCTCGTCGCCCGGCTCGACGTTCAGCTGCCACACGGATGCGGCGAATTCGGCCTCCACCAGCCGGCCGCCCGCCGGGACGGTCACCTCGGCGGGGGGAGCGGCCGGTGCGGCCGCCGCCTCGGCGCGGGTGAACTCGCCGGCGGCCTCCCACGCGTCCCGCTCCGCGGCGAAGGCCCGCTGCTGCCGGGCCCGGAACTCGCCGATCGACGCGGCGTTCTCCTCCAGGAAGGCCCGGTACTCGGCGAGCGAGAAGGTGCCCTCCTCGATACGCGGCACGAAACGGCCGGACGTGATGTCGGCGCGCAGGCCGAGGAGTTCGTCCGCGTCCACCGGATACCACCGGATGCGGTCGAAGAAGCGCAGCAGCCAGGGCGAGCCCGGCTCGAACGCGCCGCGCTGCTGCCACCCCGACCACACCTGCGTCGTACGGCCCACGAACTGGTAGCCGCCCGGCCCCTCCATGCCGTAGATGCACAGGTAGGCCCCGCCGATGCCGACCGAGTTCTCGGCGGTCCAGGTGCGCGCCGGGTTGTACTTCGTGGTCACCAGGCGGTGGCGGGGGTCGAGCGGGGTGGCCACGGGAGCGCCCAGGTACACGTCTCCCAGGCCCAGGACGAGGTACTCCGCGTCGAAGACCGTGTCGTACACGTCGTTCACGGAGTCCAGGCCGTTGACCCGACGGATGAACTCGATGTTCCACGGGCACCAGGGGGCGTCGTCGCGGACGCCCGCCATGTAGCGGGCGATCGCCTCGCGGGTCGCCGGGTCGTCCCAGGACAGGGGGAGATGGACGGTGCGGGAGGGGACGACGAGTTCGTCGGTGGGCGGCAGCGTCGCCGTGATCTCCCGTACGGCGGCGAGAAGGCGATGGAGCGGCAGGCGGCACGGATCCGTCTGGATCTGCAGGGAGCGGATGCCCGGTGTGAGGTCCGTGATGCCTTCGGGGCCCTCCTCCGCCACCGCCTCCATCAGCGCGTGGACGCGCATGCGCAGCGCCAGGTCGAGCTGCATGGGCCCGAATTCGACCAGCAGGTTGTCGTCGCCGCTGCGGCGGTAGGTGATGTCACCGTCGCGGGCCAGTACGCCGCCGTCGACGATGTCCGCGCCGGGCGAGCCGTCGACGGTCACCGGGGCGAAGCGGACCGTGTCGCCCGGGCGCAGCTGCCCCAGCTTCCACCGCTCGCCGCTGAGTACGGTCGCCGGGCAGACGAACCCGCCGAGCGAGGGGCCGTCCGGGCCGAGCAGCACCGGCATGTCGCCGGTGTAGTCGACGGCGCCGACGGAGTACGGGGTGTCGTGGATGTTGGACGGGTGCAGGCCCGCCTCGCCGCCGTCGGTGCGCGCCCAGCGCGGCTTGGGTCCGACCAGCCGTACGCCCGTGCGGGCCGAGTTGAAGTGCACCTTCCAGTCGGCGGCGTAGAAGTCGCGGATGTCGTCCTCGGTGAAGAACTCCGGCGCCGCATGCGGGCCTTCGACCGCGCCTATCTGCCATTCGGCGGTGAAGGACGGGCGGTCCGCAGGAGGCACCGGGGCGCCGTCGGCGACCGTGCCGCCGTGCAGCACGTCACCCGTGCGCAGCGCCCGGCCGCCGTGCCCGCCGAACCGGCCCAGGGTGAAGGTGCTCGCGCTGCCGAGGAAGGCCGGTACGTCCAGGCCGCCGGCGAAGAGCACGTAGGTGCGCAGGCCGTGCCGGCTGGGCGCGCCGACCTCCAGGACGGCCCCTGCGGGCACCGTCACCGGCTCCCACTGCGCGACGGGCCTGCCGTCGACCGTCACCTCGGCCGGGGCGCCCGTCACGCACACCGTCGTCGGGTGGGTGAACCTCAACGACGGTCCCTGGAGCGTGCATTCGAGTCCCGGGGCGCCCTCCTGGTTGCCGAGCGCCTGGTTGCCGAGCCGGAAGGACAGGTCGTCCATCGGACCGCACGGCGGCACACCGACCTGCCAGTAGCCGGTGCGGCCCGGCCAGTCCTGCACGGTGGTGAGCGTGCCGCCGGAGACGACCTCGATACGCGGCGTCGGGTCGGTGACGGAGGCCAGCGTCGCCGTGGAGTGACCGGCGGCCCTGAAGTCGGGGTGGTCCAGCGCCGCGCGCACCAGGCCCAGATTGGTCTCGATGCCGTCGACGCGGGTGCGGGCCAGCGCCTCGTCCAGACGCCGGAGCGCATGGTCGCGGTCGGGACCGTAGGCGATGACCTTGGCGAGCATCGGGTCGTACGACGTCGTCACCTCGGTGCCGGTCTCCACCCAGCCGTCGACGCGGACGCCCGGCGGGAACTCGACCCGCGTCAACAGGCCTGCGCTGGGCCTGTGTTCGCGTGACGGGTCCTCGGCGTAGAGGCGGGCCTCCACGGCGTGGCCGCGGGGTGCACCCGGTTCGCGTACGACATCGGACTCGCCGCGGGCCAGGCGCAGCATCCAGGCGACGAGATCGACGCCGTAGATCTCCTCCGTGACCGGATGCTCCACCTGGAGGCGGGTGTTGACCTCGAGGAAGTACGCCTCCTCGCGGGCGGCGTCGTAGACGAACTCGACGGTGCCGGCGGAGCGGTAGCCGACCGATGCGCACAGGTCGCGGGCGCTTGCCGCGAGTTGCTCGCGCACGCGGTCCGGGAGGCCGGGGGCGGGGGCCTCCTCCAGCACTTTCTGGTTGCGGCGCTGGAGGGAGCAGTCGCGGTCGCCGAAGGTGACGACCCGGCCCTCGCCGTCGCCGAAGACCTGCACCTCGACATGGCGGGCGTGCTCGACGAGCCGCTCCAGGAAGACACCCGCGGAGGAGAAGGAGGCGGCGGCGACGCGCTGCACCCGCTCCCAGGCGTCGGTCAGTTCGTCGGCGGAGCGACATGCCGACATACCGATACCGCCGCCACCGCCGGTCGCCTTGAGCATGACCGGGTAGCCGATCACGGCGGCCTGCGCGAGCGCCTCGTCCACGGAGGCCAGCAGGCCCGTCCCCGGTGCCAGCGGCACCCCCGCCGCCTCGGCTGCCGCCCGTGCGGTGTGCTTGGCACCGAACAGCTCCAGCTGCTCGGGTGCCGGGCCGACGAACACGATCCCGGCGTCCTCGCAGCGGCGCGCGAAGGCCGCGTCCTCGGACAGGAACCCGTAGCCGGGGTGGATCGCGCCCGCACCGGTGTCCTTGGCCGCCTTCAGCACCAGGTCGGCGTCGAGGTACGACTCCTTCGCCGGCGCGGGACCGAGCCGTACCGCCTCGTCGGCGAGGCGTACGTGGGGTGCCTGGCGGTCGGCGTCGGAGTACACGGCGACCGTGCGCAGGCCCAGTTCGCGGGCGGTGCGGATGATCCGTACGGCGATCTCCCCGCGGTTGGCGACCAGCAGCGTGTCGAAGCTCATGCCTCGTCCTCCGAAGCCGCGGCCCCGATCGTCATCTCCACCGCCGTCGGCTCGAAGCCGTTGCACGGGTTGTTGATCTGGGGGCAGTTGGAGACCAGGACGAGGACGTCGCGCTCGGCGCGCAGGGTCAGCTTGAGGCCCGGCGCCGAGAGGCCGTCGACGATGCCGAGGGTGCCGTCCTTCTCGACGGGCACGTTCATGTACCAGTTGATGTTGGAGACGAGGTCGCGCTTGCCCAGGCCGTGCTTCGCGCCCTCCGCGAGGAAGTTGTCCACGCAGGCGTGCTGGGACCAGGTGTGGTGGCCGTAGCGGAGGGTGTTCGACTCCTTGGAGCAGGCGCCGCCGACCGTGTCGTGGCGGCCCACGTCGTCGGCGGTCAGCGTCATCAGCGGGGTGTGCTCGTTGGACATCAGCACGCTGCCCGTGGTCAGGAAGATGCCGCCCTGGGCGTGGATGGTGTCGGGGGCGCTGTAGCGGACCGAGGTGTCGTGGGCGTCGTAGACGAGGAAGTCGACGGCCTGGTTGCCGTGCAGGTCGGTGATGGTCAGCGTCTGGCCCGTGCGGATCACGGACGACCAGGCGGCGCGGGCGGGAACCACGGTCTTCGTGCTCATGAAAGCCCCCTCGCGGCAAGGAATTCGGCGGTGTTGAGGAAGGCGCGGCGGCCCTCGGGCGTGGCCTCCCACAGCGGGTCGCCCGGCGGGGTCGGCGCGGCACGCCAGGCGAGGACCTCCAGCGGGGTGCTGACGTAGTCGGGGCGTGGGTCGGTCGGGTGCGGCACATTGGCGATCAGTACGGTGACGTCCTGTTCGGCGCGGAGCGTCACGCTGCCGCCGGGGCCGGCGGACCCGGTGAAGTCCAGGGCGCCGTCCTCGCGCACCTCCACGCCCTGGAAGAACGACAGCGACGGCGGCAGGTCGCGCGGCTGCAGGCCGTTCTTCGCGGCCGCCAGCTTGAACAGCTCCCGGCCCGCGGGGGACGCGGACTGCGGGGTGCCGTCGCCGTACCGCTCGGTGTTGCGTACGAGGGTGGAGGTGCCGCACAGCGCGTCGTGCCGCCCGGAGGTGTCGGCGACGACACTCGCGAGCACGCGCCCCTGGTCGGACAGCAGGAGCCGGCCCTCCCCGAGGTAGGCGTTCCACTGGACCTTCACCGTGTCGGCGACGTTCAGCCGCTCCCAGGGCCGGTCGGCCACGAACAGCAGCAGATGGGCGCAGGCCTCGCCGTGGAGGTCGGTCAGGCGCAGTTCGGTGCCGCGGGCGAGCACCCGGTGGGTGTAGTTGCCGCCCGCCACCGTCTCCGCCCACACCAGATGGCCTGCCGCGCACGGCGGGTCGGGCCAGTCGGCCGCCGGGACGACGGGCATGGCCTCGGCGTGTGTGCCCTCCTGGGCGCGTGCGTGGTCGCGGGCTCCGTATGTGGTCGCTGTCGCCATCGCGGGACCTCCGGCTCCGGTGTCGTCTCTTCCGGGGTTGTTTCTGTCGCCCGACAGAAATTAGGAGCCGGTCGGGTCACGGGCATTGCCCGCGCGTTGCCGGCGGGTTACCGAGCCCTCACGAGGACCATCGGGAGATCGCCCGAGGCCGCGGGCTGACCGGGTGTCGCCTGGCGGCGGCCGTGGTCGCCCGAAGGCACCTGGAGGTGGCCCTGTGTCGTTCGGGGTCCCGGAGGTGGCACGGCGCTGCTCGGGGGCCCGGGAGGTGGGGCGAGGTGTCCGGGAGTCCTGGACGTGGGCCCGGTGTGGCCCGGGACCGGAGGGGCCTCGGGTGCTCGGGGGCATCGAGGCGGCTGCTGGAGCCAGAGATGCCCGAATGCCGCCCGGAGCCTGCCCGGAGGCCGCCCAAAGGTCCCCAAGGCCGCCCGTGGATCTCCGGCGAACCCGCGGGAGATCACCCTTGCGCCGCCGTGTGCGAGGATCGAACGCATGGGAACGCCGGGTGGAGGAGGCGGCCGTCGGGTCGGCAGGCCGCGGGCCGCGCAACGGCCGGACAGCGGTCTGCAGCCGCGCGACGAACTGCTCGCGGCCGCCGCCGAGTTGTTCACCACCCGTGGGTACGCGGCCACCACCACCCGCGCGGTCGCCGAGCGCGCGGGGATGCGGCAGGCCTCCATGTACCACTACGTCTCCGGCAAGGAGGAACTCCTCGCCGAGCTGCTGGAGTCCACGGTCACGCCCTCGCTGGCCTACGCCCGACAGCTCCTCGCCGACGACGCGACCCCGCCCGAGAGCCGGCTGTGGGAGCTGTGCCGGACGGACGTGGAGCTGCTGTGCGGCGGTCCGCACAACCTCGGCGGGCTGTATCTGCTGCCCGAGGTGCGGGCCGAGCGGTTCGCCGGCTTCCATGCCGTGCGTGCCGAACTCAAGGACGCCTACCGGCAGTTGCTCGCCGGGACGACCGCCGGGAGCGCGCTCGCCAAGAACGAGCTCGACCTGCGTACGGATCTGTTGTTCGGTCTGATCGAGGGGGTGATCCTCGTGCATCGCTCCGACCCCGAACGCCCGGTGGCGGTCTTCGCCGAGGCCACGGCGGACGCGGCGCTGCGGATCGCCGGCATCTGACCGATTGCCGCGGAAGCCGATCTTCACCCATCACGGTGAGTGATTTTCGTACGCCCGTACGTCGTGACGCGGCGTGTTCGAACGGCCGCTGAGTGTGCAAATGGAGCCGAGAGTACCCCTTGGTCCGGTCCCATTTCAGGTGCTTGCTGAATATGACACGGCGATGATCCGGTCGGACTAAGCTCGCCCGCAGCGCACCGAGTTGAGGTGTATTCGTGCGCTTGTTCTCAAAAATACCGAAGATCCAGCGCAGTCCCATGCGTACCCCACTTGCAAGCTCCCCAGACACCCAGCCGATCTTTTTCAGAGGGCCTACATGGTGAGTGTTCAATCCCCTCCCGGGCGCCGTGAACTTCCTTACGCGCGCGTGCTGTTGCTGCCCGCCATAGTGATGGCCGCAGCGACCGGAGCAGCCGTCGCCCTGGTGGCCGTGCCGGCCCGCGCGGCCGTCGTGTGGTGCGGCGCCGTCGCCACACTCCTGGTGATCGCGACGGCGGCCGAAGCGGTACGCCGCGGCCGCGCCCTGCAGGCGGTGCGCGAGGAGAGCGCCCGTCACCGTGCGTACATGGAACGGCGGATCGCCGGACACGAACAGGAGGTCCACCGCCTCTCGCACGAGATCGTCCCCACCGCCATCGAGTACCTGCGCAGCGGGCACACGCCCAGGGACGTGGTCAACCTCCTCGGCGACATCGACCCCGCCTACCGCGACCTGCCCAAGGCCCAGGTGGCGCTGGTCAGGCGGATGCTCGACATCATCGACAACGAGGAAGCCCTGCGGGACTCCTCGGCGCGCTCCTTCGTCAACATCGCCCGCCGCGTTCAGGCGATCGTGCACCAACAGGCCAAGGAACTCCGGGAGATGGAGGAGGACCACGGCCGCAACCCCGAGGTCTTCGACGACCTCCTGCGCATCGACCACGGCACCGCGCTGATCGGCCGCCTCGCCGACTCCATCGCGGTGCTCGGCGGCGGCCGCCCCGGACGCCAGTGGCCGCAGCCCGTACCGCTGTACAGCGTGCTGCGCGGCGCCATGTCCCGGATCCTGGAGTACAAGCGCATCTCGCTCGACAACATCGCCAAGGTCAACATCCGCGGCATCTCCGTCGAGCCGGTCATCCACGCCTGCGCCGAGCTCCTCGACAACGCCACGCGCTACTCGCCGCCGCAGACCAAGGTGCACGTCATCGCGACCGAGGTGCAGACCGGCATCGCCATCGAGATCGAGGACGCCGGCGTCAGCCTCAGCGAGGAGGCCCGCGCCAAGGCCGAGACCATGCTGGAGCGCGCCCAGGCCGGCGTCGACCTCCAGGAACTCGGCGACGCCCCGCGACTGGGCCTGGCCGTCGTGGGCCGTCTGTGCAAGGCGTTCGACATGCAGATCTCGCTGCGTGCCTCCGCGTACGGCGGTGTCCGCGCCGTCCTCGTCATCCCGCGCGTGATGGTGACCGGCGACGAGGCGCCCGGCCTCGCCCACGGCATCGGCGCCACCGCGTTGCCCAAGCTCGAACTCGGTGCGCTCGAAGGTCCCAAGCGCGCACCGAAGCGGCGGCGTCCCACCAGCCCGCGTATTCCGGCCGGCGTGTCCATGGAGGACGAGATCCCCGAGGTCACGGAGTGGACCGCGGGCGGCCTGCCGCAGCGCCGCAGCCGGGTCAAGATCCCGCTCAGCCAGCGGCTCGCCGAACAGGCCGCCGCCGAAGAGGCCGAGCGGGAGGCGAGGGCGGCCAGGCCCGCCTGGACGACGCCCGTGACGGAGCCGGAGCCGGAGACCAAGGAAACCGAACCCGGGCTGTGGGTCGAGGCGTTCTGGGAGGGCCTCAAGGGCGACCCGGACCCGACCGCATTCACCCAGCCGACCAACGAGCCGGCCCGAATCGAGGCCGACGACGAGAGGGACCACAAGTGATCCAGCAGCGAGCCAACTTCGACTGGATGCTCAAGGATCTCGCCGACGGAGTACCGGGCATCGAGATGATCGTGGTGCTCTCCGCCGACGGCCTGCGCATCGCTCGCTACGGGGGCGATCCCGACGCCGCCGACCGCGTCGCCGCGGCCTGCGCGGGACTGCAGAGCCTGGCGGGCGCCGTCGCCCATGAGATCCCGGGCAGCGACGGCCGGATGAAGCTGGTCATCATCGAGATCAACGGCGGTTACTTCTATCTGATGGCCGCCGGAGCCAATGCCTACCTCGCGGTGCTCTCCGACGTGGTCGCCGAGCCCGGTCTGATGAGCAACCGCATGCGTGATCTGGTCGTACGGATCGGGGCCCATCTCACCAGTCCGCCCCGGCGCAACGGGCAGACCGTATGACTCCTCCGCAACGCCGGCGGCGATACCCCAGTCAGGACATCCCGGAACCTCCCCCGACACCCTCCAAGGAAGGCCATGAGGGTGACCCGAAGGCCCCGGAGCGGCTCTACGTCGTCGCCGGGCCGGACGGGGAACGCGCCGACATCGACCTGGTCACGTTAATCGTGGCGCGCGCCGACCCGCCGCCTTCCGCCACTCCGGAGCAGACGGCGATGCTCCGGCTGTGCACGGCCCCCCTCTCGGTGGCCGAGCTCTCGGCCTATCTGAGTCTGCCGTTCAGCGTGGTGACCGTGCTGCTGACCGAGATGCTGACGGCAGAACTGGTGCAGGCGCGCGCCCCGATCGTCCGGCAGGCGCTCCCCGACCGTTCCCTTCTCGAAGCGGTGATGCATGGACTTCAAAGGCTCTGACACCATCCCCGGACCACGAACAGAGGATCATCTGCCGCACACGGCCCAGGCCGCGGTGAAGATCGTGATCGTGGGCGGCTTCGGAGTCGGCAAGACGACGATGGTCGGCTCGGTCAGCGAGATCAGGCCGCTGACCACCGAGGAGACCATGACGCAGGCCGGCGTCGGGGTCGACGACAACTACGGCTCCGAGTCCAAGACGGCCACCACCGTGGCCATGGACTTCGGCCGCATCAGCATCACCGACCAGCTGGTGCTCTACCTCTTCGGCACCCCCGGCCAGGAACGGTTCTGGTTCCTGTGGAACGGGCTGTTCGAGGGCGCGCTGGGCGCGGTCGTACTGATCGACACCCGGCGGCTCGAGGTCAGCTTCGACGTCATAGGGCGGCTGGAGGAGCGCGGCGTGCCCTTCGTGGTGGCCGTCAACTCCTTCCCCGACGCGCCCCGTTACCCCATCGCCGAACTGCGCACCGCACTCGACCTGGCCGAGGAGATCCCGATCATCGACTGCGACGCACGCCGCCGGGCCTCCAGCCGGGACGTCCTGATGACGCTGCTGCGCTTCCTCCATGCACTGGCGCGGGCCAGGGCCGGCACATGAGCCCCGCGCACTGCTACTCCCGTATCCCCGGCCATCCCGCATTTCCGGGCCGTCCCGTGTTCCCGGCTTCGCTCGAACCGGGGCCCCATCACCACCTGTACACCGGATCCACTCAGCTTCGGAGCGACGATCGTGACGCCTGAACCCCTCTCCCCGACCGGTACGGACGAGTCCCTGGCCGGCCCGCCTCCGGGCTGCCCCGCGCACGGAAAAGGCATCGGCCCCGGCGGGCTGCGCCGGCTGTACGGCCCCGGGGCGGAGAACCTGGGAGCCGTGTACGAGAAGCTCCGCGAAGAGCACGGTCCCGTGGCTCCCGCGCTGCTGCACGAGGACGTGCCGATCTGGGTGGTGCTCGGTCACAGCGAGAACCTGCACATGGTGAGCACGCCCGCGCAGTTCTGCAAGAACAACAGGTTGTGGAAGCCGATGCAGGACGGGACGGTCAAGCCCGACCACCCGCTCATGCCGCACTTCGCCTGGCAGCCGATCTGCGCCCACGCCGAAGGCGACGAGCACGTGCGGCTGCGCGGGGCGGTCACCGCCGCCATGTCGACCATCGATCAACGGGGCGTCCGCCGCCACATCAACCACGCGACCCAGCACCTCGTGAACAAGTTCTGCGAGAAGGGCAGGGCCGACCTGGTCGGCCAGTTCGCCGAATACCTGCCGATGGCGGTGATGTGCGAGGTCCTCGGGATGGCCGACGAGTACAACGATCGGATGGTGCACGCCGCTCGCGACATGCTCAAGGGCACCGAGACCTCCATCGCCAGCAACGCGTATGTCATGGACGTCCTGATGCGGCTCACCGCCCGCCGCCGGGCCGAACCCGAGGACGACTTCACCAGCCACCTGATCAACAACGAGGCGCGGCTCAACGACGAGGAGGTCGGCCAGCACCTGCGCGTCGTCCTGATGGCGGCGTACGAGGCCACCGCCAACCTCATCGCCAACGTGCTGCGAATGGTGCTCACCCACCCGGGGTTCCGCGCCCAGCTCAACGGAGGCCAGATGACCGTGCCCCAGGCGGTCGAGCAGTCCCTGTGGGACGAGCCGCCGTTCAGCACCGTCTTCGCCTACTTCGCCAAGCAGGACACCGAGCTGGGCGGCAAGCGCATCCGCAAGGGCGACGGCCTCCTTCTGGGCATCGCGCCGGGCAACGTGGACCCGCGCGTCCGCCCGGACCTGTCGGCCAACATGATGGGCAACCGCTCCCACCTCGCCTTCAGCGGCGGCCCGCACGAGTGCCCGGGCCAGGACATCGGCCGAGCCATCGCCGACGTCGGCGTCGACGCGCTGCTGAACCGTCTTCCCGACGTCCAACTCGACTGTGACGAGGACGAGTTGCGGTGGGTGACCGGCATCTCGAACCGCCACCTGGTGGAACTGCCGGTCCGCTTCGAGCCGAAGCCCCAGCAGAACGTGAAGGCGAAGCCCGGACACGCCCCCGTCCCGGCGCAGCGCACCGACTGGCAGGTCGGCAGCAAGCAGCCCGAGCCGGCCGCCCCCACCCCGGAGCTGCAGCCGGCGGCACCGCCCCAGCAGGCCGCGTCGGCACCTGAGCAGCCGGCTCGCCCGAAGGGTGCCTGGCGCCGCTTCCTGACCTGGTGGCGCGGCTACTGACCGGCCCAGCCGCCGTAGGAGCTCCAGGCCTCCAGAGCCCGCGAACTCCGGAACCGGTGCTCCACCCCCGTGACCGGATCGGTGAACTCCAGCGTCCGCGCCAGCAGTTGGAGCGGTCGCCGGAAGTCACCAGCCGGCACGGGGTCGGTCACCACCGGGTAGAGCGGATCGCCGAGGATGGGCACCCCGAGCGCGTTCATATGGACACGGAGCTGATGGGTCTGCCCGGTGCTGGGAATCAGCCGGTACCGCCCCAGGCCGTCGGCACGGTGCTCGACCAGCTCCACCCGGCTGACCGCGTTCGGCTCGCCCTCCACCTCGTGGGCGGCGAGCACCCCACGCTCCTTCACGATGCGGCTGCGCACCGTCCGGGGAAGGGCGAGACCCGGATCGTACGGCGCCACCGCCTCGTACTCCTTCGCTATCCGCCGGTCGCGGAACAGCGCCTGGTACGCGCCGCGTTCCTCGGGCCGCACCGTGAACAGCACGAGCCCGGCGGTGAGCCGGTCCAGCCGGTGCGCGGCCCCCAGCGTGGGCAGGCCCAGTTCCCGGCGCAGCCGCGCGAGCACGGTCTCGGTGACGTGGCTGCCGCGCGGGGTGGTGGCCAGGAAGTGCGGCTTGTCCGCGACGACGATGTGCTCGTCCCGGTGCACGACCCGAAGCGGGTACGGCACCGGTACCTCCTCGGGCAGCTCGCGGTGGAACCACACGAACATGCCGGGTTCGTACGCCGCGTCGGGCGCGACGGCCCGCCCGTCGGCTCCGACGATCTGCCCCGCCTCGAACATCCCGTCGACGGCCCCTGCGCCCGCCCCGCTCAGCCGCTCGACCAGATGCTCGCGCACGGTGGCCCACGGCCCCCCGGCGGGCAGCCGCACCCGCACCGGATCCACCCCCCGCCGTTGCGGCAGCGGGGCGGGCGGGATCCGTGGCTTGCGTCTCATCACGATCAAGCGTACGGCGCCGGAAAAACCGGTTGGACCGGCCGCGCCCCACGGGCAGGATGCGGATCATGCCCGACACCACCGGACCCGTGCTGCCCTCCGGAAGCCTCGCCCGATCCCCCCAACCTGTGCTCTCCACCGGCGACGGGCTGGTGCTGCGCCCCTGGCGGCCCGAGGACGCGCCCGCCGTGCACGAGACCTTCCAGGATCCGCTCATGCGCCAGTGGCATCTGCGGACCAGCGACTCGGAGGCGGAGGCCGCGGGCTGGATCGAGGGATGGCTGAAGGAGTGGGAAGGCGAGCGCATCGCCGAGTGGGCCGTGACCGACGCGGACAGCGACCGGCTGCTGGGGCGGGTGGCGTTGCGCGAGATCGTGCTCTTCGACGGTCTGGCCAAGGTCGCGTACTGGACCACGGCGGCGGCCCGCGGCCGGGGCGTCGCGGCACGTGCGACCGGCACCCTCACCCGCTGGGCCTTCGAGGAGATCGGCTTTCACCGCCTCGAACTCCTGCACGCCGCCGCCAACTTGGCCTCCTGCCGGGTCGCAGCCAAGACCGGCTTCGCCCTGGAAGGGGTCAAGCGCAGCGCCTTCCTGCACCCCGACGGCTGGCACGACATGCACCTGCACGCACGTGTGCAGGGCGACTGACCTGCACACGTGTGCACGAGAGCTGTCCGCATATGCGCTTGTGACAGAACTTGTCATCCGGCGCGACGGTGCGACCACATGAATCGGCGCACTGAATCCTCTTCGCCGCTGTGGAACATTTTCTCGAGCCATTCATCCGTCGGCATTTCACCGAAGAGGCGCTTGAGCTCGCGGGCCATCGGCGGAGCCAGCGGGAATCGCCTGCCATGCCGACGTTCCTGGTACCGGTCCTGTATCTGCACGAAGAGAAAACCGCTGCGGCCGAAGTGCACCAACGGCTCGGGCGCACCGGTGAAGACCAGATCGTCGATGAGATCGAGATAGATCGACCGGTAGCTGGCCTTCCTTTTCTCCGACCGGTGGCCGTTCGAGGTCGGCTGGTGATTGTCCAGCGAGTAGATGCCGAGCGTCGACTTGCACAGGTCCATCGAGAGGCAGTCGCACACCGCACTGTCCATGAGCCAGGGGAAGGAGACCGGGCCGGTTTCGCTGTTCCGGGCGACCATGATCGCAGTGCCATATGCATTTCCGGTGTTCCCCCGGAATATGACACCGTCCCACATGCTCGGCGAGTTCTGCAACTCCTCGTGGAGTCCGACGTGTTCGTCCCCCGGGCGGAAGTCCATCTTCTCCGCGTACTGCGCAATGGACTGCCTGATCAGAGACAGCAGCGCATGGACTGCGTCGCGCCCCCAGCCGGCCGCGTCCATCGCCTCGACGAGATCACCCACGGAGCGGCCGTACATGCGGAAACGGCCGCTGACCAGATCGAGTGGAGGTATGCAGATGTCGTCGAGGATGGTGGCGAAGGCGATGTAGTGCAGACCCAGTGGATCTGCGCCGTATCGCTCGCCGACCCAGCAGGCCATCCACTGGATGGTGTCACGGCACGCGCGTGACACCGTGTCGGCGGCGGTGGCATCGCGCTTCTTCGTCCAGTCGGCATAGTGCTGCGGGGTCCCGCCGAGCTGCCCCTCCACCGAATCCCACCGCTCCACGACCTCTTCCAGCAACGGCCACAAGTTGATCCGGTGGCGCTGCGCGATCGGGCCCACGTAACCGTCCCCGCCCATCACCGTGTACAGGTGGGCGGTGTGCTTGTTGTAACGGGACCTCGTGGTCGAGGGACGGACGGCCGCCACGGGTTTTCGCGGGTAATGCAGGAATGTGCAGGCCGTATCTCGATCGCAATTCGGTCCGCACCAGAGCTCATGCGAACGGTGCAGCAGTTGCTGAATGCCGCGTGCTTCTGACATATGCGCCAGAGCCTCCTGTGCGGAGCCCTTCCAAGCGAGCATGTCCGGGGTTACTGCCGCGACTTCGACGCAACTTGTTGCCATGACCACGAGCCTCCGCAAGAACATCCCACTTCTGGCTTCAATCCCCCAGCGTGCGCGCGACGTCGTTCCCCGTGAAGGAGCGTAGGAGGAGCGTACGACGGCACACGCGGGGCGCACTTGGTTGAAATGTTGTCATGTGTGGCATCGATCCGAAAGTGTTGGGTCCCATTCGTTCATGGCTGTGCGAGTGAACTGGTGGGCAATGCGCGACACTTGTTGCATCTGTGCAGGAAGCGTCCGGCTATCGAGTCGGATCCGGGAGGGCCGGAGCGGTTTCCCGGGCGGTGTGCGCGCGTCGAGTGCGCCCCCACTGGTACAGCGCTCCGATCCCTACCGTGACCAGCAAGAACAGCACCGTGAACCACTGGAAGTACCAGTGCCCGCCCGCCGGGTCGTACACCGCCGCCCTCGGCCAGGCCAGGTTGACCGTCATGAGGAGGCCGTAGAGGAGGGCGAGTGCGTTGACCGGGATGCCCCAGCGGCCCAGGGAGAAGAGCCGGCCGCCCGTCTCGTCGGTGCCTTCGGAGGTGAACTCGCCGCGCAGGCGGCGGATCAGGAGCGGGCCCGTGACCATCGCGTACGCGAGGTACAGCATCACGATGCAGGTGGTGCCGATGGCCAGGAAGGCGTCCGGGGAGACGAAGTTGAGCAGCAGGAGCGCCGCGGCGAGGACGCCGACGACGAGGGCGGGGGCGCCCGGCATGCCCGTGCTCGGGTTGACGCGGGCGAGGCGGCGGGAGAAGGGGAGCTGGCCGTCGCGGGCCATGGAGAACAGCATCCGGCAGGCCGCCGTCTGGATCGCGAGGGTTGCCACCGCGATCGCCACCACCACGTCCGCCAGCAGGACCTTGCCGACGCCGTCGCCCAGGCGGCTGGTCAGGACGTAGCTCAGGCCGTCGACGCCCAGGTGCCCGTCGGTCAGGCTGGGTGCGGCGAGCAGGCCGCCGAGGATGACCAGACCGCCGAGCAGGCCCGCGGCGCCCAGTGCCGTGAGGATCGTGCGGGGCGCCGTACGACGGGGGTGGTGTGTCTCCTCGCTCATCTCGCCCGCGCTGTCGAAGCCGATCATCACGTACGCCGCCGTGAAGGAACCCACGGCAAGTGCCCCGAACAGGCCGGAACTTGCGGCTCCCGTGGTGTGGAAGGTGATGCCGGGGGAGCGCTTCGAGTGGGTGAGCAGCAGCACGACGATGAGCGCCGCACCGATGATCTCGGCGGTCACTCCGACCCGGTTGATCAGGGACATCACCCGGTTGTCCACGATGTTCACGAGCGTGGTCAGCACCAGCAGGATCACTCCGAGGACCGCCGCGTTCGCCGCGCCGTCCTGCGAGGTCACCGCCGGGTCGGTGCCCACCAGCTGGAACCCCGACCAGATCGCCGGCAGCACCATCTGCAGCGCCAGCGCCGCCGCCGCGACCACCACGATCTGTCCGATCACCATGATCCAGCCGGCGAACCAGCCGAAGGTGACGTTCGAGAGCCGGGAGGACCACTGGTAGATGGCGCCCGAGATCGGATACCGGGCGGCCAGCTCCGCGAAGCACGCGGCCACCAGCAGCTGCCCGACCAGCACCACCGGCCAGGCCCAGAAGAAGACGGGGCCGCCGAACGCGTACCCGAAGGCGAAGAACTGGAAGACGGTCGTCAGTACGGAGATGAAGGAGAACCCGGCCGCGAAGGAGGCGTACCTGCCCAGGCTGCGGTGCAGTTCCTGGCGGTAGCCGAACTCCGCGAGCGAGCCGTCGTCCGGCGGGTGCGGTGGATCGGGGTGGACGTCGGAGGGGGTCGTTGTCGTCACGGCGGCACCTGCCTTCGGCGCGGGGAGCGGGGAGTGGCGCGGGTTCCTGTCAGGCGACAGAAATTAGGGACGGGCTGTTTCGTGCGCGTCACGCCGTCATGTCCGGGGCGGGCCCAAGTCCTCACGCCCTTGCTCTGCACCTCGAAACGCGATACATCGTGTGTATTGACGCCCCGCGGAGGGTCGCGATATGTTCGGTGGCGGATATTCGTAAGCGAGGTGATCCGTCATGGCGATGAAGCGCCGCAAGCTCAGCAACCCGCTGGCGCTCGCCGTGCTGGTCACGCTCTGGCAGAAGCCGATGCATCCGTACGAGATCGCCCAGACCCTGCGTCAACAGGGGAAGGACAACAGCACGAAGATCAAGTACGGCTCGCTCTACACCGTCGTGCAGAACCTCCAGAAGCACGGCTTCGTCGAGGTCGCGGACGTCGAGCGGAAGGGCAACCGGCCCGAGCGCACGGTCTACGGGCTCACCGAGGCGGGGCGGGAGGAGATGGCCGACTGGCTGTCCGATCTGCTGGCCGTGCCGGCCAAGGAGTTCCCGATCTTCGAGACCGCGCTGTCACTGCTCGGGGCGCTGCCCCCCGACGACGTGGTGCGGCTGCTCCAGGAGCGGCTGCAGAACCTCGAGGTGGAGGTGGCGAGCGGGCGCGCGGCACTGCAGAAGCTCGGCGAGACGCTTCCGAGGCTCTTCCTCGTCGAGGTCGAGTACCAGCTGCACATGGTCGAGGCGCAGGCGGAATGGGTCCGCGGTTTCCTGGAGGAGATCGAGAAGGGCTCGCTGCCGGGCGTCGACGCGTGGCGCCACTTCCACGAGACGGGGGAGCTGCCACCGGAGTTCACCTGACGAAAAACAGACCCCGGCCGGGCTGTTGCAGCAGCTGGGCCGGGGTCTCGAACCCCGAACTGAATCCGCCGTGAAGCGGCTCCAGGCGATCGAGGTGCGGCACACCCAGGATAGCCCGGCGCTCTTCACGCGGACGGATCAGTTGTCATCCGGTCGTTTGTCATCCGCTCATTCAGGAGAGCAGTCGTGAGTGCTACCCGTGCGCCCGCAGTGCAGGCGCGCCAGCTGATCAAGACCTACCCCGGTGAGGTCACCGCCCTGTGCGGCATGGACGTCACCGTCGAACCGGGCACCGTCTTCGGGCTCCTCGGGCCCAACGGCGCCGGCAAGTCCACCACCGTCAAGATCCTCACCACCCTCGCGCAGCCCGACTCGGGCACCGCCACCGTCGCCGGGCACGATGTGCTGCGCCACCCGGACCGGGTGCGCCGCGCGATCGGCGTGGTCGCCCAGAGCTCCGGCGCCGATCCGGTCGCCACCGGCCGCGAGAACCTCCAACTGCAGGGCAGGCTCTACGGGTTGAAGGGCGCCAGCCTGAGCAGCCGGGTGGACGAGCTGCTCGACCGCTTCAGTCTCGCCGACGCCGCGAAGCGTCCGGTCAAGGGCTACTCCGGCGGTATGCGACGCCGGCTCGACGTCGCCCTCGGTCTGGTGCACCGTCCCGAGGTGCTCTTCCTCGACGAACCCACCACCGGCCTGGATCCCGAGGCCCGCACGGCCATGTGGGACGAGATCGACCGGCTGGCGGGGGAGGAGGGCCTGACGATCCTGCTCACCACGCACTACCTGGAGGAGGCCGACCGGCTCGCCGAGCGCATCGCTATTGTCGACCGCGGCCGGGTCGTCGTCGAGGGCACTCCGGACTCCCTCAAGGGCGAACTCCGCGGCGACGCCGTCCACCTGGAGCTCCGGGAGCCGGTCGGCGAGGCCGGCCGTACGCTCCTCAAGGGCGCCCTCGGTGCTCTGCCCGGGATGCACGAGGTGCTGATCGACGGGCGCCGCGTCAGCGTCCGCGCCGACGACGGGGCCGCGGCCGTACCCGCGCTGCTCGGGGCGCTGGAGCGGGCCGGGGTCGGGGTGGCCGCCGCGACCGTTGCCCGGCCCTCCCTCGACGACGTCTACCTCCGCTACGCCGGCCGCCGTTACTCGGAGGCCGACGCCGAAGCCACTGAGAGCCTCGTCCCCGCCGGAGGTGCGCGATGAGCACGGCCGTCTCCCACACCTGGTACATGACGCAGCGTCAGCTGATGGTGTTCACCCGGCAGCCGGCGTACGCGGTCATCACGCTGATCCAGCCGGTGATCTGGCTGTTCCTGTTCGGCAACCTCTTCAAGAAGGTCGTCGAACTGGGCGGCTTCGGAACGACCACGTACCTCGACTACCTCGTCCCCGGTGTGGTCGTGATGAGTGCGCTCAGCTCCAACATGTGGGCCGGGATGGGCACGCTGGAGGAGATCCAGCGGGGTACGCTCAACCGCTTCCTGACCACTCCGGTCAGCCGGGCCGCGCTGATGAACGGCAATGTCGTCAACAACGGCCTGGTCACCGCGTTCCAGTCGGTCGTCATCGTGCTGCTCGCGCTGGCAGGCGGCGCCGACTACCCGGGCGGCGTCGGCGGCATCGCCGTCCTGGTCCTCGCCTCCGTGCTGCTCGGCACCGTCTTCGGGGCGCTGTCCAACGCTCTGGGCATGCTGGTGCAGGAGCGGGAGTCGATCATCGGCATCAACACCTTCCTGCTGCTGCCGCTGACGTTCCTGTCGAGCGCTTTCATGGCGCCGTCCCAGATGCCGTCCTGGATGTGGCACATCGCCGACTTCAACCCGCTCAACTGGGCGATGGTCGCGGGCCGTTCGGCACTGTCGGAGCACCCCGACTGGGGCGATGTGCTCAGCCGCGGCGGGGCGCTGCTGGCGCTCGCGGTGGCGGCGGTGTGGCTGTCGATCCGGACGTTCCGCTCGTACCAGCGGTCGGTGTGAGCGCACCTGTCGGTGCAACGGCAACGGCGAAGGGGCGGCACCTCGACGAGGTGCCGCCCCTTCGGACGTATCAGGCGGCGGACGCCGCGCTCTCCTGCTCCGCCTCGATGCGCGCGTTCCATTCCCGCTTGGAGGCCTGCCAGCCGTCCTCGTTGTGGCCGAGCCGCCAGTAGCCGGAGATCGACAGGTCCTCGCGCGGGACCGCCAGGTCGCAGCGCAGCAGCTGGCGCAGCTCCTTCACGAAGTGCGCCTCGCCGTGCACGAACGCATGCATCCGGCCCTCCGGGAACCGCAGCGACCGTACGGCCTCGACCAGCGCCTCGCCGATGGGCCGGTCCCCGCGGTGCAGCCAGACGACCTCCACATCGGAGTCGATCTTCTGCTCCTCCTCGGGGCCCGAGACCTCCACGAAGGCGTGCGCCGTGACGCCCTCGGGCAGCGATTCGAGGGAGCGGGCGATCGCAGGCAGGGCGCTCTCGTCGCCGACGAGCAGATGCCAGTCGGCGCTGAGGTCCGGGGCGTAGGCGCCGCCCGGGCCCATGAAGTGGACCGTCTCGCCCGGCTGGACGCGCGCCGCCCATGGGCCGGCCAGGCCCTCGTCGCCATGGATCACGAAGTCCAGCGTCAGCTCGCGGTGGACCGGATCCCAGGCCCGCACGGTGTACGTCCGGGTCACCGGCCACTGCTCGCGCGGGAGTTCCTCGCGGATGCGCTCCAGGTCGAAGGGTTCGGGGTAGGCAACACCCTCGCTCGGCGGGAACAGCAGCTTCACATAGTGGTCGGTGCAGGTGTCCGCCGCGAACCCGGCCAGACCCTCGCCACCGAGGACCACGCGCTGCATGTGCGGAGTCAGCCGTTCCGTGCGCACGACCTGCGCCGACTGGGCCTTCCGCGGCTTCCGTGCCGGGCGTTCTGCCATGGCGGCCTCCCTGTTCCCAAGCTTAGGTTTACCTAAGTTAGCATCTTCCCTCAGTTAACACCTCTCCCATGAAGACTTGATGAGCGCGCGTCGCCGGACACGTCACATCCCCAGCGTCGTCAGCAGACGCTGCAGCGAGCCGCCCAGTCCCCAGCGGACCGCCAGCTCGTCCAGTGCCGCCGAGTCGCGCGGGGCGTGCGGCAGGGCCGTGTCGACGTCCGGCAGCGGCACGTCGTCGGCGACCTTGACGACCTTCGGGGCCACGGCCACGTAAGGCCGTGCCTCGTCCAGCCGCTTGCGTTGCGACGGTGTGAGCTTCGACTTCGGGTCCTCGACCGCGGCCATGATCCCGGCCAGGTCCCCGAACTCGGCGAGCAGCTTCGCGGCCGTCTTCTCGCCGATGCCCGGCACCCCCGGCAGGCCGTCGCTCGGATCGCCGCGCAGCAGCGCCAGATCCGCGTACCCCGCGCCGTCCACCCCATACTTCTCGCGCAGCCAGTCCTCGTCGGTGAGCTGCAGCGTGCCGACGCCCTTGAGCGGGTAGAGCACGCGCACCCCTCGCGCGTCGTCCACCAGCTGGTACAGGTCGCGGTCGCCGGTGACGATGTCGACCGGGCCCTTCGCCCGCGCGGTGAACGTGCCGATCACGTCGTCCGCCTCATAGGGCTCGACGCCCACACGCGCGATGCCGAGCGCGTCGAGGACCGCCTCGATGACCGGCACCTGCGGGGACAGCGTGTCCGGCACCTCCTCCTCGTCCGGGCCGACCTCGTGCTCCTCGGCGACGCGGTGCGCCTTGTAGGAGGGGATCAGATCGACCCGCCACTGCGGGCGCCAGTCCGCGTCCATGCACGCCACCAGGTGGTCGGGGCGGTGGTCCTTGACCAGGCGGTCGATGAATTCGAGGAGCCCGCGCACGGCGTTCACCGGGGTGCCGTCCGGGGCCTTCACGGACTCCGGCACGCCGAAGTAGGCGCGGAAATAGAGCGAGGCGGTGTCGAGGAGCATCAGTCGTCCGGTCACGCCTCGCATCATGCCGTACGACACTGACAGTCACGCGCCGGCGAGCAGCCACCGCCAGCGCGGACGTTCGGTCACCAGGGTGGCGGCGGCCAAGAGCGACACGAGGACGGCCGCCCAGGCGGGGAACAGCCACCATGCGGAGATCACGGCCGCGACGAGCTGGAGCAGTACGAGCAGGACAGTGCCCCAGCCCGGTACGGCGACGACGACCTTCTCCTTGTCGCCGGGGGTGGAGAAGACGGTCGGCAGACCGATCAGCGCCAGCACCGCGAGGACGGCGAGCGGCCAGGAGTGCGGCCACAGTGCCCAGGGCGTGGCGATCCAGGCCACCAGCTCCGTCGCGAAGCGCAGCACCGACGCGCGTGTGTCGTCCGGCCGTTCCACAGTCGTCCCCCCAGGACACGCCCGATGTGAAGCACCGGCGGCGATCCTACGCACTGGTTGTGAACTGAACCACTTCCGCGTTTGCCCTGGTCGGCCGGGGGCAGGCGCGGCCCTTGTCCCCCCACCCCCGTGATGAGAGGCAGACGTGTCATCCAGGCTAGAGGCCGAGCACCTCTACAAGGTGTTCGGCAGACGACCCGACGACGCGGTCGAGCGGCTCCGACAGGGAGCCGACCGGGAGGAGCTGCGCGCCGACGGCACCACGGCCGCCGTGATCGACGCGTCCTTCACCGTGGAACCGGGCCAGATCTTCGTGGTCATGGGCCTGTCCGGCTCCGGCAAGTCCACGCTGCTGCGCATGCTCAACGGCCTGCTGGAACCGACCGCGGGACGGGTCCGCTTCGACGGCCAGGACCTGACCGCGCTCGGCGACCGCGAGCTGCGCGCGGTGCGCGCGCGGAAGATCAGCATGGTCTTCCAGCACTTCGCGCTGTTCCCGCACCGCAGCGTCCTCGAGAACGCCGGCTACGGCCTGGCCGTGCAGGGCGTGCCCCGCGCCGAGCGCGAGCAGCGCGCCGGCGAGGCGCTGGCCCTGTGCGGACTGGCCGGCTGGGAGAAGTCCTGGCCCGACGAGCTGTCCGGCGGCATGCAGCAGCGCGTGGGCCTCGCCCGCGCCCTCGCCACCGACGCCGATCTGCTGCTGATGGACGAGTCGTTCAGCGCCCTGGACCCGCTGATCCGCCGTGACATGCAGGACCAGCTGCTCGAACTGCAGCGGAGCCTGAAGAAGACCATCGTCTTCATCACCCACGACCTCAACGAGGCCATGCGCCTGGGCGACGGCATCGCCGTTATGCGCGACGGCCGTATCGTCCAGACCGGCACCGCCGAGGACATCCTGCTGCGGCCCGCGAACGACTACGTCGCCTCCTTCATCCAGGACGTCGACCGCTCCCGGGTCCTGACCGCGTCCGCCGTCATGGACACGGACGTACAGGGCGACGAGGCCGACTGCGGCTGCACGAGCCACTGCGAGACCGCGACGCCCGACACGCCGTTCACCGAACTCTGCGCGATGAGCGCCCGGATGACGCACCCCGTGGCCGTCCTCGACTCCCGGCACAAGCTCGTCGGCGTGGTCCCGACCGAGCGCCTGGTCGCCTTCCTCGGCAACGAGGAGGCCGTCCATGCCTAGGATCCCGCTCGGCGACTGGGTCAACAGCACCGTCGACTGGCTGCTGGCCCATGTGTCCTGGCTCTTCGACTTCTTCAAGACCGTCTTCACGGGCACCTACGACGGCATCAACGCCGTTCTGCAGGCCCCCGAGCCCCTGCTGCTCGCCGGCATCTTCGCCGTGCTCGCGTTCTGGCTCCGCGGCACCCTCGCAGGTGTCCTGACCTTCGTGGGATTCGCCTTCATCGACTCCCTAGAACTGTGGGACGACGCGATGGTCACCCTGTCGCTGGTCCTCGTCGCCACCATCATCGCGCTGGTGATCTCGGTGCCCGTCGGCATCTGGGCCGCGCGCTCCAACCGGGTCAGCGGGCTCGTCCGGCCCGTCCTCGACTTCATGCAGACGCTGCCCGCGATGATCTACCTCATCCCGGCGATCCTGTTCTTCGGCACCGGCGCCCCCGCGGGCATCGTCGCCACCCTGATCTTCGCGCTCGCCCCCGGCGTGCGCATGACGGAACTGGGCATCCGCCAGGTCGACAAGGAACTGGTCGAGGCCGCCGAGGCCTTCGGCACCTCGCCCCGCGACACCCTGCTGCGCGTCCAGCTGCCCCTCGCGCTGCCGACCGTCATGGCCGGTGTGAACCAGGTCATCATGCTCGGCCTGTCCATGGCCGCGATCGCCGGCATGGTCGGCACCGGCGGCCTCGGCGGCGACGTCAACGAGGCCATCGGCCAGCTCAACGTGGGCCTCGGCTCGGAGGCCGGTGTCGCGATCGTGATCCTCGCGATCTACCTCGACCGCATGACCAGCGCCCTGGGCACGCATGTCTCCCCGCTGGGCCGCCGCGCCGCCGCCAAGGCCCGCGCCGCCCAGGGCCTGAAGATCTGGTCGTACCGGCCCAGTCCGCAGATCGCGGTCATCGGTGTCGTGGTCCTCGCGCTCGTCGCGGGCGGCATGGGCGTCTTCGGCGGCAACAGCGGTTCCGCTCCGGTGGCCGACGGCAAGGACGTCGGCCAGGGCAAGAAGATCAGCATCGGCTACATCCCGTGGGACGAGGGCGTCGCCTCCACCTACCTCTGGAAGGAGATCCTCGAGGAGCGCGGCTACCAGGTGGACGCCAAGCAGTTCGAGGCCGGCCCGCTCTACACCGCGCTCGCCCAGGGCACCGTCGACTTCCAGACCGACGCCTGGCTGCCGACCACGCACGCCCAGTACTGGAAGAAGTACGGCAGCAAGCTCGACGACCTCGGTGCCTGGTACGGCAGGACCTCCCTGGAGCTGAGCGTCCCCTCGTACATGAAGGGCATCGACTCCCTGGACGACCTCAAGGGCAAGGGAGGCACCTTCGGCGGGAAGATCACCGGCATCGAGTCCAGCGCCGGCGAGACGGCCCTGCTCAAGAGCAAGGTCCTGCCGGACTACGGCCTGGACAAGGAGTACAAGGTCGTCGACAGCTCCACCCCGGCGATGCTGGCCGAGCTCAAGCGGGCGTACAGCCAGAAGCAGCCCATCGTCGTCACGCTCTGGTCGCCGCACTGGGCGTACAACGACTACAAGCTGAAGAAGCTGAAGGACCCCAGGGGCGCCTGGGGTGAGGGCGACGGTGTGCACACGCTCACCCGCAAGGGCTTCACGGGCGACAACCCCGTCGTCGGCAAGTGGCTGAAGAACTTCAGGATGAGCGAGAAGCAGCTCACCAGCCTCGAGGCCGAGATCAACAAGGCGGGCAAGGGCAAGCAGCAGGACGCCGTGCGGGCCTGGCTGAAGGACAATCCGGGGTTCGTGGACAAGGCGGCCCCCGTCCCGCACAACTCCGCCTCCGCCGAGGCCGGGCGGCCCGTGAACGTCGCCTGGTTCCCCTGGGACGAGGACATCGCCGTCACCTACCTCTGGAAGAACGTCCTGGAGCGGCGCGGCTACAAGCTCAACCTCAAGCAGATGGACGTCGGCCCGGTCTACACCGGACTCGCCTCCGGCGACCTGGACGTCAACTTCGACGCCTGGCTGCCGTACGCGCAGAAGAACTACTGGGACAAGTCCAAGGACAGACTCAAGGATCTCGGCACCTGGTACCAGCCGACCTCGCTGGAGGTCGCCGTGCCCTCGTACGTCAAGGGCGTGAAGTCCTACGAGGACCTCAAGGGCAAGGCGGGCCTCTTCGGCGGGAAGATCATCGGGATCGAGCCGGGCACCGGCGAGATGAACCTGCTCAAGACGAAGGTGCTGCCCGGCTACGGCCTGGACAAGGAGTACAAGGTCGTCGACGGCTCCACCCCGGCGATGCTGGCCGAGCTCAAGCGCGCCTACGCCCAGAAGAAGCCCGTCGCCGTGGTGCTGTGGTCGCCGCACTGGGCGTACAGCCGGTACGACCTGACCAAGCTGAAGGACGACAAGAAGCTCTTCGGCGAGGGCAACACGATCCGCACCATCTCCAACGAGAAGTTCCCCGAGCGGTACCCGCAGCTCACCGAGTGGATCAAGAACTTCAGGATGAGCGAGGCCGAGCTCGGCAGCCTGGAGGCCGAGATCAACAAGGGCGGCCAAGGGCACGAGGAGGAGGCCGTCGCCGCCTGGCTCAAGGAGCACCAGGACATCGTCGGCCGGATGACACCTCAGTAGGCCGGATGACGCTTCCGTAGGGGAAGCACGCGCGCGTGGGCGGTCCGTTTCGCGACGGGCCGCCCACGCGCGCGTGAAGGGCGTACGAAAAGGATCCGGCCAACCACGGAGCGCCATGTCATCGCCCAAGCCTCATCGCTCTCCGGGCCGGAAGTGCCGAGTGCACATGCACCGCGCCGCGCGCTCTGGTCGACCGGGCCGAAGCCGCCCCCGGCGTCACCTCGATGGATGGCGGCACCATCGAACTGACCAGCCATGACCGGCAGGATCGCGACACGGGGAGCCAACTGGGCGCCGCGCCGCCGACGTAGGGAACCGGCGGACGTATGCCCGCGATCCCGGCACCGGACGGGCCGACCGGAGCCTGATCCGCCCGCCCGCGGACGGCGGATCCCGCACTGACCGCCGCCCGCCCCCACCACCGGCCCTGTCCGCCCTCCGGCCCCACTGGTCAGCGGCTTCGTCCCGAAGGAGGAATCCGCGCCCGGCGAGTGGGCAGAGCCCATCCGCGGGTCGGAGTTGGCGAATTGACCGCACGCAGTGTTTACGGGGATGTGACGGGCGCATGAAACGGTTTGCCGAACCTGCGTAAGGTGCAGAGAACTCATCAACGAGCCGCACCGGGACCCTGGTGCACGGCACACGGAACCGCGCCACACGGACACACGAGCGAAGGAGGGAGCCGGAGCGATGGGCGACCACAAAGACGACCACAAGGATCAGCCCCTGCGAGTGGGCGCGGCCGTGCGGCGACGCCGTCGGGCGCTGCAGCTCACCCTCGCCGTGGTGGCCGGGCGCAGCGGCCTGTCGGTTCCCTTCCTGAGCCAGATCGAGAACGACCGGGCGCGGCCCAGCAGAACGTCCCTGGAGAAGGTCGCCGACGCCCTGCGCACCACCGCCGTGGAACTCCTCGCCGCCGCCGACCCGGCGTGCAGCGTCGACGTCGTGCGCGCCGAGCCCGATCCGGTGGCCGAGCCGCGGATGCGTTCACTGGTACGGGGGCACCACCAGATGCATGCCTCGGAGTTCACCGGGGACCATGACGCGGGCCGCGAATTCCAGTACCGCAACGATCAGTTGATGTATGTCGCCGACGGTGCGGTGGAGATCGAGGCCGAGGGGCGGGCCTACCGGCTCGGCCGCGGCGACACGCTGTATCTGACGGGTGGCGTACGCCACCGGTGGCGGGCCACCGTGTCGGACACGCGTGTGGTCGTCGTCGCGGTCGCCGAGCACGTCGAGGCGGTCCAGAACCGGTCGCGGTAGTGCCGGTGCGCGTCGTCTCCCTCGTCCCGTCGCTGACGGAGGCGATCGCGGTCTCTGTCCCCGGCGCCCTGGTCGGCGCGACCGACTGGTGCACGCACCCCGCCGGCCTGGACCTCCCCCGCATCGGCGGCACCAAGAACCCCGAGCTCGACTGCATCCTCGCGCTCGCCCCGGACCTGGTGGTGGCCAACGCGGAGGAGAACCGCGAACCCGACCTGGCGGCGCTGCGCGCGGCGGGCGTCGAGGTCCTGGTGACGGTGGTGTGTGACGTACCGCAAGCGTTCGCGGAGCTGGCCCGGGTGCTGGAGGCCTGCGGGGCGACCTCCCGCCCCCGCTGGCTCGACGAGGCCGAGACGACCTGGTCCCGCCTGCCGAGCCCCGAGCACCGTACGACGGCCGTGGTCCCGATCTGGCGCCGCCCCTGGATGGTCCTGGGCCGGGACACCTTCGCGGGCGACGTACTCTCCCGCCTCGGCGTCGACCACCTCTACGCCACCCACCCCGACCGCTACCCCCGCATCCCGCTCGACGACCTGCGGACGGCCGCACCGGACGTCGTCGTCCTGCCGGACGAGCCGTACCGTTTCACGGCCGACGACGGCCCGGAGGCATTCCCCGGCCTGAAGTGCGCCCTGGTCAGCGGGCGCCATCTGACCTGGTACGGACCGTCGTTGACCGAGGCGCCGCGGGTGCTGGGCGAGGCGCTGCGAGCAGTGCTCCGCTGAGCAGACCGCGGGCCGTGTGCAGGGCGGCGGCGGCCCAGGCGGTGAGGAGCAGGACGTACAGCGTGACCGTGAGCCACTCGTATGCGACGAGCCCGGTGTGCCGGGCGAGCGTCTCGGCGCCCGTGACACACGTCCCCACCGGGAAGGTGAACGCCCACCACGTCATCGCGAAGCCCATGCCCTGCCGCCGCGCCCGCACCACATGCGCGGTGGCGAACACCAGCCAGAGCAGTGCGAAGCCCATCACCGGCACGCCGTACAGGACGGCGAGGATGCCGAATCCCTCGCTGTACGGCGCCGGTACGACACCCGGTGCCACGTCCGCGAACTTGCCGACCGCGGTGGTGGACTGCCCGAGCGGTCCGAGCACCAGGAACAGCGTCGGGGCCAGGGCGAGGGGCAGTGGACCGCCGGTGATCAGCCGGCCGAAGATCACCGGCAGCATCAGCAGGGTCGCGAGGAGACTGAGCCCGAACATCGCGAAGCAGGCGAACAGGAGCGTCTGCCGGGGCTGCCCGTCCGGCAGGTGCGGCACGAGGAGCGGCCCGAGCGCCGCGGACACCATGGGCGCGACGACGGGCAGCAGCCACACCGGCGTGGCCTGGTCCGGCTCCACCTTGTGCCGTACGGCCATGAGGTACGGCACGGCGACGGCCGCCGCGAGTCCCACCACCGTCCCGGCGGTGAACAGCACGGCATCGAGAAGGAGCGCGTCGTGCGGTCCGATCCAGTCCCGGCCGACCGTGACGGCGCCGCCGCCGACGGCCAGCAGGGCCATGGCGAGACACCCGTAGAACGGTGCCGTCGCCGGGTCGAGGAGGTGGGCGCGGGCCTGGTCGCGATGGTGCCTCCAGTGCAGGGCGCGGGCGGCGAGCAGAGCGAGCAGGAGGCCGAGGGAGAGGGCCCACCCGGCTGCGCAGACGGTGCGCAGGCCGGGGATGTCGAGGGGGAGCGCCGACCCTGCGGTGGCGACGATGGCGGTGCCCATGACGGTGGCGTACCAGTTGGGCCCGAGATGGCGGACGGCTGTGGCGCGCGGAGGGCGTGCGGTGGCACGCGGAAGGGGCTGGGCTGCGGTGACCATGCTTCACGGTCTCGCTGCCGGTCTCGTGCGACCAGGGAGTATGTCTCTATGAGGGCATAAGCTGGAGTTATGAGTGAGAGGGAGGAGCCGTCGGCAGTCGTCGTCCCGCTGGCGCATCGGGTGCCCGATCTCGGGGCGCTTGAGCTGTTGCTGGCGGTGGCGCGGCTCGGCAGTCTGGGCGGGGCCGCGCGGGAGGTGGGGATCACCCAGCCGGCGGCGAGCAGCCGCATCCGTTCCATGGAACGGCAGTTGGGGGTGGCCCTCGTCGACCGTTCGCCGCGCGGCTCCCGCCTCACGGACGCCGGTGCGCTGGTCACGGACTGGGCGCGGCGGATCGTGGAGGCGGCAGAGGCCTTCGACGTGGGCGCGCAGGCGCTGCGGGACCGGCGGGACTCCCGGCTGCGGGTGGCGGCGAGCATGACCATCGCCGAGTACCTGCTGCCCGGCTGGCTGTTGGCGCTGCGCGCCCAGCGGCCCGACACGGCGGTGTCCCTGCTTGCGGGCAACTCGGCGGCGGTGGGGGAGCGGTTGCTGTCGGGCGAGGCCGATCTGGGCTTTGTGGAGGGGGTCAGTGTGCCGCCCGGGCTGGACTCGACGGTGATCGCCCACGACCGTCTGATCGTGGTGACGGCACCCGGGCATGCGTGGGCCCGGCGCCGGCGTCCGCTGGAGGCCGCGGAGCTGGCGGCGACGCCGCTGATCCTGCGCGAGAAGGGGTCGGGGACCCGGCAGGTCCTGGACGCGGCGCTGGGTGGGCTGGCGCGGCCGCTGATCGAGCTGTCGTCGACGACTGCGGTGAAGGCTGCGGCGGTCAGTGGGGCGGGGCCGGCGGTGTTGAGTGAGCTGGCGGTGGGGGAGGAGCTCGCCGTGCGGCGACTCGTGCCGGTGCCGGTCGACGGCGTCGCGCTCGCCCGGGACCTGCGGGCGGTGTGGCCGACAGGGCACCGGCCGGTGGGACCGGCACGCGATCTCCTGTCGCTGACCCGCGGATAACGACATTTCCCCGCCCCGCCCGCCGCAGGCGTCCGCACCCCCTGGGAGGCACTCCCACCCCCCGTGCGCGACGGAGTCGCAGACGTGCTCGGCGGCACCCCCGTCGTCCACGCCGTAACCCAACCCGGCGGCTTCTCCCCGGGCACGGCCGCTCGCATCCGAACCGCCGCCGGCCGCCGCGCCTTCGTCAAGGCGGTCAGCGCGGACATCAACCCGCACAGCCCCACCCTGCACCGCACCGAGGCCCGCCACACCGCCGCCCTCCCGCACACCGTCCCCGCGCCCCGCCTCCTCGGCACCTACGACGACGGCACCTGGGTCGCCCTGGTCCTGGAGGAGATCCCGGGCCGCCAGCCCCATGTCCCCTGGCGGGAGCGGGAGTTGCAGCGCGTCCTCGACGCCGTGGGAGAGCTCAGCCGCACCCTCACCCCGTCCCCCGTGGCCGCACCACCCGTCGCCGAGGCCCTCGCCGACGACTTCACCGGCTGGCAGCGCCTGCGCGCACAGGAGACGCACGAGCTCCGCGGCCGCCTGGACGAATGGGCCCTCGCCCACCGGTCCCGCCTTGCCGACCTGACCGCCGACTGGGCGGCCGCCGCCTCCGGCGACACCCTCGCCCACGCCGACCTGCGCGCCGACAACATGCTGCTCACCGCCGACGACCGCATCGTCTTCGTCGACTGGCCGCACGCGGTACGTGCGGCGCCCTGGTTCGACCTGCTGGTGATGCTGCCCTGCGTCAGGGCCCAGGGCGGACCCGACCCGGAGGAGGTGTTCACCGCTCATCCCGTCGGCCGGGAGGCGGACCCGGACGCCGTCACCACCGCTCTCGCCGCGTTGGCCGGCTACTTCGTCGCGCACGCCCTGCAGCCGCCGCCACCCGGCCTTCCCACCCTGCGCGCCTTCCAGCGCGCCCAGGGCGACGCCGCCCTCGCCTGGCTCAGGAGACGGCTGAAGGCCTCGTAGCCGAAGAAGCCGAGGAAGCCGAGGAAGCCGAGGAAGCCGAGGAAGCCGAGGAAGCCGGAGAAGCCGGAGAAGCCGAAGAAGCCGCCTCCACCAGCGCCCGCATCACCCGCAGGTCGTCCCCCATCTCCGGATGCCACTGCACACCCAGCACCCAGCCGTCGGCGGACGGCAGTTCCAGTGCCTCCACCGTCCCGTCCGCCGCGTGGGCCGAGGGGATCAGGCCGGTGCCGAGCCGGTCGACGGCCTGGTGGTGATAGGTCGGTACGGACGTCTCCTCGGGGACGGCGGCGGCGTACCGCGTGCCGGGCACCGGCTTGACCGGGTGGTGGCCGAAGACGCCGACGACCTCGGCGTGGCCGTCGATGTGCTGGACCAGCGTGCCGCCCAGGGCGACGTTCAGGAGTTGCATGCCCCGGCAGATGCCCAGCAGGGGGATGCGCGCGGCCAGAGCGGCATCGATCAGCGCCAGTTCCCAGGCGTCCCGGGCACGGGCCGGAGGGCCCGTCCGCGGATGGGGCTCCGCGCCGTAGTGGACCGGCTCGACGTCCGGGCCGCCCGCGATCACCAGACCGTCGAGACGTGCGACGGCCGCGGAGGCGTGCTCCGGAGCGTCCGGCGGCAGCATCGCGGCCAGTCCGCCGGCGCGCTGCACCAGCCGCGGGTAGCCGGCCGGCAGCAGCGCGGCCTCCAGCTCCCACACGCCCCAGCGCGCCCCGGCCTCCAGATACGTGCTGATGCCGATCAGCGGCCCGTCCGCCATGCGCCCTCCCGGTCCTGCAAAGGATTGTATTCGTACCTTTGTCGAGAGGGGCCCTCGAAGGCAAGGCCCCCGGGAAAGCGGCTCCTCACGCCAGGAAGCCCCTGAGCAGCGCCGCCGTCCCGGCGCAGTGCTCCCGCATCATCTCCCGCGCCCCGTCCGCGTCCCCGTCCAGCACCGTCTCCACCAGCGCGACGTGCTGCCGCTGCGAGTGCTCCAGGTTGCGGACGAGCAGCGGGATGCAGTCGAGCAGGTCGTTCACCGTGGCCCGGACCGCCGCGTACTGCGCGGTGAGTGTCGGCGATCCGCACAGCTCGGCCAGCGTCAGATGCAGCATCGTGTCCAGCCGCCGGTAGTCGGCGAGCGGGGCGTCGCCCGTGCGGGCCAGCGCCTCGCGCAGCCGGTCCGCCTGCTCCTTGCCCAGGCCGTGCGTGGCGCACAGCCCGGCCGCCCCGACCTCCAGGACCTCCCGGAAACGCAGGACGTCCTCGATGTCGACCTCGGCGACCCGCCGCCGCAGCTCGTCCTCGCCGCCCGCGTCCGCACGCGGCAGGACGAACGTGCCGCCGTAACGCCCGCGCCGGGACTCCACCAGACCCTGGTCCTGCAGCACCTTCAGCACCTCGCGCAGCGTCACCCGGCTGATCCCGAGCCGCTCCGCCAGCTCCCGCTCGGCGGGCAGCCGCTCGCCCCCCGGCACCAGGCCCAGCCGTACGACCTGCAGGATCTGCTCCAGAGCCTCCTCGAAGCCGTTGCCCGCGCGCACCGGCCGCAGTACCGGTGTGAGCCGGTCCTCCAGGCTGCCGTCCGGATCCAGCGACATCCCGCCGCACCCCCTTCCCAAGCAATGGTTCTCCGCAATACCTTATGGCTTCCGGCCCGGTCGAAAAAGCGAGCAGAAGCCGAAGGAGCTCTCCCGTGGCAGACCGCACACCCCCGCTCAGCGTCGAGGAGCTGCATGCCCTCGTCGCGAGCGGTGAGATCGACACTGTCGTCCTGGCCTTCCCCGACATGCAAGGGCGGCTCCAGGGCAAGCGGTTCGCCGCACGTTTCTTCCTCGACGAGGTCCTCCACCACGGCACCGAGGGCTGCAACTACCTCCTCGCCGTCGACACCGAGATGAACACGGTCGACGGCTACGCGATGTCCTCCTGGGAGCGCGGCTACGGCGACTTCGCCATGCACCCGGACCTGCGCACCCTGCGCCGGGTGCCCTGGAACGCCGGTACCGCCATGCTGATCGCCGACCTCGCCTGGAACGACGGCTCGCCCGTGGTCGCCGCCCCGCGGCAGATCCTCCGCCGCCAGCTGGAGCGCCTCGCCGAGCACGGCTTCACCGCCCAGGTCGGCACCGAGCTGGAGTTCATCGTCTTCAAGGACACCTACGAGCAGGCCTGGGACGCCAATTACAGAGGGCTGACGCCGGCGAACCAGTACAACATCGACTACTCGGTGCTGGGCACGGGACGCATCGAGCCCCTGCTGCGCCGTATCCGCAACGAGATGGCGGGCGCCGGCCTGACGGTCGAGTCCGCCAAGGGCGAGTGCAACCCGGGCCAGCACGAGATCGCCTTCCGCTACGACGACGCCCTCGTCACCTGCGACCAGCACGCCATCTACAAGACCGGCACCAAGGAGATCGCCGCCCAGGAGGGCGTGTCGATCACCTTCATGGCCAAGTACAACGAGCGGGAGGGCAACTCCTGCCACATCCACCTCTCGCTGGCGGACGCGGCGGGGAACAACGCCATGGCGGGTTCCTCCGACGACCCCGGCGGCATGTCGGACGTCATGCGGTACTTCCTCGCCGGACAGCTCGCCGCCCTGCGCGACTTCTCGCTCCTGTACGCCCCCAACATCAACTCCTACAAGCGGTTCCAGCCGGGCTCCTTCGCCCCGACCGCCGTCGCCTGGGGCTACGACAACCGCACCTGTGCGCTCAGAGTCGTGGGCCACGGCCGCTCGCTGCGCTTCGAGAACCGGCTGCCGGGCGGTGACGTCAACCCGCACCTCGCCGTCGCCGGGCTGGTCGCGGCCGGGCTGTACGGCATCGAGCAGAAGCTGGAGCTGCCCGAGCCCTGTGCGGGGAACGCGTACACCGCCGAGTACGAGCACGTCCCGACCACCCTGCGCGAGGCCGCCGAGCTCTGGGAGAACAGCCCCATCGCCAAGGCCGCCTTCGGCGACGAGGTCGTCGCGCACTACCGCAACATGGCGCGCGTCGAGCTCGAGGCCTTCGACGCCGCGGTGACCGACTGGGAGCTGCGCCGCTCCTTCGAACGCATGTGAGGCCCCTGTTGTCTGCCGAGCACGAACTCGTCGTACTGAACCCGGCCACCGAGGAGGTCGTCGCCACCGTCCCCGCCGCAGACGCGGCCGAGGTGGACCGCGCCGTCACCCGCGCGGTGTCCGCCCAGCGGACCTGGGCGGCCGCCGCACCCGCCGACCGGGCCCGGCTGCTGCGCCGCTTCGCCGACGTCGTCGACGCGCACGTCGAGGAGCTGGCCCAGCTGGAGGTCCGCGAGGCGGGCCACGTCCTCGGCAACGCCCGCTGGGAGGCCGGCAACGCCCGTGACCTCCTGCTGTACTCCGCGGGCGGTGCCGAACGCCTCCTCGGCAAGCAGATCCCCGTGACCGGCGGCTGGGACGTCACCTTCCAGGAGCCGCTCGGCGTGGTCGGCGTCATCGCGCCCTGGAACTTCCCGATGCCCATCGCCGCCTGGGGCTCCTTCCCGGCCCTCGCCGCGGGCAACGCGGTCGTCCTCAAGCCCGCCGAGACCACCCCGCTGACGGCCCTGCGGCTGGCCGAACTCGCCCTGGAGGCGGGCCTGCCGGAGCACCTCTTCCAGGTCGTCCCGGGTTACGGCCACACCGCCGGCCGTGCACTCGTCGACCACCCCGACGTGGCGAAGATCGTGTTCACCGGCTCCACGCGCACCGGCCGCGAGGTCATGGAGCGCTGCGCCCGGCTGGTCAAGCCGGTCACGCTCGAACTCGGCGGCAAGAGCCCCAACATCGTCTTCGCCGACGCCGACCTCAAGACCGCCGTCGACCCCTTCTCCTTCCTGGACAACTCCGGCCAGGACTGCTGCGCCCGCACCCGGATCCTGGTCCAGGAAGCGGTGTACGACGAGGTCCGCGAACTGCTCGCCGACGCGCTGGCGTCCGTCGTCGTGGGCGACCCCGCCGACGAGAAGACCCAGATGGGTCCGCTGATCAGCCGTCAACAGCTGGACCGGGTGCGGTCCTTCGTGTCCGACGACGCCCCGGCCCTGCGCGGGAACGCCCCGGACGGGCCCGGCTTCTGGTTCCCGCCGACCGTCCTCACCGGCGAGCGGCACGACTCGGAGGCGTCCCGCGAGGAGATCTTCGGCCCCGTCGCCGTCCTGCTGCCCTTCACCGACGAGGCCGACGCGGTCCGCCTCGCCAACGACACCCCGTACGGACTGGCCGGCTCCCTGTGGACCCGCGACCTGGGCCGCGCCCTGCGCGTCTCGCGGGCCGTCCGCGCCGGCAACCTCTCCGTCAACTCCCACTCCAGCGTCCGCTACTGGACCCCCTTCGGCGGCTACAAGCAGTCCGGCCTGGGCCGCGAGCTCGGCCCGGACGCCCTGGCCGCCTTCACCGAAACCAAGAACGTCTTCATCAGCACGGAGGCCTGACCGCTCATGACCGAACAGACTGATACATCTCCTGGGGGTTCCCCCCAGACCCCCGGCTGCCGCCGCCTGGTGGGCCGTACGGCCGTCATCACCGGAGCCGGCAGCGGCATCGGCCTCGCCACCGCGCGCCGGCTCGCCTCCGAGGGCGCGAACGTCGTCTGCGGCGACGTCGACGAGGCCCGCGGCAAGGCGGCCGCCGACGAGGTCGGCGGGACCTTCGTCAAGGTCGACGTCACCGACGCCGAGCAGGTCGAGGCCCTCTTCAAGACGGCCTTCGACACCTACGGCAGCGTCGACATCGCCTTCAACAACGCGGGCATCTCCCCGCCCGACGACGACTCCATCCTGGAGACCGGCCTGGAGGCCTGGAAGCGCGTCCAGGAGGTCAACCTCACCTCCGTCTACCTCTGCTGCAAGGCCGCCATCCCCTACATGCGGCAGCAGGGCAAGGGCTCCATCATCAACACGGCGTCCTTCGTGGCCCGGATGGGCGCCGCCACCTCCCAGATCTCGTACACGGCCTCCAAGGGCGGCGTGCTCGCCATGTCCCGCGAACTGGGCGTGCAGTTCGCCCGCGAGGGCATCCGCGTGAACGCCCTCTGCCCGGGCCCGGTCAACACCCCGCTCCTCCAGGAACTGTTCGCGAAGGACCCCGAGCGGGCCGCCCGCCGCCTGGTCCACATCCCGGTCGGCCGGTTCGCCGAGGCCGAGGAGATCGCCGCCGCCGTCGCCTTCCTGGCCAGCGACGACTCCTCCTTCGTCAATGCCACCGACTTCCTGGTGGACGGCGGAATCGCGGGCGCGTACGTCACGCCGCTGTAGGGACGAAACGGTACGGTCCACGCGTATGCGACCCCTTCTCGCGTGGACCCTGGCCGCGGCCGCCGCCCTGGCGGCCGCGCCCACCGCACCCCCCGTTCCCCCGCACTCGAACTGCCCCCGCCTGACCGGCATCTGGTACGGCGACAACCGCGCCCGCCTCCAGCAGGTGATCGACGAACGCGGCACCTGCTCGGGAGCCGGCGGCCACCCGGTCGCCGTCTTCGACTGGGACAACACCGTCACCAAGAACGACGTCACCGACGCCACTCTCTCCTGGGTCCTCAGACACGACCGGCTCCTGCGCCCGGCCCGCTGGAAGGACACCAGCCCCTGGCTCACCGACGCCGCCGACCGCGCCCTGACCGAGGCCTGTGGCACCGGCACCCCCGAACCACTGCGCACCTCGGCCAACGCCCGCTGCACGGACGAGATCCTCGACATCCGCGAGAACGCCACCACCGCGAGCGGCGCCCCTGCCTTCGCCGGCACCTGGAACCACCGCCGCACCGTCCCGCAGTACGCCTGGGTCCCCCAGCTCTTCGCCGGCCGCACCCCCGCCGACCTCGCCTCCTACGCCCGCGAGGCCCGCACCGAGGCCCTGGCGGCGCCCATCGGCGCCACCCGCACCCTCGGCACCCACACCGTGCCCGCCTACGTCCGCTACTACGACCAGCAGCGCGACCTCATCCGCACCCTCCGGCGGGCCGGATTCGACGTCTACATCGTCTCCGCGGGCTCCGAACCGATCACCGAGGTCTGGTCCCGGGCCATCGGCATCGACCCCGCCCACACCATCGCCATCCGCTCGCTCCTCGACCGCCGCGGCCGCATCACACCCAGCAACCAGGGCTGCGGCAACGTCCCCGCGACCCGCGGCACGGCGATCCCGTACATCGACGGCAAGCGCTGCTGGATCAACCAGGAGATCTACGGCGTC
This sequence comes from Streptomyces sp. NPDC001604, assembly GCF_042893475.1. Classification (NCBI taxonomy): domain Bacteria; kingdom Bacillati; phylum Actinomycetota; class Actinomycetes; order Kitasatosporales; family Streptomycetaceae; genus Streptomyces; species Streptomyces sp. NPDC001604. Next base: position 269,117 of record NZ_JBIAUY010000004.1, on the reverse strand, counting down.
CACGGCGCCGCAGCCTGGCAACGGCAGCCGTGGCCGCGGCGCCCGGTCCTCGCGGCCGGGGACGCCGACACCGACGTCACCTTCGTCGGCGACGCGACCGGCGCACACCTCGTCCTCAACCGCAACAAGCCGGAACTGATGTGCCGGGCCTACGACAACGCCGACGGCCGCTGGCTGATCAACCCCATGTTCATCGACCCCCTGCCGCGCAGGCCGGACCCGTACCCGTGCTCGACCAAGGCCCACAACGCGTCCGACGGCGCCAAGGACGCCCTCCTGCGGGACGACGGCTTCGTCGTCCCGGACCAGGCGGACACCGTGTACTGACCGGCACTCCACCGCCTAGAGGAAGGTGTGGCCTTCCCCGCGGTACGTCGGGACGGTCGCCGTCACCGCGTCCCCCTCGACCAGGTGCAGCACGTCGAAGCGCTCGCACAGCTCACCGGCCTTGGCGTGCCGGAACCACACCTTGTCGCCGATCAGCAGGTCGTCGGCGGGGGAGCCGAGCAGCGGGGTCTGCACCTCGCCGGGCCCCTCCTGTGGGTCGTAGCGCAGCCCCTCGGGCAGGTACGGGACGGGCAGCCGGTCGCTGCCGGGCGCACCGGAGGCGGGATATCCGCCGCCGAGGACCGTGACGACCCCGACCCCTGGGCGCCGTACGACGGGCTGGGCGAACAGGGCCGCCGGACGCCCGCTGAACGAGGTGTAGTTGTCGAACAGCCGGGGCACGTACAGCCCCGAACCGGCGCCGATCTCGGTGACGGCGTCCTCGGCGGCGGTGTGCTGCACGCTGCCGGTGCCGCCGCCGTTGACGAACTCCAGATCCGGTACGACGGCCCGCACCGCACGCACCACCTCGCCGCGCCGCTCGGCGAGCTCCCGGCGGGCCGTCGCCTGCATGAGCCGTACGGCACGCGACCGCAGCGGCCGCCCGGCGACGGAGTCCCCGACGCCGGCGATGTGGCCCTCGTACGCCATGATCCCCACGACCTTGAACCCCGGCCGCCGGGCCACCAGCCGGGCCATGTCGGCGACCTGGGCGGGCGAGTGCAGCGGCGAGCGGCGCGCCCCGACGCGCACGCGCCCCCCGAACAGCTTCAGAGCGGTGTCCAACTCCAGGCAGACCCGGATGACTTCACGCCCGCCCTCGCGGGCCTCGTCGATGAGCCGCAGCTGCGCGGGATCATCGATCATCACGGTCACGGCGGCGGCGAGCTTGGGGTCGGAGGCCAGCTCGGCGAAGCGGGCGCGGTCCGCGGACGGATAGGCGAGCAGGATGTCGTCGAAGCCGCCGCGAGCCAGCCACAGGGACTCGGCGAGGGTGAACGACATGATGCCCGCGAACCCGTCCCTCGCGAGGACCCGCTCCAGCAGGGGCCGGCAGCGGACGGACTTGCTGGCGACCCGGATCGGCTTGCCGCCCGCGCGGCGCACGAGGTCGTCCGCGTTGGCGTCGAAGGCATCCAGGTCCACGATGGCGAGAGGGGCGTCGAGATGGGCGGTGGCCCGGTCGTAACGGACCCGGTCGGCGGCGCGCGCAGTCATGAACGAAGCCTGCCAGACAGGATTACCGCAGGGTAGGGGGACGTTCCGGGCAGATGCCTCGTGCTCGTGGACTGGTTCCCGCATCGACAGGGGCAGCCCGTAGAGTGACGCGCACGTACGGCGGAACGGCGCCGGTTGCACATGCATCCGGATGCCGGTCCGTTCGTGCGGGTATGCGTGCCCGGGACGGACTGGCCCGGCGTCGATCGGTTGAGCGCAAGGACGACGGCCCGCGTACAGGTAGACGGCCCGGGCGCGAGGAAACGGGGGGCGCATGAGCACGGAAGCGCAGCACGCCTCCATTCCGCCGCGCCCTGCCCAGCCGCCGACGGTCGGGTCGTCGCCGTCGGAAAGCCGGCCGGGGGACGCCGAGACGACCTCCGGCGGGGCCTGGTCCCCGTGGCGGGGCTCCGAACGCTTCGAGGCCTTCGGTCACCGCACCCCCTCCACGGGTTCGAACGCCGAGCCCGAACCGACCGGGGGCGGTGTGGTGGGGGGCGAGGCCTGGTCGAGCCCGCAGACGCCACCCCCGCCGCAGGCCTCGGCCCGCTTCCCGGACACCCCTCCGGCGGCCGACCGCGAGGAAGCCCGCACCGCCGTACCTCCACGCCCGAGGCACCGCCCCACACCCGTGGAAACCCCCCAGGAGTCCACCACACGCCTACGCCCGATCCCGCCGACCACTCCGGACGCTCCCGCTGCTTCGGGCACGCGATCCGGTTCGCCATCCGCTGACCCGCGACGCCGCACCGATTCGGCTGCTGGTCGGATGCCTTCTGCGCGGACGGTTTCGGGTTCTGGCTCGGCCGTCCCGCCGAGTCCTTCTGCTTCGGCCGGTTCGGGCAGGTCGTCGGGGTCGTCGTCGCCGTCTGCTGATCCGCGGCGCCGTGCTGGTTCGGCTGCTGGTCGGATGCCTTCTGCGGGGGCGGTTTCGGGGTCTGGTTCGGCCGTCCCGCCGAGTCCTTCTGCTTCGGCCGGTTCGGGCAGGTCGTCGGGGTCGTCGTCGCCGTCTGCTGATCCGCGGCGCCGTGCTGGTTCGGCTGCTGGTCGGATGCCTTCTGCGGGGGCGGTTTCGGGTTCTGGCTCGGCCGTCCCGCCGAGTCCTTCTGCTTCGGCCGGTCCGGGCACGCGGTCGGGGTCGTCGTCCGCTGACCCGTCGCACCGCCCTGAGTCGGCAGCGGCCGCGCCTCCTGCTCGTCCGGTGGAGACCCCTGGCGGTTCGACCACGTCCCCGGCCCCCGCCGACCCGCCGCGGCGCCCCGGCTCGGCTGCCAGGCCCATGCCCCCTGCCCGCCCGGGTGCTGCCGCGCAGCCGGCCGGCCGGCCCGGCGGCGTCCAGCCGGCGGCGGATGCCCGCCGGGACACTGCCCCGCCGCCGCCCCGCCCGACTGCTGCCCCCGCCGATCCGACCCGTCGGTCCGGCTCGGCTGCGGGGCCCATGCCCCCGGCCGGCCGTCCCGGCAGTACCTCCCCGGCGGCGGATGCCCGCCCGGGCGCGGCCACGGCGCCATCCCGCCCGGCCACTGCCCCTGCCCAGCCGACACATCGGCCCGGTTCGTCCACGTCGGTGCCCCCTGCCCGGCCGGGGGCAACCCCTGACGGGGCCACGCCTCCCATGCCCTCCACGCGCCCGAGCGTCGGCCCCGCGTCGCAGTCGCCGCCCATGCCGCCCTTGCCGGGCACTCGGGTGGAGGGTCTGGGGCCCGATCCGGCGCTGTCCTGGAGTGCTCCGGGGGTGCCCGGCGGGGGACTCGGGGGTGGGCGGCCCGTGGTGTCGTTCGGGGAGCCCGAGGGGTACGACGAGCGGGTGCGGCCGCGGCCGCTAGGGGGGCGGGTGCGTTCGCGCACCGTCGCCGTCGCCGCCTGTGTCGTGCTCGGGCTCGGCCTCATCGGCGGGGCCGTGACCGGGAGTTGGCTGGTCGGCGGTTCCGGGGACGACGGCGGGCAGGACACGTTCGCCGCGGCCGGGGATCTGTGGCACAACGCGCCCGTGGACCAGCTGTTCCCGCGCACCGTGCAGGGCACGGGTGCCGGACCCGGCGGCGCCGACCGGACCTGGACCCGCATCGCCGTAGCACCGGACAGCGGCTGCAAGAACGCCTTCGACCCGCTGCTGCAGAAGGCTCTCGCACCGGTCGGCTGCCGGCGACTGCTCCGCGCCACCTACACCGACGCCACCCAGAGCTTCGTCACCACCGTCGGCCTCCTCTTCACCGACGCCGACACCGCAGCCATGAACTCCCTCGCCAAACGCTTCCAGAGCCAGGGCCTCGGCACCCGCACCGACCTCATGCCCCGCCCCTACGCCGCGAAGAACACCGCCGCCGCCCGCTTCGGCAGCGATCAGCGCGCCTCCTGGACCGTCTCCGTCCTCACCGACGCCCCCGTCGTCGTCTACGCCGTCTCCGGCTGGGCCGACGGCCGCAGCGTCGACACCCCGGTCCCCGCCGAGCAGGCCACCCAGGCCGGCGCCACGGCGGCCCCCGCCCAGGCAGGCCTCGGCAACGAGGCCCAGGGCCTCGCCGACCGCATCGAACGGGCCCTGCGCAAAGACGTCACCTCGCCCACGGAGAACCCCTCGTGACGCGTCGCACCGCAGCGCTGAGTGTCCTGCTCGCCGCCTCCCTCGCCCTGGTGCCGTCCACGGTCGCGCACGCCGACGGCATCCGTGCCCAGCAGTGGGCGCTCGACGCCATGCACACCCAGCAGGCCTGGCAGATCACCAAGGGCAGGGGCATCACCGTCGCCGTCCTCGACACCGGCGTGGAGGCCGACCACCCCGACCTCGTCGGCAACGTCCTGCCCGCCCAGGACATGATCGGCTTCGGGGCCGAGCAGGGCGACCGGGCATGGGCCAGGCACGGCACGGCCATGGCCGGCATCATCGCCGGGCACGGACACGGCCCCGGCGACGCCGACGGCGTCATGGGCATCGCCCCCGAGGCGAAGATCCTGCCGGTGCGGGTGATCCTCGAGGACGGCGACACCGCCCGCGGCAAGGCCCGCGCCACCCGCGGCAACGCCCTCGCGGAAGGCATCCGCTGGGCCACCGACCACGGCGCCGACGTCATCAACCTCTCCCTCGGCGACGACTCGGCCTCCGCCCACCCCGAACCCGCCGAGGACGAGGCCGTCCAGTACGCCCTGAAGAAGAACGTGACCGTCGTCGCCTCGGCCGGCAACGGCGGCGACAAGGGCGACCACGTCTCCTACCCGGCCGCCTACCCGGGCGTCATCGCCGCGACCGCCGTCGATCGCTTCGGCGTCCGCGCCTCGTTCTCCACCCGCCGCTGGTACGCCACCGTCAGCGCCCCCGGCGACAAGATCGTCATCGCCGACCCAGACCACAAGTACTACGAGGGCTGGGGGACCAGCGCCGCCTCGGCGTTCGTCTCGGGCGCGGTCGCCCTCATCAAGGCCGCCCACCCCGGGCTGACCCCGGCCCAGATCAAGCAGCTCCTCGAGGACACCGCCCGCAACCCTCCCGCCGGCGGCCGCGACGACTCCCGCGGCTTCGGCATGATCGACCCGGTCGCCGCGATCAAGGCCGCCGGCCGCCTCAAGCCCAAGGGCCTGCGGGCGGTGTCGTACGGCGAGAAGTACTTCGGCCCAGGGCCGGACGAGTCCAAGTCCGGTGACGGCACCAGCGGTTGGGCGGCCCCGCTCGCGGGCAGCCTCGGCGGGGTGCTGCTCGTCGCGGCTGTCGTGCTGTGGCGCGGCCGCCGCCCACGCTTCGACGGGTTCTGAGCCCGCCGGCCCGTCACTCCGGGACGGACGCGGAGGGCGAGGCGGACCCCGCGAGCGCCGCGACCGCCGCCTTCGCCACCGACTCGACCAGCGAAATCCCCTTCGTCTGCGTCGAGTTGCCCCTGGACAGCACGGCCACCAGATGGTCGCTGCCCTCGACCGTCACCCGCCCGATGCTGTTGACGTCCCACAGCCCGGTCGTGCTGCGCGGCAGCCAGCCGTTCTTCAGCGCCCACTTCGAGCCGTCGGCCGCCGCCGACACACCCCACTGCTGGTCGGCCTCGATCCGTCGCATCAGCCCCTGCAGATACGTCCGCGAGGCCTCGCTCAGCTTCGAGTCCTCCCCGAACACCTGCTGCAGCAGCGTGAGCTGGTCGGCCGCCGTGGTCTGCGTCAGCCCCCACAGCATGCCGTCGCCGCCCTCGGTGTCCGTGAGCCCCAGCCGCTCGTTCGCGGCGTCGAGACCCTCCGCCCTGCCGATGGTCCGCCACAGCTCGGAGGCGGCGGTGTTGTCGCTGCTCTCGATCATCGTGGTGGCGTACGCCTTCTCGGCCGCCGTGAGATGCCGGCCCGCGTCCTGCGCCTGGAGCAGCAGCGCCGCCAGGATGTCGACCTTGACGATGCTGGCCGTGTCGAACGAGCCGTCCCCGTACGAGGCGCTCTCGCCCGAGTCCAGGTCCAGCACCGCCACCGACACCTCGGCGCCGTCCTCGACCGGCACCGACTTCACGGCCGTGGCCAGCTGTGCGTCGTGGTCCACAGCAGGCTCCGCCACAGGTTCCACCGCATCCTCCCCGTCCGCCGTGCCCGAGGCGGAGGCCGACGCCGTCGCCGTCGCCGTCGCCGACGATACGGGGCTCCCACCGGAGTGCGCCCGAGCCTTCACATACACGGTCCCGGCGGCCGTACCGCCGACGACGGCCATGACGGCGAGGGCGGTGTGGAGCAGGATGCGCGTCCTGGACGGACGAGCGCGGCGGCTGCGGCGGGCTCTGGAGGACTCCATCCCGCGATGCTGGGGGCGGCGACTGTGCGCCCCGTTAGGCCGAAGTTAGATGTGCGTCAGGGAAATCTGAGAAAGCCGTGAATCCTGTGAACCAGCGGTTTCCGGTGCCGCACAAGCCCAGCAGCATCCCCCCGATATCCGCCCGATAGGGTCGGTGACCGTGGCGAACAAGAACATTCCCGACTCCTGCTTCTCCGACGACGACGGCACCGCCGACCCCCGGCTCAGCGCCGCGCTCACCGCCTGGGCCGAGGACCGCACCGCTGTGGGCCCCGTCCTGGAGGCACTCAAGGGCGCCCGGCTGCTCGTCCCCGTGGTGGCAGTCCTCGGCGAGGTCGAGGAGGACGAGAACGGGCTGCGCCGCGAGAAGACCAGCGACATGGCCGTACCGACCCTCAAGGCCGGATCCCGCACCGCCCTGCCGGCCTTCACCTCCACCGACTCGCTGGCCCGCTGGGACCCGGCGGCCCGCCCCGTCGCCGTCCCCCTGCACCAGGCGCTGCAGGCCGCCGCGCACGAGAAGGCGGACACGGTGGTACTGGACCTGGCCGGACCCGTGCCCTTCGAACTGACGGGCTCCGCGCTGCTCGCGCTCGCCGAGGGACGTACGACGGCCGACCCGCTCGCCGACCCTGCCGTACGGGAGGCGGTACGGACCGCGGTCGCCGCCGAGCCCGCCGTGCGGCGCGCCCACCTCGGGCCCGGCCAGGCCGACGGCACCCTCGCCCTCGTACTGGACGAGTCCGCCGCACCCGCCGAGGCCGCCCGTGCGGTCGCCGAGCGCCTCGCCGCCGACGAAACACTGAGGGCCCGCCTGGTGCGCGGCCTCGACCTGGCACTCCTGCCGGCCGGGGCGACGCCGCCGGGCGAGCCCTTGTACGTACGTGGCTGATAGATCTACTACCCGGAGCTAGCCGTACACCGGGCCCGTGTACTTCTCGCCCGGCCCCTGGCCCGGCTCGTCCGGCACCAGCGAGGCCTCGCGGAACGCCAGCTGCAGCGACTTCAGGCCGTCGCGCAGCGGCGCCGCGTGGAAGGAGCTGATCTCGGTCGTGCTCGCGTCCAGCAGGCCGGCCAGCGCGGTCACCAGCTTGCGGGCCTCGTCCAGGTCCTTGTACTTGTCGCCCTCCTCGGTCAGACCGAGCTTCACCGCGGCGGCGCTCATCAGGTTGACGGCGACCGTCACGATCACCTCGACGGCGGGGACCTCGGCGATGTCGCGGGTCATGGCGTCGAAGTCGGCGGGGGACTCGGAAGACTCAGGAGGGGTGTCACTCATGCCCCACACGATAGGGCCCGGTGCAGGCCGGTTAGCACCACCCCCGGGTTGCTGCTAACCTTGTGTGACGACCGGCTGGACGCTCGCGTGTCCGGCCCACAAGTGGAGGCTCCGATCTCCCACCTGACCGTCCCCAGGGACGGCGGGTCACCCCGGTCAGGCGGCCACCATCGTTCCGTACGGACGATGGAGTCGCCCGAAAGCGCGCCCCGCGTCATCGCGGCGGTGCTCCGGTAGTGCTTTGGAGCCCCGCCTGTGATCGTCCGGGGCATTTTTCATGCTTCGGCGCGGTTAGGTCTAACGAAAGAGACATACGCGGCTGTCCGCCAGACCGCCGTGTGGTGCTAACCGAGGAGGATCCATCAGCGCCGAGCCCCGCATCAACGACCGGATTCGCGTTCCCGAGGTGCGACTTGTCGGTCCCAGTGGCGAGCAGGTGGGCATCGTCCCGCTGGCCAAGGCACTGGAGCTTGCGCAGGAGTACGACCTGGACCTGGTCGAGGTCGCGGCGAACGCCCGTCCGCCCGTGTGCAAGCTCATGGACTACGGGAAGTTCAAGTACGAGTCGGCCATGAAGGCCCGTGAGGCGCGCAAGAACCAGGCGCACACGGTCATCAAGGAGATGAAGCTCCGGCCGAAGATCGACCCGCACGACTATGACACCAAGAAGGGTCACGTCGTCCGGTTCCTCAAGCAGGGCGACAAGGTCAAGATCACGATCATGTTCCGTGGTCGCGAGCAGTCCCGGCCGGAACTCGGCTACCGACTGCTGCAGCGTCTCGCGGAGGACGTCCAGGACCTCGGCTTCGTTGAGTCGAACCCGAAGCAGGACGGCCGAAACATGATCATGGTCCTCGGTCCGCACAAGAAGAAGACCGAGGCGATGGCCGAGGCCCGCCAGGCGCAGGAAGCCCGCAAGGCAGACGCGAAGGCCAACCCCGGCAAGTCGCAGAACGCCGCGGAGACCGAGAACGCCGTGGAGACCGAGGCCCCTGCCGAGGCTTCCGCCGAGGCGTGATCCCGGGGGACGCAGGTCCCCAGGATGTAACCGAAACACGAACGACGCTCCACCGTGCCCGGTTTTCGTGACCGGGCACCGGAGCGCCACCGACGAGGAGAGAACGGCGCTATGCCGAAGAACAAGTCGCACAGCGGTGCCAGCAAGCGCTTCAAGGTCACCGGCTCCGGCAAGGTGCTCCGTGAGCGCGCCGGCAAGCGCCACCTGCTCGAGCACAAGTCGTCCCGCGTGACGCGTCGCCTCACCGGCAACGCCGAGATGGCCCCGGGCGACGCCGCGAAGATCAAGAAGCTTCTCGGCAAGTGACGTGAGCGGCGCCTGATCATTCGATCGCCGAGCGCCGTACGTCTGGACCGGGACCCAATCGTTTCCGGGCCGTGTGAGTCCAACCACGGCCCCGCTACAAGGAGTTAACAAGTGGCACGCGTCAAGCGGGCAGTCAACGCCCACAAGAAGCGCCGGGCGATCCTCGAGCAGGCCTCCGGCTACCGCGGTCAGCGTTCGCGCCTGTACCGCAAGGCCAAGGAGCAGGTCACCCACTCGCTGGTCTACAACTACAACGACCGCAAGAAGCGCAAGGGTGACTTCCGCCAGCTGTGGATCCAGCGCATCAACGCCGCTGCCCGCGCCAACGGCATCACGTACAACCGCTTCATCCAGGGTCTGAAGGCCGCGAACGTCGAGGTCGACCGCAAGATCCTGGCCGAGCTGGCCGTCAACGACGCCACCGCGTTCGCCGCGCTGGTCGAGGTTGCGCAGAAGGCCCTCCCGGCCGACGTCAACGCGCCGAAGGCCGCGTGACGCTGCGCCGGCCCTGAGCCGACGTGACATGAGGGACCCGCAGGCCTCCGGGCTTGCGGGTCCTGTTGTGTAGTTTTCCGAAAGTGAGCCCCATGCCCTCCGCCAGCCCCGAGTTGATCTCCCCCCGTTCCCCCCGCGTCTCCGCCGCCCGGCGGCTCGCCCGGCGGAACTTCCGGAGCAAGGAGCGGCTGTTTCTCGCCGAGGGACCGCAGGCCGTGCGGGAGGCGGCGGCCTACGGCGACACGCTGGTCGAGCTGTTCGCTACGGTCGAGGCCGCCGAGCGGTACGCCGACATCATCGGCGAGGCACGAGCCACCGGCGCCCGGGTGCATCTCGCCGCCGATGACGTGATCGCCGACATCTCGACCACCGTCACCCCACAGGGGCTCGTCGGGATCTGCCGGTTCATCGACACGCCCCTCGAGGAGATCCTGGCCGCCGAGCCGAAGCTGGTGGCCGTACTCGCCAACGTGCGCGACCCGGGGAACGCCGGGACCGTGCTGCGGTGCGCCGATGCCGCCGGCGCCGAGGCCGTCGTACTGACCGACGCGTCCGTCGACCTCTACAACCCCAAGGCCGTACGGGCCTCCGTGGGCTCGCTGTTCCATCTTCCGGTCGCCGTCGGCGTCCCCGTGGAGGAGGCGGTCGAGGGGCTCAGGCGGGCCGGTGTGCGGATCCTCGCCGCCGACGGGGCCGGGACCGACCTGGACGACGAGCTCGACAAGGGCACCATGGGCGGGCCGACGGCCTGGGTGTTCGGAAACGAGGCGTGGGGGCTTCCGGAGGAGACCCGCGCGCTCGCGGACGCCGTGGTGCGCGTGCCGATCCACGGGAAGGCCGAGAGCCTGAACCTCGCCACCGCGGCCGCCGTATGTCTGTATGCGTCGGCCCGTGCACAGCGCGCCTCCACAGGGTGCCGTTCCGTCACTGACAGCTAGTAGGGTGACCAGCTCGGGGGCCACCTGCGCCGTCTGAAGGGTGGGTTTGCGGGGAATGAGTGTCGGCACGAGCAGGGCACGGGGATCACGGGACGCGCGGCGCGCACCCGCGCCCCGGCACGGTGATCTCGCCGAGCTCGGCATCGACCCCGACCAACTGCCCGACGGCCTCGTCGTCGCCGACGAGCACGGCCACGTCATCTGCTTCAACGCCGCCGCCGAACGCATCACCGCCGTCCCCGCCCGGGACGCCCTCGGGCAGCGGCTGGAGAAGGCGCTGCCGTTAGAGGACCTGGAGGGGCGGCGCTGGTGGCAGCTGACCGACCCGTACGGCGGGCTCGCCATCCGGCGGCGGCAGCCCGAGCGGAACCTGCTGCTTCCCGGTGGACGGGAGGTCCTCGTATCGGCCCGGTACGTCCGCAGTGAACCCACCGGCCCGGTCCGCCGTGTCGTCGTCTCGCTGCGCGACACCGAGGCCCGCCGCCGCACCGAGCGCAGCCACGCGGAGCTGATAGCGACCGTGGCCCATGAACTCAGGTCGCCCCTGACCTCCGTCAAGGGCTTCACCGCCACGCTGCTCGCCAAGTGGGAACGGTTCACCGACGACCAGAAGCGGCTGATGCTGGAGACCGTCGACGCCGACGCAGACCGCGTCACCCGGCTCATCGCCGAGCTGCTGGACATCTCGCGGATCGACAGCGGACGGCTGGAAGTGCGGCGCCAGCCCGTCGACATCGGCGCGGCCGTGGGACGGCACATCCAGGCGTACGTCGCCGCCGGGCAGCCCGCCGACCGGTTCCTGCTCAGGATCGAGCAGCCGCTGCCCGCGCTGTGGGCCGACCCCGACAAGATCGACCAGGTGCTGAGCAACCTGCTGGAAAATGCGGTGCGGCACGGCGAGGGAACCGTCACGATTGACATCACGGCCACGGAGTCCCCCCGGGAGGGAGAGGACACCGGCACGTCGGTCACGGTGAGCGACGAGGGGCCCGGCATCCCGGAGGAGTCCATGAACCGCGTCTTCACCCGCTTCTGGCGGGGCAGCAAGCGCGGTGGCACGGGTCTCGGGCTCTACATCGTCAAGGGCATCGTCGAGGCCCACGGCGGCACCATCACGGTCGGCCGCGGCACCCAGGGCGGCGCCGAGTTCCGATTTACGTTGCCCGTGGCGGCCCCGGCGTATCTCACCTGAGAGCCGGAGAGCGGCCCACGGGCGCATTCGTACACCTCCACCCCGTTAGACTCGGCCTTTGGCACCTTTGTGTCCCATGGACGGCCCTCTGACCTCTGTGTGAGTCGGTGACGGGGACCTTCAGCCAGCCAATCGGAAGCACGGGAAGAGATGTCGGCACCGAATAAGTCGTACGACCCGGTAGAGGTCGAGGCCTTGAAACCGGAAGAGATCGAGCGCATGCGGGACGAGGCGCTCGCCGCCTTCGCAGCCGCGGACTCCCTCGACGCGCTCCAGGAGGCCAAGGTCGCCCACACCGGGGGCACCTCCCCGCTGGCCCTCGCCAACCGCGAGATCGGCGCCCTGCCCCCGCACGCCAAGGCCGCCGCCGGAAAGCTGGTCGGTCAGGCCCGCGGCGCCGTCAACAAGGCGCTCGCCGGCCGCCAGGCCGAGCTGGAGGCCGAGCGGGACGCGCGCGTGCTGGTCGAGGAGTCGGTGGACGTCACGCTGCCGTACGACCGCGTACCGGCCGGCGCCCGCCACCCCCTGACCACCCTCTCGGAGCGCATCGAGGACGTCTTCGTGGCCATGGGCTACGAGGTCGCCGAGGGCCCCGAGATCGAGGCCGAGTGGTTCAACTTCGACGCGCTCAACATCGGCCCGGACCACCCGGCCCGCGGTGAGCACGACACCTTCTTCGTCGAAGGCCCCGAGGGCGGCACCGAGTCCGGTGTCGTGCTGCGCACCCACACCTCGCCGGTCCAGATCCGCTCGCTGCTCAGCCGTGAGCTGCCGGTCTACGTGATCTGCCCGGGCCGGGTGTACCGCACCGACGAGCTGGACGCCACGCACACGCCCGTCTTCCACCAGGTCGAGCTGCTCGCCGTGGACGAGGGCCTGACCATGGCCGACCTCAAGGGCACCCTGGACCACATGGTCCAGTCGCTGTTCGGCGAGGGCATGAAGACGCGGCTGCGGCCCAACTTCTTCCCGTTCACGGAGCCGTCCGCCGAGATGGACATGGTGTGCTACGTGTGCCGCGGCGAGTCCGTCGGCAACCCCGACCGCCCCTGCCGCACCTGCTCCTCCGAAGGCTGGATCGAGCTCGGCGGCTGCGGCATGGTCAACCCGCGGGTGCTCACCGCCTGCGGCGTCGACCCGGAGAAGTACAGCGGCTTCGCCTTCGGGTTCGGCATCGAGCGGATGCTGATGTTCCGCCACAACGTCGAGGACATGCGAGACATGGTCGAGGGTGACGTCCGGTTCACCCGGCCGTTCGGGATGGAGATCTGATGCGGGTCCCGCTTTCTTGGCTGCGGGAGTACGTCGACCTGCCGGCGACGGAAACCGGCCGTGACGTCCAGGAGAAGCTCGTCTCGGCGGGGCTCGAGGTCGAGACCGTCGAGCACCTCGGCGCCGACCTCAAGGGCCCGCTCGTCGTCGGCAAGGTGCTGACCATCGAGGAGCTGACGGAGTTCAAGAAGCCGATCCGCTTCTGCACCGTCGACGTCGGCCAGGCCAACGGCACCGGCGAGCCCCAGGAGATCGTCTGCGGCGCCCGCAACTTCGCCGTCGGCGACAAGGTCGTCGTCGTGCTCCCGGGTGCCACGCTGCCCGGCGGCTTCTCGATCTCCGCGCGCAAGACCTACGGCAAGACCTCCCACGGCATGATCTGCTCCAGCGACGAGCTGGGCATGGGCGACGACGGCACGCACGGCATCATCGTGCTGCCGCCGGAGGCCGAGGTCGGCAAGGACGCCATCGAGCTGCTCGAGCTGGTCGACGAGGTCCTGGACATCGCCGTCACCGCCAACCGCGGCGACTGCCTGTCCATCCGCGGCGTCGCCCGCGAGACCGCCATCGCCTACGGACTGCCGCTGCGCGACCCGGCCCTGATCGACGTGCCCGGCCCGAACGCGTTCGGCTACCCGGTGCAGGTCTCCGACCCGCTCGGCTGCGACCGCTTCACCGCGCGCACGGTCACCGGGCTCAGCCCCGAGGCACGCTCCCCGATCTGGCTGCAGCGCCGCCTGCAGAAGGTCGGCATGCGCCCGGTCTCGCTCGCCGTCGACATCGCCAACTACGTGATGATGGAGCTCGGCCAGCCGCTGCACACCTACGACCGCTCGCTGATCCAGGGCGCCATCGGTGTCCGCAGGGCCGAGCAGGGCGAGAAGCTCGTCACCCTCGACGGCGTCACCCGCACCCTGGACGCCGAGGACCTCGTGATCACGGACGAGCGCGGCCCCATCGGCCTCGCGGGTGTCATGGGCGGCGCCAACACCGAGATCGCCGACCACGACGACACCGAGAACGCGACCAGCGACGTCGTGATCGAGGCCGCGCACTTCGACGCGGTCTCCATCGCGCGCACCGCCCGCCGCCACAAGCTGTCCTCGGAGGCCTCCCGCCGCTTCGAGCGCGGCGTCGACCCGCAGGCCGCGGCCGCCGCCGCACAGCGCACGGTCGACCTGCTGGTGCTGCTCGCGGGCGGCACCGCGGAGGCCGGCGTCACCGAGGTCATCACGCCGTCCGCCCCGCACACCATCACCGTCCCGGCCAACCACCCGGACAAGGTGGCGGGCGTCGACTACGGCCGCGAGACCGTCGTACGGCGGCTGCAGGAGATCGGCTGCGACGTGTACGGACAGGACGAGCTGATCGTCACCGTGCCGTCCTGGCGGCCCGACCTCCTCGAGGTCAATGACATCGCGGAGGAGGTCATCCGCCTGGAGGGCTACGAGAACCTGCCCTCCACGCTGCCCAAGCTCCCCTCGGGCCGCGGCCTCACCCACCGGCAGCGGCTGCACCGCCGGGTCGGCCGCGCGCTGGCCGGGGCGGGCTATGTCGAGGCGCCCAACTACCCGTTCGTCAGCGAGCAGGTCTTCGACCAGCTGCTGCTGGAGGCCGACGACCCGAACCGCCGCGTCGTGAAGCTCACCAACCCGCTCAGCGACGAGGAGCCCGCGCTCCGCACCTCGCTGCTGCCGGGCCTGCTGGGTGCCCTGCGGCGCAACAACGGCCGCGGCTCGCACGACCTCGCGCTGTTCGAGACCGGGCTGGTGTTCCTCCCGCGCGAGGAGCAGAAGACCGCCGTCGCCCTGCCCGTCGACCGGCGTCCCACCGACGAGGAGATCGCCGAACTGAACGCCGCGCTGCCCGAGCAGCCGCGCCATGTCGCCGTCGTCCTCGCGGGCGCCCGCGAGCAGGCCGGCTGGTGGGGCAAGGGCCGTCCGGCCGACTGGGCCGACGCGGTCGAGGCCGGACGCGTCGCCGCGCGGGAGGCCGGAGCCGAACTGATCGTCCGCAAGGGCCAGTACGGTCCGTGGCACCCCGGTCGCTGCGCCGAGCTCGTGGTCGTCCTCGACGGCACGGAGACGGTCGTCGGGCACGCGGGTGAGCTGCACCCGCGGGTGGTGAAGGCCTTCGGGCTGCCCGAGCGCACCAGTGCGATGGAGATCGACCTGGATGTGCTGGAGCAGGTCGGCAACGACACCCCGCAGGCGCCGGGCATCTCCACGTTCCCGGTGGCCACGCAGGATGTCGCGCTGGTCGTCGACACGTTCGTGCCGCATGCCGAGGTGGAGGCTGCGCTGCGGGACGGGGCGGGTGAGCTGTTGGAGAGCATCCGGCTGTTCGACGTCTACGAGAACGCCGAGCAGTTGGGTGAGGGGAAGAAGTCGCTGGCCTACGCGCTGCGGTTCCGGGCGTCCGACCGGACCCTGACCGTTGACGAGGCGTCTGCGGCTCGGGATGCGGCGGTTGCCCTCGCGGGCGAGCGGGCGGGAGCAGTGCTTCGGGGCTAGTTCGCCCAAGGGGCGGGGAGCTGTTGCTTCGTTGGCGGCTGCGGGACTTCTGTGGCTTGTCGCGCCCACGCGGCGGTAGCCGCAAATCCAACACAGCCCCGCGCCCCTTTGGGGCGCATCAGCCCCCCTAGCTGCATAAATGCACGTGGCCTGGAGGTTGTCACTCGTTTGGGTGGCAACCTCGGGCGATCTGGCCCTGCCGGGCCATGCCGTGGACAGAATCGGACCGGCCTTTCGGGGTCGGTCCGTCTCTGCTTCAGGGCCTGAGTGGGGGGCCAATCGGCATGATCTGCATCAAGGCTGGTGTTCCCCGCGGGGCGGGGCGGCCGCCGTTGCGCCGGGTGCTTGCGCTGGGGCTGCCCGCGGTGTGGGGCGCCATGGCGATCACGTACAAGCTGGCCTGTCCGCTCGCCCAGCAGAACGGGCTGGGGGCGCGCATCGGCACCAGTGCCGTCTTCTTCGCGGTGGGGACCGGGCTGATACTCCACGTCCGGCATGTGATGCTCTGCGAGCTCAGAGAGGTGCGGCAGGTCGCGGGGGCCGCGCAGAGTGTGCTGCTGCGGCCGCTGCCGCCGCGGATCGACGGGCTGAACATCGCCGCGGCACAGCTGTCCGCGGACCGCTGTGCGGCCATCGGCGGCGATCTGTACGAGGTCATCGCCACCGAGCACGGTGTGCGGGTCGTGATGGGCGATGTGCGCGGGCACGGACTCGCCGCCATCGGTACGGTCGCCGCCGTGCTCGGCAGCTTCCGCGAGGCCGTCCACGACGAGGCCGAACTCGGCAGTGTGCTGCGGCGGCTGGAGCGGGCGCTGGCCCGGCATCTGCGGGAACGGGCGCGCGCGGAGCACCCCTCGGCCGGAGCGGAGCCGGACAACCCGGTCGCCGAGGAGTTCGTCACCGTACTGCTGCTGGAGATCCAGCGGGACGGCGAGGTGCGCGTCCTCAACTGCGGGCACCCCTGGCCGTATCTGCTGGGTCCGGCCCGGGCCGAACTGCTGACCCGGGCCGAACCACTGCCTCCCCTCGGGCCGTTCCCGTTGCCCGCCGAGCTGCCGGCCCTCCCCTGCGGTCGGCTGCTGCCCGGCGAGGCGCTGTTCCTGCACACGGACGGTGTCGAGGACGCCCGTGACGGACGTGGCCGGTTCTTTCCGCTGCCGACCGCGCTCGCCGAGGCCGTGGATGCCGGGCCGGTCTCCGAGCAGTCGGTACTGCGCGCCGTCTTCGGCGGGTTGCTGCGCCACGCAGGGGGAAGACCCGCCGACGACGTAGCCCTCCTCGTCCTCCGCAACGACCGCCGCCATCTTTCAGGGGCGCGGGGCGGTATCGACATGCGGCTCCGCCGCGCGGGCGCGACAAGCCACGACGCACCCGCAGTCGACAACGCGCGTTTTGGCCACGGTGCTTAGTCGCACTGCCAAGCTGCCGCCGGCGCACCGTCCGCCCCGCCACGGAGTGTCGGGCAGGCAGCTGGGCGGACGGCGCGGAAGCGGGCCGCCGCACTGTACGAGGGGGAGCCGGCGGCCCGGCCGGCCTCTTGCGAGGCATTTCAGTCAACCGGCTGGAAACTCTCCGCGACAGTGCGCGTACGCTGCGGATTCGGGCACTCCGTTCACACCCCGTGTGAAGGCGTTCGCACTACGCTGACGGCACCGAGCGATCCGGGGGGCACCTATGCAGCCCAACACTCTGCTCGACGCGATCCTGGACGAGGCCGGGATCTCGCATGCGGGGCTGGCGGCACACGTCAATCAGGCGGGGCGGGCGCGCGGCCTCGCGCTCCGGTACGAACACACCGCCGTGGCACGGTGGTTGAAGGGGCAGCGGCCCCGAGGTCAGGTGCCCGACCTGATCTGCGAAGTGCTCGCGGGACGGCTGCACCGTCCGGTCACGCTCGACGACATCGGCCTCGGTGTGCCGGGTGAGCCGTCCACCCCGCACGGCACCTCGCTCTCCGGCTTCGTCGAGCGGGCCACCGCGCTGTGGCGCTCCGACGAGCAGCAGCGCCCGCACATCCTGGGCGCCCCCGCGGTCACCGGCACGCCCGCCGTCATGCCCGTGTGGGAGTGGGAGAACCCGCCTGAGGACGTGGATGTCTCGCGCGGCGGCCGGCACCGGGTCACCCCCGGCGACATCGAGATGCTGCGCGCGGCCCGCACCCACTACGAGCAGATGTACCGCAAGGCCGGCGGCATCGCGACGCGCACCCGGATCGTCGGCTTCCTCAACGCCGAGGCCGCCCCGCTGCTGCGCGGCAGCTACACCGATGCCACCGGCCGCCAACTGCACCGGGCCACGGGCGGTCTGGTGGCCATCGCGGGCATCTGCGCCTACGACTCCGACGCACACGGGCTCGCCCAGCGCTACTTCCACCAGGCGCTCAGGCTGGCGAAGGCCAGCGGGGACCGGGGCCTCGGCGCCTATGTGATCGCGCTGCTGGTCAACCAGGCGCTGTTCATGCGGGAGTACCGCCAGGCGGTCGCCTTCGCGGAGGCCGCGCTGCGCGCCGCCGGCAAGCACATCACTCCCGCCCTCGCCTCCGATCTGTACGCAATGCAGGCCAAGGCGTACGCACACCTCGGCGACGGCACGAGCGCCCTGTCCTGCATCCGGCGTGCCGAGCTGGCCGCCGAACGCATCCGGCGCGGGTACGAACCCGATGAAACCGGCTATGTCCAGCCGGGTCTTGTCAACGTCCAGGTGGCGGAGGCACTGCTCAGCCTGGGCGAACTCGTGGCCGCGGCAGAGCATGCCGCGGCGGCCGTCGACAACCCCGCGCACGACCGCGGCCGGGTGCACCGGCTCGCCATGCTGTCCACGATCGAACTGCGCCAGGGCAATGCCGACAAGGCGGTGGCCACCGCGGTGCAGATGGCCGAACAGGCCCGCGGAATGGAGTCCCAGCGGCTGCGCGACAGACTCCGCGCGGTACGCGAACACCTTGTGCGCAGCGGCTGTGCGGGCACCGCAGAAGCCGCCGAACTCATCGACGGGGCACTGCGCGTACCGCTGTAGGAAGGTTCCTGAGCGCCGACACTTACAGTCCCTGCTGCGATATTGCCACTTACTCGACGGAAGGTGGCAGAACCGTGCAGTGGACGAAACAGAACGAACAAACTGTGTATGAAAACCGCTGGTTCACCGTCAACCTGGCAGATGTGGAACTGCCGGACGGGCGGCACCTGGACCACTTTCTGATACGGCTGCGGCCCGTCGCCGTGGCCACGGTGGTGAACGAGGCCAATGAAGTCCTCCTCCTGTGGCGCCACCGCTTCATCACCGACAGCTGGGGGTGGGAACTCGCTGCGGGCGTGGTCGAGGACGGCGAGGACATCGCCGTCGCGGCCGCCAGGGAACTCGAGGAAGAGACCGGCTGGCGGCCGGGACCGCTGCAGCACCTCATGAGCGTCGAGCCGTCCAACGGCCTCACCGACGCCCGGCATCACATCTACTGGGCCGACGAGGGCGAGTACGTCGGACATCCCGTGGACGACTTCGAGTCGGACCGCCGGGAATGGGTCCCCCTCAAACTCGTCCCCGACATGGTCGCCCGCGGCGAGGTCCCGGCCGCCAACATGGCGGCCGCGTTACTGCTCCTGCACCACCTCAGGCTCGGGCAGGACGCCTGAGCCCGATTCCCCCACCGCGCCCACCCTGATTCCCCCCACGCCCTTGTCCCTCAGTGGCCCAGGGCTTGCCATACCGTCACGACGAGCGCGCCCACTGCCGTCAGTGCCGCGACTGCGGGCAGCGGCCAGCGGGCGTGCTCCAGGGCGATGATCCGTGCGCTGAGATCGTCGACTTCCTTGTGTGTCTCCTCGGTGCGATGGTTGAGCAGGGCCAGCCCTCCCTCGACGCGCGCGTAGGCGACATCGAGGCGGCGGCGTAACTCTGCGAGTTCTCCATGGACCACGGGATGCTCCGGGTCGGCGGTCACGTGTCCGCTCCTTTCCGTAGTCGTCACATCCCTTGCATTGCGCATGGAGAGTCAACTCGCCTGGTGGGCGCGTGGGGAGCGTGTGCGACGGGCATATGCGGGCCCGGCGCGCACACGGTGTGTGAATGGCACGGGCCCGGCACTCCGAAGAGTGCCGGGCCCGTGTTGGTCGCACTGTGTAATCAGCACCCTGGAACGGGCACTGTGCAAAATGCCGGTCCAGGTCAGCCGTAGGTGTAGAAGCCCGAGCCGGTCTTCCGGCCGAGCCGGCCCGCGTCGACCATGCGCTGCAGCAACGGGGGAGCGGCGTACAGGGGCTCCTTGTACTCGGCGTACATCGAATTGGCGATGGACACGATGGTGTCCAGGCCGATCAGGTCCGACAGCTTCAGCGGGCCCATCGGGTGGGCGCAGCCCATCTCCATGCCGTTGTCGATGTCCTCGCGGCCCGCGATGCCCGACTCGAACATGCGGATGGCGGACAGCAGATACGGCACCAGCAGCGCGTTGACCACGAAGCCGGAGCGGTCCTGGGCACGGATCGCGTGCTTGCCGAGGACCTTCTCCGCGAACAGCTGCGCCCGTCCGAGCGTGCCCTCGGAGGTGGTGAGCGCCGGGATCAGCTCGACCAGCTGCTGCACCGGGGCCGGGTTGAAGAAGTGGATGCCGACCACGTGGTCGGGGCGGGAGGTGGCCACCGCCAGCTTCACCAGCGGGATGGAGGAGGTGTTGGAGGCCAGGATGGCGTCCGGGCGGGTCACCACCTGGTCGAGCACCTGGAAGATCTCCGTCTTCACCTGCTCGTTCTCGACCACGGCCTCGATCACCAGATCGCGGTCGGCGAACTCGCCCAGGTCGGTGGTGAAGCTCAGCCGCGCCTGCGTCTCGTCCCGCTCCTGCTCGGTGATCTTGCCGCGTTCGGCCGCCTTGCCCAGGGAGCTGAACAGCCGGGTCCGGCCGATCTCCAGGGCCTCCCCGGTGGTCTCGGCGACCTTGACGTCCAGACCGGCCCGGGCGCACACCTCGGCGATGCCCGCTCCCATCTGGCCGCAGCCGACCACTCCGACGCGCGAGATGTCTCCCGTTGGGAAGTCCGTCACATCGTCCCCTTCGCTGATCTACGAATGCGGCAGGACCCCCGGTGGTTCGGTGCCTGCTCCAAACCTGCACGTTACCTCCGGCGATCGTTGATCGATCGTTCGGGTCCGCGTGGCAGCCTGACGCGGGAGGTGGCCCAGGTCGAGAATCTCTCCCGGTCACGCACATCTGCGCATGGAGGTACGGGAATGCTGCACCGTAGGTCTCGGCTGTCGCGGCGGGCGTTCGCGGCGACAGCCCTGTCGGCTCTCGTGGCGGGGGGCGGTGCGGTGGCGGCGAGTGCCGTGACGGCGGGCGGCGACTCCGGGCGCCGGCGGTCCGTGCGGGAGATGCGGGGCGTCTGGGTGGCGACCGTGGCCAACCGGGACTGGCCCTCCAAGCCGGGGCTGACGGCGGACGAGCAGCGGGCCGAGCTGATCGCCATCCTGGACCGTGCCGTGCACAACCGCCTCAACGCCGTGATGTTCCAGGTGCGTCCGACGGCCGACGCCCTGTGGCCCTCCCCGTACGAGCCCTGGTCGCAGGTCCTCACCGGCACCCAGGGCCAGGACCCGGGCTGGGACCCGCTGGGTACGGCGGTGAAGGAGGCCCACGCCCGCGGTCTGGAACTGCACGCCTGGTTCAACCCGTACCGCATCGCCAACCACACCGACGTGACGAAGCTGGTCGCCTCCCACCCCGCGCGCAAGCACCCGGAGTGGGTGGTGCCGTACGGCGGGAAGCTCTACTACAACCCCGGGCTGCCGAGAGTGCGTGCCTTCGTGCAGAACGCCATGCTCGACGCGGTGCGGAAGTACCCCGTGGACGCCGTCCACTTCGACGACTACTTCTACCCGTATCCCGTGACCGGCCAGACCTTCGACGACGACGCGGCCTACGCCCGGCACGGCAAGGCCTTCCCGGACCGGGACGCCTGGCGCCGCAACAACATCGACAGGCTGGTGTCCGGGATCGCCACGCGGATCAAGCAGGTGCGGCCGGGCACGCGCTTCGGCATCAGCCCGTTCGCGGTGTGGCGCAACGCCGCCACCGACGCCCGCGGCTCCGACACCCGGGCGGGCGTGCAGACGTACGACGACCTGCACGCGGACACCCGCAAATGGGTGCGGGAGAACTGGATCGACTACATCGCCCCGCAGGTCTACTGGAACATCGGCTTCGCCGCCGCCGACTACGCCAAGCTGCTGCCCTGGTGGTCGGAGGTCGCGCGCGGCACCGGGACGCAGGTGTACGTGGGAGAGGCCCTGTACAAGGCCGGTGATCCGGCCCAGTCCGCGGCCTGGCAGGACGTCGCCGAACTCTCCCGCCACCTCACCCTGGCCAAGAACTATCCGCAGGTGCGCGGACACATCTTCTTCGCCGCCAAGGACGTGGCGACGGACCGGATCGGCGCGATGGCACGGGTGGTCGCCGACCACTACCAGCAGCCGGCGAGGCCCCCGCGCTGATCTGCGCCCGGCGGAGCGCTCAGTGTTGGATTTCCTTGTGGCGGATCTCGGTGTCCGGGCCCGGTGAGCAGATGCCCGTGTGCCCGTCCTCGAAGCGGACGCGGTACGGAGGGTTGCCCTCCTGGCCCAGTACTTCGACGATCTCGCCGACCTTGTCGTGTTGGCCTACCACCCTGCCGTGCTGGACAAGCTGGTCGCCCACGGTTGCACGCATCTGTAGGGCCTCCTCACCAGGTGCGGGAGCAGCGGTCCGTGGCCTTGAGTCTACGGCGCGGGGCCACGGTTGGAACCGGCGCGTACCTGCGCCGCTCAGCCCCGCGCCCGCTGCGTGACGGCGATGCACACCAGCACCGCCGCGGCCGTCAGCGGGGCGGCCACCGTCAGGTGCTCGCCCAGCAACAGCACCGACCACACCAGTGTGAGCAGGGGTTGGGCCAACTGCAACTGGCTGGCCTTGGGAATGCCGATCGCCGCCATCCCCCGGTACCAGACGACCAGGCCGAGGAACTGGGAGCCCGCCGCCACCCACAGCAGCCCGGCCACGCTGTGCGCACTCAGCCGTACGGGCTCGTACGACAGCGCCAGCGCGGCGGCCGGCACGCTCAGCGGCAGGCACAGCACCAGCGCCCAGCCGATGACCTGCCAGCCCGGCATGACCCGGGCCAGCCGGCCGCCCTCGGTGTAGCCGGCCGCACACACCAGCAGCGCGCCGAACAGATACAGGTCGGCGGTGGTCAGCGCGCCGCCGCTCTGCTGCACCGTGAAGGCGACGACCGCGGCCGCACCCGCGAGGGCCGCCGTCCAGAAGGTGCGGGAGGGGCGGCTGCCCATGCGCAGCGCGGAGAACAGTGCGGTCGTGAGCGGGAGCAGGCCGACCACGACGGCGGCGTGCGCGGTGGTCGACGTCTGCAGGGCGAGCGTGGTCAGCAGCGGGAAGCCGACGACGACACCGGCAGCGACGACGGCCAGG
The DNA here is from genome assembly GCF_042893475.1 of Streptomyces sp. NPDC001604. NCBI lineage: Bacteria > Bacillati > Actinomycetota > Actinomycetes > Kitasatosporales > Streptomycetaceae > Streptomyces > Streptomyces sp. NPDC001604. The sequence goes on along the minus strand of NZ_JBIAUY010000004.1, from coordinate 246,353 downwards.
CCCGCCAGATGCCTTCGACCGGGCAGCGGCACGCGCAGGGCCAGCAGACAGGCCCCCGCGATCAGCGCCGCGAGAACGCTGCGCACGGACACCAGGGACCAGGGCCCGAAGCCCTCCAGGCCCCAGGCGGTGGCGGGGAACGTGAGGGAGAAGGCGACCACGCCGAGGGCGGCCAGGAGGGTGCCGGCGCGGCGGTTCGCCGCGATCACCGGGGTACCCGAGCCGGCCGGCCGGGTCTCGCTGTCGACCGCTATCCGGTTGGGGGCAGTAGCGCTACTCTGTGCTCTCATGCAAGAGCGTAGCAGCGTCGGTGAACTGGTGAAACAGCTGCGGGGAGAGCTGGACCGCTACTCTCCCGGGGGGAAGCTCCCGTCGAGCCGGTCCCTCGTCGAGCGGTTCCGGGTCAGCCCGGTGACCGTCTCGCGTGCCCTCGGGCAACTGGCCGCCGAGGGGCTGGTGGTGACCCGGCCGGGCGCCGGCGCCTTCCGTGCCGAGCCGCGCGGCGGGGCCGCTCCCTCCGGTGACACCTCCTGGCAGCAGGTCGCCCTCAGTGCGGACGGCGCCGCCGACCTCGTACCGCGTTCCGTGGACGCCTCCGGGGTCACGGTCTCCCTCGCCGCCCCGCCGCCCGGAGTCGTCGAGTTCAACGGCGGCTATCTGCACCCGTCCCTGCAGCCGGAGCGGGCGATGGCGGCGGCCCTGTCCCGGGCGGGCCGTCGCCCCGGCGCCTGGGGTCGGCCGCCGATGGAGGGGCTGCCGGAACTGCGCGAGTGGTTCGCGCGGAGCATCGGCGGCCAGGTCACCGCCGCCGGAGTGCTGATCGCCGCGGGTGGCCAGTCCGCACTGACCACCGCACTGCGCGCGCTCGCCCCGCCCGGTGCGCCGGTGCTCGTCGAATCGCCCACGTATCCCGGGATGCTGGCGATCGCGCGGGCCGCGGGTCTGCGGCCGGTGCCGGTCCCGGTGGACGCGGACGGGGTCCGGCCCGCGCTGCTCGCGGACGCGTTCCGGGCGACCGGTGCGCGGGTCTTCGTCTGCCAGCCGCTGTTCCAGAACCCCACGGGTGCCGTGCTCGCCCCCGAACGGCGCGGGGAGGTGCTGCGGATCGCCCGCGAGGCCGGTGCGTTCGTGGTCGAGGACGACTTCGTACGACGGCTCGTGCACGAGGACGCGGGACCGCTGCCGAGTCCGCTGGCGGCCGACGACCCCGACGGAGTCGTCGTCCACGTCTGCTCGCTCACCAAGGCGACCTCGCCCAGCTTCCGGGTGAGCGCGCTGGCCGCCCACGGGCCGGTCCTGGAGCGGCTGCGTGCCATCCAGGTCGTCGACACCTTCTTCGTGCCCCGTCCGCTGCAGGAGGCGGCGCTGGAACTTGTGGGCTCGCCCGCGTGGCCGCGTCATCTGCGGGCGATCTCGCAGGAGTTGAAGGCCCGCCGTGACGCCATGACGACGGCACTGCGGCTGGAGCTCCCCGAACTGTCCCTCCCGCACATCCCCTCGGGCGGCTACCACCTGTGGCTGCGGCTGCCTGACGGCACTGGGGGCACCTCCCAGGCTTTCGGCTCCGGGGGAGAATCCGCCCTTACGTCGGCGGCGCTGCGGGCGGGGGTTGCGATCACTCCCGGCCGTCCGTACTTCAGTGCGGAGCCCTCGGCGGCCCACCTCCGGTTGAGCTTTGCGGCGGTCGCGGGGGTGGGGGAGATCGCGGAGGGGGTGCGGCGGCTGCGGGCGGCCTGCGACGAGGTGTTCTGACGCACCGGGGCGAAAACTGCTCGACGCCTCCGGCCCCGGCCTGCGAGTCTCCCGCCATGACCGACACCCCGAGCCTTCCCGAAGGCTATGAGATCTCCACCGACCCCGACCGGCTCGACGTCGACCGCGTCCACCGGTGGCTGGCCACCGACGCCTACTGGGCCAAGGGCCGGGCGCGGGAGAAGCAGGAGCGGGCGATGGCCGGGTCGCTCAACTTCGGGGTGTACGACATGGTTTCCGGTGATCAGGTGGCTTATGCCCGAGTCATCACCGATCGGGCGACCTTCGCCTGGCTGTGTGATGTCTACGTCGACCGGTCCGTGCGCGGCAAGAGCATCGGTACGGCCATGGTGGGCGCCGTGCGTGATCATCTGAAGCCGTACGGGCTGCGACGCATCATGCTCGCCACCGCCGATGCGCACGGGGTCTACGCGAAGCTCGGATTCGAGCCGCTGGCACAGCCGGACATCTGGATGGCCCTCGTTTTCGAGTGACTTGTCCGGCAGGTCCTGACCTTGAAGTAAGTTTTCGGGCACCGTCGGTGAATGCTCACCAACACCCCTTGACCTGCGCACTTTCCCGGCACACCATCGCCGCATGCAACTTCGGGTCACTTTCGTCGCCGCCGCGCGCAGCTCGCCGCTGCTCGCCGAGCGCTTCGAGGACGACCGTCCGCTGGACCAGGCCGGCTGGGACGAGGTGCAGCGCGTCGCCCGCGATCTGGTGCCGCTCGCGGCGGCGGAGCTGCGCTACTGCTCGCCCACGCCGCGCAGCCGTGCCACCGGCGACGCCCTCGGCTATGCACCGCTGGTCCAACTGGCGCTGCGGGACTGCGACATGGGCCGCTGGCGCGGGCTGACCCTCGGCGAGGCGATGGCCCGCGAGCCGGAGGCGGTGGACGCCTGGCTGGCCGACCCGCGGGCCACTCCGCACGGTGGCGAGCCGCTGATGGGCTTCATCGCCCGGGTCGGGAACTGGCTCGACACCCGGCCCGCCGAGGACGGCGGCCGCATCGTCGCCGTAGCCGAGCCGTCCGTCGTCCGCGCGGCCCTGGTGTACGCGCTGAAGGCGCCGCCGTCGACGTACTGGAACATCGACGTGCGGCCCCTGTCGACGACCACCGTGACCGGCCACGCCGGGCGGTGGAACCTGCGCTTCGACGGGACCCCGGTTCAGCCCTCGCGGGCGTAGTCGGTGGTCAGTACGAGGTCCTTGGCGGGTCCGCCCACCCGCCACACCGTCCGCCAGTGGTCGGCGTCCCGGACGGTGAACTCGCCGCGGTAGAGGTCCGCCGCGCAGGGATGGTCGGCGACATGGTGCCCGGCGGTCAGATCCAGGTGGTGGAAGGGGCGCCCGTCGGCGAAACGCACGTCGGCGGTGCCCGGGGAACCGCCGGGCAGGAAGCGCAGCGCCCGTTCGGCGGGGCGCGCGACGCCCTGCCAGGTGAAGGTGCCGGACTCCTCGTGCAGCAGCCCGCCCTCGGGGAGCGGGCTGAAGAGCGTCGCACCCTCGAAGCGGCCCTCGTCGCCACTCGCGAGATCCCGCACCGTGCGCTCCACGTGCCAGCGTCCGGCGAGATGCGCCAGCACGTCCGCCACGGGCCAGAACTCGCCCATGTTCAGCCCCTCTTCCGCCGCGGTCGCAAGGGATCGGGAGAGCCGTCGGGCGTCTTGCGGTCGGCCTGGGCCCGGATCTCGTGGTGCGCGGCATGACTGGTGGTGCGGAAAGCCTCCTCGTACGCGGCGAGCGCCCCGCCCAGTCCGCCACCGGCGGTGCCACGGCGCCGGATCCGCAGCGCCAGTCCCGTGAAGGCCGCGGTCACGACGACCAGGCCGGCGGTCACGATGAGGCAGGGCGTCAGCGCATCCATGCCGTCGACCTTAGCCCGCGCATGGTCGCCCCCCTGGACGTGCCCGAAGGTCGCGTCCAGGGCCCGGGTGGCCACGCTCGCGGCCGCGCCGACGCGGTGAACACCGAGACGTCCGCCTTCCAAGGGATCGCCGACAGGTTCTCGTGCACCTTCCCGGCGAACCCGATCACCTTTCCGCGGATCAGGCAGAGGTGGCCGGGGTCTCCTGAGCGGGCTGCTGTCCGAGCGGCAGCAGCCCGCGCTCGGCGAAGACCTTCTTCGCGACGAAGGTCGCGTTGAGCGCCTTCGGCATGCCGCAGTACACCGCCGAGTGGGTCAGGGCCTCGACGATCTGCTCGGGGCTGAGGCCCACGTTCAGGGCCGCGTTGACATGCACGTCGAGCTGGGCCTCGCAGCCGCCGAGCGCGGTGAGCATGCCCAGCGTGACCAACTGCCGGTCGCGCGGTTCGAGCCCGGGACGGTCGTAGATCTCCCCGAAGGCCCAGGCGACGACCTGGTGGCCGAGTTCGGGGTTGATGTCGGCGAGGGACTCGACGACGCGTTGACCGGCTTCGCCGTCGACTTGCTTGAGGACCTCCAGGCCGTGGGCGAAGCGGTCCTCGCGGGTGGTGCTCTCGCTCATTTCGGGTCTTCCGTCCCCGGCTGCTCGTCGAGCAGCCGTTCATAGTGGTCGATCTTGTCGTCCAGCGCGCGGGCGTTGCGCCGCAGCGCCCGGATCCGGTCGGCCAGTTCGGCGCGGTGCTCCCGCAGCATCGCCAGCCGGGCGGCGACCGAGACGTTCCCCTCCGCCCGCAGCCGCGCGAAGTGCTGCATGTCGGCGATCGACATACCGGTCTCGCGCAACCGCAGCAGGAACTCCAGCCAGGCCAGGTCGGCCGCGTCGTAGCGACGCTGGTTGCCGGTGGTCCGGCCGACCCGCTCGATGAGGCCCGCCTTCTCGTAGTAGCGCAGGGTGTCGTGCGAAAGGCCCGTGCGCTGGGCGACCTCGGCGATCGTGAGGGCCGGCTCCCGGTCCTGCGGGAGAGGGTGTCCGCTGGTCATGAACAAGACCGTAGAACCTGGAGCGCACTCCAGGTCAAGCGGGCCACCGGGGGCACGGCCGGGGGCCGCACCCAACGGCCCGCTGAATTTCACCGCCAAATAACTCTCCGGGAGAGTTCTGTTTCCCGGTCGTTCACCATTCCATAAGGGCACCCTCGTATTTCGGAATCGACGTCGCCACTTTTCACGGGCGGCACAACCAAACAGAAACGGAGTCCGTCTAAGCCGTCGAATCGATAAGCCGCGGGGAGTGCCAAGGAATGGATCGCTCGACCCTGTCCACAGCCGTTTCGAGCGGTCATTTCTCGCCGAAGAAGGCCGCGGCCCTGCTCGCGGCCGTCATCTCCGCCGCCGTGTTCTGCGCCGCCGACGCCGTCGCCCGCAGCTACCCCTTCGGCCCGCGCACCCGCAGCGTCAACGACCTCGGCAACCAGTACGTGCCCTTCCACGCGCACCTGTGGGACCTGCTGCACGGCCGGGCCGACGGTGGCCTCTTCGTCAACTGGCAGTCCGGCTTCGGCTCGAGCTTCCTGCCCGACCTGGGCACCTACCTCAGCAGCCCGTTCGCCCTGCTCGTCGGCCTGTTCCCACGGGACGAGATCGATCTCGCGGTCTATGTGATCACCGTGCTGAAGATCGCCTCCGCGGGTGCGTCCATGGCCTGGCTGCTGATGGGTCTGCGCCCCGGCCGCTGGTGGGGCGCCGGGCTGCTGGGCGCCTCGTACGCCCTGTGCGGCTGGACCGTGGCGCTCGGCGACTACAACCCGATGTGGCTCGACGGCCTCGCAGCCCTGCCGCTGCTGTGCCTGGTCGGCGAGTGGACCCTCCAGCGCCGGCGCCCGCTGCTCGGCGTCCTGATCGTCGCCCTCGCCTGGATCGCCAACTTCTACACCGCTTACATGGCCACCCTCGGCGCCGGCCTGGTGCTGCTGCTCCGGCTCTGGCTCTCCGACCTCTCCCGCAGGCAGCGACTCGTGGCGGCAGGGCGGGCCGCGGCCACCGTCGCCCTCGGCATGGGCCTGGCCGCACCACTGGTGACCGTCGTGTATTTCGGGACCAAGCACGCCTACCCGGGGCGGGTCGCGCAGTTCGCGCCCGTGGGCACCCAGGACCTGCTGGCCCGTCTGCTGCCCGCGACGTACAGCTTCGGCACCCCGGCCCTCTACGTGGGCATGGCGGCGCTGCTCCTCGCCCTCGCGCTGCCCTTCCACCGGGCGGTTCCGGGGCGGGTGCGCACCGGGTGGACGCTGCTCGTCGCCGCGGTCGCGCTGTCGCTGCAGTGGGGGCCGACCCATCTGGTCTGGCACGCCTTCGTCACCCCCCAGGGCAGCCCCTACCGGCAGACCTTCGTCCTGTGCGCACTGCTGGTGATGGCCGCCTGGCAGGCCCTGTCGTACGGCCTTCCCGACCGGCGGGCGCTGGGGGCCGCAGGAGCGCTGCTCGCCCTGATCGCCGCCTTGGCGAGCCTGAGTCACCTGGTGAAGCCGGTGGCCTGGCCGATCCTGGTGCTCGCCGTCATCGGTGCGGCGGGCGGCCTGCTGCTGTTGCGCCGCGCCGACGGCCGTCGTACCGCCGGCGCCTGGATCGCCCTGGTACTGCTGTTCGGCGGGCAGTTCGGCGAGGCGGCGGCCACTTCCGCCGTCGCCACCCGTGTGCGCCTCGGCCACATGGACGACTACGCGTCCTGGGGAGACAGGCAGGAGACCCAGGCGGAGGCGATCGCACGGGCCGACGGCTGGCCGCGGTACCGCACCGACCCGGGCCGGGAGCAGACCGTGGCCAACGACCCCCTGTCGGTCGGCGGCCAGGGCGCCCAGTACTACAGCAGCCTCACCGGCGACGTCCTCACCCGCACCCTCACCGCCCTCGGCGACGGCTGGACCTCGCGGGGCCGCAATCTGCAGAGCCTGGACAACCCCGTCACCGACGCGATCTTCTCCGTCGGAGCGCGGGTGCATTCGCCCGTCGACCCGCACCAGGAGTACCTGCCACAGTTCGGCGGCCCGTTGTCGGTCTCCCGGCAGGACGTGCCGCCTCTGGTGACCGTACGGAGCACGCCCGACCGGGCGGCCTTCGGGCCGTCGCCGTACCGCAACCAGGAGCTGCTGCTCGGCGCCCGCGTGTACACCGTCTCCCGGACCGCCGTCCACGACGACAGCGGAAACCTGCTCCATGAGAAGGACTGGGTCGGTTACGGGACCGCCCTCACCCACCCGACGATCACGGCCGACTGCCCGGCCGGCAGCCAGGTCTACCTGTGGGCCCCGTACTACTCCGGCACCGCACGCCTCGCAGGTCACACTGCGCTCTTCCGTGCCCAGTACCCGCGCAACCGCGCCGCCATGGCGCCGCTGGGCACGGCCCCGGCCTCCGGCCGGCTGCGCATCGCACTGACCCCCGACCGTCCCGGCCGCATCCCGCGGGGCGCCGTCGGCTGCCTGGACACCGCTCGGCTGCACAAGGCCGTGGAACACCTCAAGGCCACAGGAGCCACCCAGGTCACTGTCTCCGACGCCACGGTGCGGGCCGAACTGCCCGCGGGCAGCAGGGGACTCGCGGTCCTCGCGGCTCCCCGCATCGCGGGCTGGCGCTGCGCCGCGGGCGACGGCGACGCCGTACCGGCCGGGCAGTTCCACGGCCTGATCGCCGTCCCCCTCGACGGCTCCTCGACCAGCGTCACCTGCCAGTTCCATCCGCCCGGCCTGCGGCTCGGCACGGCTCTCGGGACCGCCTCGCTGCTGACCCTGATCCTGCTCGGCGCCGTCACCGCCGTACGCCGACGGCGTTCCGCCACGCCCACCCCACCGACCACCCACAGCCGCCCGCGCGAGCCCATGACCGGCGTTCTCTGACCGCGTCCCCAGGGGGTAAACCATGCTCATATCGATCGTCGCACCCTGTTACAACGAAGAAGACGTCATCGAGCGCTTCCACGACCAGGTCCAGAAGGTCGCGGAGGAGCTCCTTCCGCTCGGTCACGACATGGAGTTCGTGTACGTCGACGACGGCAGCCGAGACCGCACGCTCGCCGCGCTGGAGCGGCTGGCCGACCGGGACGCGCGCGTGCGCTACCTCTCCTTCAGCCGCAACTTCGGCAAGGAGGCGGCCCTGCTGGCCGGCCTGCGACACTCCACGGGAGACTCCGTGATCGTCATGGACGCGGACCTCCAGCACCCGCCGGAGCTGATCAAACGCATGGTGGACCTGCGAAAGGAGGGCTACGACCAGGTCATCGCCAAGCGCACCAGGACCGGTGATCGGATGACCCGCACGGTCACCGCCCGCCTCTACTACCGGCTCATCAACCGCCTCGTCGACGTGGAGCTCGTCGACGGTGTCGGCGACTTCCGGCTGATGTCCCGCCGTGTGGTGGACGCGGTCCTGGAGCTCACCGAGTACAACCGCTTCTCCAAGGGCCTGTTCGCCTGGGTGGGGTTCCCCAGCACCACCTTCGAGTACGACAACGCCGTACGCGAGGCCGGCCGCAGCTCCTGGAGCCTGCGCAGCCTGCTCAACTACGGCATCGACGGGCTGCTCTCCTTCAACAACAGGCCCCTGCGCCTCGCCCTCTACCTGGGCACGGGGCTGCTGCTGTGCGCCCTCGCCTATACCGCGTGGATCGTGGGCGCGGCGCTCGTCAACGGCGTGCAGACGCCCGGCTATGTCACGATCATCACCGCCGTCACCGGTGTCGCCGGAGTGCAGATGATCATGCTCGGGGTCATCGGGGAGTACACCGGCCGCATTTACTACGAGGTCAAACGGCGCCCGCACTTCCTGGTGAAGGCGAGCAATGTCGACCGGGCGAAGGACCTCATTCCCTGATGCGCAGTGCACTTGTCTCGAGGCAGATGATCACTTTCGCCGTGATCGGTGTCGTCAACACGGGCACGTATTACGGTGCCTATCTGCTGCTCCTCACCCGTTTGCCGTACCTCCTCGCCCATATCCTCGCGACCGCGCTCAGCCTGACGGGTTCATTCTTCCTCAATGCGCGATTCACCTATCGGACACGCCCGACGCTGCGGAAATTCATGCTGTTCCCGCTGACGAACGCCGCGAATTTCGTCATCACGACAGCCGGCGTCTACGTCCTCGTCGACCTGCTGCACTTCAGCAGCCGCTTCGCCCCGCTGCTCGCGTCCCTGGCGGCCGTCCCGGTGACCTTCCTCGTCTCCCGCAGGATCATGCTCCCGAAGGCGGACCCCGCCCCCGATTGCATAAACGTGCATCGATACGTATAGTCATGCCATCCAGGAGGAGGATGACATGGCGGTACGTGCGGCAGTGGCCGGAGCGAGCGGATACGCGGGCGGAGAGCTCCTGCGTCTGCTCCTGGCGCACCCGGAGATCGAGATCGGGGCCCTGAGCGGCAACTCCAACGCGGGCCAGCGCCTCGGCGCACTGCAGCCGCACCTGCTGCCGCTGGCCGACCGGACACTCCAGGAGACCACCCCCGAGGTCCTCGCCGGGCACGACGTGGTCTTCCTCGCCCTGCCCCACGGCCAGTCCGCCGCCGTCGCCGAGCAGCTCGGTCCGGACGTGCTCGTCGTCGACATGGGCGCCGACTTCCGGCTCAAGGATGCGGCCGACTGGGAGAGGTTCTACGGCTCCGCGCACGCCGGAACCTGGCCCTACGGCCTTCCCGAACTGCCGGGTGGCCGCGCCGCGCTGGAGGGGTCCAAGCGCATCGCGGTACCCGGCTGCTACCCGACGGCCGCCACCCTGGCCCTCTTCCCGGCCTATGCCGCGGGGCTCGCCGAGAACGAGGCCGTGATCGTCGCCGCCTCCGGCACCTCCGGCGCGGGCAAGGCGCCCAAGCCGCACCTGCTGGGCAGCGAGGTCATGGGCTCCATGTCGCCGTACGGCGTCGGCGGCGGCCACCGGCACACCCCCGAGATGATCCAGAACCTCAGCGCGGCGGCCGGAGAGCGGGTCTCCGTCTCCTTCACGCCGACCCTCGCACCGATGCCCCGCGGCATCCTCGCCACCTGCAGCGCGAAGGCGAAGCCGGGCGTGACCGCCGAGTCCGTGCGCGCCGCCTACGAGAAGGCCTTCGCCGACGAGCCCTTCGTCCATCTGCTGCCCGAGGGCCAGTGGCCCGCAACGGCGTCCGTCTACGGTTCCAACGCCGTTCAGGTGCAGGTCGCGTACGACGAGGCGGCGGGCCGCATCATCGCGATCAGCGCCATCGACAACCTGACCAAGGGCACCGCGGGCGGTGCCGTCCAGAGCATGAACCTCGCCCTCGGACTCGACGAGTCCACGGGGCTTTCCACGATCGGAGTCGCACCGTGAGCGACGCACGTGCAGCCACCGGGCCGCAGACAACGACGATGGCCGCACCGCTGCGCTGCACGGGCGGAGAAGCGAACAAGGAGACACAGTGAGCGTCACGGCAGCCAAGGGATTCACGGCGGCCGGCATCGCCGCCGGAATCAAGGAGAACGGCAACCCGGACCTGGCCCTCGTGGTCAACAACGGTCCCCGCCGCGCCGCCGCCGGTGTCTTCACCTCCAACCGTGTGAAGGCCGCACCCGTGCTGTGGTCCGAGCAGGTCCTGAAGAGCGGCCAGGTCTCCGCCGTCGTCCTCAACTCCGGTGGCGCCAACGCCTGTACGGGCCCGAAGGGCTTCCAGGACACGCACGCGACGGCAGAGAAGGTGGCCGAGGTCCTGGGCCGCGGCGCCATCGAGGTCGCCGTGTGCTCCACCGGCCTGATCGGCGTCCTGCTCCCGATGGACAAGCTGCTCCCGGGCGTCGAGACGGCCGCCGCCCAGCTCTCCGAGCACGGCGGCGAGAAGGCCGCCATCGCCATCAAGACCACGGACACCGTCCACAAGACGTCCGTCGTCACCAAGGACGGCTGGACCGTGGGCGGCATGGCGAAGGGCGCGGGCATGCTCGCCCCGGGCCTCGCCACCATGCTGGTCGTCCTCACCACCGACGCCGCCCTCGACAGCGACGTACTGGACAAGGCGCTGCGGGCGGCGACGCGCACGACCTTCGACCGCGTCGACTCCGACGGCTGCATGTCCACCAACGACACCGTCCTGCTGCTGGCCTCCGGCGCCTCCGAAGTCACCCCGGAATACGAGGAGTTCGCGGAGGCCGTACGGACCGTCTGCGACGACCTCGGCCAGCAGCTGATCCGCGACGCCGAGGGCGCCAGCAAGGACATCAAGGTCGAGGTGATCAACGCGGCGAGCGAGGACGACGCCGTCGAGGTGGGCCGCTCCATCGCCCGCAACAACCTCCTCAAGTGCGCCATCCACGGTGAGGACCCCAACTGGGGCCGCGTGCTCTCCGCGATCGGCACGACGAAGGCCGCCTTCGAGCCGGACCGGCTGAACGTCGCCATCAACGGCGTCTGGGTCTGCAAGAACGGCGGCGTGGGCGAGGACCGCGAGAAGGTCGACATGCGCTACCGCGAGGTGCACATCGTCGCCGACCTCGCCGCCGGGTCCGAGACCGCCACGATCTGGACCAACGACCTCACCGCCGACTACGTCCACGAGAACAGCGCCTATTCGTCATGAGCACCACTCGTAAGCACACCGCGCTCCCCAAGGCCCAGATCCTCATCGAGGCGCTGCCCTGGCTGGTCAAGCACAACGGCAAGACGGTCGTCATCAAGTTCGGCGGCAACGCCATGATCGACGAGGACCTGAAGGCCGCCTTCGCGCAGGACGTCGTCTTCCTGCACCACGCCGGTCTCAAGCCGGTCGTGGTGCACGGCGGCGGTCCGCAGATCAGCGCCGCCCTCGACCAGCACGGCATCGTCAGCGAGTTCAAGGCCGGCCTGCGCGTCACCACCGAGGACGCCATGGACGTCGTACGGATGGTGCTCGCCGGACAGGTCCAGCGCGAGCTGGTCGGGCTGCTCAACCAGCACGGCCCGCTGGCCATCGGCCTCACCGGCGAGGACGCGCACACCATCACCGCCACCAAGCACCAGCCCGAGATCGACGGCGAACTGGTCGACATCGGGCGGGTGGGCGAGATCACCGCGATCGACACGGGCGCGATCGAGGCTCTGCTCGCCGACGGCCGCATCCCGGTCGTCTCGTCGATCGCCCGCAGCCAGGACGACGGACATGTCTACAACGTCAATGCTGATACGGCGGCTGCGGCACTCGCTGCTGCTCTTGGAGCGGAGACTCTCATGGTCCTCACGGACGTCGAGGGTCTCTATGAGGACTGGCCGAACAGCGACGAGGTGATCAGCCGCCTCACCGCCTCCCAACTGGAGAAGCTGCTGCCGGAGCTGAGCTCCGGCATGGTGCCGAAGATGGAGGGCTGTCTGCACGCCGTCCGCAACGGCGTCACCACCGCCCGCGTCATCGACGGCCGGGTCCAGCACTCGATCCTGCTGGAGATCTTCACCGACGAGGGCATCGGCACGATGGTCGTGCCCGACGAGAATCCGCACGTACAGGGGGAGTCGTGAGCAACCAGGAACTGACCGCGCGGTGGCAGGGCGCGCTCATGAACAACTACGGCACCCCGCTGCTGCCCCTGGTGCGCGGCGAGGGCGCCAAGGTGTGGGACGCCGACCGCAAGCAGTACGTCGACTTCGTCGGCGGCATCGCGGTCAACGCGCTCGGCCACGCCCACCCGGCGATCGTCGAGGCCGTCAGCACGCAGATCGCGTCCCTGGGCCACATCTCCAACTTCTTCATGTCCGAGCCGACCGTGGCCCTTGCCGAGCGGCTGCTGCAGCTGTTCGGGCGGGACGGCAGGGTGTTCTTCTGCAACTCGGGCGCCGAGGCCAACGAGGCCGCCTTCAAGATCGGCCGGCTGACCGGGCGGACGCACATCGTCGCCACCGAGGGCGCCTTCCACGGCCGCACCATGGGCGCCCTCGCGATGACCGGCCAGCAGGGCAAGCGGGAGCCGTTCCTGCCGCTGCCGGGAGACGTCACGCATGTGCCGTACGGCGACGCACAGGCGCTCGCGGCCGCGGTCACCGAGGAGACCGCGCTGGTGATCCTGGAGCCGATCCAGGGCGAGATCGGCGTCGTCGTACCGCCCGCCGGGTATCTCAAGGCCGCCCGTGCGATCACCGCCGCGACCGGTGCGCTGCTGGTCCTGGACGAGGTGCAGACCGGAGTCGGTCGTACCGGCCACTGGTTCGAGTACCAGGCCCACGAGGGCGTCCTGCCGGACGTCGTCACGCTCGCCAAGGGCCTCGGCGGCGGGCTGCCGCTCGGCGCGACCGTGGCCTTCGGGCGCGCCGCGGAGCTGCTGCAGCCCGGGCACCACGGCACGACCTTCGGCGGCAATCCGGTCGCCTGCGCCGCCGGGCTCGCCGTCCTGGACACGATCGCGAACGAGGGGCTGCTGGAGAACGTCAAGCAGCAGAGCGAGAAGCTGCGGGACGGAATCGAGGCACTGGGCCACCCGTTGATCGACCATGTCCGGGGTGCGGGCCTCCTCCTGGGTATCGTGCTCACCGAGCCGCTCGCGCCCCAGGCGCGCCAGGCGGCTCAGGAGGCCGGATTCCTGGTGAACGCACCCGCCCCCGACGTCGTGCGGCTGATGCCGCCGCTGACTCTCGGCGACGACGAGGTGGACGCGTTCCTTCAGGCGCTCCCCGGCATCCTGGACCAGGCCAACGGGGACGGATCCGGAGAATGAGACGACGATGAGTCACGCGCAGGACGACGCACAGCACGCCGGGCCTGCCGTGCCGCAGACCCGCACCGCACGCCACCGCCGCATCGTGGACATCCTCAACCGGCAACCGGTGCGGTCACAGAGCCAGTTGGCGAAGTTGCTGGCCGACGACGGGCTGAACGTCACGCAGGCGACGCTGAGCCGGGATCTCGACGAGCTGAACGCGGTGAAGATCCGCAACAACGACGGTGACCTGATCTATGCGGTGCCGAGCGAGGGGGGTTTCCGGACCCCTCGGGCGCCGCTGGGGGAGTCGGCGAAGGAAGAGCGGATGCGGCGGTTGTCGCAGGAGCTGCTGATTTCTGCCGAGGCGTCGGCGAATCTTGTGGTGCTGCGGACGCCGCCGGGGGCTGCGCAGTTCTTGGCCTCGGCGATCGATCAGGCCGAGCTGCACGACATCCTTGGCACGATTGCCGGTGACGACACGTTGTTGCTGATCAGCCGGGATCCCAGTGGGGGGAGTGCGCTGGCCGAGCATTTGCTGAGGCTGGCTCAGAACGGGCATTGAGGGGGGTGGTTGCTGCCGTCCGCCGACTGCGACTTCGTCGTGGCTGGTCGCGCAGTTCCCCGCGCCCCTTCAGGGCGCTCCCGTCACCCGAGGCGAGATGCCAGGCCCCCTGTGCATCTCACCTCGTCGCCCGCCGTGATCAGTAGGGCCTCCACGTCCGGGAGGGACTCCAGCCAGCGCAGGCCCTGGTTGGAGCCCATGGCGAAGGCTGCTGTGGCCCAGCAGTCCGCCCAGGTCAGCTTGGGGGCCACCACGGTGACCGCCACCAGGTCGGTGACCGCGGAGCGGCCCGTGCGGGGGTCGACGATGTGGGCGCCGCGCTCGGCGGTGCCGGAGGTGGCCACCGCCAGCTCGTCGGCGCCGGCCGCGGAGACGACCGCCGCGAGGCCGCCCGGGCGCAGCGGGTCCGCCACCCCGACCCGCCAGGGCCGGTGCGGTTCGGGCATGCCGAGCAGCTGGACGTCCCCGCCGCCGTTCATGCTCACGCCGCTCACGCCGGGGGTGGCCGCCAGCAGCCGGGCCGCGCGCTCGGCGGCCCAGCCCTTGACGATGCCGGTCGGGTCCAGCCGCCCTTCGTAGCGCAGGCTGAACCAGCCGTCGCTCACCCGCTCCGCCTCGGCGCCCAGTGCGAGCACCTCGGCGACCTCGGGGGCGCACTGCTCGACGGCCAGCTCACCGCGTGCGAGCCGGGAGACCTGGCTGTCGTCGCGGTAGGTGCTGAACACCTCGTTCACCCGGTGCAGTCCGGCGATCGCCTCCGCCAGCGCCGCCTGCACCGCACCGGGCTCCCCGCCGCGGACGTCGAAGGAGAAGACGGTCCCCATGACCTCCTCCGCATGACGCACCGCGGCGGGAGCTTCTGCCGACTCGGCCACCGACTCAGCCACCGGCCTGGTCCAGCGCCGACTGCAGCGACTGCATGTAGCCGCTGCTGGTGTAGGTGGCACCCGACACCGCGTCGATCTTCGCGCTGCCGGCCGCCACCGCCTCCTGGTTGAGCTTCGGGATGGCCATTGCGGTCTTCTGGTCGCTGAGGCCGCCCTTGGGCGCCTGCACCGCGTCGGCCTTGGTGATCTTGCCGCCCGCGACGGTGATCCGGACCTGGACCGGCCCGTACTGGGTCTGCGCGACACTGCCGGTCACGGTCTTGGCCTGGGTGCTCGCGGAGCCCGAGCCCTGGGAGCTGCCGGACGCGGAACCCCCGCCGCTCTGCGAGGAACCGCCGCTGCCCTGCGAGGAACCGGCGCTCGCCTTCATCTTGTCGATCGCCGACTGCAGCGACTGCTTGTAGCCGTTGCTCGTGTACGTCGCCCCCGAGACCGAGTCGATCTGCGCGCTCTGCGCGGCGACCGTCTCCTTGGTCAGCTTCGGAATGGAGAGGGCGGTCTTCTGGTCGCTGGTGCCGCCCTTGGGCGCCTGGATCGCCTCAGCCTTGGTGATCTTGCCGTTGCTGACGGTCAGCCGGACCTGGACGTTGCCGTACTGCGTCTGGGCCACACTGCCGTCGACCGTGCCGCTCCCGGCGCCCGCCGTGCCGCCCTGCGGCGAGTCCTGCGCGGCCGCGGTCTGCTGCGGGGCCGCGCCGGCCGCCTGGGCGTTCGGGTCGGACGCCGGTTTCAGCGACAGCAGCAGTACGACGCCCGACACGGTGGCGGCGGTGGCCAGCACGACACGCCGGATGGGGTGACTCTTCTTCATCGCTTTCCCAGACTCCTGAAGTCCCGTCGCTCACATCTCGAACGACTCGTGATGGATGCGGCGGGCGGGCACTCCCGCCCCGCGCAGTGCTTCGTACACGCCCTGCGCGAACCCGGCAGGCCCGCACATGAAGACGTCGTGCTGTTCGATGTCCGGCAGCTTCTGCCGCAGCCGCTCCGCCGAGATGTCCGGGCGCTCCCCGTCCGGGCTGTTGACCGCGTACATCAGCCGGGCGCCGCGGTCGTCGGCGATGGCGGCGAGTTCGTCCCACAGGGCCAGATCCTGGGTGGTGTTGGCCCGGTACAGGAGCGTGATGTCGCCGGAGGCGCCGGGCAGGGTCTCGAACAGCGCCCGCATCGGCGTGATGCCGACGCCGCCGGCCACCAGCAGTACCTTGCCGCGGCTGCGCCGCTGCGCGGTCATCGCGCCGTAGGGGCCCTCGGCCCACACCCGGGTACCGGGCGTCAGCTCGCGCAGCCGGGCGCTGTGGTCGCCGATCGCCTTGACGGTGATCCGCAGCATGTCGGGACGCGGTGCCGCCGACAGCGAGTACGGGTGGGAGGAGAACCGCATGCCCGGCGCGAGGAACCGCCACCGGAAGAACTGCCCGGCCTCCGCGCCCATCCGGTGCAGCTTCCGCCCGCCGATCAGCACCGACACGATGCCCGGGGTCTCCTCGATCACGGCCTCGACGCGCATGCGGTGCCGCAGGTTCAGCCGGATCGGGGTGAGGATCCGGTACCAGATCACCAGCGCGGTCACCGACCCGTACAGCACGTACCAGAAGGTCTTCGCGGTCGGCTCGACGGCGAAGTCGTTGCCGGTGGTGATCTGGTGCCAGAACGTCAGGAACACCGCGCCGTACGTCAGCAGGTGGACGTGGTACCAGGTGTCGTACGGGATCCGGCGGCGGACCGGGCCGATCGACGTCAGCCCGATGACCACGAAAAGGCCCGTGCCGATGGCCGCCTTGCCCATGTCCGGCAACTGGTTGATGGAGTCGATCGTCTGCTGGACGATGTCGCCGAGCGATTTGCCCGCCTGCAGCGCATAGCCCCACATGATGAGGAAGATGTGCGCGAAGACCAGGCAGAGCGTGTAGCGGCCGCTCATCGCGTGCCAGCGCGCCACCCGGTCGGAGCCGACGCGCCGTTCGAGAGCGGGCACCCGGGCCATCTGCAGCACCACGAGCGCCATCAGATAACCCGCCAGCAGACCGGTGATCCGGCCCGCGTTGAGGATCTTGCCGTTCTGGTCGGCGATGGACGGCGTGTTGTGCCACCACAGCCACAGCACACCGACCGCGCCCGCCCATACGGCGAGCAGCAGGACGGTCGCCGGGGAGCGGCGCGGGCGGATGCGGCGCATCGTCTGGCGGCGGGCGGCGCGGCCGCCTGCGAGCGTGGTGGTCACTGTTCCTCCGGGGCGGGGGCAAGGGGGCTGTCGTGGTCCCTTGGCCCAGAGATACGTGGCGCGACGCCGGTGCGTTCAGCCGCGTGCCGAGTCCAGCGCGGACTGGAGTGACTGGCGGTAACCGTCACTTGTGTACGTGGCCCCGGAGACGGTGTCGATGTTCGCGCTCTGGGCCTGCAGCGCCTCGCTCCTGAGCCGGGGGAGGGCAAAGCTGTTGATCTCCTGGTCCCGCGGGTTCTCCGTCGGGTAGGTGACGGCGGTCACCTCGGTGAGCCTGCCGTTCTTGAGGGTGATACGGACCTGGACGGGGCCCCAGCGGGTCTGGACCGTGTCGCCGGTGACGGTCCTGGTGCCGGTGGCCGCGGCAGCGCTCGAACTGCCGGAGGGCGCGGGCACCGCCAGGGCCGCCGCCGGTGTCGAGTGCGGCTTCAGGGACAGCAGCAGCACCATCCCGGAGACGGTGGCGGCGCTCGCCAGCACGATCCGGCGCAGCGGGCGGTTCTTCTTCAACGCGTGCACTTCGCCTGCCTCACAGCTCGAACGACTCGTGGTGGATACGGCGGTCCGGCACACCCGCGGTGCGCAGCTCCTCGTACAGCTCGCGGGCGAAGCCGTGCGGGCCGCAGATGTAGACGTCGTGGCCCACGAGGTCGGGGAAGGACGCGCGCAGGGACTGGGCGGTGAGGCTGGGGCGCCGGCCGTCCGGCCCGTTGAGCGCGTACAGCACCTTGGCCCCGCGCCAGCGGGCGATGGCCTCCAACTCCCCGCCCAGCGCCAGGTCTTCGGCCGTGCGCGCCCGGTACAGAAGGGTGACCTCGCCGGGCAGCGTCTCGAACAGGGCCCGCAGCGGTGTGATGCCGACGCCGCCCGCGATCAGCAGCGACTTCTGCGCGGTCTGCCGGTCCTGGGTCAGCGACCCGTAGGGGCCCTCCGCCCACACCCGGGTGCCCGGCCGCAGCAGCGCGACGGCCGCGCTGTGGTCGCCGAGCGCCTTGACCGTGATCCGCATCAGGTCCTGGCGGGGCGTCGCCGACAGGGAGTACGGCGTCGACGCCCAGCCCATGCCCTCGCCGAGGAAGCGCCAGCGGAAGAACTGCCCGGCCCGCGCGCCCAGTTCGTCCAGCCGCTCGCCCCGTACGACGACGGAGTACACGCCCGGCGCCTCCTTGTGCACCGACTCCACCCGCAGCCGGTGCCGCAGGTTGAGCCGCAGCGGTACCAGGAGCCGGAACCACAGCACCAGGGCCGCGACGCCCAGGTACAGCGCGTACCAGGCGGCCGTGGCCGCGGTGTGGCCGTTGAACTCGTTGCCCAGGGTCAGCTGGTGGAAGAAGGCCAGGAACACCGCCAGGTACGTGAGCAGGTGGACGTAGTACCAGAACTCGTAGGAGAGCCGACGGCGGGCGGCGCGCGCCGAGGTGATGCCGACCGCGAACAGGATGACCGTCCCGGCAGTGGCTTTCAGCATGTCCGGGTAGTCCAGGACCACGGTGAGCGTCTCGTGCCAGACCGAGGCGCGGTCCTGGGCGGCGTACCCGAGGAGGATCAGCACGATGTGCGCGACCAGCAGGCACACGGTGTAGCGGCCGGCCATCGCATGCCAGCGGGCCACCCGGTCCGAGCCGATCCGCCGCTCCAGCAGCGGCACCCGCGCCATCAGACCGACCAGCACGGCGCAGGCGTACCCGCACAGCAGCCCGGCGATCCGCCCGGCCCCGGTCAGCCAGCCCGCCGCGCCCACCACCGACCCGGTGTCCGTCCACCACAGGGCGACCACGGCCGCCGCCCCGGCCCACAGCAGGGCGAGCACGGGGCCCGCGGGGGAGCGCCGCGCGGCCGGTGCCACGGCCGGTGCCGTCCGCCGCTCGTACACGGTGGTCATGTGTGCGTCCTTTCGCCTGTGTCCGGACGCAACTGTGCCGCCGCAACCTCTCAGCAGCCTCTGAACCGGCACCCTCTGAGCCCACTCAGAGGAAACTCAGAGCACCGGCGGCCGCCGCCCGCCCCGGCGAGGGGGGATCCTGGTAGGGCGATGAACACCACCCGCTCGGGCCGCCCCGCCCTCACCCGCCCCGACGGCACTCCGCTGCGCGTCCTCGTCGTCGACGACGACCCGGATCTCGCGGAGGTGCTCTCGGGTGCCCTGCGCTACGAGGGCTGGCAGGTCCGCTCGGCAGGCGACGGCGCCACCGCGCTGGCCGAGGCGCGGGAGCTGATGCCGGACGCCGTGGTGCTGGACGTGATGCTGCCCGACACCGACGGCTTCGCCGTGCTGCGCTCCCTGCACACCGTGAAGCCCGATGTGTGCGTGCTCTTCCTCACCGCACGGGACGCGGTCGAGGACCGCATCGCCGGCATCACGGCGGGCGGCGACGACTATGTCACCAAGCCCTTCAGCCTGGAGGAGGTCGTCGCCCGGGTCCGCGGACTGCTGCGCCGCGCCGGCATGGCACGCCAGCTGGACGAGGGCCCGCGGCTGACCGTGGGCGACCTGGTGATGGACGAGGAGGCCCGCGAGGTGACCCGGGCGGGCGAGCTGGTCGAGCTGTCGCCCACCGAGTTCGAACTGCTCCGCTTCCTGATGCGCAACCCGCGCCGCGTGCTCAGCAAGGCACAGATCCTCGACCGGGTCTGGTCCTACGACTTCGGCGGCCGCGCCCACGTCGTCGAGCTGTACATCTCCTATCTGCGCAAGAAGGTGGACGCGGGCCGCGAGCCGATGATCCACACGGTGCGGGGGGCCGGATACGTGCTCAAGCCGGTGACGCCATGAGGGTGCAGTGGCGGCGGCTGCCCCGGCCACGCACGCTCCGGGCCCGGCTCACCGTCGGCCTGGTGGTGCTGCTCGCGGTCAGCTGCGCGGCGGTGGGCCTCGCCGCCGTGATCGAGCTGAACGGCTTCCTCACCAGCCGCCTCGACGAGCAGCTGCAGCAGACCGGGAACCGATTCGCGGTGAGCCTCGAACACGGTGGCCAGTTGCCCAGCGACCACGACGCGGACAACCGCGGCGACGACCGCAGACAGGCCGCCGGCACCTTCGGCGCCCGCCTGGTCGACGGTACGGCCACCAACGCCGCGGTCATCCGGACCGGCGGAGTCGTCGACGTCACGCTGACGGCCAGGGACACCAGGCAGCTCGCCGCGGTCCCGGTCGACGGCAGGGGCCACAGCGTCCGGCTCTCCACGCTGCACGGCTACCGGGTGTCCGCGTCCAGGGGCCTCGACGGCGACGTCCTGATCACCGGGCTGCCGCTGGAGCCCGTGGAGGCCGCCGTCCACCGCCTCGAACTGGTCGCCGGGATCGTCTTCGGAGCCGCCCTCACCCTCACCGGCGTGGCGGGCGCCCTCTGGGTGCGCTGGTCCCTCAGACCGCTGAGCCGGGTCGCCGCGACCGCCACCCGGGTCAGCGAACTCCCCCTGGCAAGCGGCGAGGTGGCCCTGCCGCCGCGCGCCCCCGAGTCCGACCCGCGCAGCGAGGTGGGCACGGTGGCCGCCGCCTTCAACCGCATGCTGGGCCACGTGGAGGACGCCCTCACCCATCGGCACGCCAGCGAGGAACGGCTGCGCAGCTTCGCCGCCGACGCCAGCCACGAACTGCGTACCCCGGTCGCATCCGTCCGAGGCCACGCGGAACTGGCCCTGCTCCACCCCGGCCCGGTACCGCCGGAGATCACCCGAGCCCTGGAGCGCATCGCCGCCGAGTCGGGCCGCATGGGCGAGATGGTCGACGAGATGCTGCTGCTGGCCCGACTGGACGCGGGCCGCCCCCTGGAACGGCAACCCGTCGACCTCACCATGCTGGTCCTGGACGCCGTGACCGACGCCCGGGCCGCGGGCCCCGGGCACCGCTGGAGCCTGGAGCTGCCGGAGGAACCGGTCACGGTGAACGGCGACGCGCACCGGCTCCAGCAGGTGTTGGCCAACCTGCTGACCAACGCGCGAGTGCACACACCCGTGGGCACGAAGGTGACGGTGTCCCTCGACACCGAGGGCACCACCGTCCTCCTCAAGGTCCACGACGACGGCCCGGGCGTCCCCGAGGACATCCAGCCGGGCGTCTTCGAACGCTTCACGCGAGCCGAGCACCGCCGCCGCAAGGACGCCCCCGGCGGGGGCGCGGGCCTGGGCCTGTCGATCGTGGCAGCGGTGGCGGAGGCACACGGGGGGAGTGTGAGCCTGGAGAGCAGCGCGGGCTCGACCACCTTCTCCGTACGGCTCAGTACCGCGTGATCGCCGTACTCCCGCTCGCTGTTCCGACGGCGATGTGCGGCTCCTTCCCGGGAACCGCCCACTGGAGAATCGCCCGCATCGCGGACCTGGGCACGGACACACAACCCGCGGTGGCCCCACGCCCGTTGACATGCAGGAAGATGCCGGCGCCCCGCCCCCGTACGCGCTGGTGGTAGTTGAAGCCGATGACGAACGCATAGGCGTACTGCGTCCCGTACGAGGCGAGGTGCTCG
This sequence comes from Streptomyces sp. NPDC001604, assembly GCF_042893475.1. NCBI lineage: Bacteria > Bacillati > Actinomycetota > Actinomycetes > Kitasatosporales > Streptomycetaceae > Streptomyces > Streptomyces sp. NPDC001604. Next base: position 224,930 of record NZ_JBIAUY010000004.1, on the reverse strand, counting down.
GACTCGGACGCACGGCAGTCGGCCGGGCGCGGATCGGTCCAACGGTTGTAGGACGTCGAGGGGATGTCCTCGCACCACCACGAACTCTGCTTCACCGCACGGTACTTGTACCGGGTCCCGCGCGGCGCGGCCAAGATGCCGAAGGCGTACGGCAGGTCGTACAGCCCGGTCGGAGTCGTGTTCGTGTTCTGCCGGCGCGACGCCCCCTCCACGAGCCCCTTCGCCCCGTATCGCGCGGACGCCGAACCGGCCTTCACCCACCGGCCGCCCCGCAGGTCCCACCAGGTGACCGTGCCGGTCGTCGAGGCCGCCTTCGGGGCCACGGCGGTGATCAGCTGCGTACCGCCGCCCGTGTCGGCCATGCGGGCGGGAAGAGGCGCACCGGAGGCCGAGGCGGCCGGCACGGCACCGAGGACCAGGAGCGAGGCGCACACCAGGGCGCCGGCGACGAGAGCTGATCGCATGGCTCAGACCGTAGACGGGGGCAGCGGCAACGGCAGCCCGGGTAGGCCATCCAGGCTCGTGGCGATGTGCTCCTTCTTGGCGAAGTACTCGCCGAGCGAGGTGTCGTCCTCGCGCGCGAAGCGCTTGCCGTGCAGGTCGCGGTCCTCGTCGTAGGTCATGAACGGCACGGCGTAGCCGCAGGTGTCGCGGACGAGTTCGGCCGTCACGAGGATGACCGCCCGCAGGCCGTGCGGGGCCGGGTCGATGTCCGGGAAATGGGCGAGCAGTTCCTTGAAGCGGGGGTCGTCGCGGAAGACGGGCTCTCCGCGGCCGTGCACCCGCACGATGTTCGGCGGGCCCTGGAAGGCGCACCACATCAGCGTGATACGCCCGTTCTCCCGCAGATGCGCGATCGTCTCCGCGTTGGATCCGGCGAAGTCCAGATAGGCCACGGTGAGTTCGTCGATCACCGCGAAGGAGCCCTTGAGGCCCTTGGGGGAGAGGTTGACCGTGCCGTCGCCGGAGAGGGGCGCGGTCGCGGTGAAGAAGAGGGGCTGCGCCTCGATGAACCTGCGCAGCCTGCCGTCTATGCGTTCATAAGTCTTTCCCACGCCTCAAGATTATGAACGCAAACCTTTCGCCTGTCTAAAGGAATTATGGGCTCCGCTTGCAGGCCACCGGCCGTGGCCGCCCCGGCCGGCGCTGGATCGGGGCGGCCACAGCGCCTGCCACTCCTGTTACTTGGTGAGCGTGCAGGCGGCCAGGGAGTCCAGGCCGGTCGGCTTGGCGGAGGTGCGGCCGATAGCGATCGCGATGCGGTCGATGGTCGACTTCCGCTTGTCGGCCAGCGGGCCGAGGATCGCGTTCTGCACGAAGTTGGGGCCGCCCTGGCCGACCGTGCTCTGCAGCCGGTTGTTGGCCTCCTGGATCTGCGTCTGCAGCAGGGTGAGGTTGCGGGTGACCTCGGCCTGTGCGGAGGCGGGGATCGCCGGGAGCTTGGAGGCGACGTCCGGGCAGCTGATGGTGCCCGCGGCGGAGGCGCCGGAGCCGGCGTTGCCCGCGTTGACGTTGCCCTTGTTGGCGTTGCCCGCGTTGGCGTTCCCCTTGTTGGCGTTGCCCTTTGCGTTGCCCTTGTTGGCGTTGCCGGAGTTGGCGCCGGCGTTCGCGCCACCGGCGTTCAGGGTGCACGGCGCGAGCGCGTCCAGGCCGGTCGGCTTGGCCGCCGTACGCCCGATGGCGGTGGCGATGCGGTTGATCGTGGCCACCCGCTTGTCCTTGAGGGGCCCCAGGATGGCGTTGTTCACGAAGTTCGGGCCGCCCTGGCCGACCGTGCTCTGCAGCCGGTTGTTGGCCTCCTGGATCTGCGTCTGCAGCAGGGTGAGGTTGCGGGTGACCTCGGCCTGTGCGGAGGCCGGGATCGCCGGGAGCTTCGAGGCCACGTCCTGGCAGGTGATGGTGCCGGGGGACGCGGCCAGGGTCCGGGCGTTGTTCGCGCTGCCCTTGGACGGCGTCCCGGCGAGGGCGGAACCGGCGATCACCGCTCCGGACAGCGCCACCGCGGCAGCGCCACCGATGATCGCGACGCGACGCTTGTTGTACTTCGGAAGAGCCCTGGACATGCGGATGCCTCACTTGGGTCAGGAGTGGGTTTACAGACGCGGCGCCGGCGTTCGGGGTGAAGTACGAGTAAGCGGTTTCGTTTGTTCAACCGTCTTTCAGGACTTCTCCACACCCCGGGCTCCCGCCCGAGCTCGATTGACGAATCATGCAGAGCACTGCATACTCATGCATGTCAGTGAACGCGGTGTGAGGAGACCCCCGTGACCGAGCGCGTCGTACTCGCCTACTCAGGCGGTCTGGACACCTCCGTCGCCATCGGCTGGATCGCCGAGGAGACGGGCGCCGAGGTCATCGCCGTCGCGGTCGACGTCGGCCAGGGCGGCGAGGACCTGGACGTCATCCGCAAGCGCGCCCTCGCCTGCGGTGCCGTGGAGGCCGAAGTCGCCGACGCCAAGGACGAGTTCGCCGAGGAGTACTGCCTCCCGGCGGTCAAGGCCAACGCCCTCTACATGGACCGCTATCCGCTGGTCTCCGCGCTCTCCCGGCCGACGATCGTCAAGCACCTGGTCGCCGCCGCCGAGAAGCACGGCGCCACCACGGTCGCCCACGGCTGCACCGGCAAGGGCAACGACCAGGTCCGCTTCGAGGCCGGCATCGTCGCCCTCGCCCCCGGCCTCAAGTGCATCGCCCCGGTCCGCGACTACGCGATGACCCGCGACAAGGCGATCGCCTTCTGCGAGGAGAAGCAGCTCCCGATCGCCACCACCAAGAAGTCCCCGTACTCCATCGACCAGAACGTCTTCGGGCGCGCGGTGGAGACGGGCTTCCTGGAGGACATCTGGAACGCCCCGATCGAGGACATCTATGAGTACACCTCGAACCCGGCGACCCCGCGCGAGGCCGACGAGGTGATCATCACCTTCGAGCAGGGCGTCCCGGTCGCGATCGACGGCAGGCCCGTCACCGTCCTCCAGGCGATCCAGCAGCTCAACGAGCGCGCCGGCGCCCAGGGCATCGGCCGCATCGACATGGTCGAGGACCGCCTCGTCGGCATCAAGTCCCGCGAGGTGTACGAGGCCCCGGGCGCGATCGCCCTCATCACGGCCCACCAGGAGCTGGAGAACGTCACCGTCGAGCGCGAACTCGCCCGCTACAAGCGGCAGGTGGAGCAGCGCTGGGGCGAACTCGTCTACGACGGCCAGTGGTTCTCCCCGCTCAAGCGGGCCCTCGACGGCTTCATCGACGAGGCGAACCAGCATGTGAACGGCGACATCCGCATGACCCTGCACGGCGGCCGGGCGGTCGTGACGGGCAGGCGCTCCGGGTCGTCCCTGTACGACTTCAACCTGGCCACCTACGACACCGGCGACACCTTCGACCAGGCCGCGGCCAAGGGCTTCATCGACATCTACAGCCTGTCGTCGAAGATCGCGGCCCAGCGCCAGTCGCAGGCATAGCCTGACGTGACCTCGCGCGAGCGAGACTGTGCGCAATACCGACCAATCCTCCCTAGGAGCAACGCAAGTGAGCAGCAACAGCGGTGACGTACGGCTCTGGGGCGCCCGTTTCGCCGACGGTCCCTCCGAGGCCCTGGCGAAGCTGTCCGCCTCCGTCCACTTCGACTGGCGGCTGGCGCCGTACGACATCGCCGGTTCGCGAGCCCACGCGCGCGTGCTGCACAAGGCGGGCCTCCTCACGGACGACGAGCTGACCCGCATGATCGCCGGACTCGACCAGCTCGAGGCGGACGTGGCCGACGGCTCCTTCGTGGGCACGATCGCCGACGAGGACTGCCACACCGCGCTGGAGCGGGGCCTCCTGGAGCGCCTCGGGCCCGACCTGGGCGGCAAGCTCCGCGCGGGCCGCTCCCGCAACGACCAGGTGACGACCCTCTTCCGGATGTACCTCCGGGACCACGCCCGCACCATCGCCGGCCTGATCGCCGACCTCCAGGACGCCCTGATCGGCCTGGCGGAGGCGCACCCGGACGTGGCGATGCCGGGCCGCACCCACCTCCAGCACGCCCAGCCGGTCCTCTTCGCCCACCACGTCCTGGCCCACGCCCAGGCGCTGTCCCGGGACGCGGAGCGGCTGCGCCAGTGGGACGAGCGCACGGCGGTCTCGCCGTACGGCTCGGGCGCCCTCGCCGGCTCCTCCCTCGGCCTGGACCCGGAGGCGGTCGCCAAGGACCTCGGCTTCGAGCACGGCAGCGTCGGCAACTCCATCGACGGCACGGCCTCCCGCGACTACGTCGCCGAGTTCACCTTCATCACCGCGATGATCGGCGTCAACATCTCCCGGATCGCGGAGGAGATCATCCTCTGGAACACGAAGGAGTTCTCCTTCGTGACCCTGCACGACGCGTTCTCGACGGGCTCGTCGATCATGCCGCAGAAGAAGAACCCGGACATCGCCGAGCTGGCGCGCGGCAAGTCCGGCCGCCTGATCGGCAACCTGACCGGTCTCATGGCCACGCTCAAGGCCCTCCCGCTCGCGTACAACCGCGACCTCCAGGAGGACAAGGAGCCGGTCTTCGACTCCATCGACCAGCTGGAGCTGCTGCTCCCGGCCTTCACCGGCATGATGGCGACGCTCACCGTGCACCGCGAGCGCATGGAGGAGCTGGCCCCGGCCGGCTTCTCCCTCGCCACCGACATCGCCGAGTGGCTGGTCAAGAAGGGCGTCCCGTTCCGTGTGGCGCACGAGGTCGCCGGCGAGTGCGTGAAGGCCGCCGAGGCCGAGGGCAAGGAGCTGGACGAGCTGACGGACGAGCAGTTCGTCAAGATCTCCGCCCATCTGACCCCCGAGGTGCGCACCGTCCTGAACGTGCCGGGCGCCCTGGCCTCCCGCAACGGCCGCGGCGGCACGGCGCCCAGCGCCGTCGCCGTCCAGCTCGCCGAGGTGAAGGCGGACGTGGCGGCACAGCACGCATGGGCCACGGCCAAGCAGGTCTGACCGCCGCACCGCAGCGCACAGCAGGGCCCGGACAACGCGTCCGGGCCCTTCGTGCTGCCCGGGCCGTCAGGTAACGGATGAGATTCAGCCACTGGCCGAAACCTTGACGTGGCTCTACTCGGAGGTAACGATTCCGGTTACCCGGTCGACAATGCCGAACGCCGGTCGATCGCAGCCGAGCATGAAAGGGACGTCATGCGCGCCCGAGGTACCAGACGAACCGCCCGCCTTCTCGCCGTCACCGCCATAGCGGCCTTGTGTGCCTTCGGGCTCACCGCCCCCGCGGGCGCCGCCGACACCCCACCGCCCGGCTCCAACGACTGGTCCTGCAAGCCGGACTCGGCCCATCCGCAGCCGGTCGTCCTGGTGAACGGCACCTTCAAGACCTCGTCCGAGAACTGGCTGACCCTCTCGCCCGCGCTGGCGAACGCCGGTTACTGCGTCTTCTCCTTCGAGTACGGCGGCCTGGAGACCGCCCCGATCCCGGACTCGGCGGCCGAGCTGCGGGACTTCGTGAACGCCGTGCTCGGCGCGACCGGCGCCAAGAAGGTGGACATCGTCGGGCACAGCCAGGGCGGCATGATGCCCCGCTACTACGTGAAGTTCCTCGGCGGCGCGACCAAGGTCGACGACCTCGTCGGCATCGTGCCGTCCAACCACGGCACCACCAACCCCCTCGCCCTCGCGGCCGGCGCCACCGTCTGCGACTCCTGCGTCGACCAGACCGCCGGCTCGGACTTCCTGCAGAAGCTCAACTCCGACCCGGAGACCCCGGTGGGCCCCGACTACACGGCGATCGCCACCCAGTACGACGAGGTCGTGGTGCCGTACACCAGCGCCTTCCTCAAGGGCCCCGGCACGTACGTGACCAACGTCCGCCTCCAGGACCGCTGCCCGCTCGACACCACCGAGCACGACCAGGCGCCCAAGTCGCCGCTGGTCGAGCAGTGGGTCCTCAACGCCCTGGAACGCAAGGGCCCGGCCGACCCCGCCTTCGTGCCGCGCTGCGTCTGAGCAGGGCGGGCTGAACCGCACGAGGCTGGGTAGATTGGTGCGGGATCCCGCTCCTGGCGCGGGATCTCCTCCGCCGAACGTGCAGGGAGCCACCATGTGCTTCAGCCGCCTGGCCCACGCGACCACGCCCACCGCGCACATCGGACTGGGTCTCGCCGCCGTCGGCCGTCCGGGCTACATCAATCTCGGCCGGGACCAGGACCTCGGAGAGGACCGCAGCGCCGAAGCGATGCGCGCCCGCACCCACGAACTCCTCGACGCCGCCTACGCCCAGGGCGTCCGCTACTTCGACGTGGCCCGCTCCTACGGCCGCTCCGAGGAGTTCCTCGCCGACTGGCTGAACGCCCGCCCATCCTTCGTCGACATCGTCGTGGGCAGCAAATGGGGCTACACCTACACCGCCGACTGGACCACCGACGCCGAGAAGCACGAGGTCAAGGACCACAGCGTCCAGACCTACGAGCGCCAGCGCGCCGAGACCGCCGAACTGCTCGGCGACCGCCTCGACCTCTACCAGATCCACTCGGTGACCCCGGACAGCCCGGCCCTCACCGACAAGGAACTCCACGCCAAGCTGGCGGAGGCGGCCGCCCGGGGCACCACCATCGGCTTCTCCACCAGCGGCCCCGCGCAGGCCGAGGCCATCCGCGCCGCCCTCGATGTGACGGTCGACGGCGAGCCCCTCTTCCGTACCGTCCAGTCGACGTACAACATCCTGGAGACCTCGGCCGCCCCCGCCCTCGCCGAGGCGCACGAGGCCGGGCTCACGGTGATCGTCAAGGAGGGCATGGCCAACGGCCGCCTCGCGGACCCCTATGCACCGGACGCCCTGAAGGCCGTAGCCGCAGAAACGTCTCTGGGCTGCGACGCGGTGGCGCTCGCCGTGATCCTCCGCCAGCCCTGGGCGGGGGTCGTGCTGTCCGGCGCGGCGACCGCCACCCAGCTCGCCTCCAACCTGCACGCCGCGGTCGTGGACCTGAACGAGGACCAGTTGGCCCGCCTGGCCGAACTGGCGGAGGATCCGCAGGCGTACTGGGAGCGGCGCGGGCAGCTGCCCTGGCACTGAAATCGCCGGAACCCTCAACCCCGTGAGACGCGCATGCCCACAATGAGACATTCATGTCTCACGTGCGTTATTGTCGTCTCATGGCCGTCGACCGTGACCACGTACTGCGCACCGCCGCAGCCCTGCTGACCCGCAAATCCACCGCGACCATGGACGAGGTCGCCAAGGCCGCCGGGATCAGCCGCGCCACGCTGCACCGCCACTTCGCGGGCCGTGACGCACTGGTACGGGCGCTCGAGGCGCTCGGCATCGCGGAGTGCGAGGCGGCGCTGGACGCCGCCCGGCTGGACGAGGGAACCGCGAGCGAGGCCGTGCGCAGGCTGGTGAGCGAGATCCAGCCCGCCGCCGGACTGCTCGCCTTCCTGTACGGCGAGAGCCAGCTCTGGGAAACCGGCCAGGACGCGGGCTGGCAGCGGCTCGACGCCCGCATGGGCGCGCTGTTCGTACGCGGACAGCAGGCGGGCGAGTTCCGTATCGATCTCACCCCCGTCTGGCTCACGGAGGCTCTCTACGGCCTGATCGCCTCGTGCGCCTGGGCCATGCAGGACGGCCGCGTCGCCCCCAAGGACTTCACCCACATGGTCGCCGAGCTGCTGCTCGGCGGCGCGCTACGGAGAGAGGAATCATGACCAGCACCCTGCAGCCGGCGACCACGACCGAGGCGGTGAAGCGCCCGGGCCGCTGGCTCGCGCTGTCCGTCCTGGTGCTCGCCGTGCTGCTGGTGGCCGTCGACGCGACCGTCCTCGGTCTCGCGACCCCCTACATCAGCGAGGACCTCAAGCCCTCCGGCACCCAGCTCCTGTGGATCGGGGACGTCTACTCCTTCGTCATCGCGGGCCTGCTGGTGTCGATGGGCAGCCTCGGCGACCGAATGGGCCGCAAGCGGATCCTGCTCGGCGGCGCCACGGCGTTCGGTGTGATATCCGTGCTCAACGCCTATGCGACGACACCCGAGTTGATGATCCTGGCCCGCGCGCTGCTCGGCGTCGCGGGAGCCACCCTCATGCCCGCCACCCTCGCCCTGATCCGCAACCTCTTCCACGACCCGCGCGAACGCAGCCTCGCGGTCGGCATCTGGGGCGCGACGGCGTCCGCGGGCACGGCGATCGGCCCGATCGCCGGCGGTTTCCTCCTCGAGCACTTCTGGTGGGGCTCGGTCTTCCTGATCAACCTGCCCGTGATGGTGGTCCTGGTCCTCGTCGGCATCCGCACCCTGCCCGAGTCCCGCAACCCGAACCCGGGCCCGTGGGACCTGGCCGGCGTCGCCCTGTCACTGGTCGGTGTGATCGGCATCGTCTACGCGGTCAAGGAGGCCGCGACCCACGGCTTCGAGTGGCCGACGCTCGCCGCGGGCGCAGTGGGCGCGACGGCGCTGTACCGGTTCATCCGCCGCCAGCTCACGCTCCCCACCCCGCTGCTGGACATGCGTCTGTTCCGCAACCGCGGCTTCAGCGCCGCGGTCCTGGCCGACCTGCTGACCATCCTCGGCCTGTCCGGCCTGGTCTTCTTCCTCTCCCAGTACCTGCAACTCGTCCAGGGCAGGCACCCGTTCGAGGCGGGCCTGGCCGAAGTGCCCGCGGCGGTCGGTGCGGTGGCGGCGGGTCTCGTCGCCGGTCGCGCGGCCCGTCGTTTCTCCGTTCGGACGGTCGTCGCGGGCGGCCTGGCGGCGGTGGGCCTCGCACTTGCCGTCCTGACGACCCTGGACCAGTCGACGGGCTATGCCGTCCTGGGCGCCGCCCTCCTGGTGGTGGGCATCGGCGCCGGGTTCTCCTTCACCGTGACCGCCGACGTCATCCTCTCCTCCGTACCGAAGGAACAGGCGGGCGCGGCGTCCGCCGTGTCGGAAACGGCGTACGAACTGGGCGCGGCCCTGGGAATCGCCACCCTGGGCTCGATCGTGACGGGCGTCTACCGCGACTTCGCTGCTCCGACAGGCACTCCGGCAGGGGCGCACGAGTCACTGGGGGGCGCGGTGGAGGCGGCGGCCGGCATGCCGACGGATACGGCACAGACGATGCTGTCGTCCGCCCGGGAGGCCTTCGTCAACGGCCTCGCGCTCGCGTCGGGAGTGGGCGCAGCGGTCCTGCTCGCAACGGCAGCGGCAGCATGGTTCATGCTGAGAGACGAGCGGCTGGACACCAGGCCTTAAGGGGCGCGGGGCTGTATCGATTTGCGGCTCCGCCGCGTGGGCGCGAGCAACCACGACGCACCCGCACCCGAAAACCGCCCGACCGCCGGAGGTGCTACGCGGCCTTGGCCTTGGTCGCGTACATGTCCACGTATTCCTGGCCCGACAGCCGCATGACCTCGGCCATCACGGAGTCGGTAACCGCCCGCAGCACGTACCGATCGCGGTCCATCCCGTCGTACCGCGAGAACTCCATGGCCTCGCCGAAACGAACAGTGACGCGGCCCGGCCGGGGCATCCCCGCCCCGCCCGGCTGCAACTTGTCCGTCCCGATCATCGCGAAGGGAACCACCGGCGCCCCCGTCATCAGCGTCAGCCGCGCGATGCCGGTGCGCCCCCGGTACAGCCGGCCGTCGGGCGACCGCGTGCCCTCGGGGTAGATCCCGAAGACCTTGCCCTCCTCCAGCACTCGGCGCCCGGTCATCAGCGCGGCCACCCCGCCCCGGCCGCCGTCGCGGTCCACCGGGATCATGCCGACGCCGGTGAAGAACCAGGCCATCAGCCGGCCCTTGAGGCTCTTGCCGGTGACGTACTCGTCCTTGCCGATGAAGAACACCTGGCGGTCGCAGACGAGCGGCAGGATCATCGAGTCGATGAAGGTCAGGTGGTTGCCGGCCAGGATGACGGGACCGTCGCCCGGGATGTGCTCCGCGCCCTCCACCCGTGGGCGGAACATCAGGCGCATGATCGGTCCGAGCACTGCCTTGATGAGCGCGAAGCGGGACAACGGGCCCTCCGGTGTCAAGGGATTCGGTATGAGTATGTGCAGGTGAGGACGATACTCGCGGTCACCGGGGTCTTGCACATCGGGTTCACGGAGGTCTTACGCACTGTTGACGCGGGTTTACCTGGGGTGACGCCGCGTTGCCTGCCGGTAACAGGCCGGAACGATGTGACGGACGACTCGCCGCCGAACGGGCGAGCGGAGCGGGCCCCTTCAGCCCTCGTCGCATCCCGTTCCCCGTACGACCCCATACGACATCCCGAGTCACCCGCATGTTCCGGCCAACGCCTCCCTCGCGTCATGTCCACGCCCCTACGATCGGCGCGCCGACAGAACAGATCGAGCCGACGTCAGGGGAGGCGCTCATGGGAACGCAGGAGAACGAGCAGACAGGCGGCACCGGACGACGGGCACTCCTCGGCGCGGCGGTACTCGGCGCGGGCGGAGCCGTCCTGGGCCTGTCCGGCACGGCGAGAGCCGCGGGCGCCGGCCAGGCGTACGGCGGGCTGAAGAGCCTGCCCAAGCCGACGATCATCGGCCACCGCGGGGCCAGCGGCTACCGGCCCGAGCACACCTTCGGCTCGTACAACCTGGCCCTCGACCTGGGCGCCGACGTCGTCGAGGCCGGCGACCTGGTCCCCACCAAGGACGGCCATCTCGTCTGCCGGCACGAGCCGGAGATCGGCGGGACGACGAACGTCGCCGACCATCCCGAGTTCGCCGACCGCAAGACCACCAAGGTCCTCGACGGCGTCTCCGTCACCGGCTGGTTCACCGAGGACTTCACCCTCGCGGAGCTGAAGACGCTGCGCGCGGTCGAGCGGATTCCGGCCAACCGCCCGCACAACACGATCTACAACGGCCGCTGGGAGATCCCCACCTTCGAAGAGGTCCTGAAGTGGCAGGACGAGCAGACCCGCAAGCGCGGCAAGCAGGTGTGGATCTACCCGGAGACCAAGCACCCCACCTACTTCCGCAAGCTGGGCCTGGGCCTGGAGGAGCGGGTCGCCAAGCTGCTGCACAAGTACGGCAAGGACCGGCGGAACTCGCCCGTCATCCTGCAGTCCTTCGAGCCGAGCAGCATCCAGCGCCTGAACAAGCTGGTCGACAACCCGCTGGTGGTGCTCCTGTCCGCCGCGAACAGCCGTCCCTGGGACTTCGTCGAGGCGGGCGACCCGCGCACCGTCGCCGACCTGATCACGCCGAAGGGTCTCAGGGAGATCGCCGGTTATGCGCAGGGCCTCGGCCCGACCCTCGACCTGATCATCACCAAGAAGGCGGACGGCAGCCTCGACAAGCCGACCACCCTCGTCGCCGACGCGCACAAGGTCGGCCTGATCCTGCACCCCTACACCATGCGCAACGAGAACCCGTTCCTGCCGGCGGAGTACCGCAAGGGCACGGCCGCGGACGCGTACGGCGACCCCTTCGGCGCCTTCAAGACGTACTTCGCCACCGGCATCGACGGCGTCTTCACGGACAACGCCGACACCGGCGTGCTGGCCCGCGAGGACTTCGTCAACGGCTGAGCCCCTTGCCCCGGTTGGGGTGAACCATCGGCCGTCCGGGCAACTCGGCCCCGGGCGGCCGCGTCGAACCGCATATGACGCACGACCTGGTTGCCGCTCTGCGCCCGTTACTCACCGCCGAGGCCTCCGCCGAGGCGCATGCCTCCGGAGCCGAGCCGGGCGACCTGGAGCAGGCGGTCTGGCTCCGCCTCCTGGAACACCTCCAGGCGGACGGCCCGCCGCCGGACCCCGAGCGCTGGCTGCGCAGCGCTGTCCGCTCCGAGGTGCGCCGCACCCGCCGTACGAGCCGACACGAACGTCCGTACGACATCGAGCCGGCCGACGACGTCGAGCGCGACCCCGAACAGCTCGCCCTCGCGGCGGCCCGCGGCCGGGCCCTGCGCGACGCCGTCCGCCGCCTGCCCGGCCGCTGCCCCAGCCTGATGGAGGCCCTGCTGTCCCCGAAGGACCTGACATACCGGGAAATCGCGGGGGAGTTGGGTATCTCACAGGGCAGTCTCGGCCCGGAACGTTCCAGATGCCTGGGTTGTCTTCGTCGTTTGCTCTCGCCGGAGGTTGCGGCCCGCGAACCGCGGGGATAGGAGTGAGGGACAACGTGGCGATCAGGTGAGCGGGAGGCGTGCGCACATGGGCATGAGCGTGACCATCTCGGTGGCGACCGAGCAGGATGCAGAGCAGATCTTCAGGCTCCAGTACCTGTGCTTCCAGAGCGAGGCGGCGCTGTACGGCAACTACCGCATCGACCCGCTCGTCCAGAGCCTGGACTCGGTCCGCCAGGAGGTGGCCGCCGACTGCGTCTATGTGGCGCGGCTCGGCGAGGAGGTCGTCGGCTCGGTCCGCGGCCGCGTCACCGAGGACGGCTCCGCCTCCATCGGCAAGCTGTGCGTCCACCCCCGTCTGCAGGGCCACGGCATCGGTGCGCGGCTGCTGCGCGCGGCCGAGTCGGCGCTGGCGGAGGAGCGCGGCGCCAAGGTGTTCCGCCTCCACACCGGCCACCGCAGCGAGGGCAACCTGCGGCTGTACCGCCGGGTGGGCTACCAGGCCGTGGGCACCTCGCAGGGCAGCGACGGGGTGCCGATGATCGTGCTGGAGAAGCCGGCCGAGGCGTACGTGGCTACTGCGTGACGGTGCGGTTCCTGCGCAGCCAGTACAGCGCGGACAGCGGCAGCAGTACGGGGATGAAGACGTACCCCATGCCGTAGTCCGACCACACCGTCGCGTCCGGGAAGGCGGAGGGCTCGACCAGGGTCCAGGTGCCGACGACCAGTACACCCGCGAGTTCGGCGGCGCAGCACACCTGTGCCGCCTTGCGGGCGGTTTCGCCGCCGCGGACCAGCGAGTACGTGATGAACCCGTAGACGACGCCCGCGACGGCGGACAACGAGTAGGCGAGCGGTGCCCGGTCGAACTCGGTCGCGATCTGGTAGACGGACCGCGACACGGCGCCGACGACCATCACGCCGTAGAACCAGACCAGCAGCATCCCCGGCCCGCTGATCAGCCGCGTCCTCGTGGGCTTCTCCTGCACCGAGGTCACCTCAGCCTCCCCAGATGTCGTAGAGCCGCACTTCGAGAACGGCCAGGACGATACCGCCGGCGGCCACCGTCACCGAACCCCAACGGGTGCGCTCCGCCAAGGACATGAACCCCGCCGCCGGCACACACGCGAACGCGCCCAGCAGATACGCCACGAAGATCGTCGTGCCCTGCTCCGGCTTCTCGCCCCGCGCCAGCTGCACGATCCCGATCACCAGCTGCACCACGGCCAGCAGCGACACCACGGCCATGCCGATGAAGTGCCAGTCCTTCGTCGGCTGGTCTCGATAGGCGGCCCAGCCGCACCAGGCGGCGAGCAGCAGCGCGGCGACACCGGTCGCCAGCGTCAGGGCATCAAGCATGCAGCGACCTTATTACGGCCCAAAAGACCTGCCGCGCCCGGCCCGGGCGGTCCCTGCGCGGCCGACGCCTGTCCATCACTGTCCGCCATGTGGACAGCGGGTTCTCGGTCGCTCCGATACGTCTGCTTTACTGATCGCATGACCACGACGAGCTGCCGCACCCTTGCGACCGAGGCGACCATGACGCCCGGTGCTCGTTGTATGTGTCGAATGCGCGCCTTCTAGAGGGCCCCTGCACCACCCCCTGAGCCTCGCGCCCCGAAGCGAGCCGCCGTGGCATGTCCGTACGCCGTCCGCCGTATGTGACCGAGCCCGCCGCGCATGACTTTCCCTTCCGTACCAGGGCACACCCACGCCCGCGTACTCGACAGTGACGGAAAACCCAGTGATCACGACTTCAGGCCTGACCAAGGTCTACCGCTCACGCGGCCGTGAGGTCACCGCCCTGGACGGCGTGGACCTGCATGTCCGCGAAGGCGAGGTGTACGGCGTCATCGGCCAGTCCGGCGCCGGCAAGTCCTCCCTCATCCGCTGCGTCAACCTGCTGGAGCGGCCCACCGCCGGGACGGTGACCGTTGCCGGGCAGGAGCTCACCGCCCTCGCGGGGCGCGGACCCCGCGCCGGCAAGGAGCTCCGTCGGGCGCGCAGCCGTATCGGCATGGTCTTCCAGCACTTCAACCTGCTGTCCACGCGGACGGTCCAGGACAATGTCGAGCTGCCGCTGGAGATCCTCGGCAGGTCCGGCAAGGAGCGCTCCCGCAAGGCACTCGAGCTGCTCGACCTGGTCGGCCTCGCGGACAAGGCGAAGGCCCACCCCGCCCAGCTCTCCGGCGGCCAGAAGCAGCGCGTCGGCATCGCCCGCGCCCTGGCCGGCGACCCGAAGGTGCTGCTCTCCGACGAGGCGACCAGCGCCCTCGACCCGGAGACCACCCGCTCCGTCCTCCAGCTGCTGCGCGACCTGAACCGGCAGCTGGGCCTGACCGTCCTGCTCATCACCCACGAGATGGACGTCGTGAAGTCGATCTGCGACTCGGCCGCCCTGATGGAGAAGGGCCGCATCGTCGAGTCCGGGACGGTGAGCGAACTGCTCGCGACGCCCGGCTCCGAGCTGGCCTCCGCCCTCTTCCCGGTGGACGGCGAGGCCACCGGTGACGACCGCACCGTCGTCGACGTCACCTTCCAGGGCGAGGCCGCGACCCAGCCCGTCATCTCGCAGCTCTCGCGCACCTACAACATCGACATCTCGATCCTGGGCGCCGCCATCGACACCGTCGGCGGACTCCAGGTCGGCCGGATGCGCATCGAACTGCCGGGCCGCTACGAGGACAACGTCGTACCGATCGGCTTCCTGCGCGAACAGGGCCTGCAGATCGACGTGCTGGGCCAGGAGCCCGTACTGCTCAAGGAAGGTGCCGAGCTGTGACCTGGTCGGAGATGTCGCCGCTGCTGTCGCAGGCGTGTTGGGACACCCTCTACATGGTCGGCTGGTCCACGCTGATCGCCGTCGTAGGCGGGCTCCCGATCGGCATCCTGCTCGTCCTCACGGACCGGGGCGGACTGCTGCAGAACGTCCTCGCCAACAAAATCCTCGGGCAGATCGTGAACGTCGCCCGCTCGATGCCGTTCATCATCCTCATGGTCGCCCTGATGACCTTCACCCGCTGGATCACCGGCACGACCATCGGCCGCGAGGCCGCCATCGTGCCGCTCGCCATCGGGGCGATCCCGTTCTTCGCGCGTCTTGTCGAGACGGCTGTCCGCGAAGTGGACGGCGGGCTCGTCGAGGCCGTGCAGTCGATGGGCGGCAACACCTGGACCGTCGTCCGCAAGGTCCTCGTCCCCGAGTCGCTGCCCTCACTGATCGCCGGCACCACCACCACGATCGTCGCCCTCATCGGCTACTCCGCGATGGCCGGCACGGTCGGCGCCGGCGGCCTCGGCGACATCGCCATCCGCTACGGCTACCAGCGCTTCGAGACCGAACTCATGTGGATCACCGTGGCGACCCTCGCCGTCGTGATCTCGGTCATCCAGTTCGCCGGCGACTACGCGGCCCGCTCGCTCCACGGACGCGGCGGCCGCTCTGGCCCGGCGCCGAAGCTGCGCCTGCTGAAGGCCGAGGAGCCGGCCTCGGCCGACGTCGGCCACGCCGCCTGAGCACCCCACAGACTCCCCGCACCACCAGCCGCGGGGTCGCTCCACCCTTAAGGAAAGGCACTTTTCGTGCGTAACACCGCAAAGCTCACCGCCGCCGTCCTCGCCGCCGGAGCCCTCACCTTCGGGCTCACCGCCTGCGGTTCGGGCACCGACTCCGCCTCGAGCTCCTCCGACTACAGCGGACCGCTGATCGTCGCCGCAAGCCCGACCCCGCACGCCGAGATCCTGGACTTCGTCAAGAAGAACCTGGCGAAGAAGGCCGGACTCGACCTGCAGGTCAAGGAGTTCCAG
This sequence comes from Streptomyces sp. NPDC001604, assembly GCF_042893475.1. NCBI lineage: Bacteria > Bacillati > Actinomycetota > Actinomycetes > Kitasatosporales > Streptomycetaceae > Streptomyces > Streptomyces sp. NPDC001604. The sequence continues at coordinate 209,104 of NZ_JBIAUY010000004.1, read as the reverse complement.
GACTACATCGTCCCGAACACCGCGACCGAGGACGGCTCGGTGGACGCCAACTACTTCCAGAACCAGCCGTACCTCGACGACTTCAACAAGAAGCGCGGCACCCACATCGTGCCCGTCGTCACCGTGCACCTGGAGCCGCTCGGCCTCTACTCCCACAAGGTCAAGAAGGCCGACGCGCTGAAGAGCGGCGCCACCATCGCCGTCCCGAACGACGCCGTGAACGAGGCCCGCGCCCTCAAGCTGCTCGCGGCCAACGGACTCATCACGCTCAAGGACGGCGCGGGCAGCGAAGCGACCCCGCAGGACATCGCCAAGAACCCGAAGAACCTCAAGTTCAAGGAGGTCGAGGCGGCCCAGACCGCGCGCTCCCTGGACGACGTGGACGCCGCGGTCGTCAACGGCAACTACGCCATCTCCGCGGGCATCAAGCCCGCCAAGGAGGCCCTCGTCCTGGAGTCCGCGAAGAACAGCCCCTACGGCAACTTCCTCGCGGTGAAGAAGGGCAACGAGAAGGACCCGCGGGTGAAGAAGCTCGCGGGGCTGCTCACCTCGCCCGAGGTGAAGAAGTTCATCGAGGACAAGTACCAGGGCTCGGTCATCCCGTCCTTCTGAACCTTCTCCTGACGGCACGTATACGGCGTATCGCCACGCACGGGGTCCACTCGCTCACCTGGTGTGGGCCCCGTGGTGCGGTTCCGTGCCGACATGCTGCATGCTGGGCAGTTCAGCAGGCCCCGAAGGTTTTCCGAAGGTTACGGAGTGGCGCATGACTAGCACCTTCCCCAACATCTCCATCAGCACGGAGCGGTTGGTGCTGCGGCCCCTCGACGAGGACGACGTGAACGGGCTTGCCGAGATGATGAACGACGAGCAGGTCGGCGCCTGGACCGACGTCCCCCAGCCCTTCACCGAGGACCAGGCCCGCCACTGGATCACCGAGTACGCCCCGACCGAGCGGGCGGCGGGCCGCGGACTCGATCTCGCCGTCACCGAGTTCCTCACCCAGCGCCTGGTCGGCATCGTCCAGCTCGCCAAGACCAACTGGCACGTGCGGTCCACCGAGCTGTCGTACATCATCGCCCCATGGGCGCGCGGCGAGGGCTACGCCTCGGAGGCCGCGCTCGCCACCGCCCAATGGCTCTTCGGGGACCAGAAGTTGGAGCGCATCGAGCTGCGCACCGCCGCCGACAACACCGCCTCCCAGCAGGTCGCCCAGAAGATCGGCTGTATCAGCGAGGGCGTCCTGCGCAACGCCTGCATAGCCCACGTCCGCGCCGAGGACGGGACCTGGAGCGACGTACGCACCGACTTCATCGTGTGGAGCCTGCTGCCGGAGGACCTCGACGGCGCGGGCGAGGAACTGGCCGACAGCGGCGGTTTCACGACCTTCACCGACTGGAACTGAAACCTGGGGGCTCGAGGGCCCGCACCTGACACCAGGTACCCTCACGGAGCCCGACCTGCGTAAAACCCCTGGAGACCGACGACGATGGCCGACCGTGTCACGGTGATCGGCTGGGACGGCTCGCCCCTGACCGCCGCGGCCCGCTCCGCCCTGGGCGCCGCCACGCTGGTGGCCGGTGCCGCCCACCACCTGGCGCTCCCCGAAGTGCCGCCCCGCGCCGAGCGCATCCGCCTCGGCAGTGTCGAACTCGCCGCCCGCCGCATCGCCGGCCACCGCGGCACCGCGGTCGTACTGGCCGACGGCGACCCCGGATTCTTCGGCGTCGTACGGACCCTGCGCGCACCCGAGTTCGGCCTCGAGGTCGAGGTCGTCCCCGCCGTCTCCTCCGTGGCCGCGGCCTTCGCCCGCGCCGGTATGCCCTGGGACGACGCCCAAGTGGTCGTCGCACACCGCCGCACCCTGCGACGCGCAGTGAATGTGTGCCGCGCCCACACCAAAGTCGCCGTCCTCACCTCACCCGGCGCAGGCCCCGCCGAACTCGGCCTCCTCCTCGAAGGCGTCCACCGCACCTTCGTCATCTGCGAGGAACTCGGCACCGACCGTGAACAGGTCACCGTCGTCACCTCCGACAAGGCCCCCGACCACACCTGGCGCGACCCGAACGTCGTCATCGTCATCGGCGGACCCGCCGGCCCCGGCGTCCCCGGCGAGGGCGGCGGCTGGCTCGCCGGACGCGACCCGGGAGCCGGACCGCGCGGCTGGACACAGCCCGCCGAGGCCTACGACGGCCCGCTCGGCGAGGGCGAGACGGATCTGCTGCGCGCCGCCCAACTCGCCCGGCTCGGCCCGCGTGTGGGGGACCTCGTCTGGGACATCGGCTGCGGCAGCGGCGCCTTCGCCACCGAGGCCGCGCGCGCCGGGGCCGCCGTCATCGCCGTCGACCGGGCCCTGGAGGCCTGTGCCCGCACGGACGCCGCCGCCCGGCACTTCGGCGTCCAGCTGCAGATCGTGCAGGGAACGGCCCCGCACGTCCTGGAGAACCTCCCCGAGCCGGACGTCGTCCGGGTCGGCGGCGGGGGAGCGGCCGTGGTCTCGGCGGTCGCCGACCGCCGTCCGCAGCGCATCGTCACCCACGCCGCCACCCGCGACGCGGCCGAACTGATCGGCCGGGACCTCACCGAACACGGCTACCAGGTCGAGTGCGCCCTGATCCAGTCCGTCGAACTCGACACGAGGGCCTGGACGGAGACGGAGCGGAGCGTCGCGTTCCTGCTCAGCGGAGTACTCCCGGGGCGCACGTCGTGACCCTGGCGCCGTCCCAGTGATCCTGGTTTCTGCCGTCCCGGTGATCCTGTAGTCGTACCGCTCGCGGTAGGCTGGCCGACCGTTGTACCGCACCAGGTGGCCCGGAACTTCGTTCGTCAATGTCCGGAAAACGCGCCCCTTTTGGGGTGGGTGCGGTACGGCAGAACCGGAGGACGCGCAACGTGGCGCAGTCCACAGCGGGTCGTCGCGGATCAACCTGTCGTGACGGAGGAACGGCCGGGACAATGCCACTGAATGGCTTTGTCGCCTTTTGGGGACGGGTCGTTCGTGCCGCTGGGCAGGCACGCTCGTTCTTCACTGCGGGGGCGGTCGGTGCGCCGCTCCCGGTGGGCTGGACGTAGAAGCACTAACCGATGGGCGAGGGGTACGCATGACCGACACCGGCCAGGTCCCGGGCGAGGGGCTGCCGGAGAGCGCAGGCATGGTGGAACAGCCGGGCGTCCACGCGCACGGTGCGTACACCTACCTCTCCGAGACCACCGCCGAGGACGAAGACCTGTTGCTGCTGCCGGGGGCCCAGAGCCCGTGGGGCAACGAGGTCGCCCCGCCCGCGCCGGAGCCGGTCGTCGAGGCCGTCCACGAGCCGGGCCCGCACGAGACGGCGGGCCGCGACAGCGGCTCGGTCGACCTCGGCGGCGTCCGCCTGCCCAACCCGACGCCCGCCCCCGCGCCGGTGACGCCGCGTCGCCCGCTGCACCTCGGCCCGCCGATCCCCGACACCTCGGCAAGCCCGGTCCGCTCCCTCGCCGACCGCGGCCCCGCGGGCGCACCGGTACGCCAGCCCGCCACGCCGGCCACCGGCCCCGAGTACTTCGACGCCCCCCAGCCGCACCAGATGCCTCCGCAGGGCGCGGCCCCTTGGGGCGCCCAGGCGCAGGCCGCGGTGCAGGCAGGGGTACCGGTGAACGCCCAGGCACCGGCTGCGGAAACGGTTGTTCCGGCGGCCGAACCGAGCGCGGAGCCGGCCGCCGCGCAGCCCGTCATGGCCCACGTCGCCACGGAGTCCGCTCCGGCTGCGCAGAGCGGTGACGTCGGCGTGGCCCACGGCCCCGAGGGCGGGCACATTCCGGTGGGGGTGTCCGCCGTGGAAGGCGGGCAGGCCGCCGGGGGCGCCGCGGACGGTCCGGTTGCCGGGGACGGGCACGTCGGTCCAGGCGGGTTCGCAGCCGCGGCGAGTGCGCACGGGGCTCCGGGCGGGTACGCCGCGGACGGCGTGCAGGCGGCTCCTGCGGGAGCCACCGAAGACGTGGAGCAGGGGGCGGTTCCCCCGGTGGCCTCGCACACCGCGCAGGAGGGGCTGGTCGGTTCCGCGCCCGAGGCCGCGCAGACGCCCGTGGCCGGAGTCGCCCCCGAAGGCGGGCGGCCCGCTGCGGCCGTGCCCGGCGTGGAGGCCGCACCCGCTACCGAGCCTGCACCCGAGGCCGTGCCGGTTCCCGGAGCGGCACCCGCCCCGGAGGCCGGACAGGTTCCGGAGGCGGCCCACGCGCCGGAAGGGGCGGCGACGGTTGAGGCCACACCCGAGGGTCTTACGCCTGCGGCTGCCGCGGTCGCCGAGGGGCTTGCGCCAGAGGGCGCGCCGGTCATCGAGCCCGTCACGTCGGAGGGCGCACCGCTCACCGAGGCCGCTGCGCCCGGCAGCGAGCAGCCTGCCGCCGTGGCGCCCGAAGCGCCGCAGGTCGCCGAGGCCGTGGCGCCCGCGAGCGAGCAGTCGGCCCAGGCCGTCGCGCCGGGAGCCGGGCACTTCCCCGAGGCAGTCGCCCACGAGGCCGTGGCCGCCGAGGCCGGTCAGCTCCCCGAGGCCGTCGCACCGGAAGCCGCACAGCTCTCCGCCCCGGCCGCACTGCACACCGAACAGGCGCCTGAAGCAATCGCTCCCGAGGCCGCACAGGCACCCGAGACCACGGCGCCGGACGCCGGCCAAGCTGCCCACGCCGCCGACCTGGCGGCGGCCCAGCCCATCGTTCTGGAGCCCGCCCAGGCTGTCACCGCCGAACCGGCCCAGGTCATCGCCGAGCCCGCCCCGACCGCCGAGGCGCCCACGCACGTGCCCCAGGCCGCGGAGGCCGCCGGAGCCACCCCCTTCCCGGCAGCCCCGGACGCGGCGCAGCCCGTGGCGCCGGCCGGAGACGCAAGCACCGCTCCCGAGCCCTCACCCCTCGTGGCAGCGGAGCGCCAGAGCAGCCCGGTCCAGTCCGCCCAGCACGCACCGTCGCCCGCACAGGACGCCGAAGCGCAGCCCGAGGCCGCTGCCGTCGCCGACCCGGCCCCCGCCGCCGTGCCTCCGGCGCCCTCCGTCCCGGCCGCCGAACCGGCCGACGCGGGTGCCGACCGGGCGCACTCCGCAGAGCCCCTGGCACCCGAGCCGGCCGTAGTCTCCGCCGAGGCCCCGCCCGCACCCCCGGTTGACGAGGCTGCGGACCCGGCCCGACCGGATCCCGCCACGGAGCCCCTCCAGCCGCTCGCCGCGGAGACGGCGGACCCGCAACCGGACGCGTCCCTCGGCCAGTTCGTCCTGGTGGACGGCTCCGTGCCGACCACCCCGCACCTCGCCCCGACCCCACCCCACGCACTCACCCTCCCCCCGGAGGAAGCGCAGGCGCCGGAGCCGATCGTGAAGGTCCCCGCCCCGCGGGAGGCCGACCCCGACCTCGTACAGCACGCGGAGGACCTGGACACCAGGGCCGCCGACCAGGAAGAAGAGAGCACGGCCGCAGTGGAAGAAGTACGACAGTCCACCGGCCCGGCCGCGCCCGCCTACGACGACGCGGAGCGCGAGGCGGTCATGAAGGTCATGCGCGAGCGCCGCGACATCCGCAACGGCTTCCGCAGCGACCCCATCCCGCACGAGGTGTTGCTCCGCGTCCTGGAGGCCGCGCACACGGCCCCGTCCGTCGGCCACTCGCAGCCATGGGACTTCGTCGTCATCCGCTCCGCCGACACCCGCCGCAGCATGCACGAACTGGCCATGCGCCAGCGCGACGCGTACGCGAAGTCGCTGCCGAAGGGCCGGGCGAAGCAGTTCAAGGAACTGAAGATCGAGGCCATCCTCGACACCCCGGTGAACATCGTCGTCACCGCCGACCCGACCCGCGGCGGCCGCCACACCCTGGGCCGCCACACCCAGCCGCAGATGGCGCCGTACTCGGCCGCGCTCGCCGTGGAGAACCTCTGGCTCGCCGCCCGCGCCGAGGGCCTCGGCGTCGGCTGGGTCAGCTTCTTCGACGAGCGCGAGATGGTCCGCGCGCTCGGCCTGCCCGAGCACCTGGAGGTCATCGCCTACCTGTGTGTCGGGTACGTCGACGAGTTCCCGGACGAGCCCGAGCTGATGCAGGCCGGCTGGTCCAAGCGCCGCCCGCTGTCCTGGGTCGTGCACGAGGAGACGTACGGCCGTCGCGCGCTGCCCGGTGAGGAGCCGCACGACCTGCTCGCCGAGACCGTGGCCCAGATCCGTCCGCTGGACGCCAAGGCGCTGGGCGAGGCCTGGGAGCGGCAGAAGCGCATGACCAAGCCGGCCGGTGCGCTCGGCATGCTGGAGATCATCTCCGCGCAGCTGTCCGGGCTTTCGCGCCAGTGCCCGCCGCCGATCCCGGAACCCGCAGCCGTCGCGATCTTCGCGGGTGACCACGGTGTGCACGCTCAGGGCGTCACCCCCTGGCCGCAGGAGGTCACCGCCCAGATGGTGGCCAACTTCCTCGGCGGGGGAGCGGTCTGCAACGCCTTCGCCGGTCAGGTCGGCGCCGAGGTGTGTGTGGTGGACGTCGGTGTCGCTGCCGACCTGCCCGCCACCCCCGGCCTGCTGCCCCGCAAGGTCCGCGCCGGCACCTCCGACATGACGACCGGGCCCGCGATGACCCGCGAGGAGGCCAAGCAGGCCATCGAGGTCGGCATCGAGACGGCCCGCGACCTGGTGGCGGCCGGCAACAAGGCGCTGCTGACGGGCGAGATGGGCATTGCCAACACCACGGCGTCCGCCGCCCTGATCTCGGTCTTCACGGACACCGACCCGGCCGAGGTGACCGGCCGCGGCACCGGCATCAACGACGAGACCCTGGCCCGCAAGACCGAGGTCGTCCGCCGCGCCATCGAGGTCCACCAGCCGGACCCGGCCGACCCCATCGGGGTCCTGGCCGCGATCGGCGGCTTCGAGCACGCGGCGATGGTGGGCCTCCTGCTCGGCGGTGCGTCCCTGCGCACCCCGGTGATCCTGGACGGCGTCAGCGCCGGCGCCGCGGCCCTGGTCGCCCGTGCGATCGCCCCCGAGGTCCTCGCGGCCTGCATCGCGGGCCACCGCAGCGCGGAGCCCGGGCACGTGGCGGCCCTCAACAAGCTGGGCCTCCGCCCCCTGGTCGACCTCGACCTCCGCCTCGGCGAGGGCACGGGCGCCCTGCTGGCCTTGCCGCTGGTCCAGAGCACGGCCCGGGCCATGAACGAGGTGGCGACGTTCGACTCGGCGGGGGTGACCGAGAAGTAGGACAGGAGCGAGAGGGCTCGGGGGAATCCCCCCGAGCCCTCTCGCCCGTGGGTCGGGGGGCAGTCGTTCCGCAGGGCGATGGGGGTCCCCCCGCTCGAGCGCAGCCGAGAGTGGGGGAGGGCGGGCACCGACCCACGCACCCGCGCCCGGCAACGGCGCCCAACCACCGGACACCTGAGCCGCCAAGCCCACCCGACCCTTAAAATCTGCACGTCAGGGCCCCCGCCAAGCCCCCAGAGGAGCCGCACCCTCATGGCCGAAAACCCCGCCTACCCCGTAGGCCTCCGCCTCACCGGCCGCAAGGTCGTCGTCCTCGGCGGCGGCCAGGTCGCCCAGCGCCGCCTCCCGGCCCTGATCGCAGCAGGCGCGGACATCCTCCTCGTGTCCCCGGAGGCGACCCCCTCCGTCGAGGCCATGGCCGACGCGGGCGAGATCACCTGGGAGAAGCGCCCGTACACGACCGGCGACCTCGCCGACGCCTGGTACGCCCTGATCGCCACCAGCGACACCGAGGCGAACACCGCGGCCTCCGCCGAAGCCGAAGCGCACCGCGTCTGGTGCGTCCGCTCCGACGACGCCGACGCCGCCACGGCCTGGACCCCGGCGACCGGCCACAGCGAGGGCGTCACGGTCGCCGTCCTCACCACCGAGGCCCGCGGCCGCGACCCCCGCCACACTGCCGCCATCCGCGACGCGGTCGTCGAAGGCCTGCGCGACGGCACCCTGGTGGCCCCGCACCACCGCACCCGCACCCCCGGTGTCGCCCTCGTCGGCGGCGGCCCCGGCGACCCGGACCTGATCACGGTCCGCGGCCGCCGCCTGCTCGCCGAGGCCGACGTCGTCATCGCCGACCGCCTCGGCCCCCGCGACCTCCTCGCCGAACTCCCGCCGCACGTCGAGGTGATCGACGCGGCGAAGATCCCGTACGGCCGCTTCATGGCCCAGGAGGCCATCAACAACGCCCTGATCGAGCACGCCAAGCAGGGCAAGTCCGTCGTACGGCTGAAGGGCGGCGACCCCTACGTCTTCGGCCGGGGCATGGAGGAGCTGAACGCCCTCGCCGAGGCCGGCATCCCCTGCACCGTCGTCCCCGGCATCTCCAGCTCGATCTCGGTCCCGGGCGCGGCCGGCATCCCGGTCACCCATCGGGGCGTCGCGCACGAGTTCACCGTGGTCAGCGGCCATGTCGCCCCCGACGACGAGCGCTCCCTGGTCGACTGGGCGTCCCTGGCGAAGCTCACCGGCACGCTCGTGATCCTCATGGGCGTCGACAAGATCGGAAAGATCGCCGAGACACTGGTCGCCCACGGCAAGCCGGCCGACACCCCCGTCGCCCTCGTCCAGGAGGGCACCACGGCCGCCCAGCGGCGCGTCGACGCGACCCTGGCGACGGTCGGCGAGACCGTGCGTACGCAGGAGGTCAAGCCGCCGGCGGTCATCGTCATCGGCGCGGTCGTCGGCGTAGGCCCGCAGACGTCCGCGTAACCGCGGGTAACCCAACTCGTACACAGCCGTTGGCACCACACCCAGGACAAGGCAGTATCACCCTGTGGCCGATCTCATCACCGTTGAGGATCCCGACGACCCGCGCCTGCGCGACTACACAGGCCTGACCGACGTGGAGCTGCGCCGCAAGCGTGAACCGGCCGAGGGCCTGTTCATCGCCGAGGGCGAGAAGGTCATCCGCCGGGCGAAGGACGCCGGGTACGAGATGCGCTCGATGCTGCTGTCCGCGAAGTGGGTGGACGTCATGCGCGACGTCATCGACGAGCTCCCGGCACCGGTGTACGCGGTCAGCCCGGACCTGGCCGAACAGGTCACCGGCTACCACGTGCACCGCGGCGCGCTCGCCTCCATGCAGCGCAAGCCGTTGCCGACCGCCGCCGACCTGCTCCAGACCACCCGCCGGGTCGTCGTCATGGAGTCGGTCAACGACCACACCAACATCGGCGCGATCTTCCGCTCGGCGGCCGCCCTCGGCATGGACGCGGTCCTGCTCTCCCCGGACTGCGCGGATCCGCTGTACCGCCGAAGCGTCAAGGTCTCGATGGGTGCGGTCTTCTCCGTCCCCTACGCCCGCCTGGACACCTGGCCCAAGGGCCTGGAGTCGGTCCGCGAGGCGGGCTTCACGCTCCTCGCGCTCACCCCCGACGAGAAGGCCAGGTCCCTCGACGAGGCCGCCCCGCACAAGATGGACCGCGTGGCCCTGATGCTCGGCGCCGAGGGCGACGGCCTGTCCACCCAGGCCCTGGTCGCCGCCGACGAATGGGTCCGCATCCCCATGTCCCACGGCGTCGACTCCCTCAACGTGGGCGCGGCGGCCGCGGTCGCCTTCTACGCGGTGGCCACGGGCCGCCCGGCGGGATAGTCCGGTGCCGAAGCGGGAGGCGATCGTGGCGGTCCTGCACCGGGGCGGCCGGGTACTGGCGATCCGCCGCGGCCCCGGCGTCCCCCGCCCCGGCTACTGGCAGCCCCTCAGCGGCAAGGTCGAACCGGGGGAGACCCAGGAGCAGGCCGTGGTCCGTGAGGTCCGGGAGGAGGTCGGCCTCACCGTCTCCCCCCTCGCCAAGGTCTGGGAGTCGGAGACCGACGACGGTCTCTTCCGCCTCCACTGGTGGACGGCGGACGCGACCACCGGCGAGATCGTCCCCGACCCCGTCGAGGTCGCCGAGACCCGCTGGGTCACCCCCGAGGAGTTCCTGGCGCTGACCCCCGTCTTCGACGGCGACCGCGAGTTCTTCGAAAGAAACCTGCCGGGGCTGTGAGCCCTCAGTCCACGTGGGCGCGCCCCGGCTCCACGTGCTGTTGCCGCTGCGGTACGACACCGTCGCCGCCGCCCAGTCCTCGCGACGGCCCCTGGCACCCCTGTGCCGCGGCGATGCCGAGCGCCACCAGCAGCGTCACGACGACGAACACGAACAGCCGCTGCCGCAGCAACCGCGGATTGGCGGGCCGCCGTCCCGTCCCCGTGGGCCTGGGCGCCGGACGGCCGGTTCCGCTGCGTGGCGCGGGCCGGGCCCCCGTGCCCTGGCGGGGCATGGGGCGCGACCCCGGGGCGGGCCGGGACCCGGAACGCTGGGGCGGCGGGGGGCCACCGCGGGAGCCGCCGTTGCCGCCCCGCGCAGGAGCGGCCCCGCCCCGCACCGGAGGAGCCCCACGCGACCCGGCGGAGGCGCCCCGCGACGGGGGACCTGCCTGCGGGCCGGAGGGACGACGGTGTTCGCGCTGCTGCTCCGGATAGGTCTCGACGAGCCGCCCGGTGGGCCGGTCCGCCTCCGCGGAACGCGGCGCGGGCGGACGCGGGTCGGCAAGCCCCTGCGCCTCACGGGCGGCGATCTCCTTGAGCCGCAGCGACAGCTGAAGCGTGCTGGGCCGCTCCTCGGGGTCCTTCGCCAGACAGGCCCGTACGAGCGGAGCCAGCGCGTCCGGAACGCCGTGCAGCTGCGCCTCTTCGTGTACGACGCGGTACAGCATCACCTCGGAACTGCCGTGCCCGAAGGGCGAGTCACCCATCGACGCGTACGCCAGGGTCGCCCCCAGCGAGAACACGTCCGTGGCCGGGGTGACGGCGGCACCGCGCACCTGCTCGGGCGCGAGGAAACCGGGGGAGCCGACGGCCGTGCCGACATGCGTCAGCGTGGACGCCCCGGTCGCCCAGGCGATACCGAAGTCGATGATCCGCGGCCCCTTCGGGGACAGCAGGATGTTCGACGGCTTGAGATCCCGGTGCACGACACCGGCCTCGTGCACCGCTACGAGCCCCTCGGACAGGGCGGCTCCCACCGCCGCGACGTCCGCGGCACTCAGCGGCCCCTCGTCGGCGACCTTGTCGTGCAGCGACGGGCCGGGCACGTACTGAGTGGCGAACCAGGGCCGTTCGGCGTCGAGGTCGGCGGCGACGAGCCGAGCCGTGCACCCGCCCCGGATCCGCCGCGCGGCGGAGACCTCCCGCGCGAACCGGGACCGGAACTCCTGGTCCTCCGCCAGATCCGGCCGGATGACCTTCAGTGCGACCCGCTGTCCCTTCTTGTCGGAGCCCAGGTACACGACGCCCATTCCACCCGCGCCGAGCCGTCTGTGAAGCCTGAACGAGCCGACGACGCGCGGGTCCTCGCGCCTCAGGCGCATCATCGCCATGTTCATCCCCGCTGCCCGGTCCGTGTGACGTGGCACAGCTTACGTTTCCACGGCCGCCCGCGCGCAGAGGCCGCGCCCTCTCGCCCAGATCGATTGTCAGTGCCGGGTGGGAGACTTGAAGGGTGGTCAGGGACCGGTCGAGCAGGCGGACTTCACAGGTCCGGCGACCTCAACCACCCATCGACGAAGGGGGATTGAACACGTGAAGGGTGATCGCGTGGAAATAGTCGTGGATGCGGGGGACACGACCCGCACCTACGAGGTGGTGGCGAGCAGGGCGGGCCGTCGGGTGGAGACTGCGGTACGCCGAGGTGTCGTGGAAGTGAGCGAAGTCACCCGCAACGGGTCCGTGGTCCGCACGGCCCGCTTCATGGCGAACCGGGTGCTGGCCCTGGTCGAGCAGCCGATCCCGAGGGAGGACGGCTCGGAAAAGGCCGGGCACACCGGGCGTCCCCTCCGGGAAGACCCTGAGACCTAGGACCTCGTCTCCACCCAGGGGAGTACGCCCCAGCTCACGGCTCATCCTCCGGGAGGCCCGGCAATCGGTACGAGGGCATGACGTGCGGCAAGCGCCGGACGCCTAGATTTGAGGTCAAGCGGCGGGTGCAGCACTCGTCCCCCGAGGTCAGACACCCGCCGCTGCCAACGACAACTGAGAACGGTCAGGAGAGGGACCATGGCCCTGACGGCACCGCGGACACTGATCCGCACCCAGGAGCGCACTGCAATCCGCCGCCGCACGGGCCGCCGCCACCCCCTGGTGGCGACGCTCATGGTCCTCCCCCTGGCGGTCCTGCTCTTCTTCGTCTTCGACGGCTGGGAGACAGTGGCCACACAGGCGTCGTCCGTGGGCGTGATGCTGGGGCGCTGAGCGGCGACCCCAGGCCCGGAAGAGCGGTCCGGGCGGGGACATCCACCCATGAAACCCCGTGGGGACGGGGGTGCGGCGGACGGCAAAAATGCCGGCGCAGCTGGGGAGCTGCGCCGGCATTGCTTTTTCCCCCTCCCGACCACCGATGACATGTGGCCAGGCGTCGGTCAGGCATTCTCAGCCCGTCCGGCGTTTGAGGGTGAGGCCGTTCAGGCCGATCGGGGTCCGGGGCGGAGCCCCGAAACGGGGTGCTGGGGCGGAGCCCCGCGAGGGGTTCTCAGGGTTCAGGACGGAGTCCCGCGAAGGGGCAGGCCGTACGGGCCGGGGCTGGCCCCCGCACTCGCGGTGCTGGGGCGGAGCCCCGCCAGGGGTGCAGGGGACGCAGCCCCCGCCCGGGTTCGGGGGCGGGGTCGAAGGGCCGGCAGCCCTTGGGTATGGGACGGGTAGGGGCGGCGGAGGCGCATTCATCAGCGGCCCCCGGCCACGGGCAGCCCAACCACCGCCGAGCGCCATACCCACCCCCACCACCCCGCCGTACCCTCGCGAGAGACCCGCCGCCCCCAGGGAGCCCCGTGACCACCCCCTTGCTCACCGAACTGACCATCCGAGCCAAGGCCGAGGCCCACTCCCGCACGGACACCTGCCCCTGCGGCGCAGCCACCCTCGCCGACCGCCCCGACGCCACCGTCGTCCGCCACGCCGACACGGTCGCCAAGGCCCACGCCCCCCACACCTCCCGCGCCGACCTCACCCCCCGCCTCACCACCGCCACCCACCTCCCCGGCATCCTCCTGCCCCCGCTCGCCCCGACCCCCGTCGACCTGCACGGCCGCCTCGTCACGTTCTGGCCCTACGGCACCCCCGTGGACCCGGACGCCCCCGAGGCCGCCCCCTGGGAGCCCGCAGCCACCCTCCTCGCCCGCCTCCACCGCACCCCCGTCGAAACCCCCCTCCCGTCCATGCGAGGCCCCGCCAAGGCCGCCCGAGCCGTCGCCCGGCTCAGGGCAACAGCCGCCGCCCACCCCGCCACCGCACCGGTCCTGCAGGCCTGGGACACCCTCCCGCCCTGGGCCCGGGCCGAGGCCCCCATGCCGGACACCACCACTCTGTGCCACGGCGACCTCCACCTCGGCCAGCTGGTCCGCCACCCCGCCCCCGACGGCCCCTGGCTGCTCATCGACGTCGACGACCTCGGCACCGGCGTCCCCGCCTGGGACCTGGCCCGCCCGGCGGCCTGGTACGCCTGCGGCCTCCTCCCACCGCACGAGTGGCTCCGCTTCCTCACCGCCTACCGCACGGCCGGCGGCCCGGCCGTCCCCGCCGACGGCGACCCCTGGCCCGCCCTGGACGTCCCGGCCCGCGCGCTCACGGTGCAGACGGCCGCCCGCGCCACAGCCAAGGCAGCGGCGCAGGACCGCCCCCTGGACGAGGTCGAAGTGTCCATGATCGACGCATGTGCCCGAATGGCTGCCCTGCCGCCGGAGTTGACCCCGGAATTCGCGAAGTAGGGTGCAACCGACCGCCCCCTGACAGAGTCTGTCCTGGCGAAACGCGAAGCAGGACCGACCGGCGAGGAGTTGAGCCGACCATGCAGTGTCCGAAGTGCCATGCGCCGATGCACACGTACAACCGCAACGGTGTCCAGATCGAGCAGTGCAGCGGCTGCCGCGGGATCTTCCTCGACTACGGCGAGCTGGAGGCGCTGACCCGCCTGGAGTCCCAGTGGTCCCAGCCCGCGCCGCCGCCCCCGCCCGCCCCGCAGGCGTACCCTGCCCCGCCCGCCCCCGCCTGGGGCGCCCAGCACGGCGGCCACGGAGGTCACTACGGCGGCCACCACGGCGGTCACCACCGCCACAAGAGCTTCGGCCACATGCTGTTCTCCAGCTGACGGCACACGACGAAGCCCCCGGCCGTACGAGACGGCCGGGGGCTTCGGCTGGTGCGCGATACTGGGATTGAACCAGTGACCTCTTCCGTGTCAGGGAAGCGCTCTCCCGCTGAGCTAATCGCGCAGGTGAACAGGTGCACCTGCATGTGATGCGTACTGCGTGCGCGATACTGGGATTGAACCAGTGACCTCTTCCGTGTCAGGGAAGCGCTCTCCCGCTGAGCTAATCGCGCGGGTGTGGATCTCGCCGTACGTGCTGGAAGATCCAGTGGACGATACTGGGATTGAACCAGTGACCTCTTCCGTGTCAGGGAAGCGCTCTCCCGCTGAGCTAATCGTCCTTGGAGGTGGAGACGGGATTTGAACCCGTGTAGACGGCTTTGCAGGCCGTTGCCTCGCCTCTCGGCCACTCCACCAGGAGTGCAGGGGCTCGGGAAGATCCCCTGTTTCCATCGAGCGGACGACGAGGCTCGAACTCGCGACCTCAACCTTGGCAAGGTTGCGCTCTACCAACTGAGCTACGTCCGCTTGTCGTTTCGGTCCGCTCTCGCGGCCCGGCGACGAGTTGAACTCTAGCGGATTCCCGGGCCAGCACAAAAACGCGTTTGCGCAGCGTGCTGCGCTGCACCTGCTCGCGTACATGGTCAGGGCCCCCGAAGGGACACGGCAGGGCCACCTTCACGACACCCGCCCTAGACTCGACTGCGTGCTCGACCTCCCTCCTCTCGCCCGCTTCGGTGACCGCGTCGCCACCGGACTCCTCGACGTCACCAGCGATCCCGCGGCCCTCGACTCCACCGGTTTCTGGGCCGTCGTGGCGGACTTCGAGGGCCGGCTGACCTGCGCCCGCTTCCGGGACGTACGAGTGGAGCCCGTGCCCGCCCCGGTGCCGGGAGAGTGGCGGGGACCGGCCGCCGGTGACTGGAAGTCCTCGCTGGACCACGGCGCGTACACGGCCGGTGTGCGCCGGATCCGCGAGCACATAGCGGCCGGCGAGGTCTATCAGGCGAACCTCTGCCGGGTGCTCTCCGCGCCCGTCGCGCCCGACGCGGACGTGGACGCACTGACCGCGCTGCTGGCCCGCGGCAACCCCGCACCGTATGCAGGAACGATCCGGCTGCCCGGGTACGGGGTCGAGATAGCGACCGCCTCGCCCGAGCTCTTCCTGCGGCGCGACGGCCGTGTCGTGGAGTCCGGGCCGATCAAGGGCACCGGGCGCACCGAGGCGGACCTCCTGGAGAAGGACTACGCCGAGAACGTGATGATCGTGGATCTGGTCCGCAACGACATCGGGCGTGTCTGCGCCACCGGCAGCGTGAGCGTCCCCGATCTGTGCGCCGTCGAGAAGCACCCTGGGCTCGTCCATCTCGTGTCGACGGTCCGCGGCGAGCTGCGGGCCGGCGCCGGCTGGCCCGAACTGCTCGACGCGGCCTTCCCGCCCGGATCGGTCACCGGTGCGCCCAAGTCCAGCGCCCTGCGGATCATCGACGCCCTGGAGACGGCGCCCCGCGGCCCGTACTGCGGCGGCATCGGCTGGGTCGACGCGGACCGGGGAGCCGGCGAGCTGGCAGTCGGCATCCGCACCTTCTGGATCGACCGCGCCGAGGGCGTCCTGCGCTTCGGGACGGGCGCCGGCATCACCTGGGGCTCCGACCCGGAGGCGGAGTGGCGGGAGACCGAGCTGAAGGCGGCCCGACTGCTCGCGGTAGCGTCGGGGACGTACGAGGTGAGTGGAGAGGGACTACAGACGTGAAGATCTGGCTCGACGGCGGGCTGCAGGACATCGAGTCCGCCCGCGTCTCCGTCTTCGACCACGGGCTGACCGTGGGCGACGGCATCTTCGAGACGGTGAAGGCGACGAACGGGAAGACGTTCGCGCTGACCCGGCACCTCGACCGGCTGACCCGCTCCGCGCGCGGCCTCGGCCTGCCCGACCCCGACCACACCGAGATCCGCCGCGCCTGCGCCGCCGTCCTCGAGGCCAACCCGATGCCGCTCGGCCGGCTGCGCATCACCTACACCGGCGGCCACGGCCCGCTCGGCTCCGACCGCGGTGAGCACGGCCCGACCCTCGTCGTCGCCCTGGGTGAGACCACCCGCCGCCCCGACTCCACGGCCGTGATCACGGTCCCGTGGACCCGCAACGAACGCGGCGCCCTCACCGGCCTGAAGACGACCTCGTACGCCGAGAACGTCGTCGCCCTCGCCCGGGCGCACCAACACGGCGCGTCGGAAGCCCTGTTCGCGAACACCGTCGGGCAACTCTGCGAGGGCACCGGCTCGAACGTCTTCGTCGTCCTCGACGGCGAGATCCACACCCCGCCGGTCGCCTCGGGCTGCCTCGCGGGCATCACGCGCGCGTTGGCCGTCGAGTGGACCGGCGCCAAGGAGACCGACCTGCCGCTCGACGTCCTGGAGCGTGCGGACGAGGTCTTCCTCACCTCCACCCTGCGCGACGTCCAGGCCGTGCACCGCGTCGACGACCGCGAACTGCCGGGCGCACCGGGCCCGGTGACCGCCAAGGCCATGCGGATCTTCGACGAGCGGTCCGGCGAGGACCTGGATCCGTGACAGCTCGGGAAAACAGGCTGCCGACGGGCGGGTCAGGCGGGTAGAACACCCCTGATGACCACGACCCTGCGGCCGATCGAGCCGCTTCAGCACAACGCCGACGGGACGCGTTCGCGCCGTTTCCAGGTGTGCGTGAACAGCCGGCCGGTGGGCGCGATACACCTGGGCACGTCCGCTGCCTTCGGTGACAAGGCCGCCCACATCCTCGACCTGCGGATCGAGGAGCCGGACCGCCGCCGCGGCCGGGGCACCGTGGCCGCGCTCGCCGCGGAGGAGGTGGCGCGTGGGTGGGGGTGCACGCGGATCGAGGCGACCGTCCCTGCGGGGGCCGGGGCGGTGCTGCGGCTCAGCGAGGTGCTCGGCTACGTCGTGCGCAATCGCGGAATGGAGAAGCGCCTCGCACCGACCGCACCCGAACTGCCTGAGGGCAGCCGGGCCCGCCCCATGACGGAGGCCGAGTTCGTCATCTGGCAGGAGCACGAGTCGGAGGACTACGCCCGCACCTTGATCGAGCGGGGCGTGCCGGAGGCCGATGCGTACGACAGGGCACGCCGTGACCACGAGAGGCTGCTGCCGGACGGACTGGCGACCGAGAACGCCACGTTCAGCGTCCTCGAACACGAGGGCACGCGCTTGGGCATCCTGTGGCTGGCGCTGCGCGGGGAGAAGGCCCATGTGTGCGACGTGGAGGCCGATGCCGCACACCGCGGACACGGCCACGGCCGCACGCTCATGCTCCTGGCCGAGATCCAGGCACTCGCCGCGGGCCGTGACGTCGTCAGTCTGAACGTGTTCGCCGGGAATACCCCGGCCGAGCGGCTCTACGACTCACTCGGCTACCGGACGACGCAGTACACCCTGTACAAGCCACTGCTCTGAGCGGACCCGCGCCCCGTCGGGGCGCGGGCTGTGCCGATCCGCGGCTCCGCCGCGGGGCGCGACCAGCCCCGACGGCGCTGCGGACGACAATCCATGGCCCTGCATTGGCCGTGCATTCCGCATTCCGCGGAGCGCCGTGCAACTGGTCAGGCTCCCGCCTCGGCCAGCAGCCGGTCCACGATCTCCTCGATCCGCTCCCGCAGCCCCTCCTGGCTCTTGCCGCCGTCCAGGCGCTGACCGTCGATGACGTACGTCGGGGTACCGGTCACGCCGATCGCCTTGCCCTCGGCCTGGTCGGCGTCGACGATCAGGATGTGCCGGCCGTCGATCAGCGCGGTGTCGAACTCCTCGGCGTCCAGACCGAGTTCGGCGGCCACCTCGACCAGGAAGGGTTCTCCCTTACGGTCCAGCTCCTCGACCCGCGCCAGCACGGCCTCGACGTAGGCCCAGCCCTTTCCCTGCTCGAGGGCCTCCTCGGCGGCCTGCGCGGCGGCGAAGGCGTGCTTGTGCTTCTCCAGCGGGAAGTGCCGCAGCCGCAGCTCCAGCCGGTCGCCGTAGCGGGCGCGCAGCGCACGCAGATCGTCGAGGGCGCTACGGCAGTCCGAGCACTGGAGTTCGCACCAGACGTCGAGGACGGGCGCGGCGGGAGGCACGGGGGAGGAGTCGCTCATGCCGTCAGTCTCCCAGTTCGGACGCGGTCGACCCAATCGGAGCCCGGCCTCGGTGACCTGGGCCCGGGACCCTGATCCACAGCCGGGGGAGTGCCCGGGACCGGCACCTTCGGAGGAGCCGACCCGGAGATGTCCCTGATGTCCGCCAGGACCATGGCCGCGCGGGGTCCGGGCGGTGCAGGATGGAAGGGACGAAGTGCCCCTGCCCGATCGAGCCCTGCCTGGAGGACCGGATGATTGCCGAGACCGTCTGTTCCGCCGTGTCCGCGGCCGGCCTGGGCATCGCGGCGGTCACTGCGTACCGCAAGCGCTTCCTGGCAGCCGCCCGCATCGCCGCCTACTCACTCGTCCCCATCGGTCTGGTGATGACCGGCACCGTGCAGTGGCTGGCGGACACCGCCTTCAGTCCGACGGCCTGGGCGGGCTTCGGCGTGCTCGGCGCCGCCTGGCTGCTGTTCTCCACCACGCGCGCAGTGGAGCGCCGCCGGGGCGGCACCCGCAAGGAGCGCAGGGAGGCCAGGGCCGCGGGGCAGCGCGAGGCGGTCGCTCCGACGGCGTCCGCGCCTTCCCTGGGCCCGGGTGCCCGTCCGGCGACGCGGCCGGCGAGTACGACCCGCACTCAGTCGGCGGACGACTTCAGCGACATCGAGGCCATCCTCAAGAAGCACGGCATATGACGGGCGCATGACGACTGAAACGACACAGTGGATCAAGGCTGTGGCGTGAAATGATCACGACCCGAACCGGACTTCACGGAATCCGGCGAACTGCCGGTCATTCCGGGCGTGTTGAGCGCACCGGACCTGCGGAGTGCGCCATCATCGCCGCGAGATGCTGGACACGGAACACGGCGATACCGCGCCGCCGAAGGACGAGCCGCGCGGATGCCTCTTCGCCCTTTCCCAGCCACCGCTGATGATCTTCCTTGCGGTGATCGGGTGTCTGCTGCTCATGGCCTCGTTGCACGACCTGCTGATGCTGTGAGCCGTACCCGTGGTCCCCTGCGCCACCCGCCGGGGACCACGTCGACATCCTTGTCCGGCGGCTCGTGTGTCAGCCCGCCGCCTCCTTGCGCCGTGCCCGGTATGCGGCCACGTGCAGACGGTTTCCGCAGGTGCGGCTGTCGCAGTAGCGACGCGAGCGGTTGCGGGAGAGATCGACGAAGGCGCGCCGGCAGTCGGGGGCCTCGCACCGGCGCAGCCGCTCCTGCTCACCGGCCACCACGAAGAAGGCCAGCGCCATCCCGCAGTCGGCCGCGAGATGGTCGGCGACGGAGGCACCGGGCGCGAAGTAGTGCACGTGCCAGTCGTAGCCGTCGTGGTCCGTGAGGCGCGGAGTCGTACCCGCGGCGGCGACCAGCTCGTTGATCACGCCGGCGGCGGTCCGGGCGTCGTGCGCCGCGAAGACCGAGGCGAACCGGCCGCGGATCTTGCGCACGGCCGAGAGGTCGAACTCCGAGAGCGCCCCCACATCACTGATTTCGTGGTTTCGTACGAAATCCTCGAGAGCCGCGACGTCGGGCAGTCCGTCCGGTGCCGCTTGGTCCTCCGGTGCGGTGTTCACCAGATCCACCACGGTGTCGAGCGCGCACCGGGTGTCGTGGGTGATCAGCACGTTTCGCTCCCTGGCCTGGGGGTCGGGCGGACGCCCGCCTCATGCTGGCCGATGGTAGTGGCTTGCCGCCCGGCTGCGGGCGGCCCTGCCACCGGGGCACCTTCCCCCCTGCCCCACGCACACACCGGCGCCGCCCCCACGACTCGATCGCGGCGGCGGCGCTGATGCGTACCGTATGCAGTTGTTCTGGCCCGAGCCGTCTCCCCGAGTCGACGGCGCCGGGCGGCTTCGTGGTGCCTCGCCCTAGCTCTCCGCCAGGATGTGCGAGAGCTCCTGATCGAGATCGAAATGCCGGTGTTCCGTGCCGGGAGGCACGGCGGCGTCGGTTCGCTTCAGGAAGGACTCCAGCGCCCGCGCCGGGGCTTCCAGCAGGGCCTCGCCCTCCGGAGAGCTCAGCGCGATGCACACGACCCCCTGACCGTGACTGCGCGACGGCCAGACACGGACGTCGCCGGTGCCGGTGGGCCGGTGCAGCCCCTCCGCGAGGAGGTCGCGGGCGAACACCCACTCGACGGTCTCCTCGGCTCCGGTGTGGAAGGTGGCGTGCACGGCGTAGGGGTCGGCCGTGTCGTACCGCAGGCCTGCGGGGACAGGCAGGGAGGACTCGCTCGACACAACGAGGCGCAGGTGCAGCTCGCAGCTGACCGTGGTGTTCATAAGCGCCAGGGCCTTTCGCTCAGTGTGCGCTCGGGGATTCGCACGTCGGCGAAATCGACATGCCACCTACGGTGCCGTTGTAAACCCCTCTGAGTGTTTTGCGTGCCTTTACGTAACTCTTCCGGCCGATGGGTCGTTCGCACGGTACGGCCATTCCGGTGACTGGTTTCCGCTCAGTAAAGTAAGGTAAAGTTTGGCCGTATGAATACGGGGAGTAACCGGACCGAGGGAGTGCCGGGCGAGGCTGCCGTGGAATCGCACGAGACGAGGCCGGGCGGGGCGCAGGACGAGCACGGGCTCGGCTCCAAGGCGCCGGCGTTCATCAAGAGGCGTCGCGCCCTGCATCTGAGCTGGCAGGTCGGGGTCTTCGTCGTCGGTCTCGCGGTCGTGGTCGCCGGCATCGTCATGCTGCCGCTGCCCGGGCCCGGCTGGGTGGTGATCTTCGGTGGCATGGCCATCTGGGCGACCGAGTTCGTCTGGGCCCAGCTGGTGCTCCGCTGGACGAAACGCAAGGTCACCGAGGCGGCCCAGCGGGCCCTCGACCCCAAGGTGCGGCGCCGCAACATCACGCTGACGGCGATCGGTCTCGTGATCGTCGGCGTGCTCGTCGGGACCTACCTCTGGAAGTTCGGCGTCGTGATGCCCTGGAAGATCAAGGACCAGTGAGCCACGCGGCAGGCGCGGGTGTCGCCGGGCGCCGGTTCCTACTGGTCACAGGCACCCGCTGACATGGGGTAATGTTCTTCCTGCGTCCGGGCGATTAGCTCAGTGGGAGAGCGCTTCGTTCACACCGAAGAGGTCACTGGTTCGAACCCAGTATCGCCCACCCGGACCGGCGGCCCCTCTGCGAGAGCAGACGGGCCGCCGTCGTACGAGCCCCCTCGGACGGGTCCCGCGCTCCGGCGGATTTCGGCCGAGCAACATCCTTGTGCGGACGACCAGTTGATGTTCGGTTCGTCGGTCGCAAGCCTCTCACCTGTGACATCGCGCCTCCGGCCGCGCATGCCGGCGCTTATGTGCCGTCAACTCGTCCGGCTGCTCGGTAAGAAATTCCTGTCCGAATCGTTGACGCACCCCGAGGCCCTCCGTAGCTTGTGGCGGCAAGCGCTTACTTGAAACGATTCATGCAGCTGGCGATGATGCCGGGGAGGGGCCCGACTGTGGGAACCAGCAGGAATGTTGAGAGGCGTACGATCCTCAGGGCCGCGGGGGCGTCGGCGGCCGCGCTGGGGCTGGCCGCGACGACGGGCTGCGGCGGCGACAGTGGCACCTCCGCCGACGGAACGGTGACGATCCGTTACTCGTGGTGGGGCGCCGACGAGCGGGCCAAGAAGATCAACCAGACCATCAAGCTCTTCGAGAAGAAGTATCCGAAGATCAAGGTGAAGACGGACTTCCAGGACTACGCCTCATTCTGGGAGAAGTTCCAGACGCAGGCGGCCGGTGGAAATCCACCGGACGTTTTCCAAAACGCCGTCACTTTCCTTCGGAAGTACGACAAGAGAAGCGTCCTGCTCGACCTCAAGTCCCAGATCGACGCGGGGAATCTGAGTCTCGGCGACTTCCGTGCGGGCGTCACCGAGGTCGGCGAGGTCGACGGCAAGCAGCTCGGCATCCCCGTCGGCTCCAACACGATGGCGCTGGTCATCGACAAGAAGGTCTTCCAGAAGGCGGGTGTCGAGCCGGCCACGGGCTGGACCTGGGACGACTACTTCAAGGCCCTCAAGAGCGTCCACGACAGGACCAAGGTGCCGGGCGACACGGGCTACTTCAGCATCATGTACCTGTACGACCTGTATCTGCGGCAGAACGGAAAGGCGTTCTACACCAAGGACGGGCTCGGTTTCGACAAGGCCGATCTGACGGAGTGGTGGCAGGACGGCTACGGCCGCGTGAAGGCCGGCATCATCACCGACCCCAAGATC
Organism: Streptomyces sp. NPDC001604; assembly: GCF_042893475.1. Classification (NCBI taxonomy): domain Bacteria; kingdom Bacillati; phylum Actinomycetota; class Actinomycetes; order Kitasatosporales; family Streptomycetaceae; genus Streptomyces; species Streptomyces sp. NPDC001604. The sequence continues at coordinate 186,689 of NZ_JBIAUY010000004.1, read as the reverse complement.
GTCGAGCAGGACCGGCCCAAGTCCTCCCTCTCCGCCGGCCATGGGGCCTCGGAATTCACCTGGGACAACTTCACCGTCCGCTACACGGCCGAGGGCAGCAGCGAGTACGGCCTAGCGCCGATCCCCACCATGGACGGAAAGCACACCGGGCAGTACCTGGCCTCCCTGATGCTGAGCGCCTCCGCGCGCACCCGGCACCCCAAGGAAGTCGCCCAGTTCATCGACTTCATGGTCCACGACCCGGAGGTCGGCAAGATCATGGGCTACGACCGGGGCATCCTCGCCTCGACCCAGCAGTACGACGCGTTCAAGCCGACCGACCCGGTCAACAAGGAGATCGCGCAGTACGAGGCGGACACCGCCAAGGCCGGAGTCCTCGGAACGATCACCCCGCATCCCTCCGGCGCCGACACCATCGAGGCGGCCTTCCTGCGGATCGGCGGCGACCTGGCCCAGGGCAAGACGAAGCCCTCCGCCGCGGTGAAGCAGTTCTTCGACGAGGCGCAGGCCGCCTTCCAGGCGTAGCGCTCCGCTGGGGGCGCGGTGGGCGTTGAGTTTTGTCCGCTGCGCCGTCGTGGCTGGTCGCGCAGTTCCCCGCGCCCCTACAGGGCGCCACCCCAACCGCAGTCGCCTTCGCCGAGGCCCCCTGGCCCGGAACCGATTGGGAAGCACCGTGACGCTCGTCAAGGAATCACCGCCCGCCGCCCGGAAGGCCCGTCCCGCCGCCCCCGCCGCCGTCAAGCGGCGGGGGCGGCGGGAGAACCTCGCCGGCTATCTCTTCATGTCCCCGTGGATCGCGGGCTTCCTGCTCCTGACCGCGGGCCCCATGGCCGCCTCGCTCTACTTCGCCTTCACCGACTACAACCTCTTCAACACCCCGAAGTGGGTCGGTCTCGACAACTTCACCAAGATGTTCGACGACCCCCGCTGGCAGAAGTCGGTGGAGGTCACCGCCAAATACGTGATCATCGGCACCCCGCTGAAACTGCTGCTCGCCCTCGGGGTCGCCCTGCTGCTCGCGCAGAGCCGCCGCGGACAGGCCTTCTACCGGGCCGCGTTCTACGCACCCTCGCTCATCGGCGCGAGCGTCTCGGTCGCCTTCGTCTGGCGGTCGATCTTCTCCGACGACGCCGTCGTCGACCGTACGATGTCGGTCTTCGGCATCCACGTCGGCGGCTGGGTCGGCAACCCCGACTGGATCCTCTACTGCCTGGTCGCGCTCACCGTCTGGCAGTTCGGCGCGCCCATGGTCATTTTCCTGGCCGGGCTCAAGCAGGTGCCCAGGGAACTGTACGAGGCCGCCGAACTGGACGGGGCCGGGGCCTTCCGCAAGTTCTGGAGCATCACCCTGCCGATGATCTCCCCGGTGCTGTTCTTCAACGTCCTGCTGGAGACCATCCACTCGTTCCAGATCTTCGGCTCGGCCTACGTCGTCTCCAACACCGCCTGCGGCCCGGCCGACGCCACGCTCGTCTACACCTGCTACCTCTACCAGCAGGGCTTCAGGAACGCCCAGATGGGCTTCGCCTCCGCGATGGCCTGGATGCTGCTGCTCGCCGTGGCCCTGGTGACCGCCGTCCTGTTCTGGTCCCAGAAGAAGTGGGTGCATTACGAGAACGACACGGAGGACGCCCGATGAGCGCCACCACCCCCGCCACCCGGAAGCCGCTCGGTGGTCTCGGCCGCAGGCGCGCCGGCTCGCTCGTCTGGCACATCGGCTCACTGCTGGTCCTCGCGGTCGTCCTCTATCCCGTCGTCTGGGTGATCGGCGCCTCGTTCAAGCCGAGCAAGGACATCATCAACAGCCTTCAGCTGTTCCCCGCCCATCCCGTCCTGGAGAACTTCAAGGGCCTGGCCGACGGCATGGCCGACATCTCGATCTGGACGTTCTTCCAGAACTCCCTCCTGTACGCGGGCGGCGCCGTCGTCGGCATCCTGATCTCCTGCTCGCTGACGGCGTACGCCTTCGCCAAGATCAGGTTCGCGGGCCGGAACCTGCTGTTCTCGCTGATGATCGGCACGCTCCTGCTGCCGTACCACGTGCTGCTGATCCCGCAGTACGTGATGTTCCAGAAGCTGGAGCTGATCAACACCTATGTGCCGCTGCTCCTGGGCAAGTACCTGGCCACGGACGCCTTCTTCGTCTTCCTGATGGTGCAGTTCATGCGCAACCTGCCGAGGGAGCTGGACGAGGCCGCCCGGATCGACGGCTGCGGGCATCTGCGGATCTACTGGTCGATCGTTCTGCCGCTGTGCCGGCCCGCGCTCATCACCAGCGCCATCTTCACCTTCATCAACGCCTGGAACGACTTCATGGGCCCGCTGATCTACCTCAACGAGCCCGGCAAGTACACCGTCTCCCTCGGCATGATGATGTTCCGCGACTCCGACGGCGTCGCCGCCAACTACGGCGGGCTCATCGCGATGTCGCTGGTGGCGCTGCTGCCGGTACTGCTGTTCTTCCTCGCCTTCCAGCGCTATCTGATCGACGGTATGGCGACCTCCGGACTGAAGGGCTGAGGCGGTCACCATGGCCGGAGTGCGGGTGAAGGCACATAAGGAGTCGGTGTTCGCGGAGCGGTTCGGGGTCTTCGCCGAGTGTCTGCTCACCGGCGTGTGGATCGCGGTGGCCTCGCTGGGAGTGGTGACCTTCCCGGCCGCCTTCGCCGCCGGGGCGCGGCATCTGCGCCGTCGCACGGGCCATGAGGGCGGTGGCTGGCGGGAGTTCGCCCGCGACTTCCGTACGGCCGTGCGGGGCGGATGGGCCGCCGGGCTCGCCGGGTGGCTGGCGGCGGGCCTGGTCCGGGTGGACGTCCAGGCCGCGCGCGCCGGGCTGCCCGGGGGGCCGTTCGTGGGTGCCGTCGGCCTGTTCGCGCTGATCGGCCTCGTCGTGGCCGGGCTGCGTGCGGCGGCGGTGTGGGAGCCGGGTGCGGTGTGGCGGGTGCTGCTCGCCGAGGCCGGCCGCCGTACCGTCCTCGACCCCGCCGGATCCTTCCTGCTCGTCGGCGGAGTCGTCCTCGTGGTCTGTTCCGCCCTGCTGATCGCGCCCCTGGCGGCCCCCGTCCTGGGGGCCGTCGCGGCTGCGGCCGTCGCCGTGGAGGAGCGGTACCGACGCCGCTGACGGGCGGCGCCCCTCGTACCAGGTCGGCGCGCCCAGCGACCGTACGTCTCACTGTCATGCCCCTGACCAGCCGTACGCGAAGAAAAGTCCCTCCCGGAAGGAAAGGCTGAACTCTCATGTCTCCCATCCCCCGCAGGTCCCTCCTCAAGGCGGCCGCCGTCGCCGGAGCCGCCGCGCAGTTCAGCTGGGCCCCAGGAGCCAAGGAGGCGCAGGCCGCGCCCAGAGCCGAGGCCGCGGCCAGTGATCCCGTGACCCTGGACTGGCTGGAGGACGGCGGCCTGGGGGCCGCGCCCGGCTCCACCGTGGGCGTCCCCTGGCCGAAGGGTGTCCACCAGCCCGATCAGGCCTTCGCGCTCACGGACGCCGACGGCAAGGCCGTGCCCGTGCAGTCCTGGCCGATCGCGTACTGGCCGGACGGCTCCCTCAAGTGGTCGGCCCACGCGGTGAGTTCGGGCTCCGGAAAGCTCACGCTCGCCGCCGGTGACGCGGCGGCCCCCGACAAGAAGGTCACCGTCGACAAGAGCGGCGGCACCGTCGACGTCTCGACAGGCGTGATCACCGCCAGGATCGGCAAGAACGGTTCGACGATCATCAAGTCGGTGACCCGCGGCTCGACCGAGATCGCCAGGAACGGGCGGCTCGTCCTGATCCGCCAGCCGGAGATCGAGGACGAGGACCAGGGCACCGTCAGGACCGAGCGCTTCGACGGCGCGATCGGCGCGGTGACGGTCGAGCAGGAGGGCCCGGTCCGGGCCGTGGTGCGCATCGACGGCAAGCACCGCAAGGGCGACCGGAGCTGGCTGCCGTTCACCGTCCGGCTGTACTTCTACGCCGGCGCCGACTCCTTCCGCATGGTGCACACCATCACCTACGACGGCACCCAGGAGCCCGGCAAGCCGAGCGGCGACTTCATCCGCGGGCTCGGGGTGCGCTTCGGCGTCCCGATGCGGGACGCGTCGTACGACCGGCACATCCGCATCGGCGGCGAGGGCACCGGACTGCTGCGGGAGGCGGTCAAGGGCATCACCGGCCTGCGCCGCGACCCGGGCGCGGCCGTGCAGGCGGCCCAGTACGCGGGCCAGAAGCTGCCCGACCCCGCCACCTGGGACCAGCGGGTGACGACCCGGCTGCAGTACGTCCCGGAGTGGGGCGACTACACCCTTTCCCAGCTCTCCGCCGACGGCTTCACGCTCCGCAAGCGCACCAGGAAGGGCTACGGCTGGATCGCCGCCGGCGGCGGCAGGCGCGCCTCCGGCTTCGGCTACGTCGGCGGCGTGAGCGGCGGATTCTCCTTCGGCCTCAGGGACTTCTGGGAGAAGCACCCCGCCCAGCTCGACATCCGCGACGCCCACACCGACGAGGCCGAGGTCACCCTCTGGCTCTGGTCGCCCGAGGCGCAGCCCATGGACCTGCGCTTCTACCACGATGGCATGGGCCAGGACACATACGCCAAGCAGCTCGAAGGCCTCAACATCACCTACGAGGACTACGAGCCGAAGTTCGGCACCCCCTACGGCATCGCCCGCACTTCCGAACTCCTCTTCTGGGCCAACGAGTCGACCCCGGCCGGCGAGAAGCTCGCCCAACAGGTCGAGGCCGTACGCGTGCTGCCGCAGCTCGCCGCCCCGCCCGGGCAGCTCATCAAGGCCAAGGTCTTCGGCCCGGGCCTGTACTCCGAACCCGACCGCTCCACACCGGCCAAGGCGAAGATCGAGGACCACCTCGACTTCCTCTTCACCTACTACAAGGACCAGGTGGAGCAACGCCGCTGGTACGGCTTCTGGGACTACGGCGACTTCATGCACACCTACGACACCGTGCGCCACCAGTGGCGGTACGACGTCGGCGGCTACGCCTGGGACAACTCCGAGCTCTCACCGGACATCTGGCTCTGGATGGCGTACCTCCGCTCCGGCCGCGCGGACATCTTCCGCTTCGCCGAGGCCCTCACCCGGCACACCGGCGAGGTCGACGTCTACCACCTGGGCGACTGGGCGGGCCTCGGCACCCGGCACGGCGTCCAGCACTACGCCGACAGCGCCAAGCAGCAGCGCATCGCCAACACCACCTACCGGCGTTACTACTACTTCCTCACCGCCGACGAACGCGTCGGCGACCTCATGCACGCCAACGTCGACTCCGACGAGACCTTCCTGGTCCTGGACCCGCAGCGCAAGGTGCGGACGGACCCGTACACCCCGGACCGGCACGCCCTGTCGATCGGCTTCGGCACCGACTGGAGCGGTCTGGTGTCCGCGTGGCTGACCGAGTGGGAGCGCAAGGGTCCCAAGTGGGAGAAGGCCAAGGCGCGGGTGCTGTCGACGATGGAGGGCATCGCTGCCCAGCCCAACGGCTTCGTCCAGGGCAGCGGGCTGTACGACCTCGACACCGGCAAGTTCGCCGTCGCCTCGACGCCCGTGGTCTCCGTCTCGCACCTCTCGGCCGTCTTCGGGCTCAACGAGCTGTGCGCCGAACTCATCGACCTCGTCGACATGCCCGAGTTCAACCAGGCGTACTTCGACTACTGCCGGTACTTCAACGCCACGAAGGCCGAGCAGAAGGCCCGCTACGGCTCGGACTTCGGCACCCTGCTGCTGTTCCAGGGGCACTCGCGCCTGGATGCGTACGCCGCCGTCCAGACGGGTGACGCTGCGCTGGCCAGGCGGGCGTGGACGAAGTTCTACAGCTCGGACGGCTATATGGAGTCCTCGCCGTGGAAGACGGAGAAGCTGAGCGGGCCGGTGACGTTGGTTGCCGGCAGCGAGGCCGCTTGGGTGTCGTCGAACGACACTGCGCTGTACGGCCTTGCGGCCATCGAGAATCTGGCCCTTCTCGGCGACAAGATGCCGTAGCGCTCCGCTGGGAGAGCCGGGGAAGTGCACTCGTTCGTCGCCTGCGGGCCGTATGTGGCTGGTCGCGCCCACGCGGCGGAGCCGCACATTGACAGCGCCCCGCGCCCTTTGGGGCGCTTTCAGTTCATGGTCGTCAAGATGTCCCGTACTCGGCGGACATCCCTGAGTCGGCGTTCGTAGGTGGCCCCTAGCGCCAGCAGGAGCAGGCCCGCGAGGGCGAAAGGTACCCAGCGGGGGAGCGCGCCCGTCATCTGGACCAGGTACGGGGCCAGTTCGTGCAGGGCGTCGAGGACCAGTACCGAACCGCCGAGGACGAGAGGGGACTGGAGGCGGTGGCGGGCGCCCAGCAGGGTGGTCAGGAGGGCCGCCGTGCCGAGCAGCAGCGGGCGCGTCCAGTGCGGGTCGTTCCAGGCCGCGGCGAGGCTCGGCAGCAGCGTGGCGGACAGTCCGGCGCCGTACGCCGTCCACGACGAAGCCTGCGGATCGCGGGACCTGCGCCAGGCGCCGACACACAGCGCCGGGACGGTGACGGGGAGCGTGTACGCCTCGACGATGCCGACGTCCCAGGCGGCCAGCCGGACCCAGCCGGCCAGCAGGAACAGCGCGGCAGCCGCATAGCCTGCGGGGCGGCGGTCGGAGCGTACCGCCGTGCCCGCCGCGATCACTCCGCACAGGGCAAGCACCAGGGCGAGCATCGGCGGGGCGGTGATCGCGAGGCCGACGGCCAGCAGCCCGGCGGCGGCCCCGGTCACTTCGACCGGCACGCGCGCGTGGCTGTCGCCGAGGCGCGCGGCGAGCAGGGCCGCTGCCGCCGGAACCACCAGGACCAGCAGCGCCGTGTGCTGCGGTCGCCAGTCGGCCGCGAGACCTGTCCCGCAGGCAAGGGCGGTTGCGTACACCAGCGCGGCCGGGGCGGTGAAAGGCGCGAGGTGCGGCCGTAGCGAGGCAACGGCGAACAGTGCCGTCAGGACGGACAGCACGGTGAGCGTGGCCGTCTGGGAGGCCAGCGAGAGGAAGGCGAGGGAGACCGAACCGCCCAGGGCGAGCGCGGTGCCGGTCACGGGCAGGAGCCGGAAGCCCGCCGCCGCGAGGGCGGCTCCGGTCACGGCACTCTGCAGCAACAGGGCCGCGGAGTAGGGGAGTTGGAGGACCGCTGGCAGCGTCATGACGGTGGCCCAGGCGAGGAGTGTCGCGCCGGTCAGCGCCTGGGGCCGCCGGGTCTCGCCGCGGACCAGCAGGGCCAGCACGGCCGCGACGACCACCGGGCCGAGGAGCAGCTGACCGGGATACGGCGGCCACGGCATGTGGACGGCCACCGCGGCCCGCGCGTCCGAGGGCGCACCGGTCCACCAGCGGTCCGCCCAGCCCAGCGGGCCCAGCAGCGAAACCACGACCAGCGGCAGCGCACAGGCGACGGCGACCGCCTGTACCGCCGCGGAGGCCTGGACGAGCCCCCGCCGCACAGGCTCGGGCAGCCGCACCCGCAAGGCCGCCAACAGGGCGACACCACAGGCCAGGTACCCCGGTACGGTCCACCCGGCGGGAAGCGCCACCCGTAGCACGCCGCCGACCGCAACGACCAGGAGCAGCCCGCCCGGCACGGCATTGCCCGACGCCACGGCCGGCTTCGGCAGCCGCCAGGCGGCGACCAGCGCGATCGCCGCCGCAAGGGTGAGGAGCGCCGCCGCACGGGCGGCGGCGCCCGGACCGGCTGCATCCCACGAGAGCCAGCCGGCCGTCAGTGCACCCAGGGCGCCCGTGCCGTACGCGCCGACGGCGGCGAGGACGCGTACGGACCTGGTGGTCACCCGGAGCGCCACACCTGTGTCGAACCCGGCCGTCACCAGCAGCGCGGCGGCGATCCCGGACGACCCTGCGCCGGCCGAGAGCGCCCAGAAGAACAGCGGGAGTTGGGCCGCCGCCAGTGCGGCGGGCAGCGGCAGCCGCAGCTCCGCCGCACGCGGCAGCAGACCGTACGCCGCCCAGAGCCCCGCCAGCAGCGCCGACGCGACGGCCGTGTATCCCGCTCCGTCCGTGCCCATGAAGGCGACCTGCTGCAGTGCGTACGCGTCCAGCACCGTCACCGCCAGCCCCAGACCGGCCACCGACTCGGCCGTCGAACGCAGCCCGCGGCGCAGCAGGACGAACGGCGCACCGAGCGCGGCCACCGTGACCGCACCGAGCACGAGGGCCCGTTCCGCGATCCCCAGTTCCCCCCAGCTGACCAGCGTGAACACCATCGCGGCGACGGTGAGCAGGACCCCGCCGAGCAGCAGCAGAAGGTTCTGCACGCCGGGTGCGGTGGCCTCCGGGCGAGACGCCTCTACGGGCGCCTGCGGTGCCTGGTGCACGGGGTGCGCCGCCTGGAGCGCGGCGACCAGCCAGGCACGGCGATGGAGCAACTGGGCCCGGCGGGCGTCCAGTTGCCAGAGCTCGGCGTCGAGGAGCCGCAACTCCTCGGCCGGGGGCGGAACATGCGTCATGCCTCGGAGTGTGGTCCGCGTCACGTCGTACGGCATGAGTGCAGGTACTCACCCGCATACTCAGATCCCGCCACCGCGGCTCGGATGCGAGGGCGAACGCCCCGGGTACGGGCAGACTCCCGCCATGGACTGGACGCACTACCGCTTCCGAAGCCTCTGGGCCCTGCCCGCCCCGCCCGCCACCGTGTACGAGGTGCTGGAGCGGGCCGAGGAGTACCCCCGCTGGTGGCCCCAGGTGCGGGAGGTGACCCGGCTCGACGACACCACCGGCGTCGTCCGGATCCGCTCCCTCCTCCCGTACGACCTGCACTTCACCGCCCGCGAGACGCGCCGAGACCCCGACGCGGGTGTCCTGGAGATCGCCCTGTCCGGTGACATCGAGGGCTGGGCGCGCTGGACGATCACCGCCGGGGGCGCCGGCACCCTCGCCCGCTTCGAGCAGGCCGTCGTCGTGCACAAGCCGCTGCTCAGGCGGTTCGCCGTGCCGGGCCGGCCGGTGTTCCGCGCCAACCACCGGCTGATGATGCGGGCCGGACGGCGAGGCCTGGTCGCGTACCTGGAAGCGGTTTGAAGGAAACCCGTGAAGACCTGTATGGTTCAGTGCGTTCCCGGGCGATTAGCTCAGTGGGAGAGCGCTTCGTTCACACCGAAGAGGTCACTGGTTCGAACCCAGTATCGCCCACCGGGAAAGGCCGGTCCGCAGCAGCGGACCGGCCTTCTTCATGCCCCCGCGTCTCATGCCGCCGCCGGAAGATCCGGCCGCAGCGGCCACGAAGTGTTCACGATCTCCTCCGTGCCGCTCTTCGCGAACCACGCCTGAAGGCCGCGCGCCTGGGCCGCGTGCCACGTGGTCTGCAGGGCGTGCAGCTCGGCGGGGGACAGGCGCTCCAGCCGGGCGGCGAAACGACGCCCGAGGGCCCGTACGACGTCCAGAGCGGCCAGGGCGTCCGCCGCCGCGTCGTGCGCACCCTCCAGCGTGACGCCGTAGTGCGCGCACAGGTCGGTCAGGGTGCGGCGGCCCTTGCGGTAGCGGTCCAGGTGTTTGTCGAGGACCCGCGGGTCGAGCACCCGCAGCGTCGACGTCTCGAACCAGCGGTCCAGCGAGGAGGCGCGATGGCGGCGCAACTCGCGGTCCAGCAGCGTCAGATCGAACGGCGCGTTCATCACCACGAGCGGACGGGCCATCGCCGCCTGCTCCGCCAGCTCCTCGGCTATCTCGTACATCACCGGCGCCGGCCAGCGGCCGTTGCGCTGCAGGTGTTCGTCCGTCAGCCCGTGCACCGCCGTCGCCGCCTCCGGCACCGGCACACCCGGGTTGACCAGCCAACGGGTCATCCGGGGCCGGCTGCCCGGGGCGTCCTGGACGACGACGGCGGCCGACACGATGCGGTCGGTCTCGACGTCGACACCCGTGGTCTCCGTGTCGAAGGCGGCCAGGGGCCCCTCGTACCAGGTCGTCATGCCTACACAACTCCTCGTTCACCCACGGCAGCTGACGTCCCGTCTTCTGCCTGTTTGGTGATACCCGGGCTGTTTGCGCCGTACGCCGGAAGGACACAACAGGAGTACGGGTCTTTGCAGTTCAGAGGCCCTCAGCGGGGAATCACTTGGCGTGGAAGGCTGTTGGTCATGGCGATAGCGCAGCCCGAGCGGGGCGGGCTGCTGCCCGAACGTGCGGGCCCCCTTCGCGGCACACTCGCCACCACCGCCTGCATGGAGACACTGCAGGTGGGTTATCTGCACGCCGTCGCCGCGGCGGCCGGCTGCTCGCTGTCGCAGCCGTTTCCGGACAACGGCATCGACTGGCACGTCAGTCACGGCTCGCCCGGCCACACCGTCGACGACGAGGTGACCATCAAGGTGCAGCTGAAGTGCACGTACCAGGTGGCGCCGAACCCGCCGGGGCGTTTCTTCTCCTTCACGCTCGACAACGACCATCTGCGCAAGCTCGCGCGCACCCCCGTCTCGGTGCACAAGATCCTGGTCGTGATGCTCGTCCCGAGATCCCAGGACGACTGGCTGCGCGCCAGCCACGACCGTCTCGACCTGCGGCACTGCTGCTACTGGGTCAACCTGGCCGGCCAGCCGGTCACCGGGCGGACCCGGACCACCGTGCGGATACCGACCTCACGCATCTTCGACGACCGGGCGCTGTGCGAGATCATGACGCGGGTCGGGGCCGGAGGCAGACCATGACGCACCGCCCGCTGGAGGAGCCGCTGCGGCCCGTCAGGCCGCACCCGGTCGAGGCCTCCTGGCACCGTCCCCCCGAGCCCGACGAGGTCGACCCCGCCGTGCTCAGCGCCCTGCTGCACCGGCACGGCTGGGAGCGGCGCGGCGGAGCCGCCGGACGCTACGGCCGCTGGACCCCGCCCGGCCCCGGCGGCGGCGGGACCAGCCTGCTCGTCCCCGAGAGCCGCGCCTTCCCCGACAGCGACGACCTGCTCGGCGAGGCGCTCGTCGCGCTGACCCGCAGCGGCACGCCCTCCGCCCGCGAGGTGCTGGTCGGGCTCGCCGTGCCCAGCGACGAGATCCGCTGGTGGCGGGATGCGCCGAGCGGTCCCGCCGGCTCCGCGCCCTGGGTGGTCGAGGAGCAGCTGCGCGCCTGCGCCCGTCAGATGCTGCTCGCCGGAGCGCTCGCCACGCGCGCGCGTGCGGGCTATTACGGCGCCCGGCACCGCCGTGCCGCTGCCGCACTCCTGGAGAGCGTCCTGGTCGGCTCCGCGACCGGCGGCGGCCGGCTGACCGCCTTCGTCCCCGTCGGCACCGGACGGCAGCTCCCCGTACGCCTCCACCAGGCCCTGTACGCCGCCCGCGAGGCCATCGACTACCAGCGGGCCACCGGCGGCATGGACGCCTTCGACGGCGCCGTCGAGGCGGGCGTGAGCCGTGAACTCACCGAGGCGCTGATCGCCCTCGTGCGCGGCACCGAGGGCGCCAGGATCGCCGTCGAGTGGGCACCGGCCGCCGGGGTTCCCGAGGACTGCGTGGCGGGTCTCGAGCCGGTGGAGTTCTCACCGGGCGACCTGCCCGTGCTGCGGGAGGCCGGCGCCCGCTATCTGCGCGAGGAGCCGTCCGTGCCCGTGCGGATCACCGGCACGGTGGTGCGGATGCGCAGGTCGGGACCGCGTGGGGAAGGCAGCGTACGGCTGCGGGTGATCGCGGGAGCCGAGGTGCCGCACGTCCGGATCACACTGGACGAGGAGGACTACCGCATCGCCGGGCACGCCCACCTCGTGGGGCTGCCCGTGCGGCTGCACGGGCGGCTGGAGAGCCGGGGCGGCTTCCGGCGGCTGACCGGGGCGGGCGGGGTCGCACCGGTGCAGGTGGAGGAGGCGGAGCGGGACCGGCTCATGAAGTCGATGCAGGAGCACGCCGAAAAGGGGGACTTCTTCGAAGAGGCCTGCAGCGGGGAGGACGACGACTGAGCGCGGGCGTGCCTGCACGAAGGGCAACCGTTTCGCGGTCGGCGGGTCGGGGTCGGTACGATCCCCTATTGCGCGCGCTCCTGGTATGGCGCCGCAACCACCTTCAGTCAGGAGAGACCGGTGTCAGACGTCCGTGTGATCATCCAACGCGATTCCGAGCGGGAAGAGCGCGTGGTGACGACGGGCACTACGGCCGCCGAGCTCTTCGCCGGCGAGCGCTCGATCGTCGCCGCGCGCGTGGGCGGCGAGCTCAAGGACCTCGCCTACGCGCCGGCCGAGGGCGAGGTCGTGGAGCCGGTGGAGATCTCCTCCGAGGACGGCCTGAACATCCTGCGCCACTCCACCGCGCATGTGATGGCACAGGCCGTGCAGGAGCTGTTCCCCGAGGCCAAGCTGGGCATCGGCCCGCCGGTCAAGGACGGCTTCTACTACGACTTCGACGTCGAGAAGCCGTTCACGCCCGAGGATCTCAAGGCCATCGAGAAGAAGATGCAGGAGATCCAGAAGCGCGGGCAGAGGTTCGCCCGTCGTGTGGTGACCGACGAGGCGGCCCGCGAGGAGCTGGCGGACGAGCCGTACAAGCTGGAGCTGATCGGCCTCAAGGGCTCGGCGTCGAGCGACGACGGCGCGGACGTCGAGGTCGGCGCCGGTGAGCTGACGATCTACGACAACCTGGACGCCAAGACCGGCGAGCTGTGCTGGAAGGACCTCTGCCGCGGTCCCCACCTGCCCTCCACCCGCAACATCCCTGCGTTCAAGCTGATGCGCAACGCGGCCGCCTACTGGCGCGGCAGCGAGAAGAACCCGATGCTCCAGCGCATCTACGGCACCGCCTGGCCCTCCAAGGACGAGCTCAAGGGCTACCTCGACTTCCTCGCCGAGGCCGAGAAGCGCGACCACCGCAAGCTCGGCAGCGAACTCGACCTGTTCTCCATCCCGGAGCAGATCGGCTCCGGCCTCGCCGTCTTCCACCCCAAGGGCGGCATCGTCCGCCGCGTGATGGAGGACTACTCGCGCCGCCGGCACGAGGAGGAGGGCTACGAGTTCGTCTACACCCCGCACGCGACGAAGGGGAAGCTCTTCGAGACGTCCGGGCACCTGGACTGGTACGCCGAGGGCATGTACCCGCCCATGCAGCTCGACGAGGGCGTGGACTACTACCTCAAGCCCATGAACTGCCCGATGCACAACCTGATCTTCGACGCGCGCGGCCGCTCCTACCGCGAACTGCCGCTGCGCCTCTTCGAGTTCGGGACCGTGTACCGGTACGAGAAGTCGGGTGTCGTGCACGGCCTGACCCGCGCCCGCGGCTTCACCCAGGACGACGCGCACATCTACTGCACCCGTGAGCAGATGTCGGAGGAGCTCGACAAGACGCTCACCTTCGTCCTCGGCCTGCTGCGCGACTACGGTCTGACCGACTTCTACCTGGAGCTCTCCACCAAGGACCCGGAGAAGTTCGTCGGCTCGGACGAGGTCTGGGAGGAGGCGACCGAGACGCTGCGCCAGGTCGCCGAGAAGCAGGGCCTGCCCCTGGTCCCCGACCCGGGCGGCGCCGCCTTCTACGGCCCGAAGATCTCCGTCCAGACCAAGGACGCGATCGGCCGCACCTGGCAGATGTCGACGATCCAGCTCGACTTCAACCTGCCGGAGCGCTTCGACCTGGAGTACACGGGCCCGGACGGCTCCAAGCAGCGCCCGGTCATGATCCACCGCGCGCTGTTCGGTTCGATCGAGCGGTTCTTCGCGGTGCTCCTGGAGCACTACGCGGGCGCCTTCCCGGCCTGGCTGGCCCCGGTCCAGGCGGTCGGCATCCCGATCGGTGACGGGCACGTGGAGTACCTGGAGAAGTTCGCCGCGGCCGCGAAGAAGCAGGGCCTGCGGGTCGAGGTCGACTCCTCCTCCGACCGCATGCAGAAGAAGATCCGCAACGCCCAGAAGCAGAAGGTGCCCTTCATGGTCATCGCGGGCGACGAGGACATGTCGGCCGGTTCCGTCTCCTTCCGCTACCGCGACGGCTCGCAGGAGAACGGCATCCCGTTCGACGAGGCCATCGCGAAGATCGCCAAGGTCGTGGAGGACCGGACGCAGGTCTGACCGTCCGGTCCGGCCGGCCTGGTCCGCCGGTGTCCGAGGGCCCCCGGGAGGTTCAGCCTCCCAGGGGCCCTTCGTCGTCCTCGCGGGCGAAGACCTGCAGCAGCCAGGAGGCGAAGGTGCCGGTCACCGCGCCGAGCAGGGCCAGCCCGACGGCCATCATCCCGACCGCGATCAGCCGTCCCAGCGGTGTCACCGGGGTGATGTCGCCGTAGCCGACGGTGGTGAGGGTCTCGCAGGTCCACCAGACGGCGTCCCCGAACGTCCGCATCGAGGCGCCCTTCACCCCACGTTCCTGCTGGTAGACGGCGAGAGCCCCGGCGAAGCCGAGCAGGACCGTCGCCAGCCCGGAGTACGCGATCACGCGCGCGTGCAGCGCGAGCCGGGGCTTGCCGTGCCGCCGCTGTACGGCTTCGTAGACCTTGACGATCCGAAGGGGCCTCAGCAGCGGCAGGATCACCACCGCCGTGTCCAGCAGGTGCTTCCGTACGAACCTGTGCCCCTGCCCGCTCAGCCGCCACAGCACCGCGTAGTTGAAGGCGAACAACGCCCAGCAGATCAGCAGCACCGCGAGCGCCAGCTCCTGCACGGGGTCCGTCAGACCGGGTGCCAGGACGCGGATCGCATACGAGGCGAGGAAGGCCAGCGATGCGACGGCGAGCGGAAGCTCGGTCCGCTGCTCCCAGCGGGCTGCGCGAGTGTCATCGTCCACCGGCCCAGCTTGGCCCGGCGCGCTTTTCGCACAACCCCGCCGACACGCCGCGAACGGGCGACGCCATATGCTGCATGGCATGACGAGTGAGCCGGAGCAGCAGTTGGGGGTAGGGGTCCAGGACGCGTTCCAGCGCCTGTGGACGCCGCACCGGATGGCCTACATCCAGGGTGAGAACAAGCCGACCGGCCCCGGTGCCGACGACGGCTGCCCCTTCTGCTCCATCCCGGCCAAGTCCGACGAGGACGGGCTGGTCGTCCGGCGCGGTGAGCAGGTCTACGCCGTGCTCAACCTGTACCCGTACAACGGGGGTCACCTCATGGTCGTCCCCTACCGCCATGTCGCCGACTACACGGATCTCACGGTCCCCGAGACCATCGAGCTCGCCGCGCTCACCAAGCAGGCCATGACGGCCCTGCGGACCGCCTCCGGTGCCCACGGCTTCAACATCGGCATGAACCAGGGTTCGGTCGCAGGCGCCGGTATCGCGGCCCACCTCCACCAGCACATCGTCCCGCGCTGGGGTGGCGACACGAACTTCATGCCGGTCGTCGGCCACACGAGGGTGCTGCCGCAGCTGCTGGCGGACACCAGGAAGATGCTGGCGGAGGCCTGGCCTTCGGCGTAAGCCCTCCGCGTCGTACACCTCCTACGCTTCGTACACGTCCGCCTTCTTGGGCGTGGGGTCCTGGACCTGTGTGCTCAGGAACGCCGACCTCGTGCCGAACTTCTCCGTGTCCACGCCGTTCTCCTCGAGGACCCGTATCGCCGCCGCGTGCACCACCCGCAGCACCGGCGTGGCGGCGCGCAGGGCATCGTCGGCCATGAAGCGGTGGCGCCAGGGCTGATCGGCCCAGGCGTGGCGGAGGCCGAAGGGCTCGGGCAGGACTATCGTGCCGCCCAGCCAGTTCAGCAGGGGCGGGTACCAGGAGATCGGGGCGCGCACGGCCAGTCGTACGACCTCGTCGGTGGTGACCAGCGGGAGGGACACCTTCCGGGTCTCCCACGGCTTGAACGACTTCTGGACCTCCTTCGTCGGTGCCTCGGGCTTGCTGGTGAACAGTGAGTTCACGGGACCGAGCGCATGCCCGGTGACCTCGATGCGCAGCGTCTCGTGCAGCACGGTCACCGTGATCATCATGGTGATGACCAGCTGCCCGTCCCACAGGGTCCACTGCACGCCCAGATAGTGCCGGTCGCCCGCGCCGAACTGCTGCTTGTTGCAGATGTCCTGTATCGCGTGCGACTTGACCTGGTACGCGTCCACGTCCGTGCCCTCGGGCCTGGACACCTCCTTGGCGCCCTCGCCGATCGGGGTGACGATCCAGTGCCGTACGGAAGGGGTCGGGAAGCCGCCGGTGTTCAGCGTGTTCCGCTCCAGCATGCGCAGCTGGTCGTGGATCGAGCGGATGACGTCCCAGCTGCGGAAGGGGTGGATCTCCCGGGTCGGGTCGGCCGGCACCAGGTCCTCCGCGAGCTGCCAGCTGCCCCAGCGGGTGCCCATCCCGAGGATGCCCTTCGGACCGGCGTAGAACACCGAGTTGGACTGCTGCTCGGCGCTGAGCTTGGCCAGCGACTGGCGCAGCGCGTCCGCCTTCGTCTCGCCCGGGCTGGTCGGCACCGCCTCGGGCACCTTGGCCCCGATGCTGCTGCCCGCCAGCAGGCTGTCCCAGCGCTCGCGCAGGTCCTTCGCCGTCCGCTCGCAGATCTGCCGGGCCCAGAACCAGCCGATGACCGGCATGATCACCGAGGCTCGCGCATACCAGGCCCAGAAGCCCGTGAACGGCATGCGGATCAGGAAGATCACGGCGAGGGCGCCCACCGCCACCAGCAGCGTGGTGGCCAGCGCGCCGGCCCGCTTGTCGTCGCGCTTGGCGACGGTGGTGCGGATCGAGAAGACCAGCAGCCAGACGAGCAGGCCGGGCAGGAACAGCAGACCGCACAGCACCATCACGATGCTCAGCAGATTGTCCCGGTCCTTGCGGATGTTGTTCGCCGCCAGGCAGTGCTCGACGACGACCGGGGGCTCGGCGCCGAAGGACTGGATGAGCGGCTTGCGGCCGGCTCCCACCATGCGGTCCACCACCGCCCGGGAGAAGGCCTCACCCAGGTTGGGCCGGAATATCCTGGCCCATTTCAGGCCGGGTTTGATGGTGGTCTGATGCCACTCGTTGTCCGCCTTCTTGATGTCCGCGACCGGGTTGTCCCGGTAGGCCGCGGAGGCCAGCGCGAACGTGGCCGTCTGGCCCTCGTTGCCCGTGCGGGGCACCTGGGGACCGAAGATGTCCCCGTAGCCGCTCTCAACGGTCATTCCCGCCCCCGATCGCCGCCGACGTCGCTTCTGCGGCTTTCCCGACTTCTTTGCTCCGCACACCTGTTGATCAGGTCGTCACGGAGTTGGTCCGACAACTTGATCAGGTCATCAGCGTATCCGCAGGCACTGACATTCGTAGGCGGACGGCCGAAGCCGCCCGCCTACGGAGGGGAGCGTTCCACAAAAGCGACTTGGAAGCGCCCGGCGCCAACTACGAGGCGTCGCGCGCCTCTTCACGGATCCTCTCTGCGATCTGCGGAGGCATCGGCTCGTGCCGTGCGTAGGAGCGGTTGAAGCGCGCGGTGCCGTGCGAGAGGGAGCGCAGGTCCACGGCGTACCGGCCGATCTCGATCTCGGGCACCTCGGCCCGTATGAGTGTGCGGTTCCCGGTGGTCTGTTCCGTGCCGAGCACCCGGCCGCGCCGTCCGGACAGGTCACTCATCACGGCGCCCACGTACTCGTCGCCGACCAGGACGGTCACCTCGGCCACCGGCTCCAGCAGATGGATCTTCACGTCGGCCGCCGCCTCCCGCAGCGCCAGCGCACCGGCCGTCTGGAAGGCCGCGTCCGAGGAGTCCACGGAGTGCGCCTTGCCGTCCACCAGCGTCACCCGCACGTCGATGAGCGGATAGCCCGCGGCAACTCCCTTGGCGGCCTGGGCCCTTATGCCCTTCTCGACCGACGGGATGAACTGCCGGGGCACCGCGCCGCCGACGACCTTGTCCACGAACTCGATGCCCGAGCCGCCGGGCAGCGGTTCCACCTCGATCTCGCAGATCGCGTACTGCCCGTGCCCGCCGGACTGCTTCACATGGCGGCCGCGGCCCGCCGACCTGCCCGCGAACGTCTCCCGCAGCGAGACCTTGTGCGGGACCACGTCGACCTGGACGCCGTAGCGGCTGCGCAGCCGTTCCAGGGCCACGTCCGCGTGCGCCTCTCCCAGACACCACAGCACCACCTGGTGGGTGTCCTGGTTCTGCTCGAGCCGCATGGTCGGGTCCTCGGCGACCAGCCGGGAAAGACCCTGCGAGAGCTTGTCCTCGTCCGCCTTGCTGTGCGCCTGGATGGCGAGCGGCAGGAGCGGGTCGGGCATCTGCCACGGCTCCATGAGCAGCGGGTCGTCCTTGGCCGAGAGGGTGTCACCGGTCTCCGCCCGGTTCAGCTTCGCCACGCACACCAGATCGCCCGCGATGGCGTGCGTCACGGTGCGCTGCTGCTTGCCGAAGGGGGTGGACAGCGCGCCGATCCGCTCGTCGACGTCGTGGTCCTCGTGCCCGCGGTCCGCGAGCCCGTGCCCGGACACATGCACCGTCTCGTCGGGGCGCAGCGTGCCGGAGAAGACGCGGACCAGGGAGACCCGGCCGACGTAGGGGTCGGAAGTGGTCCGTATGACCTCGGCGACCAGCGGGCCGTCCGTGTCGCAGGCCTTCACCTCGCGCGGCTTGCCGTCGATCGTGGTGACGCCGGGTGTGGGGTGCTCGAACGGCGTCGGGAAGCCGCCCGTGATCAACTCCAGCAGCTCGACGGTGCCGAGGCCCTGCTTGGCGCCCTCGGCCGCGGGGGCGGCGGCCAGGACCGGGAAGAAGACCCCGCGTGCGACGGCCCGCTCCAGGTCCTCGACGAGCGTCTTGAAGTCGATCTGCTCGCCGCCCAGATAGCGGTCCATGAGGGTCTCGTCCTCGCTCTCCGAGATGATCCCCTCGATGAGCCGGTTGCGGGCCTCCTCGATGCGCGGCAGCTGGTCCTCGCCCGGCTCCGACTCCTTGCGCTCGCCGGACGAGTAGTCGAAGACCTTCTGCGACAGCAGCCCGGTCAGCCCCGTCACGGGCGCGTGCCCGTCCGGGCCCTGCGGGCCGTGCAGCGGCAGGTAGAGCGGGAGCACGGCGTCGGGGTCGTCACCTCCGAAGGCCTCCGCGCAGGTCCGTGTCATCTCCTCGAAGTCCGACCGGGCGGCCTCCAGGTGGGTGATCACGATCGCCCGTGGCATGCCGACGGCCGCGCACTCCTCCCACACCATGCGGGTCGAGCCGTCCACGCCGTCGGAGGCCGAGACGACGAAAAGGGCCGCGTCCGCCGCTCGCAGACCGGCCCGCAGCTCCCCGACGAAGTCGGCGTATCCGGGGGTGTCGAGAAGATTGACCTTGATGCCGTCCCATTCGACCGGCACCAGGGAGAGCTGTACCGAGCGCTGCTGACGGTGCTCGATCTCGTCGTAGTCGGAGACGGTGCCGCCGTCCTCCACGCGGCCCGCCCGGTTCACTGCTCCCGCGGTGAGTGCGAGAGCTTCCACCAGTGTCGTCTTGCCCGATCCGCTGTGGCCGACCAGCACCACATTCCGTACGGACGCGGGGTGGTCGGCCGCTGTAGCCCTGCCGGCGGCTCCGGGGTGTGCGCTTGCCTTGTCGCCCATGGCCTTGCCTCCCGTGCACGGTGAGGTCACTGTGGGCGCGGGCATGCCGGGCCGCGTGCGGTGGCGGCTCCGATGACGCCCGCGGTCCTTCGAGCTTTCCACTCCCGTCACGGTGCGTCCATACGAAGGACGTGATCGCGCCGCCCGCCCCGGCTCGGGCCGTCCGCCCGATCTCCCCGCAGACGTCCGGGTGCCCGGCAGTCGCACACGCGCGCGCGTGGCTACGATGGGCCAGCCGGAGGCCAGCAGGGGCCGCGGCCACACCGACCGTCGGGAAGGCCATGCTGAACAAGTACGCGCGTGCATTCTTCACGCGTGTCCTCACGCCGTTCGCCGCGTTTCTCATCCGCCGGGGCGTCAGCCCCGACACGGTCACGCTCCTCGGCACCGCCGGCGTGATCGCGGGCGCACTGGTCTTCTACCCGCGGGGTGAGTTCTTCTGGGGGACGGTCGTGATCACGCTGTTCGTGTTCTCCGACCTCGTCGACGGCAACATGGCCCGCCAGCTGGGCCGTACCAGCCGCTGGGGCGCCTTCCTGGACTCCACCCTCGACCGGGTGGCCGACGGCGCGATCTTCGGCGGATTCGCCCTCTGGTACGCGGGAAGCGGCAACGACAACGTCCTGTGCGCCGTCTCGATCTTCTGCCTGGCCAGCGGCCAGGTGGTGTCGTACACCAAGGCCCGGGGCGAGTCGATCGGGTTGCCCGTCGCCGTCAACGGACTCGTGGAGCGCGCCGAGCGCCTGGTCATCTCGCTGGTCGCGGCCGGGTTCGCGGGCCTGCACAAGTTCGGGGTGCCGGGCATCCAGTACCTGCTGCCCGTCGCCCTGTGGATCGTCGCCGTCGGCAGCCTGGTCACGCTCATCCAGCGGGTGGTCACCGTCCGTCGCGAGTCGGCGGAGGCGGAGGCCGCGGCGGCCTCCCCGGAGAACGCCTCACAGGGGAGCGAGGCGGCGAAGTGAGCCTCCGCGATCAGCTGACGGACGCGCTGTACGGCCTCGGCTGGGGAACCGTCAAGAAGCTCCCGGAGCCCGTCGCCGTACGGCTCGGCCGCTCCATCGCCGACCTCGCCTGGAAACAGCGCGGCAAGGGCGTGCAGCGCCTGGAGAGCAACTACGCGCGCGTGGTGCCCGATGCGAGCCCCGAGCGCCTCGCCGAGCTCTCGCGCGCGGGCATGCGCTCGTACCTGCGCTACTGGATGGAGTCCTTCCGGCTGCCGGCGTGGAGCGCCGAGCGGATAAAGGCCGGTTTCGACCCCAAGGACGTGCACTACCTGACCGACGGGATCGCCTCCGACCAGGGCGTCATCCTGGCGCTGCCGCACATGGCCAACTGGGACCTCGCCGGCGCCTGGGTCACCACCGAGCTGGAGACGCCGTTCACGACGGTCGCCGAGCGCCTCAAGCCCGAGACCCTCTACGACCGCTTCGTCGCGTACCGCGAGGGCCTCGGCATGGAGGTGCTCCCGCACAGCGGCGGCACCGCCTTCGGCACGCTCGCCCGGCGGCTGCGCGACGGCGGCCTGGTCTGCCTGGTCGCCGAGCGTGACCTGTCGTCCTCGGGCGTCGAGGTCGAGTTCTTCGGCGAGGCCACCCGGATGCCCGCCGGCCCCGCCCTCCTCGCCCAGCAGACCGGCGCACTGCTCCTGCCGGTCACGCTGTGGTACGACGACTCGCCCGTCATGCAGGGGCGTGTGCACCCGCCGGTCGAGGTACCCAAGACAGGTAGCCGGGCCGAAAAGACGTCTGTCATGACACAGGCGCTGGCCGATGCCTTCGCCACCGGGATCGCCGACCATCCGGAGGACTGGCACATGCTCCAGCGCTTGTGGCTCAAGGACCTCGATCCTGCGAAGAAACCCCCGGCTCCCGAGAAGGGCACGTCGTGAGGATCGGCATCGTCTGCCCGTACTCCTGGGACGTACCGGGCGGCGTCCAGTTCCACATCCGCGACCTCGCGGAGTACTTCATCCGCCTGGGCCACGAGGTGTCGGTCCTGGCTCCCGCCGACGACGACACGCCCCTGCCGCCGTATGTCGTCTCGGCCGGGCGGGCGGTCCCGGTGCCGTACAACGGCTCGGTGGCCCGGCTGAACTTCGGCTTCCTGAGCGCCGCCCGGGTCCGACGGTGGCTGCACGACGGCGAGTTCGACGTCGTCCACATCCACGAGCCGACCTCGCCGTCGCTCGGCCTGCTGACCTGCTGGGCGGCCTCCGGTCCGATCGTGGCCACCTTCCACACCTCCAACCCGCGCTCGCGGGCGATGATCGCCGCCTACGCGATCCTGCAGGCGGCCCTGGAGAAGATCAGCGCCCGGATCGCGGTGAGCGAGTACGCCCGCCGCACGCTGGTGGAACACCTCGGCGGCGACGCGGTCGTCATCCCGAACGGCGTCGACGTCGACTTCTTCGCCCGGGCCAAGCCCAAGGCCCAGTGGCAGGGCGACACCATCGGCTTCATCGGCCGCATCGACGAGCCGCGCAAGGGCCTGCCGGTGCTGATGAAGGCGCTGCCCAGGATCCTCGCCGAGCGCCCGCAGACGCGGCTGCTGGTCGCCGGGCGCGGGGACGAGGAGGAGGCGGTCGCGTCGCTGCCCGCGGAACTGCGCCCGCGCGTGGAGTTCCTCGGCATGGTCAGCGACGAGGACAAGGCCCGCTTCCTGCGCAGTGTCGACCTGTACGTGGCGCCGAACACCGGCGGCGAGAGCTTCGGCATCATCCTGGTCGAGGCCATGTCCGCCGGCGCCCCCGTCCTTGCCTCCGACCTGGACGCCTTCGCCCAGGTCCTGGACCAGGGCGCGGCGGGCGAGCTGTTCGCCAACGAGGACTCCGAGGCCCTGGCCGAGGCGGCCCTGCGGCTGCTGGGGGACCCGGAGCGCCGGGCCGAGCTGCGGGAACGGGGAAGCGCCCATGTACGGCGCTTCGACTGGTCCACGGTCGGCGCGGACATCCTGTCGGTGTACGAGACGGTGACCGCGGGAGCGGCCGCGGTCGCGGCGGCGGAGGACGAGCGGGGGCCCGGACTTCGTTCGCGGCTGGGTCTGGCACGCGACTGAGGTTTTCCTTCGAACGCCGGTCAGGAAATCTCAGCCCGTCCGGCGTTCGAGGACGAGGCCCGTTCAGGGCTGGAGCGGGGGTTCGGGGGCGGCAGCCCCTGACCCCGTGACGCCCTCGCCCCGCACGTCATCCGGCGAACGAACCAGCGGCGCGTAACCTTGCCGCCCGTGACCGCAACCCTCATCTGGATCCTTGTCGCCCTCCTGGCGATCGGCCTGTACCTGAGCTGGACGGCGGGCCGTCTGGACCGGCTGCACGCCCGCATCGACGCCGCACGCGCCGCCCTCGACGCACAGCTGCTGCGCAGAGCCTCCGTGGCCCAGGAACTCGCCACCTCCGGCGTCCTCGACCCGGCGGCGTCGATCGTCCTGTACGAGGCGGCGCACGCCGCCCGGCAGGCCGAGGAGGACCAACGGGAGGTCGCCGAGAGCGAGTTGAGCCAGGCGCTGCGGGCCGTCTTCGCGGAGGCACCCCAGGTGGAGGCGGTCCGCGAGGCACCCGGCGGGGAAGCCGCCGCCCACGAGCTCACCGAGGCCGTACGCCGGGTCCCGATGGCCCGCCGCTTCCACAACGACGCGGTGGGCGCGGCCCGGCGCCTGCGCGAACACCGCAAGGTCCGCTGGTTCCGCCTGGCCGGCCACGCCCCCTTCCCGATGGCCTTCGAGATGGACGACGAGCCACCGGCGGCGCTGGCCGACCGCGCGGCCTAGGTGACCACCGGCCATGAGTGACGGGAGACGCCGCGTCTTCCTCGACCTGGAGGGCAACGACAACGGCTCGGTCTTCGTCATCGTGGCGGCGCCGACCGGAGTGGTCCACGAGGTCCAGGGCGGCGGCCACGGCTGCGTACTGTACGAGCTGGAGGGCTATCTGCTGCCAGTGGCGGGAAGCGGCCTCGACGAGGAGCTGAAGGACATCTTCGCGGGCGAACTCCATGGTGCGGGCGCCCAGGGCCTGATCTGGCCTCCGCCGCTGCTGGAGCGGCTGCGGGCCGCGGTCGCGCTGCATGTCTACGGCTCCGCGAACCGGGACGACCTCTATCCGACGCCCCTCGTGCTGGACGAGTCGCGGCTGGCCGCGGCGGACGAGGCGTGGGTGCCGGTTCTGACGCCGGACGGGCCGGGCGTCCTCGTCTGGGAGAACTCCGACTGAGGCGCCCGCCGAGAGGCGCGTGAGGAGAAAAGGATCCACCGACTTCTCATTGGCCCTTGCCGTGGACTGGTCCACTCACGTTTCCTCGGTGCTTGCAGAAACCCTCTTTCACTTCAGCGAGGTCACCCGTGTCCAGCACGCTCTCCGAAAACCAGGCCCCCGAGACCGGCACCGCGCGCGTGAAGCGCGGAATGGCCGAGCAGCTCAAGGGTGGCGTGATCATGGACGTCGTCACGCCGGAGCAGGCGAAGATCGCCGAGGACGCGGGCGCCGTCGCCGTCATGGCCCTGGAGCGGGTCCCCGCCGACATCCGCAAGGACGGCGGCGTGGCCCGGATGTCCGACCCGGACATGATCGAGGGGATCATCGAGGCCGTCTCCATCCCGGTCATGGCCAAGTCCCGCATCGGCCACTTCGTCGAGGCCCAGGTGCTGCAGTCCCTCGGCGTCGACTACATCGACGAGTCCGAGGTCCTCACCCCGGCCGACGAGGTCAACCACTCCGACAAGTGGGCCTTCACCACCCCCTTCGTCTGTGGTGCCACCAACCTGGGCGAGGCCCTGCGCCGCATCGCAGAGGGCGCGGCCATGATCCGCTCCAAGGGCGAGGCCGGCACCGGCAACGTCGTCGAGGCCGTCCGCCACCTGCGCCAGATCAAGGGCGAGATCGCCAAGCTGCGCGGCTGCGACAACAACGAGCTGTACGCCGCCGCCAAGGAGCTGCGCGCCCCCTACGAGCTGGTCAAGGAGGTCGCCGAGCTCGGCAAGCTCCCGGTGGTGCTGTTCTCCGCCGGTGGCGTGGCCACCCCCGCCGACGCCGCGCTGATGCGCCAGCTCGGCGCCGAGGGCGTCTTCGTCGGCTCCGGCATCTTCAAGTCCGGCGACCCGGCCAAGCGCGCCGCCGCCATCGTCAAGGCGACCACCTTCTACGACGACCCCAAGATCATCGCGGACGCGTCCCGCAACCTCGGCGAGGCCATGGTCGGCATCAACTGCGACACCCTCCCCGAGGCCGAGCGCTACGCCAACCGCGGCTGGTAAGGCACCGGATCACATGAACACCCCCGTCATAGGCGTCCTGGCCCTCCAGGGCGACGTACGGGAGCACCTCATCGCCCTGGCCGCGGCCGACGCCGTGGCCAGGCCGGTCAGGCGCCCCGAGGAACTCGCAGAGGTGGACGGCCTGGTCATCCCGGGCGGCGAGTCCACCACCATCTCCAAGCTGGCCGTCCTCTTCGGCGTGATGGAGCCGCTACGCGCGCGCGTGCGTGACGGAATGCCCGTCTACGGCACCTGCGCCGGCATGATCATGCTCGCCGACAAGATCCTCGACCCGCGCTCGGGCCAGGAGACCATCGGCGGCATCGACATGATCGTGCGCCGCAACGCCTTCGGACGGCAGAACGAGTCCTTCGAAGCGGCGGTCGACGTCCGGGGCGTCGAGGGCGATCCTGTAGAGGGCGTCTTCATCCGCGCCCCCTGGGTCGAGTCCGTCGGTGCCGAGACCGAGGTGCTCGCCGAGCACGACGGCCACATCGTCGCGGTCCGCCAGGGCAACGCGCTCGCCACGTCGTTCCACCCGGAACTGACCGGCGACCACCGCGTGCACTCCCTGTTCGTCGACATGGTGCGCGCGAACCGGACAGCGGAGTAACGCCGGAGTCCTTGTAGGATCTCTGGCGTTCGTTCATAGATGGGTTACGCGAAGGAGACAGGCAGATGTCCGGCCACTCTAAATGGGCCACGACGAAGCACAAGAAGGCCGTGATCGACGCCAAGCGCGGCAAGCTCTTCGCGAAGCTGATCAAGAACATCGAGGTCGCTGCGCGCATGGGCGGAGTCGACCTCGAAGGCAACCCGACGCTCTACGACGCCGTCCAGAAGGCCAAGAAGCAGTCGGTGCCGAACAAGAACATCGACTCCGCGATCAAGCGCGGCGGTGGTCTCGAGGCCGGTGGCGCCGACTACGAGACGATCATGTACGAGGGCTACGGCCCGAACGGTGTCGCGGTGCTCATCGAGTGCCTCACCGACAACCGCAACCGCGCCGCCTCCGACGTCCGTGTCGCCATGACCCGCAACGGCGGCTCCATGGCCGACCCGGGCTCGGTCTCGTACCTCTTCAACCGCAAGGGCGTCGTCATCGTCCCCAAGGGCGAGCTGAGCGAGGACGACGTCCTCGCCGCAGTCCTGGACGCGGGCGCCGAGGAGGTCAACGACCTCGGCGAGAGCTTCGAGGTGCTCAGCGAGGCCACCGACCTGGTCGCCGTCCGCACCGCCCTCCAGGACGCCGGGATCGACTACGACTCCGCCGAGGCCAACTTCGTCCCGACCATGCAGGTCGAACTGGACGAGGAGGGCGCCAAGAAGATCTTCAAGCTGATCGACGCGCTCGAGGACAGCGACGACGTGCAGAACGTCTTCGCCAACTTCGACGTCAGCGACGAGGTCATGGAGAAGGTCGACGCGTAACGCTGCCGCGAACGAAGCGGTTTCGGCGGGCCGGTGGGACAACACGTCCCACCGGCCCGCCGCCGTTGTCGGTGGCAGCGGCTAGCCTGGCGTGGAAGTCAAAGATCACTGAGGGGAGGGGCGTGTGCGGGTGTTGGGGGTGGACCCCGGGCTCACGCGATGCGGTGTCGGCGTGGTCGAGGGGGTCGCGGGCCGGCCGCTCACCATGGTGGGCGTCGGTGTCGTACGGACGCCCGTGGACGCCGAGTTGGGGCAGCGCCTCGTCGCCATCGAGCAGGGCATCGAGCAGTGGCTGGACGAGCACCGGCCCGAAGTCGTGGCCGTGGAGCGGGTGTTCAGCCAGCACAACGTACGGACCGTGATGGGCACCGCCCAGGCCAGCGCCGTCGCCATGCTGTGCGCCGCCCGCCGCGGCCTGCCCGTCGCCCTGCACACCCCCAGCGAGGTCAAGGCCGCCGTCACCGGCAGCGGCCGCGCGGAGAAGACCCAGGTCGGCGCCATGGTGACCCGTCTGCTCCGGCTCGACGCACCCCCGAAACCGGCCGACGCGGCCGACGCCCTCGCGCTCGCCATCTGCCACATCTGGCGCGCCCCCGCCCAGAACCGACTCCAGCAGGCGGTCGCCCTGCACGCAGCCAACGCAACGAAAGGCCGTACGGCATGATCGCCTTCGTGAGCGGCACGGTCGCCGCACTCGCCCCCGACGCCGCCGTGGTCGAGGTCGGCGGTGTCGGCATGGCCGTGCAGTGCACGCCGAACACGCTCTCCACGCTCCGTCTCGGCCAGCCGGCCAAGCTCGCCACCTCCCTCGTCGTACGGGAGGACTCGCTGACGCTGTACGGCTTCGTGGACGACGACGAGCGACAGGTCTTCGAACTGCTGCAGACCGCGAGCGGTGTCGGCCCGCGGCTGGCGCAGGCGATGCTGGCCGTGCACACCCCGGACGCCCTGCGCCGGGCGGTGTCCACGAGCGACGAGAAGGCCCTCATCGCCGTCCCGGGCATCGGCAAGAAGGGCGCCCAGAAGCTGCTCCTCGAGCTCAAGGACCGGCTCGGCGAACCGATCGGGGCCCCCGTGGTCGGCGCCCCGGTCACCTCCGGCTGGCGCGACCAGCTGCACGCCGCGCTGATCGGCCTCGGGTACGCCACCCGCGAGGCCGACGAGGCCGTGTCCGCCGTGGCACCGCAGGCCGAGGCGGCCGGCGGCACGCCCCAGGTCGGGCAGCTGCTGAAGGCGGCCCTGCAGACCCTCAACCGCGCCCGCTGACCCACCTGCGCCACCCCAGTGAGGAGAGATCTCAGTGAACTGGGACGACCCGACCGACGCCCCCGGCCCCGAGCGCCTGGTGGGCTCCGTCGCCGACCGTGAGGACCAGGCCGTCGAGGCCGCCCTGCGCCCCAAGGACCTGGACGAGTTCATCGGCCAGGAGAAGGTCCGCGAGCAGCTCGACCTGGTGCTGCGCGCCGCACGCGCGCGTGGCGCCACCGCCGACCACGTGCTGCTCTCCGGTGCCCCGGGCCTCGGCAAGACCACCCTCTCGATGATCATCGCGGCGGAGATGGGCGCCCCCATCCGCATCACCTCGGGCCCCGCCATCCAGCACGCCGGCGACCTGGCCGCGATCCTCTCCTCCCTCCAGGAGGGCGAGGTCCTCTTCCTCGACGAGATCCACCGCATGTCGCGGCCCGCCGAGGAGATGCTGTACATGGCGATGGAGGACTTCCGGGTCGACGTCATCGTCGGCAAGGGCCCCGGCGCCACCGCCATCCCGCTGGAGCTGCCCCCGTTCACCCTGGTCGGCGCCACCACGCGCGCGGGACTGCTGCCGCCCCCGCTGCGCGACCGCTTCGGTTTCACCGCACACATGGAGTTCTACGAGCCCGCCGAACTGGAACGCGTCATCCACCGCTCGGCGAACCTCCTCGACGTCGAGATCCAGGCCGACGGCGCCGCCGAGATCGCCGGCCGCTCCCGCGGCACGCCCCGTATCGCCAACCGACTGCTGCGCCGGGTGCGCGACTACGCCCAGGTCAAGGCGGACGGAATCATCACGCGGGACATCGCGGCGGCCGCTCTCGCGGTGTACGAGGTCGACGCCCGCGGCCTCGACCGGCTGGACCGCGGTGTGCTGGAGGCTCTGCTCAAGCTTTTCGGCGGCGGGCCCGTGGGCCTGTCCACCCTCGCCGTCGCGGTGGGGGAGGAGCGCGAGACCGTGGAAGAGGTCGCCGAGCCCTTCCTCGTACGGGAAGGACTGCTCGCGCGTACCCCCCGCGGCCGGGTCGCCACGCCTGCCGCATGGGCGCATCTCGGCCTCACCCCGCCCCGCCCGGCCGCTGCGGGAAACGGACAACAGGACCTGTTCGGGACGTGATGCCTCTGTGACGGCGCGGGCATTGGCCGGGCCAGGAACCCAGGTGCCATGCTGAGCGTTGTTCCATGCGCGCGGACTCGCTTAGACTCCGCCGATGCCGCCTTTGTCGGCGGTATACATACCCCCATCCATGAGGCCGCTCTCCATCGCGGTCGTGCGAAGGAAATTCCGTCCCGTGAATATCACCATGCTCCTCCCGTTCATCGTGCTCATCGGGGCCATGTTCCTCATGACCCGCTCGGCCAAGCGCAAGCAGCAGCAGGCCGCCCAGATGCGCAATGAGATGCAGCCCGGCAGCGGCGTCCGCACGATCGGGGGCATGTACGCGACGGTCAAGGAGGTCAACGAGGACACGGTCCTCCTCGACGCCGGCCCGGGCGTCGAGCTCCTCTTCGCGAAGAACGCCATCGGTTCCGTGCTCAGCGACGACGAGTACAACCGCATCGTGCACGGCATCGAGCACGACCTGAAGTCCGACTCCGACCTGGTCCCGGACGACGCCTCCTCCCTCACCGAGACCGACGACTCCGCCGACGAAGCTGCCGCCGCCTCCGACGACAAGTCCGTCGACCTCGGCAAGAAGGACGCGCCCGAGGAGCCGGCCGACGACACCCCGGCCGCAGAGGCCGCGGCGGACGAAGAGCCGAAGAAGTCGGACGAAGAGCCGAAGAAGACCGACGGCGACTCCGAGGCGAAGTAGTCACATCCCGGGCGCGCGGTCGACCTCGCGCCCCGGGACGTGCGCATCTCGCACACGGGGATCCCGACACCAGTCATGGCCGACCCCGCGCTGACCCGGCGCGGAGCGGCCCGAGAGGGAGTACGAGAAGGTGGCAGCACCTAAAAAGGGCCGGAGCGCGAGCGCCCAGAGCAAGCCGGGGCGCTCGCTGGCCCTCATTCTGATCGCCATCGTGGCGCTCACCGGCGGAATGTTCGCCTCCGGAAACACCACTCCGCGTCTCGGTATCGACCTGGCCGGTGGTACGAGCATCACGCTCCGGGCGGTCGCAGAGCCGGGCCAGGAATCCGCGATCAACAAGACCAACATGGACACCGCGGTCGAGATCATGAACAACCGCGTCAATGGTCTTGGTGTCACGGAGGCCGAGGTTCAGACCCAGGGCAACAAGAACATCATCGTCAACATCCCCAAGGGCACGAACTCCAAGGAAGCGCGGCAGCAGGTCGGCACCACCGCCAAGCTGTACTTCCGCCCGGTGCTCACCACCGAGGTCTCCGGCGGCCCCGCGACCAGCCCGTCGCCGAGCGCTTCCGCCAGCCCCTCGGGCAAGGCCACGGGCAAGGCCACCGAGAAGGCCACGGGCAAGTCGACCCCGTCCTCCTCCTCGACTCCTTCGCCGACCGCCACCTCGCAGGGCCGCGCCGTCACCGGCGCCCTGAAGGCCGGCGCGACGCCGAGCGCCGGCGCCTCCTCGAGCGCGAAGACCTCCGCCTCCCCGTCCCCGAGCAGCAGCTCGGCCGGCAATGCGGCGGCCGCAAAGCTGCAGGCGCAGTACACCGCACTCGACTGCACGGACAAGAAGCAGCGCGCCACCGCGGGCCAGGGCGCCAAGCCCAGCGACCCGACGATCGCCTGCGGCCAGAACTCCGCGGGTCAGTGGCAGAAGTACATCCTCGGCCCCGCCGAGGTCGACGGCACCGACGTCAAGAAGGCCCAGGCCGTCTTCAACACGCAGACCGGCGCCGGCTGGACCGTCACCATGGAGTTCACGGGCAAGGGCTCCAAGAAGTTCGGTGACATCACCGGCAAGCTGGCCAAGAACCAGCAGCCGCAGAACCAGTTCGCGATCGTCCTCGACGGCAACGTGGTCTCGGACCCGTCGGTCAGCCAGGCGCTCACCGGCGGCAATGCGGAGATCACCGGCAACTTCAGCCAGCAGGAGGCCCAGAGTCTCGCCAACATGCTGTCGTACGGCGCGCTGCCGCTGACCTTCAAGGAGGACAGCGTCACCACGGTGACCGCCGCGCTCGGCGGTGAGCAGCTGCACGCCGGTCTGATCGCCGGTGCCATCGGCCTCGCGCTGGTCGTCATCTACCTGCTGATCTTCTACCGCGGCCTGTCGGTCATCGCCATCCCCTCGCTGCTGGTCTCCGCGATCCTCACCTATGCGCTCATGTCGCTGCTCGGTGAGGCCATCGGCTTCGCACTGAACCTGCCGGCGGTCTGCGGTGCGATCGTCGCGATCGGTATCACCGCGGACTCGTTCATCGTGTTCTTCGAACGCATTCGGGACGAGATCCGCGAGGGCCGCTCGCTGCGCCCCGCCGTCGAGCGGGCCTGGCCGCGTGCCCGGCGCACCATCCTGGTCTCCGACTTCGTGTCGTTCCTCGCCGCGGCGGTGCTGTTCATCGTCACGGTCGGCAAGGTCCAGGGCTTCGCGTTCACGCTCGGTCTGACCACCGTGCTCGACGTGGTCGTCGTGTTCCTGTTCACCAAGCCGCTGATGACGCTCCTGGCGCGCAGGAGGTTCTTCTACGGCGGCCACAAGTGGTCGGGCCTCGACCCGAAGGCACTGGGCGCCAAGCCGCCGCTGCGCCGCACTCGTCGTCCCTCCGCCCCCGTCGACCCGAAGGAGGCGTGAGATGTCGAAACTCGGCAGCCTCGGCGCCCGTCTGCACCGCGGTGAGGTCGGCTACGACTTCGTCGGCAACCGCAAGATCTGGTACGGCATCTCGATCCTGATCACCATCACGGCCGTCCTGGGCCTGGCGGTGCGCGGCCTGAACATGGGCATCGAGTTCCAGGGCGGTGCCGTCTTCACCACCCCGAAGCACATGACCGCCTCGGTCGCCAAGGCCGAGGGGTACGCGCAGAGCGCGTCCGGTCACGACGCGGTCGTCCAGAAGCTCGGCGACGGCAGCCTGCGCATCCAGATCGCGGGCATCGACACCGACAAGTCCGACGCGATCAAGGACAAGCTCGCCAAGGACCTGAACGTCAACACCGAGAACATCAACGCCGACCTGGTCGGCCCCAGCTGGGGTGACCAGATCGCCAACAAGGCCTGGCAGGGCCTGGCGATCTTCATGGTCCTCGTGGTGATCTACCTGGCGATCGCGTTCGAGTGGCGGATGGCGGTCGCGGCGCTGGTCGCCCTGATCCACGACATCACCATCACGACCGGCATCTACGCCCTCGTGGGCTTCGAGGTCACGCCGGGCACGGTGATCGGTCTGCTCACGATCCTCGGTTACTCGCTCTACGACACGGTCGTCGTCTTCGACAGCCTCAAGGAGCAGACGAAGGACATCACCAAGCAGACCCGCTGGACCTTCAGCGACGTCGCCAACCGCTCGATCAACAGCACCCTGATGCGGTCCATCAACACCACGGTGGTCGCGCTGCTGCCGGTGGCGGGCCTGCTGTTCATCGGTGGCGGCTTCCTCGGTGCCGGCATGCTCAACGACATCTCGCTGTCGCTGTTCGTCGGCCTCGCGGCGGGTGCGTACTCCTCGATCTTCATCGCCACGCCGCTCGTCGCCGACCTCAAGGAGCGCGAGCCGCAGATGAAGGCGCTCAGGAAGCGCGTCCTCGCCAAGCGCGCCCAGGCCGCTGCCGAGGGCGGGCCGCTGGAGGCCGAGACCGCGGGCGAACGCTACGACGACGAGCCGGAGGACGCCGCCCACGCGGTCGTCGGACCGCGCAACCAGCCGGCGTCGCGCAACCGCGGCCGTGGCCGTCCCTCCGGGAAGCGCCGATGACCGACATCAAGGAGCTGCTGCTCAGCCGCATCCGTGACGTGGCGGACTACCCGGAGCAGGGCGTGATGTTCAAGGACATCACCCCGCTGCTCGCGGACCCGGCGGCCTTCACGGCGCTCACCGACGCGCTCGCCGAGATCGCCGCGAACACGGGTGCCACCAAGGTCGTCGGCCTGGAGGCCCGCGGCTTCATCCTCGGCGCCCCGGTCGCCGTCCGCGCCGGCCTCGGCTTCATCCCCGTACGCAAGGCGGGCAAGCTTCCCGGAGCCACCCTCGGCCAGACGTACGACCTGGAGTACGGCTCGGCGGAGATCGAGGTGCACGCGGAGGACCTGTCGGTCGAGGACCGCATCCTCATCATCGACGACGTCCTCGCCACCGGCGGCACCGCCGAGGCCTCGATCCAGCTGATCCGCCGTGCGGGGGCCGAGGTCGCCGGGCTCGCGGTCCTGATGGAACTCGGCTTCCTCGGCGGCCGCGCCCGCCTGGAGCCGAGCCTCACGGGAGCCCCGCTGGAGGCCCTGCTCACCGTCTGACCCCACGGCACACACCCACGACGAACGGCCGCCCCGGCTCTCCGGGACGGCCGTTCGCCCATCACCGGCCACCCACCCCGGCGCACGGCCCGCACTCCACCCGAGACAAAGCTGTTCGGATGCCGCATGCCACCGCCGCACCGGCTGCATGGTTGCTCGGCTTGGTCCAGCGTGAGCGGCCGGGCCGCTTTCGACGGTCGCGCCCCCGAGAGCAGTCGGCACGCGCCCCCGCGCCACGCCACGGTCGCGCCTCCACGCGCGCCCGCGCCCCGCGCCGGCGCTCGGCTCCGTCCTCGGTGCCGGGGCGGGCTGCGCGGAGGGTCGCGCTCCGGCGTGAGTGTCCGCGTCGCCTTTTACGGCCGCGCCCCCGCGAGCCGCCCGCGCCCCGCGCCGGCGCTCGGACTTCGTCCTCGATGCCGGGGTGGGCTGCGCGGAGGGTTGCGCTCCGGCGTGAGTGTCCGCGTCGCCTTTTACGGCCGAGTCCCCGCGAGCCGCCCGCGCCCCGCGCCGGCGCTCGGCTTCGTCCTTGGTGCCGGGGTGGGCTGCGCGGAGGGTTGCGCTCCGGCGTGAGTGTCCGCGTCGCCTTTTACGGCCGCGCCCCCGCGAGCCGCCCGCGCCCCCGCGTCGCCCTTTACGGCCGCGTCCCAGCGAGCCGCCCGCGCCCCCGCGTCTGCGGGAACACTCGCTCGGCGCATGCAGCGGAGCGCCCCGGTCACCCGCAGGACACCCCCGGATCACCCCAGATCCGCCACCCGGAATCCGGCGGCAGCCCCCTGTGTTTCTCCCGTAGACGGCCCTCACATCGGCCTGAAGGCGATCCTGCGGCCCAGGATCGCTACCATGGGGTCTCCGGAGCCTGACCGGGGGACCCGGATCGCGCACGAGGAGTCCTCTTGCCAGACGAGGCCCAGCACCTGACCGCCGCCAAGCCCGAGTCCGCCTCGGCAGCCGCGGCCAAGCCCGCGCCGAACGCGCCGCACGCGAAGAACGACACCCGCGGGCCGGTCGAGCACGCCCAGTCCGCGCCCGTCGACAAGTCGGCAGAGCAGTCGCGCCCCAAGCCCGCGCCCCCCGAAGGGCCGACGCCCTCCCCGGCGGTGCGCCCGAACACCGGCCAGCCCGCCCGCTCCGGCTCCTCCAACCGCGTCCGCGCCCGCCTCGCCCGCCTCGGCGTCCAGCGCTCCAATCCGTACAACCCGGTCCTGGAGCCGCTGCTGCGGATAGTGCGCAGCAACGACCCGAAGATCGAGACGTCGACGCTGCGGCAGATAGAGAAGGCCTACCAGGTCGCCGAGCGCTGGCACCGCGGCCAGAAGCGCAAGAGCGGCGACCCGTACATCACGCATCCGCTCGCCGTGACGACGATCCTCGCCGAGCTGGGCATGGACCCGGCCACCCTCATGGCCGGCCTGCTGCACGACACCGTCGAGGACACCGAGTACGGCCTCGACCAGCTCCGCCGCGACTTCGGCGACTCGGTCGCGCTGCTCGTCGACGGCGTCACCAAGCTGGACAAGGTCAAGTTCGGCGAGGCCGCGCAGGCCGAGACCGTACGCAAGATGGTCGTCGCCATGGCCAAGGACCCGCGCGTTCTGGTCATCAAGCTCGCCGACCGCCTGCACAACATGCGCACCATGCGCTACCTCAAGCGTGAGAAGCAGGAGAAGAAGGCGCGCGAGACCCTCGAGATCTATGCGCCGCTCGCCCACCGCCTGGGCATGAACACCATCAAGTGGGAGCTGGAGGACCTCGCCTTCGCGATCCTCTACCCCAAGATGTACGACGAGATCGTGCGGCTGGTCGCCGAGCGGGCGCCCAAGCGGGACGAGTACCTCGCCATAGTGACCGACGAGGTGCAGCAGGATCTGCGGGCTGCACGCATCAAGGCGACCGTGACCGGCCGCCCGAAGCACTACTACAGCGTCTACCAGAAGATGATCGTCCGCGGTCGCGACTTCGCGGAGATCTACGACCTGGTGGGCATCCGCGTCCTCGTCGACACCGTCCGCGACTGCTACGCCGCCCTCGGCACCGTGCACGCGCGATGGAACCCGGTCCCCGGCCGGTTCAAGGACTACATCGCGATGCCCAAGTTCAACATGTACCAGTCGCTGCACACGACGGTCATCGGCCCCAACGGCAAGCCCGTAGAGCTGCAGATCCGCACCTTCGACATGCACCGCCGCGCCGAGTACGGCATCGCCGCGCACTGGAAGTACAAGCAGGAGGCCGTCGCCGGCGCCTCCAAGGTGCGTTCGGACGCACCGAAGGGCGGCGGCAAGGACGACCACCTCAACGACATGGCGTGGCTGCGCCAGCTCCTCGACTGGCAGAAGGAGACCGAGGACCCCGGCGAGTTCCTGGAGTCCCTGCGCTTCGACCTGTCGCGCAACGAGGTCTTCGTCTTCACCCCGAAGGGTGACGTCATAGCGCTTCCGGCCGGGGCCACGCCGGTGGACTTCGCGTACGCGGTCCACACCGAGGTCGGCCACCGCACCATAGGAGCACGGGTCAACGGCCGTCTCGTACCGCTGGAATCGACCCTCGACAACGGCGACCTGGTGGAGGTCTTCACCTCCAAGGCGGCAGGCGCGGGCCCCTCCCGCGACTGGCTCGGCTTCGTGAAGTCGCCGCGCGCCCGCAACAAGATCCGGGCGTGGTTCTCCAAGGAGCGCCGCGACGAGGCGATCGAGCAGGGCAAGGACGCCATCGTCCGCGCCATGCGCAAACAGAACCTGCCGATCCAGCGCATCCTCACCGGCGACTCGCTCGTCACGCTCGCGCACGAGATGCGCTACCCGGACATCTCCGCGCTGTACGCGGCGATCGGCGAGGGCCATGTCTCCGCGCAGAACGTGGTGCAGAAGCTCGTCTCCGCGCTCGGCGGCGAGGAGGCGGCCACCGAGGAGATCGACGAGGCGGTCCCGCCGTCCCGCAGCCGCAGCCGCAAGCGGCGCTCCAGCGCCGACCCGGGCGTCATCGTCAAGGGCGTCGAGGACGTGTGGGTCAAGCTGGCCCGCTGTTGTACGCCCGTTCCCGGCGACCCCATCATCGGCTTCGTCACACGCGGTAGCGGAGTATCGGTTCACCGCAGCGACTGCGTCAACGTGGAGTCACTGTCCCGTGAGCCCGAGCGCATCCTCGAGGTCGAGTGGGCGCCCACCCAGTCCTCGGTCTTCCTGGTCGCCATCCAGGTCGAGGCGCTGGACCGCTCCCGGCTCCTCTCGGACGTCACCCGCGTCCTGTCCGACCAGCACGTCAACATCCTCTCCGCGGCCGTCCAGACCTCCCGCGACCGCGTGGCCACCTCCCGCTTCACCTTCGAGATGGGCGACCCGAAGCACCTCGGCCACGTCCTGAAGGCGGTGCGTGGCGTGGAGGGCGTCTACGACGTGTACCGCGTGACGTCGGCGCGCAGCAGGTCGTAGAAGCAGCAGGTCGTAGAGGCACCAGGTCGTAGAAGCAGTCGTACGACGACAAGGGGCCCGTACCTCCCGGTACGGGCCCCTTCTTCACGCAACAGGCGGTCGGTCAGCCGCCGAACTCCTGCAGGCCCTTCAGTGCCTGGTCCAAGAGCGCCTGGCGGCCCTCCAGCTCGCGCTCGAGCTTGTCGGCCCTGGCGTTGTTGCCCTGGGCGCGGGCCTGCTCGATCTGGCCCTTCAGCTTGTCGACGGCGGCCTGGAGCTGACCGGTCAGACCCTCGGCACGCGCGCGTGCCTCCGGGTTCGTCCGGCGCCACTCGGCCTCCTCGGCCTCCTGGATGGCCCGCTCCACCGCGTGCATCCGGCCCTCGACCTTCGGGCGCGCGTCCCGCGGTACGTGGCCGATGGCCTCCCAGCGCTCGTTGATCGTGCGGAACGCGGCGCGCGCCGCCTTGAGGTCCGTGACCGGGAGGATCTTCTCGGCCTCCTCGGCCAGCTCCTCCTTCAGCTTCAGGTTCTCCGACTGCTCGGCGTCCCGCTCGGCGAAGACCGAGCTGCGGGCGGCG
The DNA here is from genome assembly GCF_042893475.1 of Streptomyces sp. NPDC001604. NCBI lineage: Bacteria > Bacillati > Actinomycetota > Actinomycetes > Kitasatosporales > Streptomycetaceae > Streptomyces > Streptomyces sp. NPDC001604. Next base: position 149,979 of record NZ_JBIAUY010000004.1, on the reverse strand, counting down.
AAGAACACGTCCTGGGCGCCGCGGAAGCGGTTCCACAGGTCGTCCTCGTGCTCGCGCTGGGCGCGGCCGGCGGCCTTCCACTCCGTCATCAGTTCGCGGTAGCGCGCGGCCGTGGGGCCCCAGTCCGTCGAGCCGGACAGCGCCTCGGCCTCGGCGACCAGCCGCTCCTTGGCCTTGCGGGCCTCCTCCCGCTGCGCGTCCAGCGAAGCGAAGTGCGCCTTGCGGCGCTTGGAGAACGCCGACCGGGCGTGCGAGAAGCGGTGCCACAGCTCGTCGTCCGACTTGCGGTCGAGCCGCGGCAGCCCCTTCCAGGTGTCCACCAGCGAGCGCAGCCGCTCACCGGCCGCCCGCCACTGGTCGGACTGCGCCAGCTGTTCCGCCTCGGCGACCAGGGCCTCCTTGGCGCTGCGCGCCTCGTCGGACTGCTTCGCGCGCTGCTGCTTGCGCTCCTCACGGCGCGCCTCGACCGTCGCCACGAGCTTGTCCAGCCGCGTCCGCAGCGCGTCCAGGTCACCGACCGCGTGGTGCGCGTCGACCTGCTCGCGGATGTGGTCGATGGCGGCCTGCGCGTCCTTCGCGGACAGGTCGGTGGTCTTCACTCGCTTCTCGAGGAGGCCGATCTCGACAACCAGGCCCTCGTACTTGCGCTCAAAATAGGCCAGCGCCTCCTCGGGGGAGCCTGCCTGCCAGGAACCGACGACCTGCTCGCCGTCGGCCGTACGCACGTACACGGTCCCCGTCTCGTCGACGCGGCCCCACGGGTCGCTGCTCACAGCGCCTCCTCCACATGATGCCTGCGAGGGGCCTCAGTGCCCCGGGCATCGTCCACAGTTTCGTCACGGCCAACATAGGCGACCGGCGGGTTGCCTGTCCGCATCCCGCGCGACCGAAATTTCGCACTTGACGGTCAGGATTTGGTGATCGTCGCCTTGTTGATCACCACGGTCGCATTGGGCGCCGTGTTCTGCGTCGCGGGGTCGGCGGGCTGGGCGCCCGCGGCGGCGATCTTCTTGAGAACCTTCATGCCCGCAGGGGAGATCGTGCCGAACGGGGTGTAGTCGGGCGGCAGCGGACTGTCCTGGTAGACCAGGAAGAACTGGCTGCCGCCGGTGTTGCGGCCCTGCTTCGTCTGCGCGTTGTACTGGTTGGCCATCGCGACCGTGCCCGCCGGGTACACCTGCCCCTTGAGGCTCTTGTCCTTGAGGTTCTCGTCCGGGATCGTGTAGCCGGGACCGCCCATTCCGGTGCCCTGCGGGTCACCGCACTGCAGCACGTAGATGCCCTGGTCGGTCAGCCGGTGGCACTTGGTGTGGTCCAAGTAGCCCTGGCCGACGAGGAAGTTGAACGAGTTGACGGTGTGCGGCGCCGCCGACGCCTTCAGCGCGATGTCTATGTCACCGCACGTCGTGGCGAGATCCATCGTGTACTTGGCCGACTTGTCGATGGTCATCGCCGGCTCCTTCTTCCAGCTCAGCTTCTTCACCGAGCCCTTGGCGGGCTTCGCGCACGGATCAGGTGCCTTGCTGGTCGGGGCGGCGCTCGGGGACGTCTGCGAGCTCGCGTTGGCCTTGTCGTCGCTCTTGTCGCCCTTGAAGGCCCCGGTCGTGTAGAGCGCCACACCGGCGATGACGACCACACCGAGCACCGACGCGATCACAGAGTTGCGCATTTTCGCCTTGCGCCGCGCGGCCGTACGCCGCTGCTGCTGGCGCAAGAACTTCTCCCGGGCGAGCTGACGCTTGCGCTGTTCCTGGGTGACCACCGGGTTCTCTCCTCATGCCTCTCGTACGTCGACCGCGGTACGCGTGCGTCTTGTGAGCCGACCGCCTGCGTGTGCCCCGTACCGTATATGGGTTCGCTGAGGAATCGGCAGCGCCGGTAGGCTCTGAGGTCAGCAGCAGCCGCCCGTATCGACACAACGAAGGACGATCGTGCTCATTGCCGGGTTCCCCGCCGGGGCCTGGGGGACGAACTGTTATCTCGTCGCCCCCGCCGCCGGTGAGGAGTGCGTGATCATCGACCCGGGCCATCAGGCCGCCCAAGGAGTCGAGGAAGCGCTGAAGAAGCATCGGCTCAAGCCCGTCGCGGTCGTCCTCACCCATGGCCACATCGACCATGTGGCCTCGGTCGTCCCGGTGTGCGGCGCGCACGACGTACCGGCCTGGATCCACCCCGAGGACCGCTACATGATGGCGGACCCGGAGAAGGCCCTCGGCCGCTCCATCGGCATGCAGCTGATGGGCGAGCTGACGGTGGGGGAGCCCGACGACGTCAAGGAGCTGACCGACGGCGCGAAGCTGGCGCTCGCGGGTCTGGAGTTCTCCGTCGCGCACGCGCCCGGCCATACCAAGGGGTCGGTGACCTTCCAGATGCCCGAGACCACGGAGATCCCCTCCGTGTTCTTCTCCGGGGATCTGCTCTTCGCCGGCTCCATCGGACGCACCGACCTGCCCGGCGGTGACATGGCCGAGATGCTCGACTCGCTGGCCCGCGTGTGCCTGCCGCTCGAGGACTCGACCGTGGTGCTGTCCGGCCACGGCCCCCAGACGACCATCGGCCAGGAGCGCGCCACCAACCCGTATCTGCGGCAGGTGGCCGCCGGCCTCGGGAGCGTGGACGCTCCCCGACGAGGAATGTGACGAGACTTTCCGTGAGCACCTTCAAGGCCCCCAAGGGCACGTACGACCTGATCCCGCCGGACAGCGCCAAGTTCCTGGCGGTCCGCGAGGCGATCGCCGCGCCGCTGCGCAACTCCGGTTACGGCTACATCGAGACCCCCGGTTTCGAGAGCGTGGAGCTCTTCGCGCGCGGTGTCGGCGAGTCCACCGACATCGTGACCAAGGAGATGTACGCCTTCGAGACCAAGGGCGGCGACAGGCTCGCCCTGCGCCCCGAGGGCACGGCGTCCGTGCTGCGCGCGGCGCTGGAGGCCAACCTGCACAAGCTGGGCAACCTGCCGGTCAAGCTCTGGTACTCGGGCTCCTACTACCGCTACGAGCGCCCGCAGAAGGGCCGCTACAGGCACTTCTCGCAGGTCGGCGCGGAGGCGATCGGTGCGGAGGATCCGGCGCTGGACGCCGAGCTGATCATCCTGGCGGACCAGGCGTACCGCTCGCTGGGCCTGAGCAACTTCCGGATCCTGCTCAACAGCCTGGGCGACAAGGAGTGCCGTCCCGTCTACCGGGCCGCGCTGCAGGACTTCCTGCGCGGTCTGGACCTCGACGAGGACACCCTCCGCCGTGCCGAGATCAACCCGCTGCGCGTCCTGGACGACAAGCGTGAGTCGGTCCAGAAGCAGCTGGGCGACGCCCCGCTGCTCCGCGACTACCTCTGCGACGCCTGCAAGGCGTACCACGAGGAGGTCCGTGAGCTGATCACGGCGGCGGGCGTCGCCTTCGAGGACGACCCCAAGCTGGTGCGCGGCCTTGACTACTACACCCGTACGACCTTCGAGTTCGTCCACGACGGTCTGGGCTCCCAGTCCGCGGTGGGCGGCGGCGGCCGCTACGACGGTCTGTCGGAGATGATCGGCGGTCCGGCGCTTCCGTCCGTCGGCTGGGCGTTGGGCGTCGACCGCACGGTCCTCGCCCTGGAGGCGGAGGGCGTCGAGCTCGAACTCCCCTCCACGACGAGCGTGTTCGCGGTGCCGCTGGGCGAGGAGGCGCGTCGTGTGCTGTTCGCCAAGGTCACCGAGTTGCGGAAGCTGGGCATCGCGGCGGACTTCTCGTACGGGGCCAAGGGGCTCAAGGGTGCGATGAAGAACGCCAACCGCAGTGGTGCGCGGTACACGGTCGTCGCCGGGGAGCGGGATCTCGCCGAGGGTGTCGTGCAGCTCAAGGACATGGAGTCCGGTGAGCAGACGGCGGTCGGGGTGAACGAGATCGTGGCGGAGCTGGAAGCCCGGCTGGGCTGAGTTTCCCCGCCCCGCCCCCGCTCCTCAAACGCCGGAGGGGCTGGTTTTTCAGCCCGTCCGGCGTTTGAGGACGAGGCCGTTCAGGCCGACAGCGGGGGTCTGGGGGCGGCAGCCCCCAGGGGACGGGAATGGGAAGGGGCGGCGGGGGCGAAAAAGTTCAGTCGAGCAGACCGAACCGCATCGCACTCGTCACCGCCGCCGTCCGGTCGTCCACCCCCAACTTCCCGAAGGCCCGCAGGAGATGGGTCTTCACCGTCGACTCGCCGATGAACAACCGCCGCCCGATCTCCGCGTTCGTACAGCCCTCCGCCACCAGCCGCAGCACGGCGGTTTCCCGCTCCGACAACCGCGGCCGCTCCGGCCGGGTGCGCAGCTGGTCGACCAGCCGGGCCGCCACCGACGGCGCCAGCACCGTCTCACCGCGCGCGGCCGCCCGCACCGCCTCCGCCAGTTCCGCCCGCGGCATGTCCTTGAGCAGATAGCCCGCCGCGCCGGCCTCCACCGCCCGCAGGATGTCCCGGTCCGTCTCGTACGTCGTCAGGACGATCACCCGGCACGGCAGCCCCGCCTCGCCCATCCGCACGATCGAGTCCACGCCCCCGCCGCCCGGCATCCGCAGATCCATCAGCACGATGTCGGGCCGCAGTTCGGCCGCGAGCGCCTCGGCCTGCGGACCGCTCGCCGCGTCGGCGACGACCTCCAGGTCCGGCTCGGCGCTGAGCATCGCCCGTAGACCCTCCCGTACGACCGGGTGGTCGTCGGCCAGGACGATCCGGATCACGATCAGTTCCTCCCAGGTGACACGGGCAGTGACAAGGGCAGCCTGACCGTCACCGTCGTGCCGTCCCCCGGTGCGCTGCGGATCTGCGCCGTCCCGCCGACCTCGCCGGCGCGGGCGCGCAGCCCCGCCAGACCGTAGCCCTCGCAGGGGGCGCCGGGGTCGAAGCCGCAGCCGTCGTCCCGTACGGACACGGTGAGCGTGTCGTCGGAGTACGCGAGCGCGATGCCCACCGCCGCCGAACTCCCCGCATGCTTACGGGCGTTGGCCAGGGCCTCCTGGCAGGAGCGCAGGGCCACCACCTCGGGAGCGGCGGGCAGCGGGCGCACAGGGCCCTGCACCTCCAGCGTCGCCTCGTGACGGGCGGCCAGGCGGCGCAGGGCGTCCGGGAGGGAGCTGCCGTCGAGGTCGGCGGGCGCGGCACCGGCGACCAGGGCGCGGGCCTCGGCGAGGTTCTGCCGGGCCGTCTCGTCCATCAGTGCCAGATGGCGGCGGGCCTGCGGGACGTCGTGGTCGAGTTCGGCCTCCACCGCCTGGATCAGCATCAGCAGGCTGGTGAAGCCCTGCGCGAGGGTGTCGTGGATCTCGCGGGCCATGCGCTCCCGCTCGGTCAGGGCGCCGTGGGCGGCCGAGAGGCGGGAGATCTCGTGGCGGCTCACGTCCAACTCGGCGATCAGGTCGGCCCGTTCCATGCTCTGCTCGATGATGCGGATGGTCCAGCTGCCGATCACCACGGAGAAGACGAGGGTGACCACGGAGAAGAGGAGGTTGCCGAACAGGTCCTCACCGCCGGGCCGCCACAGCAGTGCCCAGCCCGCGACCGGAACCAGGTTGATCACGGTGACGGCCGCCAGGGACCAGCGCGTGTGCAGCGTCATGAAGCACTGCGGGATCAGCGCGAACGCCATCAGCCGCGTCTCGCCCACCAGCACGGCCGAGGGCAGGAACAGCACCATGGCCCCGGCGAGATAGCGCAGTGCCCGGCCCTGCTCCGGCGGGTCCTCCTGGAGCAGCGGGCGTCCCACGACCGCATACCAGGGCACCAACGGGACGAGCAGGGCCGCCGCGACCGCACGGACCGGGAGCCCCGGGTGGGCCGCGTTGAGCCCGAAGGCGAGAGTGGCCGCCCAGGCGACCGCGAAGTAGCCGTCCCAGAGCCGGATGGTCCGGTCCCAGGCGTGCTCCTCGCGGGCCACCCCTGGACGGTTCATCCGTCGCGCCGGGTCTTCCAGCGGAAGGTCAGCAGACACAGCACCAATCCTCCGACGCACCAGGCGGCCAGCACCAGCGCGACCTTCCCGAACTCCCAGCTCCCGGCCTGCTCCAGGACCCGCGCCGAATCCGGCAGGAACACGCCCCGAAGACCCTGGCAGAGCCACTTCAGCGGGAACAGGGCCCCGATGTTGAGCATCCAGTCCGGGATGGTGTCGATGGAGATGTACACCCCGGAGATGAACTGCAGGACCAGGAAGGGGAGTACGACCACCGAGCTCGCGCTCTTCGCCGACTTGGGCACCGAGCTGATCGCGATGCCGAGCAGCGCGCACCCCGTCAGCCCCAGGACGAAGATCCAGGCGAAGTCGAACCACCGGGACGCGTCCGACGGCAGGTCGACGCCGTACAGGGTGGTACCGACGAGGAGGAGGATCGCGGTCTCCACGACACCGGTGAACAGAACCAGCCAGATCTTGCCCAGGAAGTACGCCGACGGAGGCATCGGTGTGCCGCGCAGCCGGCGCAGCACCTTCTCGTCCCGTTCGACCGCGATCGAGATGCCCAGCGACTGGAAGCTGGTCGACATGATGCCGGAGGCCATCATCGCGGGAACGTACAGCTGGGAGGCGGTGACGCCGGAGCCGTGGACGTCGTCGTGGAAGATCGACGCGAACAGGAACAGGAACACGACCGGGAACGCGAACGTGAACACCACCTGGTCGCGCTGCCGGAAGAACTGCTTGATCTCCAGCGCGCCCCGGCGCAGACCCAGCCCCCAGGCCCCCGGCAACCGCTCGGCGGGCGCCTCGGCCCTGGTCCGTACGGCGGTCGTGGTCATCGCGCGTCCTCCTGCCCGGTCAGCCGGAGGTAGACGTCCTCCAGGGTGGGGCGGGCCACCTTCAGGCCCGGGATCTCGCCGTCGAAGCGGCGCATCAGCTCGGCGACCGTCCTGGTCGGGGTGTCCGTGCGCTCGGTGCGGGTGAGGCCGTCCGGGTCGGTCCACTCGACGGTGGCCTCCGTGCCGTACCGCTCCCGCAGGGCGGCGGGCTCCCCCTCGGCGACGACCTGCCCCTTGGCGACGACGGCGAGCCGGTCGGCGAGCGCCTCCGCCTCCTCCAGGTAGTGCGTGGTCAGCAGGATCGTCGTGCCCTCGTCGGACAGCAGCCGGATCAGGTCCCAGAACTGCCGCCGGGCCGCCGGGTCGAAACCGGTCGTCGGCTCGTCCAGGAGCAGCAGCTCGGGGTCGCCGATCACTCCCAGGGCGACGTCGAGGCGCCGACGCTGGCCTCCGGAGAGCGCCTTGATCCGACTGCCCGCCTTGGCCTCCAGGCCCACCAGGCCGATGACCTCCTCCGGGTCGCGCGGTCTCGGGTAGTAGCGGGCGAAGTGCCGTACGGTCTCGCGGACCGTCAACTCGGCGGGCGCCGATTCGTCCTGCCAGACGATGCCGACACGTGACCGCCACGCACGCGTGCCGGTCGCCGGGTCCGAGCCGAGCACCGAGACTTCGCCCGCGTCCCGGCTGCGGTTGCCCTGGAGGATCTCCACCGTGGTGCTCTTGCCCGCGCCGTTGGGTCCCAGCAGGCCGAACACCTCGCCACGCCGAATCCCCAGATCGATGCCGTCCACGGCGGTCACGTCCCCGTACTGCTTGCGCAGCCCCCGTACGTCCACCGCGAGTTCGTTCGCGTGTGCTGTCATGCCGTTCAGCCTCGGCCGGAACCGAACGCTCCGGGACGACCGTGCGTACTTCCTTATGTCCACCGAACGGTGGACAGTGGTCTTGTTGCGGCACAATGGCCACTGCCCGAAGAAGGTCCAACTCTCAAGCAGACGGAATCGGCGTGATGAGCAAGACCACAGTCAAAGACGTCCCCACCGAGTCCGAGCCCACTCCGGACCACGACTCCGCGGGACCACGCACAGTGGGCGGCAGCCGGGCCTTCGCCCTGCTGCTGATCATCACGGGCGCGGCCGGTCTGCTCGCCGCGTGGGTCATCACGATCGACAAGTTCAAGCTGCTCGAGGCCAAGGTCGAGGGCAAGACGTTCACCCCGGGCTGCAGCCTCAACCCGGTCGTCTCCTGCGGCAGCGTGATGGAGTCCAAGCAGGCCGCCGCCTTCGGCTTCCCCAACCCGATGCTCGGCCTGGTCGCCTACGGCATCGTCATCTGCGTCGGTATGAGCCTGCTGGCCCGCGCCCGCTTCCCGCGCTGGTACTGGCTCACCTTCAACTTCGGCACGCTCTTCGGCGTCGGCTTCTGCACCTGGCTGCAGTTCCAGTCGCTGTACCGCATCAACGCGCTGTGCCTGTGGTGCTCCCTGGCCTGGGTCGCGACGATCACCATGTTCTGGTACGTGACCTCGTTCAACATCCGCAACAGCTTCCTGCCCGCCCCGCGCTGGCTGAAGAGCTTCTTCGGCGAGTTCACCTGGGTGCTGCCCGTCCTGCACGTCGGCATCATCGGCATGCTGGTGCTGACCCGCTGGTGGGACTTCTGGACCAGCTGAGCCCCGGGCTTCGAGGCCCCGGTTTCCTGGGCCGGAGGGGATTGTCAGTGCGGTGATTTAGGGTTTTGGACGTGGAGCCAGACCTGTTCACCGCCGCCGCAGAAGAACGCCAGGAGAAGGACCCGACCGGCAGTCCCCTGGCGGTGCGGATGCGCCCGCGCACCCTCGACGAGGTGGTGGGCCAGCAGCACCTGCTGAAGCCCGGTTCACCCCTGCGCCGCCTGGTCGGCGAGGGCGCGGGCGGGCCCGCGGGACCGTCCTCGGTGATCCTCTGGGGCCCGCCCGGCACCGGCAAGACGACCCTGGCGTACGTCGTGTCCAAGGCCACCAACAAGCGCTTCGTCGAACTGTCGGCGATCACCGCGGGCGTCAAGGAGGTCCGCGCGGTCATCGACGGCGCCCGCCGGGCCACGGGCGGCTTCGGCAAGGAGACCGTCCTCTTCCTCGACGAGATCCACCGCTTCAGCAAGGCCCAGCAGGACTCCCTCCTGCCGGCGGTCGAGAACCGCTGGGTGACCCTGATCGCGGCGACCACGGAGAACCCGTACTTCTCGGTGATCTCCCCGCTCCTGTCCCGCTCCCTCCTCCTCACCCTCGAACCCCTCACCGACGACGACGTCCGGGGGCTGCTCAAGCGGGCGCTGAGCGACGAGCGCGGCCTGAAGGACGCCGTCACCCTCCCCGAGGACACCGAGGACCACCTCCTGCGCATCGCCGGCGGGGACGCCCGCCGCGCCCTGACCGCGCTGGAAGCAGCCGCCGGGGCCGCCCTCGACAAGGGCGAGACGGAGATCTCCCTGACGACCCTGGAGGAGACGGTCGACCGGGCGGCGGTGAAGTACGACCGCGACGGCGACCAGCACTACGACGTCGCCAGCGCCCTCATCAAGTCCATCCGCGGCTCCGACGTGGACGCCGCCCTGCACTACCTGGCCCGCATGATCGAGGCCGGCGAGGACCCCCGGTTCATCGCCCGCCGCCTGATGATCTCCGCCAGCGAGGACATCGGCCTGGCCGACCCGAACGCGCTGCCGATCGCCGTGGCCGCCGCCCAGGCCGTCGCCATGATCGGCTTCCCCGAGGCCGCCCTCACCCTCAGCCACGCCACCATCGCCCTCGCCCTCGCCCCGATGTCGAACGCCGCGACGACGGCCATCGGCGCAGCCATGGAGGACGTACGCAAGGGACTGGCCGGCCCGGTCCCCCCGCACCTGCGCGACGGGCACTACAAGGGCGCCGCCAAGCTCGGACACGCGCAGGGGTACGTGTATCCGCACGACCTGCCCGAGGGCATCGCCGAGCAGCAGTACGCCCCGGACGCCCTCAAGGACCGCGAGTACTACACCCCGACCAGACACGGAGCCGAGGCCCGGTACGCGGACGCGGTCGAATGGACCAGACAGCACCTCGGTCGCAAGCGGTCCTGAGCGCCCTGTAGAATCCCTCGAAGTGCTGTGTCCCGTGCAGTCAGAACGGGACGGTCAGCCGGAGCCCGGTCCCCGGACCGGATTCCAGGAGCGTCGCGCACCGTTCGAATGGTGTCGCGGGCAGCCCACCACCACTCGTCGCACGGCGGGACCGGTCGGTGGGCCACTCGCGTGCTGCACGTATGTGCCCAGACCAGGGGAGCGGCTGCCCACCAGGCCCGGCAACGGACCCGGCGGGTTTCCCCGGCTGCGGATGCGACCTCCCTCAACTCTGACAAGCCGAACACTGAGAAATGAGAGATTGTGGCGAACCAGTCCCGCCCCAAGGTCAAGAAGTCGCGTGCCCTCGGCATCGCGCTGACCCCGAAGGCCGTCAAGTACTTCGAGGCCCGCCCCTACCCGCCGGGTGAGCACGGCCGCGGCCGCAAGCAGAACTCGGACTACAAGGTCCGTCTGCTCGAGAAGCAGCGTCTGCGCGCGCAGTACGACGTGTCCGAGCGCCAGCTCGTCCGCGCCTACGAGCGTGCCTCCAAGGTCCAGGGCAAGACCGGTGAGGCCCTGATCATCGAGCTCGAGCGCCGTCTCGACGCCCTGGTCCTGCGTTCGGGCATCGCCCGCACCATCTACCAGGCCCGTCAGATGGTCGTGCACGGCCACATCGAGGTCAACGGCCAGAAGGTCGACAAGCCCTCCTTCCGCGTCCGTCCCGACGACGTCGTGATGGTCCGCGAGCGCAGCCGCGAGAAGACCCTCTTCTCCATCGCCCGTGAGGGCGGCTTCGCCCCCGAGGGTGAGACCCCGCGCTACCTCCAGGTGAACCTCAAGGCCCTGGCGTTCCGCCTGGACCGTGAGCCGAACCGCAAGGAGATCCCGGTGATCTGCGACGAGCAGCTCGTCGTCGAGTACTACGCCCGCTGATCACCAGCAGGCGGTAGCACCACCTCGGCCCGCCGTCTCCCCGCCCTTGTGGGCGCGGGAGGCGGCGGGTTCGTGCATGTCGGCTGCTCCAGGGCGCGCGACACCGCCGCCTCTCGCACCAGCCGCGCCCCTTGCGCCACACACTCCTCGTACCGCTCGTCCCCGAGCCGCTCCCGTGCCCTCGCCTCGCACAGCTCGTGCGGCGCGTTGTAGTACGCCGAGCCGAACAACGGCAGACCGACCGACGGCCACATCCGGGCCGCCGCGCCCTGCAGCACCGCCGCCTCCGCCGCATCGCCCTGCACCACCGTGACCAGCGCCAGCAGCTCGACCGCCAGCACCGAACCGAGCAGGTCGTGGAAGGAGTGGGCGCCGGCCAGGCAGTCCGTCAGCAGGGTGCGAGCCCTCGCCGGGTCGCCGTCGGCCCAGGCCGCGTACGCCAGGACGTACAGGGCATAGGTGCGCGTCCACCGCTCGCCGTGGTCCTCGCACACCCGGCGGACGTCCTCGCACAGCAGCACCGCATCGGCCAGATCACCCTGGAAGGCGCGCGCCATGGCCAGTTCGACCTGCCCCATCAGCACATTGCTGTTGAGCTCGCCGATCTCCCGGTAACGGTCCAGCGCCGAGCGCAGCAGGCTTTCCGCGCGCGCCATGTCGTCCCTCACCAGGGCCAGGCATCCGCTGCGGTGCTCCGCATACGCCACCGCCGTCGCGTCGCCCGAGCGTTCCGCCTCCTCCCGGCACTCCTGCAGCGCCGCGAGCGCGGCCACGGTGTCGCCCTGCAGGATCGCCACATAGCCGAGCACCCACAGTGCCTTCAGCCGCGACCGCTCATGGCCGGCATCCAGCCGTACGGCCTGCTCCAGCCAGTGCCGCCCCTCCGACAGCCGCCCGCAGCCCGCCCAGTAGAACCACAGCGAGCCCGCGAGGTACTGGCCGAGATACGCCGCCTCCGGCTCGGCCAGGCAGCGCTCCAGCGCGCAGCGCAGATTCGGCAGCTCCGCCTCCACCCGCGCGGCCACCTCGTGCTGGCGCGGCGAGAACCAGTCCAGCTCGCACCAGGTCGCAAGACCCAGGTACCAGTCGCGGTGCCGCCGCCGCAGCCGGGCCGCGTCTCCTGCCGCCTCCAGCCAGTCGGCGCCGTACGCCCGGACCGTGTCCAGCATCCGGTAGCGCACACCCGCCGGCGTCTCCTCACGCACGACCAGCGACTGCGCGAGCAGCTCGGTGAGCACGTCGAGGACGTCGTCGGCCTCCAGGCCGTGCCCGCTGCAGACGTACTCGACGGCTTCCAGCTCGAACCGCCCGGCGAACACCGACAGCCGCGACCACAGCAACCGCTCCTGGGGCGTGCACAGTTCATGACTCCAGCCGATGGCCAGCCGCAGGGTCCGATGGCGGGACGGGGGCGCCCCCGGGGTGGAGCGGAGCCGAGAGCCCGAGGGAGCATCGCGTCCGCCGCCGGTCAGCAGCCGGAAGCGGTCGTCGAGCCGGTCCAGCAGCTGCCCGGGAGACAGGGCCCGCAGCCGGCCCGCGGCAAGCTCCGCGGCGAGCGGGATGCCGTCCAGGCGCCGGCACACCTCCCGTACCTCCGGCCCGTCCGCCACCGCCGTCCCCTGCTCGGCCGCCCGGCTCAGCAACAGCTCGACCGCCTCGTCCTCGCCCAGCGGCGCCAGCGGAAACACCCGCTCACCCGCCACGCCCAGCGGCCTGCGCCCCACGGCGAGGACCCGCAGCCCGGGCAGCTGACCCAGCAACTCGCCCACCAGACCGGCACACGCCTCCACCAGATGCTCGAACCCGTCCAGTACGAGGAGGAGTTGACGCTCGGCGAGATGTGCGAGCAGCGTCTCGCGCGGCAGCCGCGTGGTGTGGTCGGTCAGCCCCAGCGCCTCCACGACGGCGTGGTCCACGAACTCCGGATCGCGCACCGGCGCCAGCTCCACCCGCCACACCCCGTCACACGGCGCACACCGCACCGCCGCCCGCGCCGCCAGCCGTGACTTGCCGACCCCGCCCGCACCCGTCACCGTCACCAGACGAGCCGCACCGAGCACCCCCGCCAGCCCGGCGAGTTCGGCCGAGCGTCCCACGAACGCATCGAGCTCCAGGGGAAGATTGCCGTGCACGGAGCTGCCGCCGAGCTGATGATCCCGCATGGAACACGGAGCGTACTGACCCGTATTCAGTCCGTACAATCGCTTCGCGCAACTCGGCGGAGCGTGGGCGGTAATCCGGTGCGGAGCCCCGTCCCCGGCGCGATAGGCTCGGCCTACGACTTTTCGATGTTCAGGCATGTTCCAGGGAGCGGGTGCACGTGGTGTCCGGTGGAGAGGTGGCCGGGATCCTGGTGGCCGTCTTCTGGGCGATCCTGGTCTCCTTCCTCGCCGTCGCGCTGGCGAGGGTGGCCCAGACGCTCAGGGCGACCACCAAGCTCGTGGCGGACGTGACCGACCAGGCCGTCCCGCTGCTGGCCGACGCCTCCGCGGCGGTGCGCTCCGCACAGACCCAGATCGACCGGGTCGACGCGATCGCCACGGACGTCCAGGAGGTCACGTCGAACGCCTCGGCGCTGTCGACCACCGTCGCCTCCACCTTCGGCGGCCCCCTGGTCAAGGTCGCGGCGTTCGGCTACGGCGTCCGCCGGGCCCTGGGCGCCCGCCGGGACGACGTGCCCGCCAAGGAGTCCAGGCGTACCGTGATCGTGGGCCGGACCGTCCCGGCCGCGCGGCGGGGCAAGCGAAACCTCCGTGGGAAGAGGGACTGAGACCAGCGATGTTCCGCCGTACGTTCTGGTTCACCACGGGCGTCGCCGCCGGTGTGTGGGCCACCACCAAGGTCAACCGCAAGCTGAAGCAGCTGACCCCCGAGAACCTTGCCGCCTCCGCGGCCAACAAGGCGATCGAGGCCGGTCACCGGCTCAAGGACCGCGCGGTCGGCTTCGCGCTCGACGTCCGGGACAACATGGCCCTGCGGGAGGAGGAGCTGGGGGAGGCCCTCGGTATCAACGCGGCCCCCGAACTCCCTGCGCCCCGGCGGTATCCCGCCATCGAGAACCGCAACAGCCCGAAGTACGTCGAGGGCTCGACGTACCAGTCGTACTCGAACAACTCGTACAACCGGAATGAGGACCACTGATGGAGTCGGCCGAGATTCGCCGCCGCTGGCTGAGCTTCTTCGAGGAGCGCGGTCACACCGTCGTCCCTTCGGCGTCGCTCATCGCGGACGACCCGACTCTGCTCCTGGTCCCGGCCGGCATGGTGCCCTTCAAGCCCTACTTCCTGGGTGAGGTCAAGCCGCCCTTCCCGCGCGCCACCAGCGTGCAGAAGTGCGTGCGCACGCCCGACATCGAAGAGGTCGGCAAGACCACCCGGCACGGCACGTTCTTCCAGATGTGCGGCAACTTCTCCTTCGGTGACTACTTCAAGGAAGGCGCCATCAAGTACGCCTGGGAGCTGCTCACCAGCCCCCAGGACAAGGGTGGTTACGGCCTTGAGGCCGACCGTCTGTGGATCACCGTCTACAAGGACGACGACGAGGCCGAGCGCATCTGGCACGAGGTCGTCGGCGTGCCCAAGGAGCGCATCCAGCGCCTGGGCATGAAGGACAACTACTGGTCCATGGGCGTCCCCGGCCCCTGCGGCCCGTGTTCCGAGATCAACTACGACCGCGGCCCCGAGTTCGGCGTCGAGGGCGGCCCCGCCGTCAACGACGAGCGGTACGTGGAGATCTGGAACCTGGTCTTCATGCAGTACGAGCGCGGCGAGGGCATCGGCAAGGACAACTTCGAGATCCTCGGCGAGCTCCCCAGCAAGAACATCGACACGGGCCTGGGCCTCGAGCGACTCGCGATGATTCTGCAGGGCGTGCAGAACATGTACGAGATCGACACCTCCATGGCCGTCATCAACAAGGCCACCGAGCTGACCGGTGTCCGCTACGGCGACGCCCACGACTCGGACGTCTCCCTGCGCGTGGTCACCGACCACATGCGCACGTCCGTCATGCTCATCGGCGACGGCGTGACCCCGGGCAACGAGGGCCGCGGCTACGTCCTGCGCCGCATCATGCGCCGCGCCATCCGCAACATGCGTCTGCTGGGCGCCACCGGCCCGGTCGTGCTCGACCTCATCGACACCGTGATCGGCATGATGGGCCAGCAGTACCCCGAGCTGGTCACCGACCGCGAGCGCATCGAGAAGGTCGCCCTCGCCGAGGAGAACGCCTTCCTCAAGACCCTGAAGGCCGGCACCAACATCCTCGACACCGCCGTCACGGAGACCAAGGCCTCCGGTGGCACGGTCCTCGCCGGCGACAAGGCGTTCCTGCTCCACGACACCTGGGGCTTCCCGATCGACCTCACCCTGGAGATGGCCGCCGAGCAGGGCCTCTCCGTGGACGAGGAGGGCTTCCGCCGCCTGATGAAGGAGCAGCGGGAGCGCGCCAAGGCCGACGCCCAGGCCAAGAAGACCGGCCACGCCGGTGCCGGTGCCTACCGTGAGATCGCGGACAAGACCGGCGAGACCGAGTTCATCGGCTACTCCGACACCGAGGGCGAGTCCACGATCGTCGGCATCCTCGTCGACGGCGCCTCCTCCCCGGCCGCCATCGAGGGCGACGAGGTCGAGATCGTCCTCGACCGCACGCCGTTCTACGCCGAGGGCGGCGGCCAGATCGGCGACACCGGCCGCATCAAGGTCGACACCGGTGCCGTGATCGAGGTCCGCGACTGCCAGAAGCCGGTCCCGGGCGTCTACGTCCACAAGGGCGTCGTCCAGGTCGGAGAGGTCACCGTCGGCGCGAAGGCCCACGCCGCCATCGACGCCCGCCGCCGTACGGCCATCGCCCGTGCCCACTCGGCCACCCACCTCACCCACCAGGCGCTGCGTGACGCGCTGGGCCCGACGGCCGCCCAGGCCGGTTCCGAGAACCAGCCGGGCCGCTTCCGCTTCGACTTCGGCTCCCCGTCGGCCGTTCCCACGGCCGTGATGACCGACGTCGAGCAGAAGATCAACGAGGTCCTCGCCCGTGACCTCGACGTACGCGCAGACATCATGGGCATCGACGAGGCGAAGAAGCAGGGCGCCATCGCCGAGTTCGGCGAGAAGTACGGCGAGCGGGTCCGCGTCGTGACCATCGGCGACTTCTCCAAGGAGCTGTGCGGCGGCACGCACGTCCACAACACCGCCCAGCTGGGCCTGGTCAAGCTGCTCGGCGAGTCCTCGATCGGCTCGGGTGTCCGCCGTATCGAGGCCCTCGTCGGCGTCGACGCCTACAACTTCCTCGCCCGTGAGCACACGGTCGTCGCCCAGCTCCAGGAGCTGATCAAGGGCCGCCCGGAGGAGCTCCCGGAGAAGGTCTCCGCCATGCTCGGCAAGCTCAAGGACGCCGAGAAGGAGATCGAGAAGTTCCGCGCCGAGAAGGTGCTGCAGGCCGCCGCCGGGCTCGTCGAGTCCGCCAAGGACATCCGCGGCATCGCCGTCGTCACCGGCCAGGTCCCCGACGGCACGACCCCCGACGACCTGCGCAAGCTGGTCCTCGACGTACGCGGCCGCATCCAGGGCGGCCGGGCCGCCGTGGTCGCCCTGTTCACGGTCACGGGCGGCAAGCCGCTGACCGTCATCGCCACCAACGAGGCCGCCCGTGAGCGCGGCCTCAAGGCCGGTGACCTGGTCCGCACGGCCGCCAAGACCCTCGGCGGCGGCGGTGGCGGCAAGCCGGACGTCGCCCAGGGCGGCGGCCAGAACCCGGCCGCGATCGGCGAGGCCGTGGACGCCGTCGAGCGGCTGGTCACGGACACCGCGAAGTGACGATGCGCCGAGGCCGCCGGCTCGCGATCGACGTCGGGGACGCCCGTATCGGGGTCGCCTCGTGCGACCCCGACGGGATCCTCGCCACCCCGGTGGAGACGGTCCCCGGCCGGGACCTCCCCGCAGCTCACCGACGGCTCAAGCAACTCGTCGAGGAGTACGAGCCGATCGAGGTCGTCGTCGGTCTCCCTCGCTCCCTCAAGGGGGGCGAGGGGCCCGCCGCTGCAAAGGTTCGCGGCTTCGCACAGGAACTCGCGAAGGGCATCGCCCCCGTCCCGGTCCGGCTCGTGGACGAGCGGATGACCACGGTGACGGCCAGTCAGGGACTGCGCGCCTCGGGCGTGAAGTCGAAGAAGGGCCGCTCGGTCATCGACCAGGCAGCCGCTGTGATCATCCTCCAGCAGGCCCTCGAATCCGAACGGGTGTCAGGTAAAGCACCCGGCGAGGGCGTCGAAGTGGTCATCTGATCGCGATACGGTAACGTTCCGCGCGTCTGCGGCGCTGTTCGAACAGCGGCTGCACAGCAAGAGGCGGGACAGAACCGGCCGAAAGCCGCGTAACCGCCGCCTCGCGGCTCTAGGGGATCGATGACTGAGTATGGCCGGGGCCCAGGCTCCGAACCGTGGCATCCGGAGGACCCGTCATACGGGAACGACGGATGGGGCGGACAGCAGGCCCAGGCGGGCCAGCAGTCCCCCTACGGCGGCCAGCCACAGCACTATCCGGAGCAGCCGCAGCAGCAGCACTACGGTGACTGGGGCCACGGCGAACAGTCCGCATACGGTCAGGCGCAGCAGTACTCCCAGCAGCAGTACCAGGGCTACGACCAGCAGTACTACGCAGGCCAGGGCCAGCAGCAGTCGTATGACCAGGGCAGCTGGGGCACCGGCACGCACACGCACGTCCAGTACACGGATCCCTCGGACCCGTATGCCCAGCAGGCCGCCGCGTACGGCGGCGAGCAGCACGACTACTACGGCACGCCCGACGCGTACCCGCCGCCCGAGCCGCCCAGCCGCAGGCAGGCCGAGCCCGAACCGCAGACCGACTGGGATCCTGGCCCTGACCAGGGAGAACACGCCTTCTTCGCCGGTGGCGAGGACGACGAGGACGAGGACGACGACCCGCGCGCCGGCCGTAAGGCCCGCGGCGGCAAGAAGCCGAAGAAGCGCCGGAGCGGCTGTGCCTGCCTCGTGCTCGTCGTGATCTTCGCCGGAGGCACCGCCGGGGTCGGCTACTTCGGCTACCACTTCTACAAGGATCGTTTCGGCCCGTCGCCCGACTATGCGGGCGACGGAAACGGCCAGAAGGTCATGGTCACCATCCCCAAGGGCGCGGGCGGCTATGTGATCGGGCAGAAGCTCAAGGACGCAGGAGTCGTCGAGAGTGTCGACGCGTTCGTCTCCGCGCAGCAGTCGAACCCCGACGGCAAGAAGATCCAGGACGGCGTCTACACGCTGGAGAAGCACATGTCGGCCGCGAGCGCGGTCGAACTGATGCTCAGCCCGAAGAGCCGCAGCAACCTGGTCCTCGCCGAGGGCTGGCGCAACGCGTATATCTACAAGCTGATCGACGCGCGTCTAGGGGTGGCGGCGGGCACCACGGCCAAGGTCGCGAAGCAGGACTACAAGAACCTCGGCCTGCCCTCCTGGGCGCTGAACCACCCGAACGTGAAGGATCCGCTGGAAGGATTCCTCTACCCCTCCAGCTACGCGGTCAGCAAGGGCCAGAAGCCCGAGGACGTCCTGAAGGACATGGTCACGCGGGCCAACGACAAGTACGAGGAACTCGGCCTCACGAAGAAGGCGAAGAGCCTCGGCCTCGACGGCCCCTGGCAGCTGCTCACCGTGGCGAGCCTGGCGCAGGCCGAGGGCACCAGCCACGACGACTTCCGCAAGATGGCCGAGGTCGTCTACAACCGCCTCAAGCCCGGGAACCCCGAGACCTACGGCTCGCTCGAGTTCGACTCCACGTACAACTACATCAAGAACCAGAGCAAGATCGACCTGAGCATCGCCGAGCTGCGGAAGTACAACAACCCGTACAACACGTACTACATCAAGGGTCTGCCGCCCGGCCCGATCGACAACCCCGGCGAGCTGGCCCTCAAGGGGGCGCTCGACCCGACGCACGACGGCTGGTACTACTTCATCTCGTTGGACGGCAGGACCAGCAAGTTCACCAAGACGCTCGCCGAGCACAACAAGCTGGTCGACGAATTCAATGCGTCGAGGAAAAAGAACTGATGACTGCGACCCGAAGGGCGGCCGTGCTCGGCTCGCCCATCGCCCACTCCCTGTCCCCGCAACTGCACAACGCGGGGTACCGGGCGCTCGGCCTGGACGGCTGGTCGTACGAAAGGTTCGAGATCGACGAGGCCGCGCTGCCCGGGTTCTTCGAGCAGCTCGGCCCGGAGTGGGCAGGGCTGTCGCTGACGATGCCGCTGAAGCGGGCGGTGATCCCGCTGCTCGACGAGATCACCGACACGGCGGCCTCGGTGGAGGCGGTCAACACCGTGGTGTTCCGTCCCGACGGGCGGAAGGTCGGCGACAACACCGACATCCCCGGCCTGGTGGCTGCGCTGCACGAGCGGGGCGTGGAGAAGGCCGAGTCGGCGGCGATCCTGGGTGCGGGCGCCACCGCTTCCTCGGCCCTGGCCGCGCTGGCCCGCATCTGCTCCGGCGAGGTCACGGTGTACGTGCGCAGCGAGCGGCGCGCGGACGAGATGCGGCAGTGGGGCGAGCGGCTCGGCGTGCAGGTGCGCCCGGCCGACTGGTCGGAAGCGGTACGGGCCTTCGAGGCGCCGCTGGTGATCTCCACGACCCCGGCGGGCGGCACCGACGCGCTGGCCGGGCAGCTGCCCGCACAGGTCGGCACCCTCTTCGACGTGCTCTACGAACCCTGGCCCACTCCCCTCGCCGCAGCCTGGCAGCAGCGAGGCGGGCAGGTGCTCAGCGGCCTCGACCTGCTGGTGCACCAGGCGGTCTTCCAGTTCCGCCAGTTCACCGGCGATCCGCGCTCCCCGCTCGCCGCCATGCGCGAAGCCGCCCAGCTGGGCTGATCTGTCCGTTTGTCGGACTCGGATCGGACCCGTCGCCCGGACGTGGGAGGATCGGGGGTGGCGGGCCAGGGCCGCGCACCTGGTCGCGCCGTCGCCGTACGCGAGGACGCGCGTATGCAGGGCAGTACCAGGGCGCGAGCACTGAGGAGCACCGTTGAGCAGGTTGCGCTGGCTGACCGCGGGGGAGTCCCACGGTCCCGCACTCGTGGCGACGCTGGAGGGTCTTCCCGCCGGTGTGCCGATCACCACGGAGATGGTGGCGGACCACCTGGCCCGGCGCCGGCTCGGTTATGGACGCGGTGCGCGCATGAAGTTCGAGCAGGACCAGGTGACCTTCCTCGGCGGCGTCCGGCACGGCCTCACGCTCGGTTCGCCGGTTGCGGTCATGGTGGGCAACACGGAGTGGCCGAAGTGGGAGCAGGTCATGGCGGCCGATCCGGTGGATCCGGAGATCCTGGCGGGGCTGGCCCGCAATGCCCCGCTGACCCGTCCGCGTCCCGGTCATGCGGATCTGGCGGGCATGCAGAAGTACGGCTTCGACGAGGCCCGGCCGGTCCTGGAGCGCGCCTCGGCGCGGGAGACGGCGGCCCGGGTGGCGCTGGGTGCGGTGGCGCGGTCGTACCTGAAGGAGACGGCGGGCATCGAGATCGTCAGCCATGTCGTCGAGCTGTGCTCGGTGAAGGCTCCGCAGGGCGTGTACCCGACGCCGGCCGATGTGGAGAGGCTGGACGCGGATCCGCTGCGCTGCCTGGACGCGGATGCGTCGAAGGCGATGGTGGCGGAGGTGGACCAGGCGCACAAGGACGGCGACACCCTGGGCGGTGTGGTGGAGATCCTGGCCTACGGGGTGCCGGTGGGCCTGGGCTCGCATGTGCACTGGGACCGCAAGCTGGACGCCCGCCTTGCCGGGGCCCTCATGGGCATCCAGGCGATCAAGGGTGTGGAGATCGGTGACGGGTTCGAGCTGGCCCGGGTGCCGGGCTCGAAGGCGCACGACGAGATCGTGAACACGCCGGAGGGCATCCGGCGCACGTCCGGCCGCTCGGGTGGCACCGAGGGCGGCCTGAGTACCGGTGAGCTGCTGCGGGTGCGTGCGGCGATGAAGCCGATCGCGACCGTGCCGCGGGCGCTGCAGACCGTGGACGTGACGACCGGTGAGGCGACGCAGGCCCACCACCAGCGCTCCGACGTCTCCGCGGTGCCGGCCGCGGGCATTGTCGCCGAGGCGATGGTTGCGCTGGTGCTGGCGGATGCGGTGGCGGAGAAGTTCGGCGGCGACTCGGTCACCGAGACCCGCCGCAATGTGCAGTCCTACCTCGACCACCTGGCCATCCGATGACCGCTCCCGAGGTGGTGCTGGTCGGTCCGATGGGCGTGGGCAAGTCCACCGTCGGCAGGTTGCTGGCCGAGCGGCTCGGGGTCGGCTACCGGGACACCGACGACGACATCGTGGCGGCCGAGGGCCGCACGATCGCGGAGATCTTCGTCGACGAGGGCGAGCCGGTGTTCCGGGCGATCGAGAAGGCCGCCGTGCACAAGGCGCTGGCCGAGCACGACGGCGTTCTCGCCCTGGGCGGCGGCTCCATCCTGGACGCCGACACGCGGGCGCTGCTGGCCGGACAGCGGGTCGTCTACCTCTCGATGGACGTCGAGGAGGCCGTCAAGCGCACCGGGCTGAACGCGGCCCGTCCGCTGCTCGCCGTCAACCCGCGCAAGCAGTGGCGCGAACTGATGGAGGCCCGCCGGTCGCTGTACGAGGAGGTGGCCACGGCGGTCGTTGCCACCGACGGCCGTACCCCCGAAGATGTCACCCAAGTCGCCCTGGACGCACTGGAGTTGAAGGAAGCATGAGCGAGGCAGTCACCCGGATCCAGGTCGGCGGGAGCGCGGGCACCGACCCGTACGAGGTCCTGGTGGGGCGTCAGCTGCTGGGCGAGCTGGGCGGGTTGATCGGCGACAGGGCCAAGCGGGTCGCCGTCGTCCACCCCGAGGCGCTCGCCGAGACCGGTGACGCGCTCCGCGCCGACCTGGCCGGGCAGGGCTTCGAGGCCGTCGCCATCCAGGTGCCGAACGCGGAGGAGGCCAAGACCGCCGAGGTCGCCGCCTACTGCTGGAAGGCGCTCGGCCAGTCCGGGTTCACCCGCACCGACGTCATCGTGGGCGTCGGCGGCGGCGCCACCACCGACCTCGCCGGGTTCGTGGCCGCCACCTGGCTGCGCGGGGTGCGCTGGATCGCGATCCCGACCACCGTGCTGGCCATGGTGGACGCCGCGGTCGGCGGCAAGACCGGCATCAACACCGCCGAGGGCAAGAATCTCGTCGGCGCCTTCCACCCGCCCGCCGGTGTGCTCTGCGACCTGGCGGCTCTGGACTCCCTGCCGGTCAACGACTACGTCTCCGGGCTCGCCGAGATCATCAAGGCCGGCTTCATCGCCGACCCGGCCATCCTGGAGCTGATCGAGGCCGATCCGCAGGCCGCTCGCACCCCGGCCGGCCCGCACACCGCCGAGCTCATCGAGCGCTCCATCAGGGTCAAGGCCGAGGTCGTCTCGTCCGACCTGAAGGAGGCGGGCCTCAGGGAGATCCTCAACTACGGGCACACCCTGGGCCACGCCATCGAGAAGAACGAGCGCTACAAGTGGCGGCACGGCGCCGCGGTCTCGGTCGGCATGCACTTCGCCGCCGAACTCGGCCGCCTGGCAGGGCGGTTGGACGACGCCACCGCCGACCGGCACCGCACGATCCTCGAATCCGTCGGCCTCCCCCTCCACTACCGCTACGACCAGTGGCCCAAGCTGCTGGAGACGATGAAGGTCGACAAGAAGTCCCGCGGCGACCTGCTGCGCTTCATCGTCCTGGACGGCCTGGCCAAGCCGACCGTCCTGGAGAGCCCCGACCCCGCCGTCCTGCTGGCCGCGTACGGCGAAGTGGGCGAGTAAGTCCACCGGAGCGTCATCCGTCCGATTCGCCTTACGGACATGGGCACTTCGGGCCGCCCCCGGCCGTTCACCAAACGGCGGCCGGGGCAGGTACCGTTCGGTAGGGAGCGGGCCCAGGGCTCCGCTGCCAGCGCCAATTGCCTGCGGCGAGTGAGCCGAAGGGGTGCGCCGGTGTCGAGAGGTCCAGCGCGCGGAGGCCCGATGGGCTGAGCACGGTTCGGGATCTCGAGACCGGCTGCAGCGCCCCGGAGGTGGACCGAGCCCAAAAGAACGAGACGGAGTGGCACCGGATGCAGCACGCAGTGGGTTCTCCGCTGCCGCCGCCCCAACAGCCGGGGCACGGACCGGCCGGAGGCTGGTCGCCGGCCGCACAGCAACCGGGCCCGCACCAGGCGGGTCCGCACCAGGGCTCCGTCCCGGTGCCCCCGCCGCCCCCGGCACCGGGCTACCCGCAGGCGCCCTCGCCCCCGGTCCCGCCCGCACCGCAGCACGCCCCGGCACCTCCGGCCCCGGACACCACCGGCCACGTCCCGCTGCCCCCCGGCGGCCCCGTCGCGATGCCCAGCGCGCCGCCCGCCACCAGTGCGCCCGACCCCACCGCCACGACCCTCGCAGTGCTGCTCATCGGCCCCGCGGGCGCCGGAAAGACGAGCGTCGCCAAGTACTGGGCGGACCACCGCCGGGTCCCCACCGCCCACATCAGTCTCGACGACGTACGCGAATGGGTCCGCTCCGGCTTCGCCGACCCGCAGTCCGGGTGGAACGACCACTCGGAGGCGCAGTACCGCCTGGCCCGCCGCACCTGCGGCTTCGCCGCCCGGAACTTCCTGGCCAACGGCATCTCCTGCATCCTCGACGACGCCGTCTTCCCCGACCGCCCGGTCGTCGGCCTCGGCGGCTGGAAGCGCCACGTGGGCCCCGGCCTCCTCCCGGTCGTCCTCCTCCCCGGCCTGGAGATCGTCCTGGAGCGCAACGCGGAACGCTCCGGCAACCGCCGCCTCACCGACGAGGAGGTCGCCCGCATCCACGGCCGCATGGCGGGCTGGTACGGCTCGGGCCTCCCGATCATCGACAACTCCCAGTTGGACGTCCCCCAGACGGCGAGGGTCCTGGACGACGTACTGGCACGGTCCATCGCGAGCCCCCCGAACTGGTAGCCACAGGGGCCTGCACGGCTTATGCAGGGGAGCGGGGCGAAGCCGCCCTCCCGCCTCTCGTCCCCCGAACGACACCCCAACCGGCACAATTCCCCCACCGCTCCTACGCTCATCTCATGTCAGAGGTGTACGCACTCCGCCGAGCAAGGCTGCGAGACCGCTGCAAGGCCGGCGGCAGCCAGGCCGCGCTGATCTCGCGGCCCGCCAATGTCCGCTACCTCGCGGGCACCGCCCCGCGGGGCGCCGTCCTGCTCCTGGGCAAGACCCACGACCTGCTGCTCTGCGCCGGTCCACCGGACGACCGGCCCGCCGAGGGCCGACCGGACGAGGCGCTGCGCGTGCAGACCCTGCCGGGCACCGCGGGCGATCCCGCGGTGGCCGCCGCCGACCTCGCCGAGGCCCAGCGCGCCGACACCCTCGCCGTGGAGGAACACCACCTCACGGTGGCCCGGCACCGCGAGATCCGCTCGGTCGTCCCGCGCCTTCGCCTGACCGATCTCGGCGGAGCCGTCGAGCAGCTCAGGGTCGTCAAGGACGAGGAGGAGATCTCCTGCCTCCGCATCGGCGCCGAGATCGCCGATCAGGCCCTCGGCGAACTCCTGGAGTCCATCCTCGTCGGCCGCACGGAACGGCATCTCGCCCTGGAGCTGGAGCGGCGACTCGTCGACCACGGCGCCGACGGCCCCGCCTTCCCGACCTCCGTCGCCACCGGCCCCAACGCCGGCAGACCCGCCCACCGGCCCACCGACCGCCGTGTCGAGGAGGGCGACTTCCTCTCGGTCTGTCTGGGCGCCGCCTACCGCGGCTACCGCTGCGAGATCGGCCGCACCTTCGTCATCGGCACGTCTCCCGCGGACTGGCAGATCGAGCTGTACGACCTCGTCTTCGCTGCCCAGCGCGCCGGACGGGAGTCGCTGGTGCCCGGTGCGGCCTGCCGGGACGTGGACCGCGCCGCACGTCAGGTGCTGGATTCCGCGGGGTACGCGCAGGGGCTCCCGGCCCTGACGGGGCACGGCGTGGGGCTCGAAATCGACGAGGACCCGCAGCTCGCCCCTGCGGCCATGGGTAAACTGGACGCTTGCGTGCCGGTCACCGTCGAACCGGGGGTCCACCTCCCGGGCCGGGGCGGCGTCCGGATCGATGACACGCTCGTCGTCCGCCCCGAGGCGGACGGCGGACCCGAGCTACTCACCATCACGACCAAGGAGCTGCTCGCACTCTAGGAAGGTGCGCGCGCCGGGGTCGTCCACGTCAGTCCAGGAGATTCCGCAACCGTGGCTTCCACGAACGACCTCAAGAACGGCCTGGTGCTCAAGCTCGAAGGCGGCCAGCTGTGGTCCGTCGTCGAGTTCCAGCACGTCAAGCCCGGCAAGGGCCCGGCCTTCGTGCGCACCAAGCTGAAGAACGTGCTCTCCGGCAAGGTCGTCGACAAGACGTTCAACGCCGGCGTCAAGGTCGAGACGGCCACTGTCGACAAGCGCGACATGCAGTTCTCGTACATGGACGGCGAGTACTTCGTCTTCATGGACATGGAGACCTACGACCAGCTCATGGTCGACCGCAAGGCTGTCGGCGACGCCGCCAACTTCCTCGTCGAGGGCTTCACGGCCACCGTCGCGCAGCACGAGGGCGAGGTGCTCTTCGTCGAGCTCCCGGCCGCCGTCGAGCTCGTCGTCCAGGAGACCGAGCCGGGCCTGCAGGGCGACCGCTCCACCGGCGGCACCAAGCCCGCCACGCTGGAGACCGGCCACCAGATCCAGGTCCCGCTCTTCATCACCACCGGTGAGAAGATCAAGGTCGACACCCGTACGAGCGACTACCTCGGCCGGGTGAACAGCTAACCGTGGCTGCCCGCAACACGGCCCGCAAGCGCGCCTTCCAGATCCTCTTCGAGGGCGACCAGCGCGGCGCCGACGTCCTGACGGTCCTCGCGGACTGGATCCGGCTGTCCCGGGACGACACCCGGCAGCCGCCGGTCAGCGAGTACACGATGCAGCTGGTCGAGGGCTACGCGAAGCACGCGAAGCGCATCGACGAACTGATCGCGCAGTACTCGGTCGGCTGGACGCTCGACCGGATGCCGGTGGTGGACCGCAACGTCCTGCGCCTCGGCGCCTACGAGCTGATCTGGGCCGACGAGATCCCGGACGCCGTCGTGCTGGACGAGATGGTGCAGCTGGCTAAGGAGTTCTCCACGGACGAGTCGCCCGCGTTCGTCAACGGCCTGCTGGGCCGGCTCAAGGAGCTGAAGCCCTCACTGCGCCGGGACGAGGCGTAAGAGGCAGGCATCGCCAGGGGGCCCGCAGCGTGACTGTTGCGGGCCCCCTGGCGTTCCCGTACCCGCGTGGTCCTCGGAGGCCGCAGAAAGCCGCCGGGGTGGGCGGTACCCTTTGGGTGCGGCCCCCCCCGCGGCCCCGTTGTTGTCCGGGGCCGCCAAGGGGCTGGGTCCCCCGGAGAACCGGTCGTG